>DAOUKB010000074.1:0-6048 GCA_034421855.1 Anaerolineales bacterium
ATCCACAGGCCTGAGTGCACGGTACAAGAGCTGTTTGCGCGGAAAGTTACAGGTGCCAACGACTCGGCAATGAGCACTTCCGCTCTCGCATCCTGACAGTCCCGGTCGGCATCAATCCAGTGTCGCCATTCGCCCCGGTCGTAGGCGACGCCCTGCAGATGGCGCGACACGACCAACCTCTCCAGGCGGTTCGTATGTACGTCTACCGTCGCCGTCGCCGGCATGACTGGAGCAGCAGTGGGTGTAGGTGTCGGCGGTACGGGAACTGGCGTTGCCGTAGGCGGCTCGGCCTGCATGACCGTGTCCTCTTCCACGGCACCGTCTTCTTCCATTGTAGTTGGCATACTGACGGCATTGATGGGAAGCCGTAAGGTTGCGTCGATGTCAAGTTGCGCGACTGTATTCCGGACACTGCGATGGCTGTCCAAGGCATCGGGAGCGTATTGCAACAGTTTGCTTTCCAACTCGACTAGTTGCGTCAAGAGCCTTTCCAGAGCATCGAGTTGGTCACCGTGTCGATTTTGGACCCGCAACAGGAAATCGCTTTCATCAAACAGATCGTCTTCATCCAACCACCCTGTCCGATTGTCTTCAGTGCGGACTCGAATCCAAGTGTTCCGCCAGCGCCTTTTCCTGTCGAGCTGACAGACCTTCGTACCCCATTCCAAGTGTCGAGTATCGGCTTGCAATTCGGCTTCGAGATACAGTTCCTCCGCGTCCCATCCATCGTAAACCTTGATTTGGTCGCTGTGGCAGTCCTCCAAAGCCAGAACAGAACCCGACCACAGCATCAGGATCGCGAACAGACAGAACAACAATGCAGATGCTCTTTGACGTTTCCCCATGAGAATATCCTTGTGGCAACAGTAGGATTCCGATCGGCTCCGGACGACGCCAAGGTCCTTCCCGCTCAGCCTGTGTATTGTAATCTCGGGGAGCAACGGTGAGCCACTGCGGTGGCGATGCGGATTACAGCGAGATGCCGCTGGGGCCGCGGGTTATCTGGAAGTCCACATTGCCGGTCTGCATCGATTTGACCTGGAGCTTGCGAGACAGCGCGGCTCCCACGGCGTCGCACAACACCTGCAAATTGGCATCGTCTTCGCCGGTTGGGTCTAGGACCAGATCGACATCCAGGGATTCTGCGCCTTGCGGGATTGCGGCAGTCGTAAACTGCAAAGTAGGTATGAACGGATGGCCCTGCACAGGGTGCCTGTCCACATGCACCAGCACGAGGTCGACGCCCGTGGCTCCTAACCCGGAAAGGGTTTCCACCCAGTGCGGCGTGGGACAGTCCATCAGGTGCAGTCCGGGAACGGTGGCCTTTTGGGCATAAGCCAGCGTGGGCTCCGTTGCCTCGTCGGTCCCGAAGAGCGCGCCCGCTTCGGTGCCTGCTACGGCGACGGCATATCCCCCGGCGCTTGCCACGGCTTGGCCACAGGCTCTCAGCAAGTTCGCCCCGGCGCTGCCCAGTACGCCCAGACTGGCCAATCCGATCCGGAGATCTCCCAACCCTGTTCCCCGGGTCTCCGGACTCGCGTCGCGGATCTCTGTCGTCTGGGCGTCGAACCAGGCGTCGATCTTGTCCAATACCCGCGCTATGCCCCCATCCAACTGCACGCTGGCCCAACCCAGACGATCGGTGGGCACGGCAGCATCCTGCAAGGCGCGACGCATGAAATCGTTATGGGTCTTTTCGCAGCCGTGTTCCAGCAGTAGGCAATGCTGGACGTGCGGATGCTGAATGTAGCCGGTCAGAGTCCGTGTATACAGTTCCTCGGAAGAACCACTGGATACGCCGCACCCTTCGGTATGCACCAGGGTCGCAAAGCAAAGTCCCCTCTCTTCGGCATGGGGATAGGCGTGGCGCAGCCGGCGGACGGCCAGATTGGCAATTTGGCCTGAGCACAGGCTGGTAGGCACTATGAGACAGGTGGGGTTGGATACTGTCTGTCCCTGATACACCAATCCCTGGCAACTGAAGTCCGGCATCTGCGGTGGGGCGTCTACAGGCAAAGGCGTACCCGGCAAGGGCGGTGCGGGATGGTGCAGATCCGTTTGTCCGCCGCCCAGATCCCAGTTGCGCCACAGCTGTATCTGCGCATGACCGGCCCGCTCGCCGCGCGTCTGCTCTCCTGCGGCTACCCGCAACGTAAGTTCGAAAAAATCCTGTCCCAAGACATCCATGTCGGCCCCGTCCAGATAGAGCCCTGCATTGACGTCCATGTCGTTGTGCAGCAGGTCGTACCGGTCGGTGGTGGTGACGATCTTCAGTGTGGGCACGAACGGGAAATTGGTGATGGAGCCGTTGCCGGTCACGAAGAAAATCAGATTGCAACCGGTCGCCACCTGTCCGGCAATGCTTTCCAGGTCGTTGCCCGGGCTGTCCATGAAATAGTAGCCGGGGCCGGGGAACGGTTCGCCGTACTCCAAAACCCCGTCCAAGCGTACGTCGGGATGCCGTTTCATGGCGGCCCCGATGGATTTCAGAAAAATGTTGTACAGGCCCCTGAATTTGTTGCCGCCGGACGGATTGCCGGCCGCCGAATGACCGTGCCGGGCCGCGCGGGCTTTGAACCTCTCGCTGACCTCCACGAACCGCCGGACCGTGGACCAATCTTTGACGCTTTGCAGTACGTAGGCCTCGGCGCCGATCAATTCGTCGGTTTCCGCCAGATTGGCAGCCCCTCCATGGCGAATGACCTCGCGTGCCGCCCACGCGGCCAAAGGGTTGCCGGAGATGCCGGAAAAAGCATCGGAACCGCCGCACTGCAGCGCAATCTTCAGGTCGGCGAGGGGTCTTTCCTGCCGTTCCGTCGCATCGACCTGCGGCAGCCAGGATCTGACGGTGGCTGCCGCTGCTTCCAACGCCTCGCCGAAGGTAGGCTGCAGGGATTGAAAGGCATGCGGCACCAGCTCCACGGCATAGCCGTGGTCTCGGAGGAAGTCGTACAGGCTGGCGTTCGTGACGGCCTCGGTGCCGTAGTCCACGGCCAATATGGCCCCTGTGTTGGGGTGCACCATGTAGCCGGCCAGCGTTCTCAGCACCGTTTCCCGATTGTGGGGATCAGGGACTGCGCCCTCGGTGTGAGCTACGGCCACGATGCCGTCCACGTTCCGCAGAGCGGCCGCTTCCGGCCGTAGCCTGTCTTCCAGGGCTCTGACGAAACCGCTCGTCAGGGATGAAGTTCCGAGCAAAACCACGTAATTGCGGGTGCCGGTACCGCGTCTTCCGGGACGCGGATATCCTCGGAACGTACGCGGCTCTGCGTAAAGACGGGTAGGCGGACTGGGCGAAAACTCGGCTTCCTGCAGCTCGAAGGGCGGAATTTCACTCTCGAAATTCGGGCGCTCGGGCAAGTCCAGATCGATATCTCGGCCTCGCAAGGTCTGCAGAATATCGTTGTTGCAAATGTATTGGCCGGGCCGAATGTCGGTGACGGCAGTTCCGAACGGCAGGTTCCAGGAAAGCACCGGTTCCCCTTTGGCAATGGGCGCCCAGGCGAAGCGATGGCCTTCCAACAACGTGGCGTTCAGTGCGACCGGGCCCGCGGGGGTTTCGATGCGGGTGCCCTGTTCCAGACGCCGTGACACGATGGCGACGTTGTCGCCGGGCAAGGGCAGTCGCGCGACGTCGGCGAAGCGCAGAATCGTCATGGGTCTATCCGGGATTCCGACTCAGACATTCAGTTCGACCAGCATCTTGCCCTGGTTGGCGCCGGCGAAGAGCCCGATGAACGCCTCCGGAGCCTTGTCGATGCCCTGCACAATGCTTTCCTGCCACTTGATGCGGCCTTCGTCCTTCCACTGTTTGAAGTCCCGGTAGAATTCCGCGGTTTCTTCGGCAAAGTCGGACACGATGAAGCCTTGTAGTGTGAGCCGTTTGCCCACGATCGAGATCAGGTTGGAAGGTCCCGCGGCCGGCTCCTGATCGTTGTACCGGGAAATCATTCCGCAACAGGGAATCCGTCCGAACATGTTCATGTTGGCGAGGGCCGCCTCGAGATGGGCGCCCCCTACATTCTCGAAGTATATATCGATCCCTTTCGGGCATTTGGCGGCCATGGCCGCGGTCAAATCGGATTCCTGTTTGTAGCGGATGACGTCGTCCACGCCTGCTTCCTCCAGGAGCCACTGGGCCTTTTCGTCTGTACCGACGCTGCCTACGACCCGGCAGCCTTTGATCTTGGCGATCTGGCAGACCATGCTCCCCACCGCTCCGGAGGCTGCCGAGACCAAGACGGTCTCGTGCGGCTTGGGGGCGCCGATGCGCAGGAGGCCGAAATAGGCCGTTTGGCCCGGCATGCCGGCCACGCCCAGAAAGGCTTGCATCGGCGCCACGGCCTCGTCCACCTTGGTCAAGCCGATGCCGCTGGATACGTGATACTCCCGCCAGCCGTTCATGTGCAACACGATGTCGCCCACGGCCCAGTGGGGATGGTTGGATTCGAGAATCTCGCCTACGGCTCCGCCGTTCATGACCTCGCCGGCAGCAAAGGGCGCGGCATAGCTCGGGCCGGCCCGCATGCGTCCCCGCATATAGGGATCTACCGACATATAGCGGTTCTTGATCAGGATCTGATTGCCTTCCAAGTCCGGCAATGCGGTTTCCCGGATACTGAAATTGTCCGCCGTGGGCACACCTTCCGGACGCGTTTTCAGAATTACTTCACGACTGATGATGGAATTCATGGGAACCTCTTGCAATGGCCAAAACTCGCCCCAAGCCGACTGCTCCAGCGTCGCTAAAGTCTAACATCGAGAAGTTGCCCTCCCGCTATGTGCAATCCTCCGCAGGCCGACGCCTATCGCCACCGCATCTGCTCCTGCATCGGACCGGCGCGCATCTTCAGAGTACATGGACTCGTCGTTGTTCGATCGGGTTGCCCGGAGAAAATCCCAGATCGTCAAAGCGCCCGGACTGCCGCCTGGCAGTCCGACCGCATCCCTGACGGTTCAGACCGCTGGAGAGTTGCGAACGCGCGGCGTCCGGGCTGCCCAGTCGCGGTTTTGTCGGCAGAGATGGCAGAGATGTGGCTGGGCGGCATCGTACTGGTCGCGCCCTGGCGGCTCCAACGGTGCTCACTGCTCTCGCCCTACGGCTTCCGAGGCGGCCAGAGGCAGAGGTCCGTACGGATACGACAGCGCAACTCGCGGCTTGATCCGGGGAGGGGGCATCCGGACTGGACGGCGCCCAATCCGTGACCCCGGGACGGACGGCGGCAAGTCTATCGGTAACGCCTTGCCGCTGCTGCGACCAGTCAATCTCTGCCGTAGGCGGCCGCGGCGGCCGCGCCGGTGCCCATGGCGGGGGTCAGGTGGGGAAGTCGGCGGCTTCGTGGCCAGCGTCCCGCAACAGGGCCCGCAGTCTTGCGATCTCCGTTTCGGCTTGGGCGGCCCGTGCAGCTTCCCGGACGGCAGGAATCGCTGCCAGATAGTGTATACTATGTACGACATATAACACTAGAAAGCTACATTCGCAGGCCGATACCAAGAACGGAGGGAATCAATGCCAGGGACAGCAAGAAAGACGGGCAAGGGTTTCCTGCTCAAATGGCTGGTAATCACGGGGCTGCTGCTGGGCCTGAACGGAGCCGTCGCCATCGCAGAAGAGACGACCACCTACTACATCCGCGCAGGAGACACCCTGAGCGCGATTGCGGCCGCCCACGGCATCACGCTGGACGAGCTGCGGGCGCTAAACCCTGAAATCACGGACCTCAACAAGATATACGTGGGAACTGCCCTCCGGATACCCACATCCGCGACGCAGGACGCCGGATCTGCAGCGGTGCAACCCAAACCCACTCCCACCACTGCTCCGGTTCCGGCCCCAGAGACGGTAGACGTGCATACGAACCGACTGGAGAGGTTGGTCGTGTCGCGCCATCTGCAGGGCGTCGCCTACGACCGGGGCGAATGGCGACACTGGATTGATGCCGACCGGGACTGTCAGGATGCGAGAGCGGAAGTGCTCATTGCCGAGTCGTTGGCACCTGTAACTTTCCGCGCAAACAGCTCTTGTACCGTGCACTCAGGCCTGTGGAT
>DAOUKB010000075.1:0-34702 GCA_034421855.1 Anaerolineales bacterium
CCGTCCGGCCTGGAGGAACCAGAGGCAGGAGGACGACTGCCCGGCACCACTGCGTCTCGGACGCAACCACTAGATTTCAGAGCGTGGTCGATGTCGACCTTCCCGGCGTCATAGAGGCGCCCATCAAGAAACGCGCTGAAGCGGCTGTCGATTGCCGGCCCTGGCGGGATTAGGAGTGAAAGGTCAAAACAGTACGGGGCAGAGCGTGCTGCGTCTTGGAGGTGCCGCCGTGATCGTCACCGGATCGTAGGTAGAGAACAGTTGTCATGTCACCGACGCTTTTCCTTGAGGCTTTCGGACAGCTTGCGCCCAACTCGGCGATCATTGATGCCGAGGAGGAGGATCTCTACAGCGTTTTCAACGCGCGCGCGGAATTGATGGGGTGGTCCACCTTGAGTCTCCCCCACCCCCGCTCGTTGCTCTGGGGGATGGAGGAGGCAAAGCTGACCGCCGGGCTCGATGCCTCCCGGATCGGATGGGTAAAGGTCGGACTGGGATCCGGAGAAAGCAGTATCGTCAAATCCGGAAACATGGACTGGATCAAGCGTGTCCACTTCAAAGTACGCCCGGAACGCCGACGCAGGGCTGTCGAGCCCGCCAAGGCGTTGTCGGCGTTGACCCAGTGCTTCGCCGACGCGCTCGGCCGCTTCGGGATCGTCGAGTTGTCCGGGCTTCAGGTGACGGCAAGTGGCCTGGAACCCAAACCCAGTCCACGACCCGGTGGCTATCCCATTGATAGTCCCTTCTGTGGGCTCAATTGGTTCAACACTGCCCGGAAGACAACAGTGGAAACGCTCGTCGCCTTTGACTACGAATTGCTCGGGAGCCATACCGAGGCAGAACTAGTCGCCCGCCTGCAGCAGAAGAACACCGAAGCGTTCGCTTTCGGACCGGTAGCCACCGTACCTGAGCCGCACTCGATCAAGGTGCCGGCCGAGGTGGGGTGGTGGTACTCCACCTCCCCAGGTCGCGGCGTGGCGGTCACGCTGCCGGAGTGGACGGCGAGTGCGGCGGCGTGGGTCCTCGCCATCGTCATCGACACCGCGCGCATCCTCACGCCTGATGTCCGCAACTTCGCCGTACGCGTGACCCGGATGCGGTGACGACACACGCGCTCGGATAGAGGTACTGGGGGGACAGACAGACTTCCAACGTATCATGGCCCCAGACCCGAAGACCGAGAGAAAGATTGCACCCAGCCAATGTCCATCATCTCGTGCATCAATTAAGGAACATATAAATATGGGATAGGGTGAGAGCTGAGCCTGCTGCAGCCGGGCCCGGGCCTAAACGCCCGCCCACAGTACCCGTCACTGGCGGACGACGTTGTCCAAAGTGACGGATATCCTGGGCGGTAGTGGTGCGAACCATCGCGCGGCACTCGCCCTCTTGGGCCCGCTTCCTGAGGCGCGGCGGCACTCCTTGCCGGAACTGCCGCGCGGGGATCCCTACGCCCGGCGTACGGATTCGACCCGGACCCGCCCGGGAAGAGTCGAAAAACTCCCATCACGGGGTCCTGGATGTTAGTTTGCCCGAGGATGACCATCGTATCCGCACGGGTCCGGCCACCCCTGACCTGGCTATCCTGCAACATAGTACCCGCCACAGGCTCCCGTAGGATCCATCATCCCGGCCAAGGGTACGGCGCATCAGCGATAGGGGTGAGAGACAGGTGTCTGTGTCCTCAGAGGGGCCTCCTCCGAAACCCAATGGAGACGCATGTGCCCGGGGGCACATGGCCCCCGGTTATGCCGGGCTTCTACAGCCCAGAGAAAGGATAAGGAGAACAAGCAGGATGGACAAGACCGTATCCGATGTACGTGGGGAAGAAGGACCTGCGGTTGCTGTGGCGCCTCATCCTGAGGCCCATCCGGAGCTGGTGCGGGACTGTGAAGTGTTGCTTTCCCTCCGAAACACCCTGGCCAGGCCGGTGGGAGTGTGGAGCGCGCTTTGCGAAAGGCTGCTGTATTCCTTGCGAAGGCGAGCAGCGACTGCCGGCCTCAATTGGGATGCTGGCCGGCCTCTCGCGGAGTGGAAGGGGGTCGGTGTGGCCGAGGACAATATCTCTCTACGCGTGGTGGCCCTGAGCCTTGTCGGTATTTCGTTGCAGGGTTCCCTTCCCCCCGAATTGGGCCGCCTCGCCCACCTGCAGCGATTGTACCTATCCGGCAACCAGTTGACGGGGCGCATTCCCCCCGAACTGGGCCGCCTCGCCCACCTGCAACTGCTGCTCCTCGCCAACAATCAGCTGACGGGTTTCCTCCCCTCTGAACTGGGCCGCCTCGCCCACCTGCAGGCGCTGCTCCTGTCCGGCAACCAGTTGACGGGGTGCATTCCCCCCGAATTGGGCCGCCTCGCCCACCTGCAGCGGTTGTACCTGTCCGGCAACCGGTTGACGGGGTGCATTCCCCCCGAACTAGGCCGCCTCGCCCACCTGGAGGTGCTGGTCCTAGCCCGCAACCGGTTGACGGGGTGCATTCCCCCCGAACTGGGCCGCCTCGCCCACCTACAGGGGCTGAACCTGTCCGGTAATCAGCTGACGGGGTGTATTCCCCCTGAACTGGGCCGGCTTACCCAGCTGAAGTGGTTGAATCTGTCCGGCAACCGGTTGACGGGGCGCATTCCCCCCGAACTGGGCCGCCTCGCCCGCCTGCAGCGGCTGGACCTAGACGGCAACCAGCTGACAGGGTGCATTCCCCCTGAACTGGACCGCCTCGCCCACCTGGAGACACTGCTCCTCGCCGGCAACCGGCTGACAGGGCGCATTCCCGTGTCTTTACAAAATGTACCTGATCATGATTTCGACGAGCTTGGTCTTTCCACTTGCAGCTGAACCAGCCCACAGACCCGTGGCCTGGCATGAGCATCGAGTCTCCGGAAACCTGCCGGACATACTGCCAGTCCGGCGCCACCTGCAGGTGGCGCCATGGTGCATTAGGTAACGTCCCGTTCCCGCTCAACTCTGGTGACCACGGCCCCTGCTGCTGCCAGAAGGCGGCCGGACTCGGCTAGGCCGCGCGCCAGAGAGATCGCCAGGCCGTACGTCTGGCCCGAGAATCCAGCGGGATCAGCCGGATGGGACTGACGGAAATTCCCTGGGCCCAGCGAGTCTGAAGCCTGCCCTCTCGAACCGTGCGAGCCCCCTCCACCGGGTAGGCCAAAGCCCCCGGCCCGCGACATTAGGGGATGTCGTCAAACCAGGGATTTGCGGGTACACTGAGGGGACACACACAGAGGGAGGAGCCTCGCAGGACCGCCGCACACCGGCGCCCCGACATCTCGGACCGCGTCGGGCCACGTCGGGAACCCCTGCTGCCCGGAGGTCCGGGCCAGGTGGGTCGCCTCGCCGCGGACCACCGGCGGTTTTTGCATGCCGGGTTTGGGATTCTGCGCACCGGGGCGCCGGGGCGCGACCTGCCCCCCGACTCCGGCGACGGGAAGCATACCCCCCGCCGCTGCCGCCGGTGGCGCGATCGGGGCGTATGGGCCGCCCTGTGGGCGGCCGTGCGGGACGCACCGGACGGCGCGGCGTTGCTGATCGACGCCCGCCCTATCCAGGTCCATCCTCATGCCGCCGGCCCCAGGGCGGCAACCCGCAGAGGGCGCGCACCCAAGGGGGCTGAATTCCCAGCTGCATCGGGCCGCGGACGCGCAGGGGCGGCCCGTCCGGATGGGACTGACCCCGGGGACCCAAGCCGTGGACCTGATGGCGGGCCTAGAGGCAGAGGTTCTCATAGCGGACCGGGGTTACGACAGCGATCCGGTCGGGGCCGCCGTCTGGGCGCAGGGGATGATCTCGGTGATCCCGCCTCGCCGCCATCGTAAGCAAGCCCGCACCTAGGACCCGGAGCTGTACCCGTGGCGGCATCGGGTGGAGAACGCCTTTCTGGCCTTCAAGCCATGGCGGGGCGGGGCCACCTGGTATGTCCAGCATGTCGCTTCGTTTCGGGCGATCTGCCAGCTCCGGGCTTTGGAGCTGGGGACTCAATCGTTTTGACGACACCCCCTAGTACCTAGTTTTTTTTCAGGGTGTCAGATGGGAGCCTTGATTGCCCGGGGAGAATGTGCCTTGGTCTTGGTATGTGTTACCGAGACCTTAGACCCCAGACAAACACACCGCACGGGAAGCCACCACCTGCGACCAGCAGACCGTCAGTCTGCGCTGCCACCATGTCTTACTGGACCTAGGAGATGCGAACGAACCGACGAGGCCGTCCCAACCCCGCGCGGCGGGTCCCACACGCAGATCGCCGCTTGGGAAATGCCCCGCAACCGACAAGGAATCGCCATCCACTGGCACTGCACCTGCACTACCGCCATCGCCCGCATCAAACTGCGTTCCCTGCACCCTTCAAACTAAGGCAGTTGATATCACTAGTACTGAGTCGCTCTGGTTCTGCCAGATAGAGATATACGAATTCGCGCCGTATAGCCGGGGTGGAGAAACGCCAGCCGAGGGTCATGCGGGCCGCGTTGCGCTCTTCCTGCAGTGCCGAAGCAGACACGCGCGGCCGAAGATGCTCCATGCGATCTCGGCCCTGTGGAGCCAGCTGCTGTGCTTGGGCGTGTAGGGGAATTCCAGTCAGAGGGCGATGCGGCCAGTGCACAGGCTTGGGACAGCGAGGCCGGGGTATGGATGTTGTGATGGTCTCGCACCCGCCGGATCACCTCGGCCTCAGGATAGGCCTCATCCACCCGCCATCGAATCGGCTGGGCGCAGGTTACTGCCGTGCAGCACACCATCAGAGTCACTTGTCGCCCGCCGACTTGGGGTTCACAGCACAGACACAGGTTGCACGTGCTGCGGCGGTACGCGTAGTCATACCGGACCTGCCGCCCAAGTCGAGGCGGCCCTTCGGGCCGTATCTCCGGTGCAATGGCTGGGAAGTCTTGTCGAAACAAACCACCGGCCAGGCCGGGTCATACCCTGCGTGGTACAGGTAGGTCCAGCCCATCCTCCCTGCAAGGTTGCACACACCTCGGGCAGGACCTAAAACAGGCGACGAGAGATGGAGCTAGTAAGAGATATGACGGGGCCTCCCCAGCCGGTTATGGAACATCACAGGCCCCTGTCGTAGCGGAGGGAGGGTCATTCCACGGATTAGATCTCAGCCCTATGCAGATGCGATTACCCTGCATCGGAAGGGTAATTGCAATCAAGTTACACAGTGATACACAGTGATACATACATTGTATATATAGTCAGGAGCATAAGCCCTACAAGGAGAAAGCAACATATGGGTTCAAGTGTTTCTGTAGGTATCGGGACAAAATTTATCCCCTATAAAGAGAATGCTATGACACGTATCGTAGCTCTGTTGGTCATCGTATTGACGATGCTGGTCTCCATGACCTCCGTCGTCTCAGCAGCCACAACGGGGATTTTGCCGGTTGCGGGGGATTTGGGATTTCCCAGGCGGGTAGTCTGGCTCCACAGCTGCGCCGCGTTCAGGATGCGCCGAGCCAGGGCCTGGTGTACGGGGACCTGGATCTCGCTTGCGGCAGTGTGGAGCCAGCCGGCATGCTTGAGGATGTAGATCCACAGCAGCGGACGCGGGACCTGTGTGGCCAGCTCGTAGGGGGCAAAGGGTGCCTCTCTCAAGTGTGGCGCACTGCATGGTACCAGCGTGGAATCCACCGGGATCATTCAGACCCGAGGCTGGGCACTTGCTCGGCTGGCGCCGGGCTCCTGAAGAGACTATTGCCGCACGCAAACATTAGGTACCACCACACGTCTACCACTGTCCACTAGGGCGAAGGGGATCAAGCAATGTTGCCTGCAATGACTCTGTGGCGTCACCGCGGACGGCTACTGCGAGCATGGTGGGAGTCACCCTCTGGGTGGCGCCGCATCGGACGCGCCGCCCTGTTTGCCTATGCCCTGCGCGTGTCCGTGTATCTGCCCTTCGGCGTGGCATTCGTGGACGCGGGCGGCGCGGCGTTCGGACGGGCCATGACCTTTGCCTTTGTCTATCCCGCGTTGGTGGTGCTCTGGGGGTTTTGGCGGGCACACCCTGTCATTGGGTGGTCCGTGTGGGGACTGTGGGGAGGCACGGCGCTCTTTGCCACATTCTACGCGCTGGTCTATCCCGGTGCGACCATCTCCTTCCATCCTCCGGCCTCCAATCCCTTCTTCCCAGTCCATGCGTTGGGCCTGAGCATGTGGCTCGACCCTATCATCCTGCCCCTGATGATCGTGTTGTGGGCTTGGGATCGGCAATTGCCTCTGCCTCTCCCGGACACAGTACTGGAGACGCCCGTGCCTGCCCGCACACGCGCCCTCCTGCTCGGGGGCGGCCGGGGCCTTCATGATCTGGGGGATGGGATTGTTGCTGCTGCTCTTGTACTTGGAAGAGGCCGCGGGACAGGGGTGGGGGGGACGCCTGGTCGCCGCTTGGCCGATTTTGGGCAGCTTGACTACGGCGCAAAACCCCCAAATAGCATTGGTGGCATACCATATCCTGTCTCTGACCCTATTGTCGACCATGCTGTGGTTGGGTGTGTGGCGTCGGCGGAGTGATATTGCAGAAGCCGGATGTTGGCTCTTGCTGCCCGGCCAAGTGATCACGATAGGATGGATGGCGGGGCATCCTTTCCTGAAAGCCGGCACATTGACCTTGGCGGCTCTGTACTGCTTGGTGCAGTGGCATCACGGGACACCCCGGATCCTGCGGCGCAACCGGCGCGCAAAGTGGCACACGCCGGAAATATGGAGATCACGACAAAGCCCGACTCTGTCCTAAACGCGCCGCCACATCTCCTTTCGCTCATGTCTTGGCACTGCCACGCCCCACCGGTCTCTGCAGCCGCGGCCGCCTCCGAGATCTAGAGCTTGTTGACAATTTATCGCAACATGACACCCACAGGGCACCCCGATGTACCAGAGCCAAGAAAGTCCGGCTCAATTTCTCGTGGCGTATGGCAATGAGGCGAAACTGTTCGATGAGATGGCAGCGACGTTCCTCCTTTTCACACCCTTTGGACTTCTCTGCATCGTGAAGGATGGCTGCCAGGCGGGAATCACGGCGGCCACAGTCTCCAGCCACAGCGCCTCAAAGCGGTCCACCTCCGGGCGCGCGTCCCTCGTCGACGCGAATGCAATGTCGCCTGTCGTCGGTGCAAACGGCATACGCAGGACTGGCCTCCTTTTTGCCGTCCTACAGCAGCTGATGTGCAGGCATACCGGCGGGATCTTGCATTTCGGCTCCGCGTCGGACGGGAGCCGGCACCACACGCCTAGAGCCTCCGCAACCAAAACAGCCGTGGAAGCAGAGGCCGCGCCTGAACCAGTACCGGTTGCAGAAATCCCTACTCTCAAGGGCGTTACAGAGTCCTGCTACAAGACAAGGCACACTACAGCGCCATACCGTTAACGTAGAGCACAAGATCCGGCCGCTTGGTGTTCTCTCCAACGACCATGACCTCCTCAGCGACGGCAAAGTCGTTATCGCCAGGGTTGGTCCAGGCGATCAGCCAAACAGTGGGCTCGCCCACATTCGGTTGGACCTTCACACCGTAGCAAAGCAAGCTGCAGGCCTCGCGGTGGGCATCGTACAGTATCGTGCGTCCGCGATAGAGAGTCGTGCCGAACTATGGCCGGGCGTATATGTGAACTGCTCCATAACAAAGGGGACTGCAGTATCAACACTCTGGGTTCAACCGGCCCAGCTAGCCAACGGCCATAGCCCTTTCAGGGAAACCACCCCGCCTGTGGCTGGACGGAAGTGACTGCTGCGGCAACCAGACGGTGGGGCTGCTACGGACCGGGCAAAATTGCCCAGCCTTCCCGCCGGAGACGAAGAGTCATTTTGTTATCTGAGCAGTGCAACATGCAGATCAAGCGACGGGCCGTACCTGCACCTTGTGGGTGGCCGTGCGGCCCTCTTCCACGATCAAGGCGATACCGCCACAGCACAGGACGGGATGACCACCCTCGGCTTCCAGGACTACATCGCCATTGACGGCACAAGTGATGTGGCCTTGGTTGATGTCCACAGCCAAATCATAGGTTTCCCCAAACTCCATGGGAAAAGGAGCTTCGGCCAGCACTGTTTCCTCGCCGTCAAAGGTGCTGACCAGACGGGCCATGCCATCCCGCCCCAGCAGGAAAGCCTTGTACCGCTTCATGCCCTGGACATGGATCCCGACACCGGCGGCCTTGACCATATGCGGGGTTACATCCGCGGTCACCCTATAGTCCTGCCAGTCCCGGGTGCCCGTGATCAGCAGGCCCCGGCCCTGGTTGTGAATCAGGCGGAATGTCTCCGGGTACCACCGTTCGTAGTGATCGATGCCGTTGACCCAAGCATACTTCCACATGATACCGCTCGCGGTCATGGGACGGGTGCGGTGGAACGTGTCCGGAATGCGCACTTCGTAGTCCGGCGCGCCGTCCCATGTGAGATAGTCCAGGAACACGTAGCCCGCCGTGGATGCCTCGGAACAGAGTTCCAGGCCGATTTTGGCAATGGGATTGGCGCCGGTCTCGGGAATGGTCCACTCAAACACCTGCTCGGCGCCGGGCGCCAGCTCGACACACTCGCCCCGCACGATCTGCAGCTCGTCCTGCGCCCCAAAATGTTTCAGGTAGAGGTTGGCCATCACGGCCATTCCGTTGTGCGGACAGGCTTCGATGCGCGCCGTCACCACTTGGCCCGGATATAGCGTGGGCGCGGCCAGCAGGCTGTATCCCCGCTTGTCAAAGTGGTCATAGGTTGCATAATCCGGGATGAAGGTAGAGGTCTCGACACGGGAATATTTGCCGGTCGCCATGCCGCGATAGCGCAGCGCCAGACTGCGATCACCGGATATGCTGTGGCCTTGGATGTTGCGCAACGTGGTGATGCCCGCGGTTTCGCGGTCCGGATCTTCCTGAAAACCCTGCAGCGAGCCGGGGAAGGAGAAATGGTACTTGGCCCCGTTCTTGTAGACGGGCAACTCGGCTCCCGTCAGTTTGGCTCCGGTGCGGGCCAGACGCACGCTCTGAGTCACCGCGTCCGTAATGGCGCTGCCGCCGTCCGCCGTGGGCAGGTACATGCGGTCCGCCACCGGTTCCCGCCAGTCCGGGCCGCTGCGGTCAATGCCCGCCAGACCGTTCTTGATGCCCAGCAGACAGCCTACGTTGCCGGAATTGCAGTCCGTGTCCCAGCCACAGGTGTTGACGATCATCAGGCTCTTCTGGAAGTCGTTGTCCCCGTGCAGCAGCGCGTGAATGATGAGGGCATGGTTGGGCACCATGTGGCAGTTGCCCCCGTATTTGTCATACCCGTACTTCTGCTCAATCAGTTCGCGGGTGGCCCGCCAATCCGAATCCGCAGCATGCCATTCCCGGATGTCGCCGATCATGGCATGGATGAGACTGTCCTGGGGAATGAAGGACATGCCCACATCCAGCAGCGTATCCATGTCGTCCTCGACAAAGGCTTGCGCCTCCATCGCGGCCAGCATCACGGCACCGTGCACGGCTTCGCCGCCATGGGACACCCTGGCCGCTTCGCGCGCCAGGTAAGCCGCCTGTGCGGGGTTGCCCGGGGAGATCAGGGCCCAGCCGTCAATGAAGATCTGCGATCCGATCTGTTCGGCCACCACCTGCCCGTTCAGGGCAATGGAACCGCTGTCCGGGCCATCAATCCCGGCCTTGAGACGCAGGTAGGCCGTGTGCTCCGTGGAGTTGCCCAGACCGCCCCACCACAGGACGGTGCGCTCTTCGATCAAATAGTTGAGCCAGGTCCGGCCAATCTCCTTCGCGGTCAGGGATTGGTTGTACTGGTAGTCCTCCATGGCCCGCACGAAAGTGAAGGTGCCGGAAATGTCGTCGTCGGTCACCACTAGGGGCACGTTCAGCCGATCATGGACGTAGTAGTGGATTTCGCCCAGATGCTCCATGATCGCCTGGTAGGGCCAGCCTTCAAAGGGGCGGCCCAGATATACGCCAATAATCTTGCCCAATACGCCTGCATAGACGCGTTCCGCGTAGTCAGCCTGCAAAGCGCTCATAACAGTTGCCGTTCCTTTGAAGCCAGAGGGTGAAACGAAAGGGTTATTGTAACGATTGGAAGCGGTCGGCCTGTTGGGCCGCGGCGGCTTGCTGCTCCTCGTGGAGGCGGACAGTCAGGGCTGCCAGAGCCGCCGCCAGCGGATCCAGGTTCATGCGGTTGGCGCGGTTCACGGTCTCGATCCAGGCAGGCCGGATGGCGCCATCGCCATGCAGCGCGCCGAGAATGGACCCGGCCATGCCGGCAATGGAATCGCAATCTCGGCCGTAATTGGACGCGGCCGCTATCGAGGCCTCGAAATCTCCGTGGCAGATCACCGTCAGGGCCAGCGCCACCGGGACCTCCTCAATGCTGTGTTCCCGACTGGGATGCCAGTTGTCGGAGCCGTTGCCGCGGTCCCGGAACACCACCGGGGCCGTGTCGTACGGGGCAATGGCCGCGCGCACCCGGGGCAACGCACGGCGCCAGTCTGCAGCGGCAAAGGCCACCGGCCGCAGGGCCTCCAACGCCAACCGGGTGCCTTCATGCGCGCGGGCCAGACAGGCATCAAAGAGGTCCTGCACCGTGCAGTCCAGAAAGGCGTGGGCCACCGCGAAGGCCATGATCCCGGCGGCTTCCAGCCCGAAACTGACCTGATGCGCGCTGAATATGTCAATGGCATCCCGGTAGGCCCGCTCGGGGTTGCAGGCATTGACCAGGCCGACCGGGGCCGCGTACATGGCCGCCCCACAATTGACCATGTTGCCCACGCCGCCGGTGCGGGGATCCGCATTGGCCAGGCCGTGGCGCAGAAACAGCCACTTCTCGGGGTGAAAAAGGCGGTCCACTAGGGGGACCTCACGGCCGTATTCGGCCACAAACCGTTTTGCCTGGCCGAGGCGGGGGCCGATCCCGCCGGCGAAATCAAAGACGTCCAGTCGCCGGTCCGCGTCGATATACATTTCGCTCAGGACGCGGATCATGTGGGTGTCGTCCGTGTGCCGACCATCCCCCTTGCCGATGTCGGAGGGGCCATCCCACGGTTCCACGAAGTCCCGGATCTCCCCGTACCGGGCCTGGATTTCTTCCGGCTCCTTGCCCTCCGGCGGCGCCCCCATGGCATCGCCGATGGCACCGCCGTAGAGGCAGCCGCGGATCTTGCGGTACAGGGGACGGGGCTGGGACATGGTGGCTCCTCCTAGCCTTTGATGCCGCCCTGGGCGCCGGCGGCATGAGGATGGACCTGGATAGGGCGGGCGTCGATCAGCAACGCCGCGCCGTCCGGTGCGTCCCGCACGGCCGCCCATACGCCCCGATCCCGCCACCGGCGGAAGCGGCGGTGGGTATGCTTCCCGTCGCCGGAGTCGGGGGGCAGGTCGCGCCCCGGCGCTCCGGTGCGCAGAATCCCAAACCCGGCATGCAAAAATCGCCGGTGGTCCGCGGCGGGGCGACCCACCTGGCCCGGACCTCCGGGCAGCAGGGGTTCCCGACGCGGTCCGAGCGGTCGGGGCGCCGGTGTGCGGCGGTCCTGCGAGGCTCCTCCCTCTGTGTGTGTCCCCTCAGTGTACCCGCAAATCCCTGGTTTGACGACATCCCCTAGACCCTGACCCTCTAGACCCGCCCGCGGCGGCTCGGCCTGCGTCACTGGGTGTCCCACCCATGCCGTGGAGGCGGCGAGGATGAGACTGGACTAGGCCGCCTGATTTTGTACAAAGTCGCGCTCAGCCCTGTATCCCGGATACCCGAAGGGCGACCCGTCTAGAATTTCGGCTGGGTTGTGCTTTGGACCGGCGTGCTGCCCAGCAAAAAGTCGAAATCGCACCCCCTCTGAGCCTGCGTAACGGTATCCAGAAACAGCTTCCCGTATCCCCGATCATAGGCGGGCGCCGGGGGTTTCCAGGCCGCGCGGCGGCGTACCAGTTCGTCCGCGGCGACCTGCAGCGTCAGGCTGCGGTTCGGCACATTCAATTCAATCAGGTCGCCCGACTGCACCAAACCGAGCGTGCCTCCCACCGCACTCTCGGGACAGGTATGCAACACGATGGTGCCGAAGGCCGTGCCGCTCATCCGACCATCGGAGATACGTACCATGTCCCTTACTCCCTGCGCCAAGAGTTTCCGGGGAATCGGCAGATTGCCCACTTCCGGCATGCCGGGTCCGCCGACGGGCCCTACGCCTTTCAGTACCAGAACATCTTCGGGGGCGACTTCAAGGTCCGGCGTATGAATACGAGCCTCCAAGTCGGCGAAGTTTTCAAATACGCAGGCGCGGCCCACGTGCTGGAGCAATGCGGGAGAAGCGGCGGCGTGTTTGATTACGGCCCCGTCCGGAGCCAGGTTGCCTGTCAAAACGGCCAACCCGCCTTCGGCTGCAAACGGTTGGGCCAAAGGGGCTATCACCTCCGGATCGACGATGTCCGCCTGAGCGACGTTCTGGGCCAGCGTGCAACCCGTGACCGTCAATTCGTCGCCGTGCAGCAACGGCAGCAGTTCTTTCAGCACGGCCGGTATGCCTCCCGCTGCAAACAGCTCCTCCATTTGAAAGGCGCCTGCGGGCCGTATGTTGGCCAGCCTCGGAGTGGACCGGCTGATTTCGTCGAAGCGGGACAAGGGCAGATCGATGTCCAGGCGGCCCGCTACGGCACACAGGTGAACCACCGCATTGGTGCTGCCGGCCAGGGAGCAGAGCAGCCGAATGGCGTTCTCCAAGGCATTCCGGGTGATGATACGGGAGGGGCGCAAGTCGTTCCGCGCGTTGTGCACGATTTGGCGGCCGGCCGCTACCGCCAACCGCAGGCGGCGGCTGTCGGGAGCCGGTATGGCCCCGTTCCCCGGCAGAGAAATGCCCAAGGCTTCGCACATGCAGTTCATGGTGGATGCAGTACCCATCACCATGCAATGGCCGTCGCTGCGGACGATGCCGTCTTCGATGGCCTCGTAGTCGGCCCGACTCAGGGTCCCGGCTTGGAATTCGGTGGAAAGACGACGACAATCCGAACAAGCCCCTAGGATCTGGTCTCGGAAACGGCCGTTGAGCATAGGTCCGCCGGACAGCAGAATGGTCGGCAGATCGGCGCTCACGGCGCCCATCAGGGCAGCGGGAATGGTCTTGTCGCAGTTGACCAGCAACACCACGCCGTCCAGGGGTTGCGCGCGCAGCATTTCCTCCGTATCCATGGCGGCCAGGTTGCGCAGCAGCATGGACGTAGGATTCAGGAAGATCTCGCCCAGGGAAATCGTAGGAAATTCCAGGGGCAGCCCGCCCGCTTGCAGGACGCCTCTTTTGACCGCCTTCACCAGCGCGGGAAAGTTGCCGTGGCAGCTGTTCAATTCGCTGTACGTATTGCAAATGCCGATTACGGGTCCGTCGACGTCACGGGCATCGAAGCCCATGGCCTTGGCGAAGGCCCGATGCATGAAGCCGGCCACCCCGGCTTCCTGAAAGAACACGTCGCTGCGCATACGGATAGGACTTGCCTTGGATATGATTAGGGACAGGACCGAGGAACTTGCGCAACGGCTGAGCCGGCCGCATGGGAGCTTCGCAGTGCGCCCTCTTTGTTTATTGTAGCGGCGGCGCCGGCAACACGATGCACGTAGAACGATTTGACGCCAATCCCTTGATTTCCGCGTCGCTGCATCCAGTCTTGGGCGGCAACGTCAACGGGCCGTCGGTGATCGCGGTACCGGACTGGCTGCCCGCTCCGTTGGGTCGGTACTACATGTATTTCGCCCATCACCAAGGGCGGTCGATTCGATTGGCATACGCCGATCACGTGACGGGACCATGGACGCTCTACGAACCGGGCACCCTCCGCTTGGCGGAGACGCCTTGCTACGGGCATATCGCTTCACCTGACGTGCATGTATTGGCACAGGAGCGCCGCATCAAAATGTACTACCACGGGCCGGTATTGGATCCCGAGGTACAGCGTAGCGACGCGCTGACGCTGCAATTTCCCTATCTGGGCGGCCAGCGCACCCTGGTCGCCTATTCCGCAGACGGTATTTCTTTCGCCTCCGAACGCGGCATCCTCGGCCCCAGTTACTTCCGATATTTCACGTGGCGAGGACAGGGCTATGCCTTGGCCATGCCGGGGCTCGTCTATCGCCAGACCGGCGTGCGACCCGATGCGTTTGCGCAGGGTCCGCAGCTGTTTGGCGCAGAGTGTCGTCACTTCGCAGTCCGCGTAACGGAGGCCGGCATGCTGGAATGTTTCTTTACACGAGCCGGAGACATGCCGGAACGGATTCTCCACGCCGCGGTCGACTTGCGGCCGCCGATGGCGCAATGGCGGGTCGGCGCCGTTGCCGAGGTGCTGAGACCTGCCTTGGACTACGAAGGGGCGACAGAACCCTTGGCCAAGTCCGAGCGCGGGGCCGTCCATGTACCCGTACGGCAATTGCGCGATCCCTGCATATTCCAAGACCGAGGAGATACGTTCCTCTTCTATGCCTTGGCAGGGGAACAAGGCATTGGCGGCGCCGTGATTACAATGGAGCAGCTGGACGATTCGAGCATCGCGGCTCCAGCGCGGGTGCAAGCCCAGAGTAATTCTCCGTAGAACACGAGGCGACTACGCAATGGCCATTCCTTCTCTCTTGGACGTGGACTTGTCCCAACGGCTGGGCAGGTTGAAATACGAAAAGCAACTCGCGCAGCTGCAGGCCAGCATGCTGCATCTGAGACTGCAGCTGGGCGGTCAGCTGGAAGGCCAGTTGGGGCCTCCCCTGCTGATTCTGTTCGAGGGCTGGGACGCGTCCGGTAAAGGAGGATGCATACGGCGCCTGGTGGCGCCCCTCGATCCGCGTCACTACACGGTACATCAGTACCAAGCTCCCTCCTCCCGGGACAAGCGACATCATTTTCTGTGGCGTTTCTGGCCGGCCATCCCGGGGCAGGGCGGCATGTGCGTCTTCGACCGTACTTGGTACGGCCGCGTCTTGGTCGAAAGGGTGGAAAACTTCTGTCAGCCGGAAGAATGGCGCCGGGCCTTTGAAGAGATCCGGCTGTTCGAGAAACTGCTGGCCATGGAGGAGGTACTGCTGATCAAGTTCTTCCTGCATATTTCCATGGAAGAACAGCAAAGACGTTTCGACCGCCGGGCCCAAGACCCCTTGCGGGCTTGGAAACTGACCGAAGAAGACTGGCGCAACCGGAGCAAACGGAAGGAATACGAAATTGCTACCGAAGACATGTTCCGCTTTACCCATTCGCACGAAGCCCCTTGGACCGTCATTGCGGCAGAATCCAAACGGTTCGCCCGCATTCAGATCTTGCAAGAGGTAGTGGCCCGGATCGAAGAAAACCGCCAATAGCGTGGTGCCGGCCGCGGAGACGGCAGCTCGAGACCCCGCGGCCGCCTACGGCCGCCGGTCGAGTTCTGCAGTTCTGCGTTTCGCTTTGGACTGGATAAGGGGGTCGCCCATGCGTCCGTCCGCTTGCGTGCCCATAGGCAGGAACAGCCAGAGCATGATATACAGAAAGGGACCTGTACCCAAGGTAGGCAACAAGAGCACTACAAAGGCGACGAGGCGAACCCTATTGGGATTCACCTGTAGATAGTCGGCGATGCCGCCGCACACTCCGGCAAACACTTTGTCGTGCGGATTCCGCATGAGCGTCTTCTTGGGGCGGCTCTGGTTCGGATCGGTTTCTACTTTCCTTGTCTCCAATTCCACCTCGTCGTGCTCGATGTCCGCGGTCTCCAGGCGGCTCTGGTTCAGGTCAGTCTCCACTTTCCTTGTTCCTGTTGTTGTGTTTTCTGCGCCACGCGCATCCGACGGGCCAAGGCCGTTTGGCGACGTCGCAAATCCGGGTCCGAGCAGTGATTGTAATAGACTCCGTCAGGCTGCTGCGTAACCGGACGTATGCGCGGGGTCTCCGCCTTCCCCTTCGGACGCCGACGGCCCTACCCGGCAGCCTCGGCTGGCGCAGACGACTGCAACGGAGCAGTGTATCGTATCCACTTGAGGCAACAGAGTGATTTCCTGCCCGTGCAGCGCATGCGTCTTGCACAGGCGGAGAGACTCGCGCGGCGCTTGGCCGCTTGGCCCCCAGGGATGCCCGGAATTGCCCTTAGACGTTTCCTATGGCCCTTTTCCAGTCCGTGCTGTTGGCATTCTTGGTCCTCCTGCTCGTCGCCGGCGGATTTTTGATCTACGTATATCGTTGGCTCTTGACTCGACCGGTACCGGATCTCCAGGGCAAAGCGGAACTTTCCTGTTTGGACGGCCCAGTGGTGGTCAAGCGCGATCGGCACGGCGTTCCCCACATATACGCCGAGAGCGAGCCCGATCTCTTCCGCGCGCAGGGGTACGTACACGCGCAGGATCGCATGTGGCAGATGGAACAGACCCGCCGCACGGTGCGGGGCACCCTTTCGGAAATTTTCGGAGAAGCGGCCCTGCCCGCCGACAAATATATCCGGACCCTCGGCATCTGGCGCAGTGCGGAACGGGAAGCGTCTGCGCTGTGGCGCGAGGAAAGCGAGATTCTGGGCTGGTACTGCCAGGGGATCAACGAGTACATTCGGCAGCGGAAAGGCAAGTTGGCCGCGGAATTCTGCCTGCTTCGGTTCGAGCCCGAGGAATGGACGCCTACAGACTGCATCGGATTGGCCAAGTTCGTAGGATGGGCCATGAGTCTGAATTGGGAAAAAGAACTGCTGCGTTTCCTGTTGATGCAGAAACTGGGTCCTGACAAGGTCGCGGACCTCGAAGCCCGATCCGGGCTGCAAACCCAGGCGGCCATGCATTCGCTCTCTCCGGACATGGAGCCGCAAGTCTCGACGGCGGCCGAGAGGATTCTCGCAGAATTGGAAAAGGTGCGGGAATTCATACCGCAGGTGGCCAGTGGACAGGGCAGCAACTGTTGGGTGATATCCCAGGAACACACCAAGTCTGGGCACCCGTTGCTCTGCAACGATCCCCACCTGCAAGTCTCCCTGCCTTGTGCTCTGTACGAACAGCATCTGATCTGTCCCGACTTGCATGCCGTCGGGACGATTTTCCCGGGAGCTCCGGGGGTGATTTTCGGTCACAACGAGCACTT
Organism: Anaerolineales bacterium; assembly: GCA_034421855.1. Lineage (GTDB taxonomy): Bacteria > Chloroflexota > Anaerolineae > Caldilineales > Caldilineaceae > Bin34. The sequence continues at coordinate 17,029 of DAOUKB010000075.1, forward strand.
GGCGTGGGGCATCACCAACGCCTGCACCGACGTTCAGGATCTGTACTTCGAAAAAACTTGTCCGGAGCGACCCGGTCAATACGCGACCGAGACGGGCTGGCAGTCGTTTCAGGTCCGTCAAGAGGAATACCGGGTCAAAGGGCAAGCGGAGCCCATAGTCCTGACGGTCAGAGAAACACGGCATGGACCCGTCATCAGCGACCTGATTGCGGACTTGGAAGGGATGCCGATCGCGTTGCGCTGGACCGGCCATGAACCCGGACACACGATTCACTGCATCCGCTCCTTGCTCCGGGCCCGTTCCTGTCGGGAAGGGGAGGCTGCCTTCCGGGAATGGAACACGCCCTCGCTGAACCTGTCGTTTGCGGACACGGCCCACAACATCAGCTATGCTCTGGTCGGCCGCCATCCCGTCCGCAGCAGCGGACTCGGTCTGGTGCCCAACGCCGGCTGGACCGGGGCCGGCGAGTGGATCTCCTATGTGCCCTATGAGGAGCTGCCGTCCTGCCACAATCCTGACGACGGATACCTGGTGCATGCCAACGATCAGCCTCTGTGCAACCAGGCGCGCCATTGGTATGGCGGCGACTTCGATCCCGGCTTCAGGGCCCACCGCATACGGGGACAACTCCGCGATTTCCGCTCGCCGTCCTCCGTGGAAATGTGTAGGTTGCAGCAAGACGTCTTCAGCGGATTTGCCAAAGCGCTGGTGCCGGAATTGATTCGATACGAATTCAGCGATCCGTGGGAAAAACACGCCCAACAAGTCTTGGCCAGTTGGGATTTCCGTCTCGACGTGGGCGGCGCAGAGGGTCTGGTCTTCCATTACATCGGCAATGCCTTGCTGCAAGAAGCATTCGGCCCCCAGTTGGGAGATGATTTGAAGCAACGATATTTCGGGCGGTCCTATAGCCCCTTGGCCATGGATTCGGGATATCGGACAGGGGCCCTTTCGTGTGTCTTGAATCTGCTCCAGACCTGCAATGCGTCGGACTGGTACGGCACGGACGAAGCCGGCCGCGCACGGACCCGGGAAGACTTTGTGCGCGCGGCGCTGGGCAAGGCCATGCGCCAAATCCGATCCGAGCTGGGCGAAACCACCCGGAAGTGGGCTTGGGGCCGCATTCACCAGATCCGCTTCGTCCATATCATGGGCAGCGTCTGGCTCCTGAAGCCGTTTGTGAACCGGGGTCCCTTCCCCATCGGCGGAGACGGGACTACGCCCATGCTGGCCGCCTCGCCCCTGGGGTCCGCGCGCGGTTTGATTTTCGTGGCCCCCGCCTACCGGGCCGTCATGGAAGTCGGCAACTGGGACAGCATGGAATCCGTGATTGCCACGGGCCAATCGGGACATCCGGTGAGCCGGATGTACGACGATCAAATGAGCATGTGGCGCGAAGGAGCGTATCACGCCATGCCGTTCAGCCCCGAAGCCGTGGATGAAATGACCCGCTTCGTACTTCGTTTGGAACCAGAAGGGACAACGGCGTAAATGATTGTCAAGGGATTCGAACTCGTGGGAGAACAGTCTGCTCCCGAACTGGATTGCAATGCACAGTACTACATGCACTGTCGATCCGGGACCAAAGTGATTTCGGTGGAAGCGGAAGATCGGAACAAGGTCTTCGGCATCGTCTTGCGCACGCCCGTCGCCGATTCAAAGGGCCTGCCGCACATCTTGGAACACGCCGTCTTATGCGGTTCCCGGAAATATCCCGTCAAGAAGCCGTTTCTGGAGTTGCTGCGCGGCTCGCTGTATACCTTTCTCAACGCCTTCACGAGCTTGGATCGGACCATCTATCCGGTAGCCAGTCTCAATCTCAAGAGCTTCTACAACTTGGCGGACGTCTATTGGGATGCGGTCTTCCATCCGTTGCTGACGCGGGAAACTTTCGATCAGGAAGGTTGGCGATACGAACTGGCGGCCGACGAGGAACTGACCTATGCCGGCGTAGTATTCAACGAAATGAAAGGCGCCCAGTCCTCGCCCCTTTCCCAATTGATGCGCCAGTCCCGGGCCAGTCTCTTCGACGATCACCCTTATGCCTATGATTCCGGCGGGCTGCCGCAGGAGATTCCGGACCTCGCATTCGACGAGTTGAAGCGTTACCACGCCGCGCATTACCACCCTTCCAACGCGATCGTCTTTTTCTACGGGGACGACGATCCGGATGCCCGCTTGGAATTCGTGGCCCAGAAGCTGAACGACGTGCAATACCGGACGCCCAGTTTCACCCGCGTGCAGCCGCTGCCGCTGCGGGCGCTCCAACGTCATCTCGAGATTCCCTTTGCGCCGCCGGAGGGCGCCGAAGACAAAGGACATATCACCTGCAATTGGCTGTTGCCCGCCATCGATCAGATTGAAGAGCGGTTGCGGATGGGCTTGCTGTCCAACTGCCTGCTCGGCAGTCCTTCCGCCCCTCTGTACAAGGCCCTCATAGACTCCCAGCTGGGCAGCGACGTCATCAGTACCGGGGGATTCAGTACGGACTTGTGTCAATGCGTCTTCACCGTGGGCCTGGAAAGCGTCGCCCCCGCGTATTTCCCGGCAGTCAAAACTCTGATTGAAGATACCTTGCGGGACATCTGTGTCCAGGGCTTCGATCACGACCTGGTGGAGGCCGTGCTCAACACGACCGAATTTTCGTTCCGCGAATACAGCAACCAGTCCTTCCCGAAGGGACTTTTTCTGCTGATGGGGATTACCCCCGGCCTGTTGTACGGCAGGCGGTTGGGCGGTAGTCGCGAAGGCGCTCTGGAAGTATTCCTGCAGGTCAAGCAACGGGTCTTGGCCGATCCCCGGTATCTGACCGATCCCATTCGCACCTACCTGCCCGCGACCGGACATCGGACCACGGTCGTCATGGTGCCCGACGCGCAGACGACGGCACGGGCCAGGCAGAGAGAAGGCGCGCGGCTAAGGGCGCACTTGGACACGTTGGACTCCCAAGCCCGCGCCGAGATGACTGCGCGCAATCAGCGGCTGCGGGAGTACCAAAGGCAACCCGATACTCCCGCGGCTCTGGCCACTATCCCCACCTTGGCCCGCTCGGACCTGCAGGTCGACTCGCCGGAATATCCCTGCGAACTGCAGGAATGCGAGGGCCTGCCCTGTTACATCCACGACATCCATACGAACGGGATTGTGTACGTAAAGTTGTTGTTCGATCTGCACGTGCTGCCGGCAGCGCACTTGCCTTACGTGGAACTATTTGCGGAGGCCCTGCGCCAAACGGGCACCGACACGGAGAGTTTCGTTACCTTCGGGCGCCGCGTCAGCCGTTTGACGGGAGGCATAGCGGCCTCCCCACTGATTTTGCACCGACACGATACTCCCGCCGCCTCGGCCTATCTGAAAGTAGGGGGCAAGTGCCTAGTAGCGCAGACTCCCGATATGGTTTTGCTGTTGGGCGAGATGCTGACCCGTGCTCGTTTGGACGACAAGACACGTATAGAGCAGCTGGTAAGGCAAAGCCACGCCTCCATGGAAGCCGCTCTCATTCCGGCCGGTCACAGTCTGGTGAGCGCGCGGCTGGGGGCGCCGACGTCGGAGGCCGATTGGCTCGAAGAGGTTACCAACGGCGTCACCCAGTTGCTGTTCTTACGGGACTTGGCCCAAAATTTCGAACAGCGGTGGCCCGACCTACTGAACATCCTGGAAGACATGCGCCGCCGCCTGCTCAAGACCGGCAATATGCTGATCGACGTCATCGGCCCCCGCTCGGAGCAGGCTGCTTTTAGGCAGCGCGTGCCGTCCCTGCTGGTCGAGATGCCGGACGGGGAGTCCAAACCGCTGGATTGGCCTAGGGAGTCTGCACCGGCCGCCGAAGCCCTGATAGTGCCGGCCGCGGTGAATTACGTGGGGCGTAGTTACGGCCTGGGATCCACGGGATTCGAGTTTCATGGTTCCGTCAACGTGGCTACCCGCCTCATCAATACCACCTGGCTCTGGGGATCCGTCAGAGAACAGGGCGGCGCCTACGGTTGTGCCAGTCGTTTCAACCGTTTCAACAGTCAATTTTCGTTCGTTTCCTATCGGGACCCCGAAGTAGGGAATACGCTGGACGTTTACGATCGGACCGCCGACTTCCTGCGTCGAGTCGACATCGATCAGAAAGAGCTGGATAAACTGGTGATCGGAACTTTCGGCGACTTGGACCAAGACCTGCAACCCAGGGCGCAAGGAGAAGTAGCCCTGCAGCGGGTCCTGGCCGGATCGACTCGGGACCTGCGCCTCAGGTTGCGACAGGAAATCCTGGATACGTCCAGCCGCGACCTGACGCGGCTGGCGGATTACCTGGCGGCCGGCCGCCACTCTGCGCGCACCGTGGTACTGGGCTCCGAAACCGGCATCCAGCAAGCGGCGGATATCCATGGCGTCCAGTTCGAGACTCGGCGCAGTTTGTAAGGACCGGCTCTGATGCGCGATCATGGCGACCCTGGGCTTCATACGCCCCTGTTGTGGGCCGATCGACCTCGGGCGAACGGCAGCCATGCTGCCGATCCGGATGCGTCTGCGTGGCGCCGTCGTCTGCAAACCTACATCGAAGCCCGAGAACCGAAGTTCAGCATCCTGGCCACGCCGAGATTGGATTTCTCGACGCGGCGCGACGACGACGCCCCAAGCCTCCCTCTGCAGTCTTTGGTGGTGGGCGTCAAGGACATTCTGCATGTCGACGGCTTTGCTACGCGGGCCGGCAGTCTGCTGCCCAGCCACCTGTGGCAAGGGCCCGAAGCCAGCGTAGTGACCCGCTTGCGGCAGTTGGGAGGTCTGCCCATAGCCAAGACGGCAACTACGGAATTCGCCTACTTCGAACCCGGTCCCACATGCAATCCATGGCATGAGGCCTACACCCCGGGCGGATCCAGCAGCGGCTCCGCGGCGGGCGTGGCGGCCGGGTATTTCGACATCGGCATCGGCACGCAGACGGTCGGATCGGTAATCAGGCCGGCGGCCTTTTGCGGGGTCTGCGGCTTCAAGCCTTCCTGGGGCCTGGTGCCGCGCGACGGCGTGATCGTCTTCTCCCGCACGGTAGATCAGATTGGGTTCTTTGCCCGGAACTGGCATACGCTGTGCGTCTTTGCCGACTGCATGACGCCTCTCGCCCCTGTATCGGACATGCAATTGGAGAATCTCCGTTTCGGCTTGGTGACTGGTGATTATGTAGAGCAGGCCGAAGCAGCCACCAACGCCCGGATCCGAAATTTTGCTGCTCGGCTGGAAGGGCTCGGCTGGAGCATCCAGGAAGTCGAACTCCCGTTGGACAGCATTCACGATCTCAATGCACGCCATCAGGATCTGATCGCGCACGAGTTTTTCCTGGCCCACCACGACTGGTTTGCCGATTTCGGCTATCTCTACAGGCCGCGCACCGTAGCCCTGTTGGAAAAGGGCCGCAGAATTTCCCGGGAGCGGTACGTTGCGTGCCGGCAGAGCTGTGGAGCCTGGCGCAAGACCCTGACTGATTTCATGGCGACCCAAGGTCTCGACATGCTGATCAGTCCCGCGGCGGTCGGGACGGCCCCCCGGGGCCTGACCACCACCGGCGATCCCGTGATGAACTTGCCTTGGACCCATGGCGGCTTGCCGGTTACCTCGGTACCCTTAGGGCTGGTCCGGAACGAATGGGGAGACTGGCTGCCTGTAGGCGTCCAGCTGACGGCGGCGTTCAACCACGACGGCCTGCTGTTGCGCGCATCCCGCCTGATCTCGCAACGCCTGCGCCTGGCCCCTGGACAGCAGCTGCCGGAGTAGGCTCCCCCGACATGTTCCGCGGAGAACCTGCCGTTCCCGGCATTGCAGAAGACATGTGGCAAGTCGATCTGCATTGCCATACCCACTTCAGTCCAGACTCCCTGGCCCCCATCCATCGCTTGCTGGACCGGGCCCGAGCGCTGGGATTGGACCGGATTGCCATTACCGATCACAACTGCATCCTGGGAGCTCAGATCGCACATGAGGCGGATCCGGACCTGGTCATTGTCGGCGAAGAGGTCAAAACCGAAGTCGGCGAGGTCATCGCCTACTTCGTCCAGGAAGAAGTGCCGCCCGGACTGCCCCTCTTGCGGACGCTGGAGCTGCTGGAGGAACAAGGGGCCGTGATCAGCATTCCCCATCCCGTCGACCGTGTCCGAAACTCGGCGCTGGGACCGTACCACACCCGTGCCATCGCAGATCGGGTCGACGCGATCGAAGTCCTGAATTCGCGCTGTCTCTGGGCCGCCGACAATCAGCGCGCTGCAGCCGTGGCACGGGAATTTGCAAAGCCCTGCACCGCGGGCAGCGATGCGCATATAGTACGTGAATTGGGGCAATGCGGGTTGTCAATGCCCCCTTTCGAGGCGACCCCTGCCAGTTTCAAAGCCGCGTTGCGCCAAGCCCGACCCTTCGGTCGCATCGGTCCCTATTGGACCCATTTCGCTTCCAAGTACGCGAAATATCGCAAGAAGCTTTTGCCCTACGACGCCAATCCGCCTACCTTGGAACGCCGTCTGCGTTAGGGGTTGCAGGCCTTGAGCCGGTGCAGCAACAGAATGGCCAACAGTTCCGCGACCAAGAGCGACACTCCGCACCCCAGCAACATCCACTGCCATTCGGCCTGCAACGCGAAGGACGGAACCGGATCGGGCAGGCCCTCCAGCAAGCCCGGTCGGCGGCCGCTTTGAATAGAAGCCAGCAAGCGCACTACGTTGGTCCCCAGACGAGGCATCCAGCCGCCGTATTGGTAGACGAGCGCCTGGAGATGACGCCCCATCCCGGTCCAGAGGCCATACAGCAAGGCATACAGCAGTACGGTCGGCAGCAAGAGCACACTCAGCAGCCCCCAGTGTCCCGGCGTATTCGGAAATTCTCTTCGCATCTGCTGGGGCAACGCTTCGAGGCTCTCCGCCAATCGGGTCCGGAGGTCGGCCGACGGCATCAACAGCTGTTCGCGGCGTATCAGCCCACTCACTACCTGCCAATCGCCGGGCAACGCGAGCGGGGGAGATTCCGCGGGCGGACGAGAATCCAATTCGGGTCGGTCGTTCACGGCATTTCAGAAGCCAAGACGAGCGCAACGGGGTGCGTGCGGTCAGGACAGAAAGTGCGCGGGGGTCTCCGTCAGGTAGCAAGCGTCGACAGGGCCCGTAGATCCCCCAGCACGGCGGTCTCCACGGAGACTTCCGCGACCGGGACGGCGTGCAGGCGACTGTAGGCCTCGGCCAATTGTCGTCGTCCCCGACTCAGACGGGACTTGACGTTGGATTCCGAAGTCTGCGTAATGTCCGCGATCTCTTTGACGCTCAGTTCGTTCCAGTAGTAGAGCACGAGCGTTTCCCGATACTTGTCGGCCAGGAAGGAAATCAGCTGCATCACCTCGTCGTGGCAGTCTCGGTCGAGTGCAACTTGGGCGGGATCCGTCACGGTCCGATCGGGCCGAGTATCGATTTCGAAATCCGCGAAGTCGCTGGCGGGCCCGCATTTCTTGCGCTGGCGCAACTTGTCCAAACAGCAATTGCGCGTGATGGCGAAGATCCAAGTGCTGTACTGACCCTTTTCATGGTCGAATCGGTGCAAGCGGGTCCAAGACTTCAAGAAGGCGTCGTGCACCGCGTCTTCCGCGTCCTCCTGTACCCCCAACATCGGCCAGGCGAAGCGCACCAGCGCGACGTAGTAATTCATAAAGAGCCGGCCGTAGGCTTCGGTGTCGCCTCGGCTCGACCGCCGCAACAGGACCTGATTTTCCATACTTTTTGCGTTCATGACCGGTGCCGGCGGGCTCCAACGAGACAACGTACCTTACCTAAATATACGGAAAGCCGAGGATCAAGGTGGCAAGACAGATGCACGTCGATACTTGGGAACCTCTCGATCGGTCGATTATACTGCAGGTTTGGGTGCCGGCGAGTGTGCCCTTGAACCCTTGGGACCAGTATGAACACGACATACCCTCTAACTGCCATCGTGGGCCAAGAACGCATGAAGCGGGCTCTCGTTCTCAATGCCATCAATCCTCAGATCGGCGGGGTACTGATCCGGGGCGAAAGAGGCACCGCCAAGTCCACGGCCGCCCGCGCGTTGGCGGCCCTGCTGCCGACCATCGAAGTGGTCGCGGACTGCACGTTCAATTGCGACCCGCGGGATCCGGCGCAATTCTGCGAACAGTGCCGCCAGTACGTAGGGGTCAATACGGTACCCACCATCACCAAGTCCACGCCGTTTATCGACTTGCCGGTCAGCGCCACGGAAGACCGCGTGGTCGGCACCTTGGATATCGAAAAGGCCATCCAGGAAGGGCGCAAGCACTTCGAACCGGGTGTCCTGGCCGCGGCCAACCGGGGCGTATTGTACGTGGACGAAGTCAATCTCCTGGACGACCATGTCGTAGATCTGTTGCTCGACTCGGCTGCCATGGGCTTCAATACGGTGGAAAGGGAGGGCATCAGCGTCCAACATCCGGCCCGCTTCGTATTGGTCGGCTCCATGAACCCTGAAGAAGGCGATCTGCGCCCGCAGTTGTTGGACCGATTTGCCCATGCCGTGGACGTGACGGGCATTATCCAGGCGGGGGACCGCGTCAAGATTCTGCGACGGCGTTTGGACTACGACATGCACCCGGAACAGTTTGTGGCGCAATGGCTCGACCAGGAAAAAGATCTGGGCGGGCGGGTATCCCAAGCCCGGCGCCACTACGCGGACGTGGCGTTCACGGAACGGGATCTGTACACCATAGCGGCGCTGACCACCAACTTCGGAGTCGATGGACACCGGGCCGACATCGTCATTCTCAAGACCGCCCGGGCGCAGGCCGGGCTGGACGGCCGCGCCCGCATCAGCGCCGAGGATATCCTGATGGCGGCCGAACTGGCCCTGCCGCATCGCTTGAAGAAGCAGCCTTTCCAGGAGGCTTTCCTCAACCCCGAGCAACTGGAAAGGGCCATGCAACAGGCGGAGGAGGAAGCCCAGCAGATGGTCGACGAGGAAGAAGCAGCCACGGAAGAGGCGGAAGGCACGTCGGCGTCAGACGAAAAAAAAGTGATGAGGGCGATGACTCGGAGCTGACCGACCGGCAGGATGCCGATGAGGGAGACTTCATCCAACCTGACGCGCAGCAGCCCGACAGTACATCGCCCGGTGATCCCAGCGGAGCCCAGAAGCGCACCGACATAGGAGAGCAATTCGAAACCCACCCGGTCGACTCGCCCTTGGATCGCATGACCCGGGAACGGGCCGGCAAACGTTCATACACCCGCACCGAGCGCAAGCGCGGACGCTATATCAAGGCCAAGCCCGCAGGACCCAAACCCCACGATCTGGCCTTCGACGCCACGCTGCGGGCCGCAGCGCCTTTTCAACCGCGTCGCCGCGCGGCGGGCGCAGACAGCGATCTGGCGCTGCGCTTGCGCAAAGAAGACCTGCATAAAAAGATCCGGGTACGCCGTACCGGCAATCTGATTCTGTTCGTAGTGGATGCCAGTTGGTCCATGGCGGCCAGCGAGCGCATGGAGGCCACCAAAGGAGCGATATTCAGCCTACTGGTGGACGCCTACCAGCGGCGGGATCAAGTAGGGCTGGTGGTTTTCCAGCGAGACCGGGCGCGGGTCGTACTGACACCCACGAACAGCGTGGAACTGGCCCAGAAGGCGCTGGTCGACCTGCCCGTGGGCGGCAAAACCCCGCTCAGCCACGGTCTGTCTGTGGCCTGGCAAGTCATCGAGCAGGTCAAGCGGCGCGAACCCGAAGTTCAGCCTATGATGATTCTGCTCACGGACGGGGCGGGCAACGTCAGCATGAGTGGGCGGCCCGCGCAGGAAGAAGCCCTCCACATCGCCGAACATTACGCCATGTCCGACGTCAGGTCCGTGGTGGTGAACATGGAACACGCGGCCTTCGATCGGGGTCTGGCCCAAAAGCTGGCGGACGCCATGCGGGCCCAGTGCTTCAACTTGCCGGAGCTCAAGGCCGAAACCTTGGTGCAGACCGTGAAAGACATTATCGACTGAAGCGACCCGGACTTGGCAGCGGTCCCCTATGACTTCCACCGGCCCGCCGGACCCTACGGGACAATCCCGCTTGCTGCCTGCCGCCGACAGGCTGCGGCGGGCGCCTTGGTGGTTGCTGCTGGCGCTGTTGGGCGCCTGCTTCTATCTCTATCTGCTTTTGACCGAACCGCTCGTGCGGCAGACCTTCTGGTTCATTTCAGGCCAGAAGCCGGCCTTGCTGCTGGCGGGTCAGATCCTCTTCAAGGGCATCACGGTGACCGTGGTCATTACCGTGGCGGCCTATACCCTGGCTCTGGGCATCGGAGTCACCATGGGCCTGATGCGCTGCTCGACCAATCCGATCCTGCACAACGTCTCCTCTTTTTACGTGGAAGTCATCCGCGGCATACCCATGTTGGTACTGCTGCTCTACATCGCCTTTGCACTCGTCCCGTTGCTGGTGCACGGCTTGGCCGCGGTGGGCTGGAAGGTGAGCATTCCCAACGAAGTGCGGGCCATTGTCGCCTTGGGGTTGGGGTACGGCGCATTCTCGGCCGAGATTTTTCGCTCCGGCATCCAGTCCATTGGACTCGGCCAGTCCGAAGCCGCCAGTTCGCTGGGCCTGAACTACCGGCAACGTATGCGTTTCGTCATTCTGCCGCAGGCCGTCCGCAACGTGTTGCCGGCCCTGGGCAACGACTTCATCGCCATGGTCAAGGACTCGTCGCTGGTAGCCGTGCTGGGCGTACAGGACATGACGCAACTGACCCGGCTTTATTTTTCCAGCAATTTTCTCTACATGCAGTCGCTCACCACTCTGGCCACCATGTACCTGTTGATCGTGCTGTTGTTGACCCGCGGTGTCCGCTATATGGAACGTCGGCTGCGCCAAGGCGCACGGTAGATGCGCTCTGTCTCCTACAATTCGTCCCGAAAGGAAGGAGCCGGTCCTTGACGCAGACTGTTGATGATTTCCGCCATGATGCAGACCGCGATCTCGGCCGGCGTTTGGGCTCCGATATTCAAACCGATGGGCGCATGGACGTGTTGGAGCCGCGTGCGGGGAATGCCGGCCTGCGCCTGTAGCAGTTCGAATACGGCCCGAATCCGGCGTTTGCTGCCGATCATGCCTACGTAGGCCAACTCGTCGTCCAAGACTTCGGTGAGGCAATCGACGTCGTACTGATGGCCGCGCGTCACCAAAGCGATATAGGTTTGATGGTCCAAGCGGCCCTGGCGCCGCAAGTCCCGCAAGGCGGGAATGAAATCGGCGGCAATCACCGTGTCGGCTTCCGGAAAGCGTTGGGGATTGGCGAACTGGGGTCTGTCGTCCAGCACCGTCACCGAAAAATCACAGAGCGTACCGATGCGCGCCAGCGGCACGGCAATGTGTCCGGCCCCCACGATCAGCAAATGGCAGGGCCGGGCGTGGACCTCCACGAAAAAAGCGCTCCGCTCTCGGCCTTCGCCCCACGTCACGACTTGCGGTCGTCCGGTCCGGAGGGCCGCCTGCACTTGGGCGACGATATCCGGCTCCAGCCGCAGATCGCCTTCCCCTGCGCGGTCCTCTGCGGCCCAGACCAGACTTTGCTGTCCCACCTCCCAGCGCGACTCGGCCGTGGTCGCGGTGCAAGTCACCAAAGCCACCGCTGCGCCGGACTCGATGCTGGCCACCAGGGCCGCCAGAAGACTTGATTGCACGGCATCTACCCCTTATCTCGAGACGGTCAGCCAGGACGGCAGGTTTCGCCGGACGACTCCCCGGCACATACTCTCGGGCGAGCAGCCGGGGCCATGCCGGAGCTCAATCTTCCGGTGCCTGAAAAAGCCGTTCCACGAACACGTCCATGATGCCGCCGCAGACGCCCAGACTGTCCATGGAAATATCCTCGGTAAGGTCTACCCGTACCGTCCGCGGTCGTCCGTCCTGGATGGTTTCCAGACCCGTTCTGATGACGTCGGCTTCTCCACATCCGCCGCCGACGGTCCCTTCGTGCAAGCCCATAGGATGAATCAGCATCTTGGCGCCTACTTCGCGGGGCACGGACCCCTTGACTGCAATAATGGTCGCGACGGCCATAGGCGTGCCGGCAGCCTGCCAACCCTGGGCTTTCTTGTACAACGAGAGAGACATCAGCGATTACTCACCAGCTTGAAATGAAGATACGATCGAAAACAGAGCACTGCCGCCTACTTCTCTGCGGATACGTCTTCCATCCGAAATCCGAACCCGCGGATCGTGGTTATGAATTGGTGTCCCCCTGCAGCCTCCGCGAGCCGGGTGCGGACCCGGCTGACCAACCGATCGATGTTGTTGTCGGGCACCACGGCCGCGTCGTCGGGCCAGACTGCCGCCGCGATTTCGTCTCGGCTGACGGCCTGGCCGCGGCGCAGGGACAGGAACTGCAGCAGGGCGAACTGTCGTACGCTCAGCGGAGGCTGCAGCAACACCCCGTTTACTTTGACCTGGCGCGTGGCCTCGTGCACGACCAACAACTGCGTACCGGCGGGGGACGGCTCCACTTCCAAATTCGTCATGGTCGCCGCCGGGTCCTCGAATTTGAAACGAGTCTGCGCAAAAGTCACCACGACGCCGTCCGTTAGAATTCCCTGGGCGCCTGCCGCCAACCGTTCGTGGTCGAGCAAGACCCCGTTCTTGCTGCCGGCGTCCTCCACGGCAAACGCGTTTTCCAAGCGTGTGATGGAGGCGTGGACACGGGAGGCAAATTTGTCGTCGAGCACTATGTCGCAGTCCGGAGCCCGCCCCACTATCATTCTGGCCTTGCGCAAGACGACGGCCCGGCCCCGTTGGGGACCATCGAGACAGACGAGTTTACCGACGATAGGCATCAGATTGCGGCCCGGTCCCATACGCGCCCGAGGCCGAACAGGGAAACAGGCCCCTATGCTACAACTTTGCTCCTCAGGCGGCCCGGCGCGTTACGGTCCATTGTGTATGGAATATGGACGATAGTCAACCGATGGATCACAGATTGTTCGCCGGCAACCCGCACCGTACTTCCCCGGTACCGGGATTCGCGGCGGCCGGCGGCGGCCGCCGGCCGGCCGATGCGGCAGCGTTGTCCGGGCAGCGTATCGGGCGCTTTCACATCTATCGCACGATCGGCAGCGGCGGAACCTCCATCGTGTATCAAGCCTTCGACACGGTGGAAAACCGGGCCATTGCCTTGAAGGTGATGCACCCGCACTCGGACGCCGCGGCGCGGCGCCGATTTCAGATCGAAACCCAAATCGCCAGCCGGTTGCAGCATCCCCACATCGTGCAGACGTACCAAGTCGGCCTCTTCACCGAATACGACGTGGGCTACATAGCCATGGAGCTGGTGTTCGGCGATACGCTGGCGGACCTGTTGCGGGAGGTCCACCAACTCAACTTCGCCGAAGCCTGCTGCTTCCTGGCGCCCATAGCGGAAGCGTTGGACTATGCCCACCGCGAAAAGCTGGTCCATCGGGACGTCAAGCCGAGCAACATTCTCATCCGACCCTCCACGGTGCTGGACGAGCACCATATCTTGATCGCCTCGCTGGATTATCCTTTGGTGCCGCTGCTGACCGACTTCGGCATTGCCTGGGCCTTGGATATGCCGGAGATTACGGTGGCGGGACGCACCGTGGGCTCGCCCGTCTATATGGCGCCGGAGCAATGTTCCGGCGCCGCTCCCGTAGACAGCCGGGCCGACATTTACGCTTTGGGACTCATTCTCTACAGATGCATCGTCGGCAAGGACCTGTTTACGGGGACGACCGCCGAAATTCTCTATAAGCACGTGCATTTGGAATTCGACGTCCAGAGCCACGATCTGCAGCTGGTCACAGTGCCCCAGGCTCTGCTCGACTTGCTCCAAGCCTGTCTGGCCAAGTCCCCGGCCGAGAGGCTGCAGAGCACCCGCGAGCTGGCACAGCGTCTCACGGATATCGGATACGGCGCCGAAATCGGTCCCTCGGGCTGGACAGAGCGGGGGGATCCGGAGGCGGCTACGCGGACCATGCCGAAATTGGACGCTTTGCCTTGGTCGCTTCCCACGCGGGATTCCCGCATTGCGCAATTCTTCCGGGGCCGCCGGAGGAGATGGTTCCCGCGCCCGCCCGCGGGCGCCACCTTGTCGACTATACTGGTATTCTTGGTCCTGGCCGCTGCCAGCCTGTTGCTGGTCCGCTCGCAATCGGCAAGCAGCCTGTATTCCGTCAGTCCGCCCGATACGGCGCGGAATTCTGCCGATCAAGCCGCGGAATCTCCAGTCGCGGCCTCCGAGCACGGAGCCGACGAGCCGTCCCCACCCACCCCCGAATTGCCCCATATAGCGGCCGCACCGGTGCTGCCCCGCGCAACGCCCGTCTTGGCGCCCTACGCCGTGGTCAATGCAGCAGAAGGCATCAATGTCCGCGCGGGGCCGGGAGTCGGATTTCCGGTATTGGCCCTGATGCCCAACCGGGAGCTGCTGTCCATAACCGGGACAGACGCCTCCCGAGGCTGGTGGGAGGTCGATCTCTCGGAGCATCTCAACCAGACGGGCCTGCGCGGTTGGATCAGCGACGATTTCGTGTTGACCCGCAATGCCGACGCGGTGATACCTCTCGATCCGGCTCTGGCCCCCGCGGGAACACCGGTGCCCGCGGCAAGCGCCGGGGATGCGGCCCAGGCCTCCCCGGCGTCCACTGCGGTACCGGACAGTTATTTGACCCTATGTCGGGATTTCGGCTTGTACGCCGGGTTTGAAGAAGTGTTTCGAGAGTTCGACGCCTTGGCGGATTTCGGCTGTCAGACTTCCATTCCCACGTGGGGCACAATACTGATGCAGCCTTTTCAATGGGGCGACATTTTCTTCATGCTGCAATCCAGGCGGGTTTATGTAACGTTTCTGCTGGACGACAGTACGGAACGACGGCCGCGGCAGACCGGAGCCGACACGGGGTTCTTTCGTTATCCCGCGTGGGACTTGTTCTACGTCAGTCCCGCCGAATTCAATCCTCCCGCCAGCGACCCCGGCATAGCTCCGGGCCAAGAAGTGCCGGTAGCCGATCTGAATTTTTTCGCATCGCTCCTAAACCTGGTGGATGAAAGAACGGCAAACGTCAATCTCAGTTTGCGCAGCCGCTTGGGCACCCCCTTGGGACCTCCCGAACGGGCTGCGGTAGTCGTGCAGACGTTTGAAAGAGGCTTCATGCTGCTGGTGACCCCCCGGGAGGAAGCCGCCTTCATCTTACAGTTGGGAAAATTGCAACGGATCGACATCCAGTGAAAGCAGTAATTCAAAGAGTCAAGGCCGCGGAAGTCAGAGTCGGCACGGAGATAGTAGGGCAAATCGGTTCCGGGCTGGTGGTTTTGCTCGGCGTGGCGCAAGGGGACACCAGCGCCGAAGTGGAATATCTATGTTCCAAGATCGTGCACTTGCGGATCTTTCCCGACGGGGCAGGACGTATGAATCGCAGTCTGCGCGAGGTACAGGGAGCAGTGCTCTTGGTAAGCCAATTCACGCTGTTGGGCAATACCCGCAAAGGCAGACGCCCGAATTTCACCGCGGCGGCCGCTCCCGCAACGGCACGCGAACTTTATACTGAGGCGGCAAGACGGTTCGAGGGATGCGGCATAACCGTCGAAACGGGAGTCTTCGGAGCCTACATGGAGTTGTCTCTGACCAACGACGGGCCGGTAACCATCATTTTGGAAACACCTGATGCTTGAACACGATCTACCCGTATTTGCGCCCAGGTGGTGGGCTGCCTGGGGCCGTTGGCAGCCGCGACTGAGCACGACTTTGCTGCTCTTGACGGCCCTGCTGGCGACGGGCTTGGGAGCCGCCGCCGGCATCGAGTATGTCCTGGGTTTGACGGACGGCTCGGTCGTAAGCGCGTTTGGTCTGGGCGCATCGCCCTTGCTCTGGGGCATGGCGGCCTTGGGCTTACGCGAGGCCCGACACAACCTGCCTGTGCGGGTCCTGCTGCTGCTCTGTGGTTACACCGCACTGATGGCTCTGTTGCTCCTGTTGTCCGCTGCAGCCACCATCGTCACGATGGAGGAAACAGCGCCTACTCTGGACCCCTGGGGAATCGGGGTCGGGGGACTGGCGATATTGGTTCTGTCCGGGCTGCTTTTCTTGCCCGCGGTACGATCTTGCGCGGCCCGATTTCTGCCCATCGACGCCGGCGACTTCGCACATGCCTTCGCAGTGGCCATGAGTGTCGCGGTCGTGGCCTTGACGCTGCTCAGTCTCGCATCGTTCGACGAGCCTTTCCTCTATCGGCTGCCCGTGGAAGAAGGGGCCGGGCAGAGCGATTTAGGCCGTAACGTGTCGCTGCTTACGACCATGATTCTGAGCGTACCGGCCGTTCTGCTGGCGGTGGGCTTCAGCCGCTCTCTCAACCTGCAAGAATCCTTGACCCGACTGGGGTTTACGGCCTTGACCCGCCGACGACTCCTCTCGCCCCTGCCGTTTGCAATGCTTTTGGTCGGCGCGGGTATCGGCATTGGTCAGCTGATTGAACAAACGTGGCAGTCGCTGGGGATTCCCGTTACCGATGCGGAACGGTTTGCCGAGATCGCAGGCCTCCCTTGGCATCCTTGGGGCATGTTGCTGTTGGGAATGAGCGCCGGCGTCAGCGAAGAGCTGTTGGTACGGGGTCTCATGCAGCCGCGCTTAGGACTGGTCTTCTCCAATCTCCTGTTCACCGCCGCCCATGCCTTTCAGTACGCTACAGACGGCCTGCTGGTCGTTCTCGTCTTGGGTTTCGCGTTCGGCATCATTCGGGAGCGTTACGGGTTGTTGCCTGCCATTGCGACTCATGCCCTGTACAACTTCATTTTGCTCTTGTTGAGCACCTTCACCGAGATTGGTTGACGACACCGAGTGCGGCTGCCTGATGTCTTACGATATCAGAGGGCGGGTCCTGCCGGCATCCCGCGATCGGTCGCCGTCACCAGCGTCGATCGGCCTCGGTGCGCGGTTGCCGGCAGCACGACGCGAATTGCGCAACGGGACCCGCCGCGGGACATCGGTTGCCAGGGCCCCCAGGGAGGCGGATGGTAAGGCGAGACCTACGCATCGACAGGGGGCAATGCGTACCCGTGTAGTTTCTTTCCCGCCAAGGCATGGCAATCGCTTTGCCGTTATGGTCCGCGGTGGCTTGCCGGTTGGGCGGAGGCGAGCGGAAAAGTAGGATTAGGATCAGGTTAGGAAGACGACCCCATGTTCGAGTCCCCACAACGCATCAGAGCCGTGCTGGCTACCGAAGCCGGCGCACTGGAAAACTATCTCCTGGGTCAAGGGGTCTACCGACAGGTGCGCGTTGAAGACAACGGCCAATTCATTCAGCATCTGATGTCTCTAGGAGACTTCTTGGAACACCGGGCAGTCTGGGAAACCCTGACAGCCTCCCACCCCGAAGACTATTCGCCCGAGGATGCCGAGCTCGCCCAGACCGGGGAATCTCAGCTCCGCACATTTGCGGCAACGGCCGCGAAACTAGCCCAAAGGGAAATCAAAGCACGCTTGGACAGCTTGCACTGGAATCTCGAGAGCTGGACGGAGGAAGGCCACCTCAGCCCTACTCTGTTCGCCACGGAGATGAATCAAAGATCCCGTATTCAGCGGCTCGGCGAGCGGTTCGGCTGGTCAGGAGCCGAAGGTGCTTTGCAAGAGGTGGATTCCCGGATCAGGACTATGACGGGGGCGGGGAAATTCATTTGGAACAT
>DAOUKB010000076.1:0-21990 GCA_034421855.1 Anaerolineales bacterium
TAGCAAATAACGTCCCAGCAGGCGGGCTTGAATTTCTAGAACTCGCCTATAGCTGACGGAGTATTTAAACAGGGGATGCTTCACAGTCGAGTCCAATCGATTTTCAAAAGCGCGGATAACGGTCTTGCGCCCATCTTGGGTGAGAGAGACCGATCCGGCGCGATGAAAGAAATGGGTTCCCTTCAGTTCCGAATTGTTAAACATCCGCAGTGCTGTCGAGTCCGAGAGGATGGAACGAAATTCCTCTGCCAAATCAAGCGCCAATGCCGGACGACCATACTTGGGCTGGTGATAGAACCCCAAATAGGGATCAAACCCCACCGACATCGCTGAAACCATAACTTGCCTCATCAATATCGAGTACAGAAATGAAAGTACTGCATTCACGGGGTCCTTGGGGGGACGGCGACTGCGGGTCCGGAAATCGAATTCAGCACCTCGAACCCGGAGCATATCTCCAAAATGAGAAAAGTAAACGCGGGCGGCTGCTCCCTCGATACCTAACAGATTTTGAAACGTATCTGTTCCCGTTACTGCCTTAGCCAGTCGCTCAAGTTCCTTTAAGGCAGCAGCAGGTGCATTGGGGTGATTTCGCCGCAGCAGTACTCGGCAATTGCGTACTTTGGCCACAACGATTTCTTTGGCAATCGACAATGACACAAGTCGGTCGCCTGCCGCACGAAACTGTGCTATTCGCAATTCCACGTTCTTGTGCTCCATGCTCGCGGTCATCCCTTTCAGCCATCCCCCAAAAGTAAAATGGCAGATTGGTATACCTCGATCCAATAACTCGCGTGTCGCTTGGGCCGTGACTTGAATATTGCCGAAAATTGACAGATTGGAAATGGTCAGCAGCTTTGCTGTAGCGATTATTTCACTTTTGTAGCGGACGGTAAGGGTGTCGCCCTGCTTGCCGACGACTGCGCCTTGAGTCTGGACATACATCGGCAGGGCATCGTCCCGCACAGTAACCAGGCGTCGTACATCGTCCGGTTTTACGATGTATCTGCCTCCATTAAGAAATGTCACCTCGTCCGGCAGGCAGATTCCCACCAAAGAACACCGGGGACATTTCGGGCTGTCTTCCAGTGGAGGCGGAATCTCGCCGCGGTCAGCGATGGTTCTGGCTTCGTGCAACAGTGCCAATGTCCGGGTTATCAAATCATCGTCAATCGGTACGGTGACTCGGCGCTTTGATCCCACGAAGTAAATGATGCCCTCGTTGCAGCTGTACCCGTTGGCACGCAACAACAACCCTTGCAGACAAACCTGGACACGTTCAGGTTCATAGGCATTGCCCGGCACAGCAGGTATCTTGCCGCGTTTATAGTCGACCGGGGTAACTCTTGATCCGCATGCTTCGACAAGATCGACACGAGCAACGACACCCAACTCTTCATCGGAGAGGAGCACAGAGCGGGCGTGGATTTTCTCGGCTCCAGCATCATCTTCATCCGGGCTGGATGAGGGTAAATCACCGACAGCTCGATCAACCCGTCTGTGTTGAAACCGTCCATCTAATGTATCCGCGCTGTGAGCAAATTCCCCTTGAACCCACTCCATGTAACACAGCCTTGGACAATAGGCGAATTCGTTAAGCATGCGGGCAGGGATAAGCTCCGACGAATCTGGTGATTTTGTTACCTGGGTAGACATGCCGTAACGGCCAGACTCCTAAAATCGATGTTGAACAGCAAGAAGGCCAATGGAATCTCTCATGTTTGCTTTGCAACGAACAGACCAAGTCCATAATGACAGGCAAATCCCAGAGCTATGGGTCCAGACACTGGTGCTTCAAACTCGATTTCAAAATTGAACGCTCCACCTCCGTTGGAACCACTGTGTCGATGCCGGAAAAATTCCACAGGACGGATCCCTTGTGAAGATCCTTCTTTCATAGGCGCGATTCGATCTCTGCGACCGGATATTCTTTCTACTCTGACTAGTGCAGGCCCCCCAGGCCAGCGGAGCCGCACTTCGCGTTTGACTTGGTCTTCCGGACCATCCGTCATGCGCTTTCGGCCATTCTTGTATTTGGATCCCCGAAATTTGACATGACGGGTCAGAACGTACGGTGTCAGTGAACGCCAATATTTGGAGCAACCAAACAGTCGAGGCGAAACTCCAATAAAATCCCGTACTCTTCCGTGAGCCTGATACGCCAATTGAACCTTGCCGCCTCGGTCACCGAGACTGAGAGTGCGCACTGAAGTTGCAGCTTGGAACTCCTCTTCGTCCCACCCGAGAGGAGCCCAGATCGTCAAATGGTCCAGTCGTCCATCGCCGTCTTCGTCCGTGGGCAGAAAGAAGGCATGTGGATGTCCTAGCAGGGGCCTTCCCGCTTCGTCTTTCCCCGACAGAATGGGGGACATCCCTTCGTTTCTTCTGCCGAACTGAGCCATTACGCTCTGACGTGCCAGATCTCCCCATCGGAGTGTGTCGTAGGCCATAGGCAACACCGGACCTGCAAGTGCAAATCGGATTATGTAGGGTCTGGTCTTCTTGCCGCCATATGGCACAGGTATATGTTTGGTTCGAAATTCAGTGAAACAGTCCCGTTTGCGGACATAGATCCACCATTCGGCTCCTTCAGGATCGAGACGGTTACTGCGTCGCAATTCAGAAGTCTCTACCAGCAAGTCTTTCAGTTTGATCTGAGGTCTTGGCACAAGAGTACGCACGATCTCCCAATTGCCCTCCGGCATTGATCCCGAATTCAGAGGGAACGAGTTGGGGTGGAACGAATGCTCCGAAGTCAATTCGGCCTCTACCCATGACTCGGCACGCCCAAGGTAAGGCATGCACTGGAGAATGGTTTCCAGGATTTCTCTTTGCCTAGACTTCAGTTCGGTCTCTGGCCAAACCACAATCAGTGACTCTCCGGGTTGTATCGCTACAAACGAGTCGATGACCAGGGTGGTCTTCGTCTTCCTACCTGCGTGATAAGGCATGTAGTGTCGAGTATGTCCAGCAGACGCCATGGGTAGGTTGTAGCTAGGACGTTCCGCGGCCAACGCTTCCAATATAGGTACGACCTGTTCAGCTGAGAGATCGGGAAGAGCGCGACGCCACGTCGCAACAATTCCTCTGAGAATACGCCATGGAGAAGGAGGCCATTCTAAGACTCCCTCGTTCACGTGGTGTCCCCACCGAGTAGCGTGGTAACGGTTGGCTGTAAATGTGAACTTGACGCTGAGCATGTCTATTGATGTTCCTCAATCGGTTGACGAAAACTCAAGTCGAGTGACAGCCGGATCGGCAAACAGACCATCGTCGGTGCAGGCCTCGACGAGAGAAGGCAGAGCTTCCTCCAGTTCTTCCAAGGAAGGAACAGCAAAACTGTCTTTGGGGCGGGTGACCTCTATATTCCCGGCCAAATCAAGATCACAGGCGGTACGCAGACGCAGCCCGGTATCCAGGAATTTCCAAACCTTCCAAAGCGCCAATGCCATCAGAAACTCTTCGCCCCTCTCTCCAAGTCCGTAGGCTCTTATCTGAGCCAGATCTAGACTGAAATAGGCTGTAATGCCTTTGGCGGTGTATTCCGTGCGATGGAACGGCACGTTACCGTATCCTTCGGCAGCACTGGCCTTCTTCAATCCAACTGCATTGAGGACCTTGGGGGTTGGGGCTACGCGATCGTTCTTGACCCCACCACTATCGGCGACACTGACATCGTGTGCTTCGATAAAGCCGGAAAGGCAACGCTGCAAGCGCGCTCGTCCGTCCAGTTTTTCCAGAAATATCCCGTGTAGCACGGAACACGGATCGTAGCGGAACACTGTTCTAGCCAAGAGCGCACGGTCAAACACCCCCACTTCTTTTTCGCGGGCCGGCAAGTTTGCTTCCTTTCGGAACTGCTCCTTGAACCCATCGCCACGCATGATATAAGGCGAATTTAGTCTGTGAGCTTCCAGCAGTGAGTTTGTAGTGTTTCCGTTCCATAGACTGACAGATACGTAGGGCATCCCTGTGATGACGTCAGCCAGAGCGTGATTGGCTTCATCCCAGCAAACTGCCTCTAGCCTATTGGCCATGGACTGAGCCGATTCAACCAGAAGCATTTGAGTTGCTATGCCGTCGAAGTTGGGAGCTTCATATGCTGCAGCTCCCAAGTCCGGAAAACCGGTAGGTTGAAACCTTACGCCCTGTACAGGTGTCAAGGGAACCTCGAAAAGCAAGCGAGGTGTTTTGGCTAGGGGTGACCAGTCGATTTTCATGATGCAAACCTCCAGGTATGCGTTTGAGTTGTCAGTTTGACGGATTGTTCCGATCCATGGGACTTCAGTCCATGGACGGGTTGCGCAAAGCACTTTTTGCCAGCTCCTTGTAGGACTTCTTGTCCACAGGAAAGAGCAGCGCAGCTGCCAAAAGACGGCCCTGTTCTGATCGGTCTGACACCCCAGGTTCCGCCGAAACAGGTTGTAATCCTGACGCTTTGAGGCGACGATATGCTACTCGGTAGGCATCCCGAATCCGTCCTGCCTTGAGCATGGCAAGCATGAGTGGTTCCATACATATGTTCGTTTCATCCACATCCAGTTCGGGACAGACAAAACTATCTGGCAGAAGCGTCAACTTCATCACGGCATATGCGGAGAGCAAGGTATAGGGGGTGTATTGTTCTGGACTCGCTGCTGCTTGGCGAGAAAACCGTACGAACGACAGGGGTAGAGCGAGATCAGCGATCCGCTGAACATCCAGCTCACCGTACAGGAACATTGCAATATCCTGGAGTCTGGCCCCAGAGTCCGACTTGAGCGGTGCATGTGGATGGTTGTGCATGCGACTCTCCAGACAGCGCCGCTGCAACACAGAGAGCATGTTGGAGAGTACGGCACCGGCAGTCCAAACGAAAGACGCACTGGCTTCCTTCCATTCGACGCGCGGGGCTAGACTAACGGGCTCGAAATTCTCGCGGATTGGCCCCACCATGGTCTGTCCGTCTATCTTCACCCGCTGGATCGTGGCTACGGCTCTGGCGATTCGGAACTCTGCCGAGCCGTCATCTGCATGGCATAGCCAATCCTCAGACAGATGGTCGATCGGTCGCAATGTTCGTCTGAAACTAGATCTGGCCAGCCAACGTTCAGCCTGCCCTACCGCGACTAGAATATTTTGTAGAGCGTAAGGTTGCCCCTGCTGGCAAAACTCGATGATTGCGCGTTCAATCGCACTCAGTATCATTCCGCGTTCGGACACCGTACGACGCAACCCGCTGAGCCATCTATCCAGATCAAACAAGACATTGGCGCGGTTGGCATGCTTTTGGTCAGGACAGACATAGAATCGCCCCAGGGGTGCTGCTAGATAGGCCCGCCCGTTGCGCTCCAACAATCCATATCTCTGGAATTGCGCAACACCTCTCTCGGTACCCAGTCCGGCGATTGCCCGAGCAAAATCTGCTCCCGTCGAAACCTGCCGTCGGCCCAGTTGGGCGCGTCCTTCAGCCGCTAGATGGATCAATTCTCTCAAGCAGGTGGGATTGTTCCAAAGGGGTGCCCAGAACTCGGCCCTTGATTTGTCTTGATACTCCACAGCAGCAGATGTACCGTAGGCAGAGGCCGAGTTTTCCACAGTAAAGGGAAATACAGCCTTGGAGGCGGCCTGTGAACTCAGACGGCGATTCACCGAACCGGCAAACAGCAATATCCCTTCAAACATGAGTACAAAGTCCCAAGGGTTCGTCACGGATACTCCACTGAATCCTGCTGCTGCATTGGCCCCTCCAACACTCCCTGGATTGTAGAAACCAGTGGGCTTTTGAACCAACTGCGGAAATCCT
The DNA here is from genome assembly GCA_034421855.1 of Anaerolineales bacterium. GTDB lineage: Bacteria > Chloroflexota > Anaerolineae > Caldilineales > Caldilineaceae > Bin34. The sequence continues at coordinate 5,786 of DAOUKB010000076.1, forward strand.
TCCTGAAAGAGCGCAGCATTAAGCCGCTCACGCATGATCTCCACGTCCTCCTTCTTTGCGTCCAAGCCCAATGCCAGAATTACGTTTTGCATGAAGTGGTTGGAAAACTCCAGTCTGCCGTCATTGGCGCCTGTACCCAACAGCGGGGGGAATTTGGCTCCATCGCGGGTAAGTATGTAAGAAGCATCAAGCCATTCCAATGCATCATCCGGAAAACGTGCCCGACATTGGGCAAGTATCCATTCCTTCGTTTCCTTCTTTGGCAACGTCTCCCGCTTCTGGGCCTCGTCTAGGATCTGGCTACTCAATTCCACCACTTTTTGCCATCTTTGCAATCGCGGCGACTCCAGTTCTCTGATCTTCATCAATGCCGTGGAATTGTCCTTCGGATAAAACCCACTGCCTCCATTCCATGGTGACACGATAGGCGAGGGTTGGTACCGATCCAGAAAGAACTCCACCAATTCATCTCGGTCGAGAATTGACTGCAGAAAAAAAGTATCGCTCTGCCACCAGGCGCGCGCGCCGGAATCTTGCTGCTGTACCACAAGCCGGAAGATGCCCAAAGCCTTCAGATAACTCATCAATGGTTCCGGCATGCATCCCTTGAGTTCAAGCGTGTGGATTTGGCTCATGTCGCAGCCTCCAGAATCTGATGTTTGGATACAGCGAGCTGGGACTTGGTCTGTTTTTCCGGCATGGAAACGTTCACTCCGTTATGTCCAGATGAGCAGATTCCTCATTCTCTTTCTTGCTGGCACGCATATCCCCCGCACGTAGAACAGCTTCTAGATAGGCCAACCGAAAGGGGCCAAGCAGATCCAGCAGATCCAGGCTCCGTTCCAACCAGGAACGGTTGCCTGTCGGCCCTATTCCAATTTCTGTAATGGCCATGTCCAGAACTGTTTCACCTAGTCCATTCTCTTCATCCCATTCGATCTTTGGAAGTCTTTCAGGATCGACGATTCGATAACCAAGGAGGTACTCCGGACTAGGATGACTGTCCGTACTGAATCTGCGGGTGCCAGGCAATGATCGAATACTCAGTCGGACCTTGCCATGATGTGCGGCTGCCAGATATGCTGCGAGTTCGCAGACTGTTTCGCCTCTTCCCGTCGCATGCTGCAGAATCACCAATGCACTCCCCAACTCGTGGCGGAAGTGGGAGCGTTTGTGCTGCCCTCGATTAGGACTCTTTGCCCATAGAACATCATTTGCGGGTCTGGCCGATCCCTGATTCAGCATCCCCTGAAACGCTGGATGTGCCTTTCCTACATCGTGATACCGGGCAGCCAACATGACGGCCTCCCGGATATGAGGCTCAACCATGTTGCTGATCCCTTCCAATATCTGGACGACCTCGGATTCAACATGACGGGTGTGATCCGCCAAAGAAACCCACGATCGCCTGGATGTGGATCCCAGGTCGGAACTCTGTCCATCTTCAGCTTCCAGCACCAAGTCGTGTTTGATTTCCGGAACAGGTTTCCTGTCGACCGGATTCCACCCTGTATCCTGTGAATAGCCTCCTTGCCGGGCATCCAACATCAGCGTCATGCCCGGATAAATATCGGCCGTTCGAATCTGTCGCCATTGACCATCCAGAATATCCCAGACCCAGGCAACTCGTTGGTCTTCGCTCAGAAAATCTCGAACGCCTTTGGGTCCGCTTTTATAGTCTCCAATAGGAACACCTACGATTTCGCCGTGGTGCGGCTTGCTCATAGTCTTGTCAGGTCGTCCTTCCGGCGGTATCTCGCGCCAGAAAACCGATACGTCCCGCGCATCTATTCCTCTGACATACTGCGAAACATCCACATAACTGCCGGACAAATCGGGCATGGTGTCAAAGAGACCGAGGACATCACGCTGGCGTATCACGAGCCGCGGTTCGGGATGCGCCAGGGGCGGCCACTCACGAAGATCCGCGGGGCCAACCGACTGACCTTGCAGTCGCTTCAGGCATTGACGCGCCTCTTCTACCTCTTCAGGTTCATAAGGGGCCGTATCCTGACTTCGTTCTCCGCGATCCACCCATATCACACGGCCTTCTTTATACTCCCCCTCCCGGTTGCAGCGTCCGAACCGCTGCACCATGGAAGGCAACGAGGCCAGCTCGGTGATCAGGGTACGCGCGGAGACGTCCACACCCGCTTCCACAGCCTGCGTAGCAACTACTACCAAGCCAGATGCATTCGGATCGATCCGCCGTTGGAGTACTTCGCTCTTGCTCTTTCGGTCTGATGCGCGAAAACGGGAGTGGATCAGCAGCTTTTCGGCATCGATCTTCACCCGGCGCGCATCGTGCAAATCCTGGTATACTGCCTGAGCACGCTCGACCCTGTTGAGAATTACTAGGGTCAAAGTGCCAGGTACATGTCTATCGGCAATGAACTCGGCCATTAGCCGGGAATATCGCTTGCCGGGAACATTGGAGAGCCCTTCCGCTTCAGTGATAATCTTGCGTGCGTGAAACCTCTGCATGAGACTCGGATCTGACAGGTCGGCAGGACCAAGCTTCATACATTGCCTCTGGGTCGGCTTGTGATGATCGATAGTCTCCAGCCAATCCGGGTCTACAGTAGCCGACATCCACATAGTGTAGGCTGGTCCGATCGTCGACAGTCGGCGGCGCAATCCGGCCAATTGAGTCGAGGTCGGAAGTCCGTTGCTCATCAATTGAACTTCATCCATGACCCACTGGCAATCATTGTTCAGGAGGCCGTACTCGACAGGCCACATAAAAGGACTGCTTCCGTACCCACGGTTTAGCGCGCGCGACAGCAGCATGTCTTGGGTTCCAATGAGGATGCAGGGCTTCTCCGGGTGGAGATACCATTGGACAGGTGATTCCCCGCCCATAAGGGTAACTACGTCTACATTGCCGTTTAGATCCAGATTGGCACACCAGCCTGCAACTCGGTCTACCGTCTGCTCTACCAACGTACGCGTCGGGAGGCAGTACACCAACCGGCGCGGCGTGGAAATTCTTACCCGTGAATCGGGATGACCGAACTGCTTGTACAGCCAACCCAATATTGCTGCTTCCGTCTTGCCTGCCCCGGTCGGAATCTGCAGCAATATAGGCATATCCAAGTCGACGGCCAATGCATGCTGATAAGGGTATGGCTTGAATGACTTGGCCGTAGCTTGCTGAAAGAAATCTATATAGTTCATGGTCGGTATTCCGGGATGTGTTGTCTAAAGGCGACGAGTGTCCAGTTCGACGAGGTAGATTTTTACCTTAAAATGGCAGTGAACATCTTTGTCCTTTCTCTTATCATAGCATAAGTGCTTTCTTCTGCCAGAGCCATGAATCTGGCAGCCCCATTGAAGTAGTGCAATTTTTAGGTAATTGCACCGTGTCTGTTTGTTTCCAGGCCCTAACGGCCTGGCCCCATTGAAGGAAGGGAAGGAAGAAAGACAACTACAGGTGAACTGGATAAAGCCAAGCCGGTTTTTCAGTCCAGCAGCTATTCCACTTGGCGGATTGAGGACGGAGCCGGATCAGGCGTACCCTTCATCCAATCTCGCCGCGACCACCCACCGGGGCCAGTCTTCTGCATGTGGCGGCGAGCCGAAGGCACCGACGGGGTGGTGCAGTGGGCCGGCAGCGGGTGCTTCCCAACGAAACGACATAGACCCGCCCCGCCTTTGCGTAGTGAGAATCTCCGTGTCCGTAGCCAGAGCAAGGGCAGTGGTCAGCAGGAAAATCGAGCCGGTCTAGAGGATAAACAGGACTCGGCCAATCCTTGATGCGTCCCAAGTTTGCGAGTTGCAGACGGGTTGGATGAAATCGGCATCCTATATCGGCTGTTCAACTTGACCTTGACCTTGTTCACCGGTACACAGTTGCCTTGGACTAGGGTGAAAAACGGAAACAAGGCCATGGACCGGGGACGTATTGCGGTGTCATCACCCTTCTTTCCAGCATCCCGGGCGAGAGCCGGATTGCATCATCCCTTGATCCCGGTCAGAGCAATGCCCTGGACGAAGGACTTCTGTAGGAAGAAGAACATCAGCAGAATGGGGAGGGTCATCATCACCGAGGCAGCCATCAGCAATCCCCACTCCGCACCGTATTGGGACCGGTACTCGTAGATTCCCAAGGACAACGTATAAGTCTCCTGGTCCTTCAGATAAATGAGCGGACCCAGGTAGTCCCGCCAACGGGCAATAATCTCGAAGATGGCCACCGTAGCCAGCGCCGGCTTCACCAACGGCAAAATGATGGACGCGTAGATCCGGATCTCGTTGGCCCCGTCCATGCGGGCGGCTTCGGACAATTCCATGGGAATAGTCATGAAGAACTGGCGCAGCAAGAAGATGTAGAGCGCGCCGCCGAAGAAATGCGGCACGATCAGCGGTCGGAAGTCGCCTACCCACCCCAGGTTTTTGAAGACGATGAACAGCGGGATCATGGTCACGGGAAACGGCAGCATGAGCGTCGCCACCGTGAAGACGAAAAGGACGTTGCGTCCCGGCCAGGGAATACGCGCTAGACTGTACGCCACCAGCGAACAGGAGAGCAGAGCTCCGATGGTCGCTCCCAAGGCAATGATGACCGTATTCCGCAGGTACAGCCAGAAGGTGATGTAGGTGGTCGCGTCCGGATAATTCAGCCAGTTGAAGGGGCGGGGAATCCAGACCGGAGGATAGGCGTAGAGTTGGGTGTCCGGCTTCAGCGAGGTGGACAGCATCCAGAAAAAAGGCAGCAGAAAAATGAAGGCCATGGGGATCAGAGCCACATGGGACAGAATTTGTTGGGCTACCCATCGCCACAGATTGCGGGTCATTTGGCGTCGCCTCCCGCGTAGAAGACCCACAGCCGCGCCGAACGGAAGATGACCAGCGTGATGCCCAACGTAATCAGGAACAGCAACCACGCCATGGCCGAGGCGTAGCCCATTTCGAAGTAGTGGAAGGCGTTCTTGTAGAGGTATATGGAATAAAACATGGTGCTGCCGCCGGGGAATCCGGTGCCGCCGGTCATGACGTACGGGATGGCGAAGAACTGCAAGGCCCCGATCACGCTGGTCACCAGGTGGAAGAAGATGACCGGGGTCATCATGGGAATGGTCACGTTCCGCAGTTTGCGCCAGAAGTTGGCTCCGTCCACGTCCGCCGCATCATAGAGATCTTGGGGGACATCCTGCAATCCCGCCAGATACAGGATGATCTGCTGTCCGATAATCCACAGGGCCAACAGAATCAAGGTGGGCATGGCCCACTGCGTACAGGTCAGCCAACACAGGCCCTTCAATCCCAGCCAGTCGAAGGGCAGGTTGATCAGACCTGTGACGGGAGTGAAGAGATAGACCCATACCAAAGCCAGGGCCACTTCCGGCACCAGCGTAGGCAGAAAGTAAATGGTACGGTACACCGTCTGGAAGTGAATGCGGGCGTTGAGCAGCATGGCCAACCCGAAAGCGAGCAGGATGGCCAACGGGATGGACACTCCGGCAAAATACAGAGTGTTGACGATGGCCTGTATGAATTCGGGATCGTCCGTGAAGAGCTGTACGTAGTTGGCGAAGCCCAGCCATTGCGGCGTCTGGACCGCATTGAATTTGTTGAGACTGTAATAGGCCGAAGCCAGGGTAGGGTAGATCCAGAAGACCGAAACGCCGATCAGCCAAGGGCTGGCAAAGAGGATGCCGAAAAAGGTGTTGCGCACCTTGGGACTGGGATTGGCCATGCGGGCCATCAAAACCGTCATGTGCAGCGGACCACAGAAAGGGAAACTCGATTATGTTCTCTTCTTTCTCCCTAAGGCCGAAGGGCTAGGGGAAACGGCCGAAATCTTTCTAAGCCGGGGAAGCACCGAAATTCTGGTGCAGGAACTCTCGTATGCCAAGCCGCGCGGCGCAGAGACGTACGCCGGTCCCGCGGCGACAACGGAGAATGCCTGCGCTTGCTCTGCGTCGCCGAACGGACGAAGTCGGTTCCTTGCCCGCGTACGCGCTCGATGCCAAAACAGACTCGGCAACAAGCCCAATGGTAGCATTATCTATCGTCGCCCGCGGCTACACAACAAGGCGCTCTGGAGATGGCCCCCTTCTCCCGGCAGGCCTATGGCGCGGGCTGGGGCAAATCGGCAGGTGTGCTGAGGCAACCCTCCAGCTTGGCGTTTTCCGCTGCCACCTGCAGAATCAGGGGGTTGTCGGTCGCATAGCAGACGAGTACGGAGGAATATGATGGCGTGGATCAAGCAGATCTCCTATGCCGATTCAGACGGACTGCTGCGCCGGATCTTCGATCAGGCCTTGGAACGCGCCGGCCGCATCTGGAAAATAGTGCAGGTCATGAGTCTGCGTCCCCATACGCTCCAGGCAGTCATGCAATTGTATTCCGCAGCCATGATGGGACCCTCGGATCTGACACGCGTCCAGCGCGAGATGCTGGCCACCGTGGTGTCGGCGGAACTTCGTTGTCCTTACTGAACACAGGCGCATGCGCACGATCTCCGGGCCGAGATCGCAGAGGCCACGACGTGGCAAACAGAGAAAATCGACGCCTTTCTGCATGGCATTGCACGTGACTGGCGTACCGTCGACCTGTCGCCGCAGGATCGCGCCTTGTGCGAGTTCGCGGCCAAATTGACCCATACCCAGCATGCCATGACGGCGGCGGATCTGGATCGTCTGCGCCAAACGGGCTGCAGCGAAACCGCGGTGCTGGACGCGGTTCAGATCGTTGCCTTTTTCAACCACATTACCCGCGTGGCCGATGCGTTGGGTCTGGAACCCGAAGAGTTCATCGAACCAAGGTGGGGATCGGAATTCCGGCCAATGTAGTTCCCTGCGGGAGGCATCCCCGTTCTGACGGTCACGGCCTTCGAAGCCGTCCTTCACAAGCAGCTGCGGCCGGTCACGAGAAAGAAGCCGGTGAGAGTCGCGAGCCTGTCCGCCCGGTCGCCCAGCCAATGCCGCCTTGCATCCTAACGTCGGCCAGGCACGCGTTTCCGATCGACCCGAAGCCTGGGGACATATTCAGTACCCCGGCAGAGATCTGACTCCAACGCCCCCAACTCTACGCCACGGCATGCGGCGGAACGGAGACCCGGAGACGAAACGCGAAGTCGGCAAGCTTGTCGCCGACGCCTACACAGAGCTGGGCTCGGCCCTATAGTCCCTTGTGGGAAGACGCAGCCGATCCCACCAGGTTCCCGGGGACGCCCGGCGGCACGTCAGAAAAATTTTTCTGACGTGCCGCCGTCATGCTCCGCAGGATCGGTTCCTGCAACCAGGAACCCAGATCGGTCGCTACGAGGTCCTGCGCCAGCACCGGCGTTACGGCTGCTCGGCACAGGAAACCCCGGGGACCCTGGAGAAATCAGGAGAAGAACCCGGCCTCTTCCAGATCCGCGTTGATCTCGTCGTCGATGTCCTGCAAAGCCTGTTCCACAGGTTTCAGGTCATGAGGGATGATGTCCCGGAAGGCCTGCACCTGAAGGTCCCAGAGCTTGCTCCCGAACGGAATCGGCGGGCGAGCATGGGAAACGGGCAAGAGATCCATGAACACGGCATGCAGCGGATCTTCCCGGAAGAAGGGATCCTCTGCCGCAGTCTTGATGGTAGGGATGTGGAAGGTGTCCTTGTTGTACTTCAACTGACCTTCCGTACCGCAGAAATACGCCAAGGCATCAAAGGCAGACTCCAAGTCGGGCCAGCCCAACGGGATGCACCAGCTCCAGCCGCCGGCCCAGGAGGCCCCTGGGGCGGGACCGTCGGGGCCCGGCATAGGCACCACACCGTAGTTGCCGTCCGGCGTATAGCGATGATGCTGGGCGACCTTCCAGTTGCCGCTGCAGGTCATGGCCGACTGTCCGGTCCAGAAGTAATCGTTGGGGCCGCTGCAGGCGCCGCCGGCGCAAGCGGCCAGCATCGCGTCTACGTTCTCGACTCCAATTTCCTGCACGAAGCTCTTGACGAACTCCATGGCTTCGATGTTCTTGGGGTGGGCGAAAGTAATCGCCCTCGTCTCCGGATCCTGGAACGAGCCCCCGAAAGCGAAGCCCCAAGTGTACAGCCAGGCTTGGTCGTAAATGGGATTGAACCCGTACCGCGTGACCCGGTCCTGATCGTCCCGTATCTCCAAGGCGCTGGTGGCCGCGCGCAAATCGTTCAAGTTCTGCGGGGGCGCCTCGGGATCCAATCCGGCCTCGGCCATGATGTCCATGTTGTACCAGAGGGCGCGGGTATCGGTATCGAAGGAAAGGGCGTACACGCCCCCTTTGTATACCGTCTCTTCCCACGCGAAATCAAAGTAGTCCTCTTGGGTCACCCCGGCCGCGTTGGCGTGTTCCGTGATGTCCGAGAAGAAGCCTTGATGCGCAAACTGGGGCACGGTGAAGCGGTCCGCGTAATAAAGCGGGGGCGGATTGCCGCCGGCTACGGCAGTCAGCAGTTTTTCGTCCGCCTGTGTACCTTGAGTCTGGGCGACGTACACAAACTCCACAGTGTTGCCCATCTCGTTCTGGGCGTTGTAGTTGTCGATGATGCCGATAATGGACTCCTGCGCCAGATTGGTCATGCGAGACCAGGCTTCCAACGTCTGGCCTTCCGGCATGGCGTCCATTTCGTCGCCACTGTCCGCGGCAGGAGCCGGGACAGCCGGAGCGCAGGCCGCCAAAGCGGCAGTTCCGGCCGCCCAGGCGCTTACCTTCAAGAAATTACGTCGCGACAATCTTTCCATATCATTTCCTCATTGGTGATTTCGACACAACAATCCCAATTGCCTTGGGCCGGCGTGGCCGTCAGACCAGCGACCTAAGCCAACTGCAACGTACAGCAGACAATATCCCGGGCGACACGGGTTCGACATCCGACCGTATTGAAGGCACGTACTGTCCTGCAGGGCGAAAGCTCGGCTTCCCCCACGCCGCCGTCGGTTCTCGTCGCTGCCTCCAACGGACCATTTTCAGGCCTCTGTCGGTTCGTTTCCGCAGTATCTCTCCACTCCGGGCGAGTATTCGTATGCACTCGGCAGAAACTCGATTATATCGTAGAAACTCACCAACCCCAAGAGCGAACCTATTTCGTCCGCAGCCGGACGAATGCCGCTAGGCCGGGGCGCTGCGCTGCGCCTCCAGGGCCGGGGCGCGTTGACCTACACCCCCGCACAGCAGTGGGGGCAAATCGGTCTTGTCCGCCCCCAAGGCATCGGCTTCCGACAGAGACACCTGGGCTATGCCCAAACGGTTGCGATCGCTGCGATTGACCGGGCTATAGTGCCACAGGTGCGCATGCCACACAATGGCATCCCCGGCCTCCAGCTCGATGTGCGCCACGGGCAGATCCTGCACCATGTCCCGTGGCAACTCCACATGGATGCTGTCCGCGTAGCGCACGTGTTCGACGACTTCCCCCTTGTGAGAGCCCGGCACCACCTGCAGACAGCCGTTCGTGCGATCCGCCTTGTCGATAGCCGTCCAAATGGTGAGAGCGTTCCGGAAGAACGGCTTCTTAGGTCTGGTAATGGGATTTTGAGTCCAGAGTCCAATGTCCTGATGCCAAGGCGTCGCCTCTCCCACCTTGGCCGGCTTGGTAAAGATGGAATCGAACCACAGATAGACCTCGTCGCCCAGAAAATGCCGGTTGATGTCTATTACGTTTTCGTGGCCGTAGTAGGCATCCCACACATCCGGGTTACGGCGACCCAGCAGAGCCAGCTTGCGATACATGCCGCTCCCTTTGACGGTTTTGCCGTCCATGCGCGTAGTGTCGAAATTGACGCCGCTCTTCCCCCGGGCGATAGTGTCCGTAATCTGCCGGCGCAAATCCCGCACTGTTGCCGGTTCCAGCAGGCCGCGGGCGATGAAAAAGCCGTCGGTTTCGTATTGGGCCTGCTGAGCGGCCGTGACCGTATAGGCCATCTGCCCCTCCTTGCTGTGAAAACGGGAAACCTTGCGTCGTGGCGGCAAGGTTTCCCGAGATTATACGGGACTGAGGCGAGGTGTTTTCTGCAAGACTTTCCCGTCCCGACGAACCCGGAGCGGCGACGACGGGAATCCGGTGAAAGGCGCCTCACAGCAAACCCTGACCTCTCGTCGGGGTACCGGAGAATATCCGGAAGACGTGCCTTCTTCGCGCGGCACGGACAGCTCGTGCGTAAGACCCGCTTCTGCATCGACCCTCTCCAGCCGTCGCCTTTCCCTTGGCCTGCAGAGCAACTCGCGGACACCAGGCAAGAGGTAACGGCCGACACAGGAGATTATGCACAGCGACCCGCATGGTTCGCCGCCCGGCCCTCGTGGATCTCGAGCAGGGAGGACCGTCTGCAAAGAATGTCCTCCGGCCAATCAGGCGGCAGCGTCGCCCGAGGAGGGCGCGCTCAGCAACAAGCTCCGCCATTCTCCAGGAGCAGCTTCCAGCCGATCCAGGATTTCGTCGCTCGACTAAGTGGACAGAACGTCCAACACCATCATCTGCATCAGCCTCCATGCGGCGGTACTCCTGCAGACTACGTCGTGCGCCCCTGCAGCATTCAATGTTTATCCAATCCTGCCGAATTCGGCTGTACCTTCGATCCGTGTATCGAGCTGCCCAAAGGCTGGAAATCCTGTTCAAGAGACACAGAGAAACAACCGCTCCACCGAAAATACAGCCACGCCGGCTGAAATCCGACGTGGCGCCCCCTCATGCCGTGCCGAGCGCGGGCCTATATCCATTTTCCTGGGGTACAATCAACGGGAAGGCTTGGCGATCGGTCCGAGAGCCTGTTGCCTGCCTCGCTTTCTTTCTCCCGTCATAGGTGACGTTCATAGATAGTTCCTCCGCGCCCGGCGTCCATGAGCCGGGTTCTCTGGTACGGGCCCGCGGCCGGGACTGGGTGGTCCTTCCTCGAGAAGAAAAGCAGGTTGTCCGGCTGCGCCCAGTAGACAATCCGGACGAAGAGCCCACGGGGATCTTTGTCCCTCTGGAACCCCACGCAGTCCGGAGTGCAACCTATCCACGCCCGAAACCGTGTCAGGCCGGAGGTCTGGCCAGCGCGCGCCTGCTGCAAGATGCCGTGCGCCTGGGACTGCGCAACGGTGCCGGCCCTTTCCGATCGCTGGGCCACCTGTCGGTCACTCCGCGTCCCTATCAGTACGTCCCGCTCATCATGGCCCTGCGCCAGGATCCGGTACGCCTGCTGATTGCCGACGATGTAGGCGTGGGCAAAACCATTGAAGCCGGCATGATTGCCCGGGAGCTGCTGGATCGTGGCATCGTGCGACGCATCGGGGTGTTGTGCGCTCCGCATCTGTGCGATCAATGGGAGGAAGAACTGCGCACCCGCTTCGGCATAGCGACTACCGTCGTCCAGTCTTCATGCATTCGCCGTTTGGAACGGAACCTGCCGCGCGCCGACGACACCATCTTCCGATACTATCGGCATCTGGTGGCCAGCATCGACCTGATCAAGACGGAGCGCTTCAAGCCCCTGTTTCTGGCCGACGCCCCAGAGTTCATTATTGTCGACGAAGCCCACACGGCCGCCCGCCCCAAAGGAGCGTCCGACCGGCAACATCAGCGCTTTGCCTTGGTGCAGGAATTGGCCGCCGACCAGACTAGGCATGTCGTCTTAGCTACGGCCACGCCCCACAGCGGGATCGAGGAGAGTTTCCAATCGCTGTTGGGTCTGCTGAACCCGGCTTTCGACGAGAGCGGTCGACCGCTCTCTCGTCGAAAGATGATGCCGTACGTCGTTCAGCGAAAACGCTCCGACCTATGCCGGTGGTTGGGAGTGGACACGCCGTTCCCCGAACGGATAGCGACGGAACGCCCTTATTTGATGACGGCGGCCTACAACCGCCTCTTCGTGGACATCCTCGACTACTGCCGGGAGTATGCGTCAGTGGCCAACGAGGCGATGCAACAGCAAAGGGTGCGTTATTGGGCCGCCGTGACTATTCTGCGCTGCGTGCTTTCCAGTCCAGGCGCCGCCCAGGCGGCTCTCGAACATCGGAAAGAGGCACTGCAAGCGAAGAGCGAAACGGGTACCGTCGAGTTGCCGGACGAAAGCTCCGACGAGTGGATCAGTGGACAAATACTGGATTCAGCCGACGAAGATCAGGCGGCAGACTGGCTGCCGCCTTTTCGAGGCGAAGACTCCAAGGGCGCGTTGGATACGGCCGACGAACGAAAACTGAACGACTTTCTCAAACGGGCCCAGGCGTTGACGGGCCCTAGAGCAGACGCCAAGCTGCGCGAAGCCGCAGACGCCGTATCGGATCTGCTGAGGCAAGGTTGCCACCCTATCGTCTACTGCCGCTTTATCCAGACCGCCTACTACGTCGCGGAACAACTGGAGACCCTGCTCGAGAGGTCCCATCCAGGCGTACACATCAAGGCGGTGACCGGCAACGAAGGCGACAGCGAACAGCGAGAAGAAATGGTGCGCGCGCTGGCGCGGCAGCCGTTGCGCGTGCTCGTGGCCACGGACTGTCTGAGCGAGGGCATCAACCTGCAACACCACTACGATGCCGTACTGCACTACGACCTGCCCTGGAATCCCAATCGGTTGGAACAACGCGAGGGACGCGTGGATCGTTTCGGCCAACCCAGGGACACCGTGCATACGGTGCTGTTGTTCGGCGAAGACAACGAAATGGACATGGTGGTACTCGACGTCTTGTTGCGCAAAGCGCAGGCCATCAAACGCAGTCTGGGGATCTCCGTGCCCGTGCCCGTCGAATCCGAAGAGCTGCTCAAGGCCCTGGTAGAAAGCGTATTGCTCCGAGGCCGGACGACGGGACACCAACTCAGTCTTGGTTTCGAAGACGCCCGCGTGAGCCGCCTGTACGACGCGTGGGAACGGCGGGCGAAAGAGGAAGGCCAGATAAGGACGTACTTTGCCCAACACGGTATCGAGCCCGGGGCAGTCGACAGAGAAATGCGGGCCATGGAGCCCGTCTTGGGCAGCGAGAAGGATGTGGAACACTTCGTCGGCTACGCTCTGCAATTGTTCAACGGCGCATTGCGCAAGAGCCGCCGAACGGGAGAGTTCGAACTGCACGCGGGCGATTTGGCGAAGCCGATGGCAGCTCGGGCCGGCGGCATGGAATTCCCCTTGCGCGTTGCTTTCGAGGGCAATCATATGCCCGATGTAACCCTGTTGGGCCGCAATCACCCAGTCGTCGCTACCATTGCCGAAACGTACTTGGCGCAGGCCCTGTACGGCCGACAGCGGCAATTTGCACGTTGCGGTGCAGCCTACTCTTCCCTGGTGACCATCAGGACGGTGGTGCTCATCCTCCGCTTGCGCTATCTCATTAGGGCGGAGGGCGTGCAGTTCGCCGAAGAGGTCGTCGTCTGTGCTTTCGAACCCAAACAGCACGGCATCCGGTGGTTGAAGCCTCTGCAGGACGAGGCCAGCCGGCTGCTCCGAGATACGAGGCCACTGGGCAACATGCCCGACGCGGAACGTCGAGAACACGTGACGTGGGCTTTGGAGAACTTGGAAGGCGATTGGTACCAGACCGTAGTGGATGAGCGGGCGCGCCGGCTTACGGACGCCCACGTACGGATTCGAGGGGCGTGGCAGGAGCATCACCATGTACGGATCACGCCCCACTGTCCGCCTGATGTCATCGGATGTTTCGTGCTGATACCGGCAGGCATCATCGCATGAATCTCACGACGATATCCGTGGAAGGAGGACTCCTGCCCCCCGATCTGCTGGAGAGCATCGCCGCCGGGGACAGGGAACTGCCGGGCCAGAAGCCGGCCGACTTCGGAATACCCCGGGGCAGAAATCTGCCCGATGTGATGCAGAGGTCGTTTGCCGCCGCGCGAGACTACTGGAATGCATTTGAGACCCGACGAAATTGGTCCAGGGAAAGCCCCACCTCTCTGACCCGTCGATACTGGATAGAGGGCTTTCTCGAACTGCTGGAGTTCCCGCGTCCGCGATTCCAGCGGAGCGCCATCGAAGTCGGCAACGAGACCCTGGTCGTCTCGCATCGCATGCACGACAGCGAGTTCGCGTCGCCCATCCACATCGTGGCGTGGAACCAGAGCCTCGACGAAAGGGGGCAACAGGGCAGGCACACGCCCCATGCCGCTGTGCAATCGTATCTGAACGGATCCGAGGCCTTGTGGGGGTTGGCCACAAACGGCGGGGAAATGCGCCTCCTGCGCGACAGCGTCCGCCTGTCCAAACCCAGCTACCTGGAGTTCAATTTGCAGGCGATGCTGGAAGGCAACCTGTACAGCGAATTCGCGGTTCTGTACAGGCTTCTGCATGCCACGCGGTTTCCGGGGCCGGAAGACTCGCCGCACGCCTGTTGGCTCGAGAGCTACTATGCCGAAGGCGTGGAGCGCGGAGGCCGGGTCAGGGACAGGCTGCGCGACGGCGTCAAGGGCGCCTTGGAGGTTCTGGGTACGGCGTTCCTCCGAAATCCGGCCAACACGGCATTGGCAGGCGCAATCGAGCGGGGGGATTTGACAGATACGGATTTCTACAGGCAGCTGCTCCGACTGGTCTACCGACTGCTCTTTCTCATGGTTACGGAAGAGCGGAAACTGCTTTTCCAGGAAGCAAGCGCAGGCCTGCACACGGTATACAGCCGGTACTACAGTGTCGGCAGACTCCGAACCCGGGCCGAACGCTACTTTGCCAACGACCTGCACGGCGATCTCTGGGAAGGGCTGAAGAAGACCTTTCGTCTGTTTCGCGACGACACTGCTTTGGGGCTGAGTCTCTCCCCTTTGAACGGCGAACTGTTTGGACCGGAGGCGTGTCGGAATATCGAAGCCGCGACCTGTACCAACGAAGAGCTGCTCAAGGCCATACGGCACCTGTCGACTTTCGATGCCGACGGCATACGTCGCAGAGTCAACTACGCTCACCTGGATGTGGAAGAACTGGGTTCCGTCTACGAGAGTCTGTTGGACTACCACCCGGGATTCACAGGCGTGGATAGGAACGAGGCGCCACCCGGTTTCGTATTGACGGCGGGCACGGAACGCAAGCAGACCGGTTCCTACTACACCCCGCCGGAATTGGTGAAAGAGTTGATGGAAAGCGCGTTGGTACCCGTCATGACGGAGCGTCTAGGGGACGCAGGGCCGGATGCAACCAAGCGGGAGGAAGCTTTGTTGTCTCTGCGGATCTGTGATCCGGCATGCGGATCAGGGCATTTTCTGCTGGCCGCGACGCGCCGCATTGCCCGGGAATTGGCCCGCACGCGGACTGGACAGGACGAGCCCGCCCTACCTCTATACCGGGAGGCGGTACGGGACGTAGTGCGCCATTGCGTATACGGTGTAGACAAGAATCCGCTGGCTGTGGACCTGTGCAAAGTGGCTCTATGGATAGAGAGTCACGCGGCCGGTTATCCCCTGAGTTTTCTCGACCATCGCATCAAGTGCGGGGACAGTCTCGTGGGTATACGGGAGATTGCGTGTTTGGAAGAGGGGATTCCCGATGGCGCCTACAAACCGGTCAAGGGCGACGACAAGAGGGTAGCCAGCCGCTATCGACGACTCAACAAGGTGGAACGGCAGGGTCAACGGTCGTTTGTGTTCGGCGATACCGAAGGATCTGCAGACGACTTCGCTGAGGCAATTGCCGCAGTAGGAAGGCAGGACGAGCGGAACACCGCCGACGTCCAGGCCAAGCAGGAACTCTATGCGGAGCTGCGTGCTCCGGATACGTACTACGAAAGGCAGAGAGAGGCCTGCGATCTCTGGACCTACGCATTCTTTGCCCCCCTCACCGACGCCGAGGACCGGAAAGCCAAATCAGTACCGACCTCGGGGGATATCTGGCACGGGCCTGCCACTCACCTGAAATCCCAAGCCGAGAGCGCCTCTCGGACCTTGGCCTTCTTTCACTGGCCGCTGGAGTTTCCCGAGGTGTTTGACGATTCGGGGGGGGGGGGGCTTTGATGTGTTATTGGCCAATCCGCCTTGGGAACGCATCAAACTGCAGGAGAAGGAGTTCTTCGCGGCTCGGGATCCGGACATCGCCGCCGCACCGCGGAAGTCGATTCGTCAGGCCTTGATCGACCGGCTGCAGAAGGAAAACCCTGCACTGAGCGCCGAATTTGCGGCAGCGGTACGGCGATCCGACGGGATCAGTCTTTTTGTACGCACGAGCGGACGAAACCCGCTGACCGGCAAAGGCGACGTCAATACATACTCCATCTTTGCGGAAACTGTCGCCGCCCTCCTCAATCCATCGGGCCAAGCCGGGGTCATAGTACCCACCGGCAT
>DAOUKB010000077.1:0-1708 GCA_034421855.1 Anaerolineales bacterium
GTATGTCCCGTTCATGGCCAAGAACTCGATCCAGCACGAATACGCCGGCTATCAGGAACGGAATATACAGCGGAATCAGAAGTCTATCCGGTATACCTTGTGCCAGATTGATACCGACCAGAAGCGATATGGCCGCGATGAACAAGGCGAGGTACGTCAGCGCAAAGCCCCCGAACAGCCGGAAGGGGCGCCAGTCGCGGCAGTCGGCAACCGTGAATCGCCTCCACTGCACGACGACGAGAACTGCGACGAACGGCGCCAGAACCGCGGCAGCATTGGTCTGCGCCCAACTCCACAGGATGTCCACGACATCCCGCATCATCATCGGCATAGGATAGCTTCCGGGCGACGAGTGCCTGGTGAGCTCTCCGGTGGTCAAGAGGTTGCGCAGCAGCCAGAACACCATCGGCACCGCCACGATCAGCGAGTAAGCCGTGATGCGCCCCGCCCTCTGCGTCATGGAGGCGCCGTGCTGGAAGAGCAGCAGCAGCCCCACGCAAGCCGGCACGGCCGCTCCGATGTACCGGGTCTGCCAGGCCAAGGCGCTGAATGCCGCCGCCCAGACCAGCGCCCGGAACCTGCCCTCGGACAGGAACCGGTCGGCCTGGACCAGGGCAAGGGTCGCCAGCAGGAGGAACAGGGGCTCGGAGTGCGCCCACGACGACCATTCCAGGAGCGGGGCCGCCAAGGCCGTCGCGAGACAGCCCCATACCGCCAGGAACCGGGACTCCAGACGGCGCCGCAGGTACCGCCCCACGACGAATACGGTCAGTCCGAAGATGATTGCGTTGAGGGGGCCGGCAACGGCGACGGGATCGAATATCCCCAGGCTGGCCGCGGCCAGCAGCAGAGGGTAGAGAGGAGGCCAATGCGTAGGGGCTTATATCCCTGACTTGACGAACGAGTCCACCGCGAGAAATCTGCGGTCACGCGGCTGACTGTCGGATTACACTGCGGCCAATCCGGCCTGCCAAGGTGATTACCGGTCCCGAGTCGGTCGGATCAGAGAAGCGTAATCCGATACCGCCGGGTCGGTGCGATGGTTGTCAAGTCAAGGATATAAGTCCTAACCCGGCGTAGCCGGAACCAAGAGTTTGTCGTATTCTGACCACTTTTCAGCCTGTTACTCATGGACCCACGACGATGAATCCGTTCGTTGAGCGTCACCAGGACAAGATCGCAGGTGTACTGTCCTGCTTCGACCGTGTGGTGGTCACGGGAATGCTGCCTGACATCGGTCATGCGCAGGCCATGGCGGGTTATCTCAGCTATCACAATACCCGCCTGTTCGACTATGCGCGTTGGGCGGAGCCGCTACGCAATGAGATACGCGACAATGCCGAGCGTGTGGCAGCGCAGGCGGGTCTGGAGGTCGAGTTCATTCGCAATTACAAAGCATTCCGTAAAGAGCAGAGAGTGAAGGAGATTGTCACTCGACGAGGCAATCATCCCGGCTTGGTGCATGTGTTCTCAGCGATGGAGACCTGTCCGTCGTTTCGTCCCTGGTACGACAAGAGTTCGCAACGTACCTTTCTGAAGCCCACGTCGGGCAAATGTCTACACTATTACTTCTACTTCATCGATGAGGTGTTTGGATTGTGCTATGTCCGGGTGCCCACTTGGGCGCCATTTCGTCTGCAAGTCTACTTCAACGGTCATCACTGGCTGGCGCGGCGTCTGGACAAGGCGGGGATTGGCTACGAGATGG
>DAOUKB010000078.1:0-27919 GCA_034421855.1 Anaerolineales bacterium
CCGCGTCGGGGTCTGCGGCTGCGGCGGACGCAGGGGCCCGCGGTACTACGGGGGCGACGGGGGCAGGCGGGGTACGCTCCCGGCCTCCGGCCGTAGATGCCGCGGCGGGGGCTTCCGCCGCGACCGGAGCTTCCGCCGGGCGCGCGGGTTCGGTATGCGCCGGCGGTACGGGTTCCGCTCCGTCCGGGACCGTCGCCGCCGGCGGCGGCGTCACGTCTGGGGTAGTATCGACCGGGTCGTGGGCGGCCGGGGCCGCGCGCGCGGCCGGAGCCTCTTCCCCTGCCGGTGCGTAAGTCTCGCCCCGCTTCTCCGCGGCGCGGCGCTTCGCTTCCGCGATCCGCCGCTCTCTTCGTTCTGCAGGTGTCAATTCCGCCATTACGTTGCTTCCCGAGACCAGAAACCGTGCGCCGAGGCGAGGCTGGGGGCACAGAGCCCGACGGGGGCTATGGAAATCCGGATGAAATCAAGGCTACGGAACAGTGAGAAAGTCGGTCCGAACATGCCCTCGAGAAACATCAAAGCAGTAGCCCCGAAAAGGGGGTTCACGTTTGGCCGCGGCTGCTGAAACCAACCTTTGCGAACGAGGGGCAGTATAGCATAGCAAGCGCCTTTCGCTTCCAATCTTTCGGCGCGCAAAAGATCCAAATCGGCCTGGGCGCGGACCCTGCGGCTACCCTTGCATTTCCTGCAACCGCTGCTCGATTTGTTGGGCTTCGCGTGCCAGTTTCGCCGCTTTCGCTTTCTCGCGGGCGACCACTGCCGCCGGAGCCTTCGACACGAAAGCGCCGTTGGCCAACAGCGCCTGCGCGCGTTGCAATTGCTTCTGCAGGTCGTCGATGCGGGCTTGCATACGCCGTTTCTCGGCTTCCATGTCCACGACTCCGGC
Source organism: Anaerolineales bacterium (assembly GCA_034421855.1). GTDB lineage: Bacteria > Chloroflexota > Anaerolineae > Caldilineales > Caldilineaceae > Bin34. The sequence goes on from DAOUKB010000078.1 coordinate 887, forward strand.
CCACGGGAAGTACATGGTCACTTCCTCTACCGTCAGCGTGAGGCACGGATCCGGCTTGGCCCCTGCCTCCTCTCCCCAGCGCGACGCGGCGGCGTCCAGCCGCGCCAAGGCCGTCAACAGGTCCTGGTTGGCCGTCAGCAGTTCCGGTCGGTTCCGGCAGGTCATATGCACCTTCAAGCGCCGACCGGGGTCGATTTTGTACTCGGCCCGCAGGTTGCGGACGGCCCGCACGATCTTCTGCAACAGCCCGAAATCCACCACGGCTTGACGGTCGACCTCCGCCGATGTGTCCCAACGGGCGAACATGACGGTGGGAATCACCGCCTTCAGACCCGGCAGTTCTTGCCAGACGGCTTCCGTCAGGAAAGGCAGGTAGGGATGCAGATAGCGCATGCTCTGTCCCAACACATGCGCCAAGACCTGGACCGTGGCTTGGGTCTTGGCCGGGTCTTCGCCGCGCAGGTCGACTTTCGCAGCCTCCACATACCAGTCGCAGAATTCGTGCCAGATGAAGTCGTACAACGACTTGCCCATCTCCCCTATCTGCCAGGTCGCCAACAGCCGCTCGGCGTCTTGCGTCACTGCGGTCAGCCGCGCCAAGATCCAGCGGTCGGCCAACGCGAGCCGTTCTGCGGCCGGCAAGGCGTAGGTGGTCAGAAAGACGTTCGCCGGCTGGGTCAGCGGCAACTCCCGCCCTGCGGCATGAGACATCAGGAACCGAAAGGCGTTCCAAACCTTGTTGGCGAAATTGCGGTTGTTCTCGAAGCGGCTGGACTGGATCGTCAGATCGTTGCCCGGAGCTATGCCCGTCAGCAGCGCGAACCGCAGCGCATCGGATCCGTATTCCGCCACCACGTCCAGCGGATCCACCGTATTGCCCTGGGATTTGGACATTTTCTTGCCGTCTTCCGCGCGTACCAAGCCGTGCAAATACACCGTCCGGAAGGGGACTTGGCCGGTCAGTTTCAGGCCCAGCATGATCATGCGGGCCACCCAGAAGAAGAGAATGTCGTAGCCGGTCTCCAGTACGGAAGCCGGATAATACTGCGCATAATCTGCCGTCTGTTCCGGCCACCCCAGAATACTGAAAGGCCAGAGGCCGCTGCTGTACCAGGTATCCAGTACGTCGGCATCCTGTTCCAGCCGCGTCGGTCTGCCGTAGTGGCGTTGCGCCGACGCGTGGGCTTCCGCCTCGTCCATGGCGCAAAACATGTGTCCGTCCGGGCCGTACCAGACCGGAATGCGGTGCCCCCACCACAGTTGGCGCGAGATGCACCAGTCCCGAATGTTGTCCAGCCAATGGAAATACACTTTCTCGAAGGAGCGGGGCACGATTTCGATCTGGCCGGTGGCCACGGCCTCTTTGGCCTGCTGCGCCATCTCCTCCATTCTCACGAACCACTGCGTACTGAGCATGGGTTCGATGATTTCGCCGCTGCGTTGCGAGCGCGGCACCCGTACCGTGTACGGCTCTTGCCCGAGGGTCAGGCCCTGGGCTTCCATGGCCGCCCAGATTCGGGCGCGGCCTTCTTCCCGGGACAAGCCCGCGAATTCTCCGGCCGTCTCGTTCAAATTGGCATCTCGATCGAAGATGGAAATGCAAGGCAAGCCGTGTCGCCGGCCCACCTCGTAGTCGGTGTGGTCGTGCCCGGGCGTGATCTTGAAGGCCCCGGTTCCGAAGGACAGATCCACCGCGGCATCCGCGACTACCGGGATGGGGCGATCCTGCAGGGGCACCAACACGTGTTGCCCGACCCGGAAGCCGTATTTCTCGTCCTCGGGATGTACGGCGAGGCCCGTGTCGCCCAGGATCGTTTCCGGGCGGGTGGTGGCCACCGGAATGTAGTCGTCGGAGCCCTGCAGCCTGTACTTGAAGGTGTACAGGCTGCCTTCCATGGCTTCGTACTCCACTTCCAGATCCGACACTGCCGTTTGCAGCTTGGGCGACCAATTCACCAGGTATTCGCCGCGATAGATCAAACCTTCCTCGTACAGGCGCACGAAGGAAGTGCGCACCGCCCGTGACAGATTGGGATCCAGCGTGAACCGTTCCCGTTCCCAGTCGCAGGAAATGCCCAACCGGCGTTGCTGCCCGGAAATACGGCTGTGATATTCCTCCTTCCAAGACCAGACTTCCTGTTCGAAGGCTTCGCGGCCCAGGGCCTGGCGACTGCTTCCCGTTTCCTGCAGAAACTGCTCCACGATGCTTTGGGTGGCGATCCCGGCATGATCGGTTCCCGGAATCCATAGGGCGGGATAGCCTTGCTGTCGTTTGGCCCGTACGAGAAAATCCTCGACGGCGTCCATGATGGCATGGCCCAGGTGCAGGACTCCCGTTACGTTGGGCGGCGGCATCGGAACGACGAAAGGCGGTTTTCCGGGATCCACTTGACCCAACGCCACTTGGGTCTCCGGCTTGAAGAAGCCCTGGCGCTCCCACCAAGCGCCGAGCCGCTCTTCATGGGCTTTGGGATCGTAGGTGCGACTCAATGCAGACGACATGCCGATTTCTCCAAACAAAAGAGCCGTGACGTTCAAGGACGAAACGGCTCCGTGGTACCACCTTGGTTTCGCCTGTCCCCGCGGACAGGCGCTCGACAGCTGTAACGGGCTGACCCGAGACGGGCTGGACACTGTCCTGACCCGGCCTGGCTTCCCGGCGACTTCCGCGCCACTCTCGGAATGCAGACGGTTCCAGCCCATGCCGCCTGCTCTCTGCGGGAGTGCGCCGCGTACTACTCCGGTGCGATCCAGTTCGCGATGCTTTATGCTGCCCGACAGTATAACCAAGGAGTTCCCGATTCTGCAATTGGGCCGGGAACGGCGTCTTGCCGGATTGCGTTACTATGAAGTACTGCTCTCATACACACCGCAGGTAGAGCCATGACCCCTATCTCCCGCGTGGATATCCGCTCCTTCCGCTTCGACGTGCCGGACATGGCCTTGGGCCGCCATCCTGCTGCCGGCGTGGGCAATATGGTGTATGCCCGCGGCGCCTGCCTGACGGCTACGCGCTATGCAGTGCGCATCGTCTGCGACGACGACGTCTCGGGAGCATACGTCACGCATTGGGTCGGCACCCCCTCGACTTGGGGTCAAATGCAAATGCTGGCTCCTTTGCTGGTCGGTCGGAATGCGTTGCAACGCGAATCCCTATGGGAGGAACTGAAGCGGGAATCCCGGGCGTACGATCATATGGGCATGGGTCCGCTGGACCTGGCTCTTTGGGACTTGCACGGCAAACGCCTGGGAGCTTCGGTGTCCAGTCTGCTGGGCGGCTTTCGGACGCGTCTGCCGGTCTATGCCAGCACGTATCACGGCCAAGAAGAACCCGGGGGGCTGGAATCGATCCAGGCCTTCTGCGATTATGCCCAGGAATGTCGGCAGCGGGGGTTCCACGGCTTCAAGATTCACGGATGGCATGCGGGGGATGCCCGCCAAGAGGCGGCCAACGCGCTGGCCGTGCGCGATGCCGTAGGACCCGACTGGCCTCTGATGCTGGATCCCGCGTGCCAGTTGCGCACCTACATGGACGCCCTCTGGGTAGGACGGGCCTGCGACGAAGCCGGCTACTTCTGGTACGAAGATCCCTATCGGGACAGCGGCGTGTCCGCCGCCGCGCACAAGCGCCTGCGGGCCCAGTTGCGGACCCCTCTGCTGGTCGGCGAACATGTACGCGGCATAGAGCAGAAGGCCAATTTCCTGCTGCAGGGAGGCTGCGACCTCCTGCATCTGGATCCGGAATACGACATGGGCCTGACCGGAGCCCTGAAAGCAGCCCATTTCTGTCAAGCCCTGGGGTTCGACGTGCAATTGCACGCGTGCGGTCCCGCCCATCGGGCCCTGATGTCGGCGTTGCCCAATACCCACTGGTACGAAATGGCGTTGATCGGTCCGGGCATGGCCAATTGCGTGCCGCCCGTGTACGCGGACGCCTACTCCGATCAGCCCGAGGATCTGGATTCGCACGGTTGCGTACCGGTGCCGGACGGCCCGGGCTTGGGCGTAACCTACGACTGGGACTGGATCGAAGCCCACACGGATCAGGTTTTCACCTATGCATAGCCAGGGAGCCCTGGCCGATGGGATGTTCCGTGTGCACGTACCGCGTAATCCCTGATTCGCCGCGAATGATCAGAGAGTGGGAATGGGCCCGATCGCCGGCGTACTGCACGCCCCGCAGCACCTCCCCGCTCGTGACGCCGGTCGCCGCAAAGAATATCTGGTCGGACCGCACCAAGGTTTCGGTAGTGTGAATTTGGGCGAGATCGTGGCCCGCAGCCGAAATTTCGCCCATTTCTTCGGTGCTTTGAGGGGCGAGGCGCGAGACCATGGCGCCCCCCAAGGCTTTGATGCCGACGGCGGCGATCAAACCTTCAATCGCTCCGCCGATGCCCATCAAGACGTCGATCGGACTGCCGGGGGTACCGGCCAGCAGAGCTCCGGCTACATCGCCGTCGAATCGGATCTGGGCCCGGGCCCCGGCCCGGCGGATTTCCCCCAGCAGGTTCATGTGGCGGGGCCGATCCAAGACAAAGACCACCAGATCGCGGATGTCCTTGTCCAACGCGCGCGCCACCAGCGCCAGCACCCAGCCCGGCGGCGCATCGAGGCATTCCGGTACCAGGGCCTTGCCTACGCCCCGGTCCACCACGATCTTTTGCATGTACAAGGCGGGATCCGGGCTCCACAGAGTATGTTGCGGGGCCGCGCAGATGACGGAAATGGCCCCTGGGCGGCCCTGCGACAACAGATTGAGACCGTCCACCGCGTCGTAGACCACGTCCATGGCCGGCCCGGCGCCGTTGCCGATCCGTACGTCCTGGGTGGTGCGCGACTCGAGTTGCTTATGGGCCCGGCTCAACACGTGTCCGTCGAAGGGCACCTTGTTCAATTCCTGCAGCAGGGTGTCCGTGGCGACGTTGTCGGCCTGCGTCCGCAACCCCAAGCCGACGTAACGGCCCGCGGCCAACGCGGCCATCTCGGTGGCTCTGACCAGTTCAAAGCCGAGATTGACGTGGGTTTCTCCAATCACAGGATCGTCGGTCATGTCGGGGAGTATTCGTTCAAAGCCGTCAAGTACGCGGCATCCCGCCACGCCCGCATGCCGCCGTCCAAGATCCGGATTTGCCGGAATCCGTGTTCGCGCAGCACCACGCCGATGTTGCGGGCCCGGCGAGTCGTATTGGAGACCAGGATGATTTCCTGTGCGCGGTCCAGCAGCGGACTGTGCGGATCGAAGGTGGAATAGGGCATATGCCGGGCATCGGGAATATGCCCCCGGTCCCACTCCAGCTGTTCCCGCACGTCGATCACCAGGCTGTCCGCGCGCTCGGCTCCCAAGCGGGCGAAGACCTCGTCCACCGCGATCAAGGGGGCGTCCGAGGTGTCGGGATTCGCCAACAGCAGATCTTGAAACGGGATCGCGATCTTGGGTAGATTTTGACACTCCTGGAAAACCCGATGCGGGCAGTCGTAAATGCACTCCTTGGGATTGAGGACGCGCTGGAACAGATATTCGATGGCGGTGTCGTCGTCCAGAAAGTGATCCGGACCGACGAATTCGTGCAAGCCGGAGGATCGGAACAAGCGCGTCGCCAATTCGGTCACTTTGAAGAAGTAGACGTCTCCGCCTTGCTCCCGCACGAAACGGACATAGTTCTCCAGCACTCTGACGCCGCTGATGTCGACGCGTACCATGTTCTGCAGCTGCAGCAGCACGAAACGGCGGTCGCCGACCTGGGGCAAAGAGGAACGCAACAGGTCTTCGACATGGTTGGCCGCCCCGAAATACAAGTCCCCTTCGATGCTGAGAACGCGCAGTTGGGGACACTGCGCCTCCTGCGGGTCCTGCACAGGCCGCATGTGCCGAAAATTCTCGGTGGGCACGAGAGGCAGCACCCGGGGTCGGCTGGTTTTGTACACATACACCATGAGCGAGGCGGCAATGCCGATCGCCACCACATAGATCAGCGGAAACAGAAAGGCCGCCCCGAAGGTCGTCAGCATAATGAAGGTTTCCGACTTGCTGGTCCCCACGATCTGGCGTACCCGTCTGTAATTGACCATGGAAACGGCCGTGGCAATCACAAATCCGGCCAAGACCGGACGGGCCAGAAACTGCGTCAGAGTTCCCAGACCCAACACGGCGATCAGGACGAAGACGCCGGAGACGATGCTGGCCATACGCGTGACGCCGCCCGCGCGGTACATCAAGGAGCTGCGCGTGAAGGAGCCGGAAGAGCAGTAGCCGCCCAAGAAACCACAGACGACGTTGGCCATGCCCTGTCCTACCATCTCCTGATTGTTGTCCAGGTACTGTCCCGACTCGGTGGCCAGGGAACGGGAGATGGTCAGGGCTTCAATCAAGCCGATGAGAGTTATGGCTACAGCCCCGGGCCATAAGGCTTGCCACAGATTCCAGTCGGTGAGCGGGAGCGGACTCAGGGCGGGAAATGCAGGGGGCAGGCGGCCGATGGTGAGCACCCCCTGCCGATCCAACCGCAACCCGGCGACCAGGAGCGAGACCAGGCAGACCGCCAGAAACTGACTGGGCAGTTTGCGATTCAGGCGCGGCAGCACAAAGATCAGGGCGAAGGTGGCGACCCCCAACCCCAGACTCACGTAGTGCACCGGTTGCCCGCTGCGGGTCAGATTCGACAGGGTGGCCGTCAATCTGAAGTTGGACTCCACGTCGAGCCCCATGAGACCGCCGAATTGATTCACGATGATCAACATGCCGGCCCCGGCGGCAAAACCCACCACCACCGCATCGGAAACGAAATTGACTATGAACCCTAGGCGCAGAATGCCCAACAGCAAGCGCATGACGCCGGTCATGACCGTCAGCAGACCGGCCACGATCAGGTATTCCGGGCCGTTGGCCGGGGACACGATGGGACTGACGGCGGCCAGCAGCAGCAGAGAACCCGCGTTGGTCGGCCCGGTGTGGAGGTGGTGGGAGGAACCCCACAGCGCCGCCGTGACGGAGGCCACGACGGCAGTGTATAGTCCGACCTGCGGCGGCAGGCCGGCAATCAAGGCATAGGCAATGGACTGCGGGACCAGGATGATCCCCGTAGTGACGCCTGCCACCACGTCCTTGCGCAGATGGTCTACGTCGTAGTGGGCCAGCAGGAAAAAGGGCTGCAGCAAGGTCCGCAAGGACACTTGCAGCGGCGTGACGAAAGTTGCGCTATATCCTGTTCCTGCTGCCACGCCGCCTCACTTTCGTCTTGGCTGACGCGCCGGCCCGGGCCGGCGCGGTTCCGGCGCGGCCCGCCGCAAGTCTGGCCGAATGCCGGAGGGGGAGGAACGCTTGGCCGTGAGTTGTCGCCTCCCTGCAGACTGGTTGCCCTGGGGTGAAGCCTGGGACGTGGTTCGCCGAACCTCAACGAGCGCCGCAGGCCTGCAGACAAGCCTGCATGTGTCCCCGCGATTCGGCGGCAATGATGCAGGCTTGGGCCAAATCGTACGATTTGGCTCCGATGACTTCCAAGTTCAAGGGGCCTTGGTAGCCATGTTCATGCAGAACTCGGATGTAGCCCACCAGATCGATGTCGCCCCGGCCGTTGGCCTGGGTCTCCGGTTTGCCGGGACCAGTCGCGCGCCCCTGGCAATCTCGGATATGCACATGTTTGACGCGGGAGATCACGGCCGCCAACGCTTCGACCGGGTTCTCGCCGGCGCGATGGATATGACTGGGGTCCATGTCGACGCCGAACGCCGGCGAGGCAATGGCTTCCATCATTTTCAGTGTCGTCGGCGTGTCGTACACCGCGTTGCCTACATGTGCTTTCACGCACAGCGTAACACCATAATGTTCCGCCCTGTCCGACAATTTGCCCAGATTGTCCAAAGATGCCTGAAATGAAGCCGGATCGTCGGCTTTGCCCCCCGGTCCGCAATTGATGATGGGGATCCCGATCTCCACCGCAGCCTGGAAAGCGCTTTCCATCACCGTCGCGTCTTGGAGCGGCTGTTCCATCGCCAGCAAATCCAGGCGGTAATCCCGAGCCAGCTTCTGAACGTGGGCCGCGGGCCCCCGCCAATCGTCCAGCGGGAAATGGTTGGCCATCATGGGAATAGCCCCCAGCTCGATGCCGTCGTAGCCGGCCATGGCGGTGTACTTGAAAGCGGTCTCCACGTCGTAACCGCCGAACAAAACGGTATTCAACCCCAACTTCATGCTTGCTCCCTGATGTGTACGCCGGCGGTCCCTCGCGGTTACACGGAAACGACTTGCCCCGTGTCCCATGATTCAATCGCGGCTTCGATGATGGTCTGCACGCGCAGACCGTCTTCTCCGGAGGCATCGATGTCGGCCGGAGCCGCTTCCTCCTGGTTCTGCTCTATCCAGCGCGTGATGCGTGCCTTGAAGGTCTCGGGGAACGCCATCATGCCGCCCAGGAAGGAATAGGTTTCCTTCTCCATGCTGGCCCGCGGATAGAATTCCAAGTGCTGACAGGCTTCCCGCAGCACGAAGCGGGCCTTCGAGCCCACCACCTCCAGCGTCTCGAGACCGTAACTGCCGCCCGCGTCGTAGCTGCCGGTCAAATGGCCGATCACGCCGTTGGCAAAGAGCAGGTTGACCTGCACGTTGGACCAGATCCGGCGGCCTGGGCCTTTCTTGAAGAAAGCCTGTACCTTGGCCACGTCGCCGGCAAAATAGCGCATGACGTCCAAGGAATGGGGATGCAGAGCCCGCATGTGAAAATGTTCCGACGACTCGTTGGGGTTGTTGATCCACATCGTCATGTTGATGATGTTGAGTTCCCCCAGGCGTCCTGTTTCCACCCATTCCTTGGCCCGCACCGCCGCCGGCGTGAAACGGTGATTGAGATTGATGCCGTACCGCAGGCCCTTCGCCTTGGCCAAGGCCACCATTTCCCGGGCCTTGGGCAACTCGTTGGAAATGGGCTTTTCTCCCAGCACGGGAATGCCGCCCTCCAAGAGAGCCATCGTAGGTTCGTAGTGATCTCCGCCGTTTTCTGCGCCGGCCGTACAGACGCTGGCCATGTCGACCTCGAGGCCGCTGGCCAGCAAGTCGGGCACCGACGTGAAATGCGGCACCCCCAGCATGGCGCCGCCCGCCTGGGCGGTTTCCTCGATCAGATCGCAGACGGCCACGATTTCCGTATCCGCATGTCCCTGATACACCTTGGCATGGGTCTTGCCAATGTTGCCCATACCTACGATCGCCACTTTCAACATCGCCGTCGCACCTCTTTGCATGGATAGGGACGCGCCGCCCTCTCAGGAGGCCGGATACACCTGGGGGAAATATTCGCCGGTCAGGATTTCGTTGTCCGCGACCGTGACGTAGGGTTTCATGATGTGTTCGCCCGAGGCCACGAAACGAGTGTCCTGCGTCATGTAGTGCATGGCGATGGCTCGCCGAGGCCGTCCACTGGTATTGGCATGGCTGCCGTGCCACGTCAAAGCATGGTGGTAGTGTACTTCGCCGGCTTTGACCGGGCACCGTACCACCGCCACCGGATGCCCCTCGAAACGGTCGGGCATGGCCTCGTAGGACTCCAGCTGGCGCAGAAAATCTATGTGGTCGCCCCACAAGTGGGACCCGGGCACCATGCTCATGCAGCCGTTTTCCGCATCGGCGTCGTCCAGAGCCACCCAGGCCGTCACCTCCGTCATGGGGGCGATGATCGGCCACAGGGGAGCATCCTGGTGCCACATGTTGACTCCGCCCTTCTGGGGCGGCTTGTATTGAATCTGGTCGTGCCAAACCCGCAATTCCGTGGCTCCGGTCAATTGAGCCAATCCCTCGGTAATGCGCGGATGCGACAGCAGCCTGTGAAACGGGGGGCTGCTGATCCAAATGTCCACAATCTGCCAAATGGGTTCCGTCTCCTTGGGAGACAGGTTGCGGCAACTCACGGGCTGTGGGACGCCGGCGTCGTCCCGCTGCTCGATGGTCCGCATGACTTCGTCGCGCAGAACCTGCACTTCCGCCGCGTCCAGCACCGGGCCGGCATTCAGAAACCCGTTGGCGTGGAACTCGTCGATCTGCTGTCGGCTTAGCATGGTGTTTTCGCTCCTGCGGTACAAGCTTGATGATCCGGCTCGGTTGCCGACCTCTGGTCAGCTCTTGTCGTCTTGGCGCACAGTGCGGGCCTGCAGTCGCGCGCCCGCCGCGGCGCTGCCGATATGCAGGGTATCGTAGGCCTGCTGGGAAGACGTGAAGTAGCCGATGCCTTCCTGGCCGTGCCAGCCTTCCTGATTCTGAATCGGATTGGGCAGACCCGTCTCGTGTTGCCGTTTGCGGATCCAGGCCTGCAACTGGGCCTCCATCCATGTGCACAGTTCCGGATTCTCCGGCGCGATGTTGTGGTTCTCCTCCGGGTCCGCGACCAGATCGTACAATTCGATCTCCGGCTTGAAGTGGAAATCCGGTTCCAAGGCGTGAATGTATTTGTGGGCAGGGGTGCGCCAGCCGTGCTTGCGCATCCAGGTACATTCCGTAATGTAGATGCCGGTCTCGAAGGACGCCGCTTCTCCCTCGATCAAGGCCCGCAAACTGCGCCCGTCGAAGTCGATCCCCAGACTGTCGGCCTGAATATAGTCCAAGACGGTGGGCACCAAGTCCTTGTGCTGATTGTATCCGGCCCGCCGCTGGCCGGGCGCGATCCGGCCCGGCAGCCGCATGATCAAGGGGACGTGCAGCACGTTGTCGTACAGACCGTGGTGGTCGAACCAACACTCGTGGTCGTATAGCGTCTCGCCGTGATCGCCGTTGACGATCACGAGCGTGTCTTCCTGCAGGCCCAGCGCCGCAACGGCTTCGAAGAGCGAGGCGATACAGGCATCCATGTAGGCGATCGCGCCGTCGTACTGGGCAATGACGTAATCCTTGTCGGAGACGCCGGGGGGCATCCACTGGGCGAAGAAATCCCGGAACGGCTTGAAGGCCATCACCGGATCCAACGAGCGATTGTGCGGATCCTTCTCGTCGCCGTGATAGAAGGCTCTTTCGTACGGCTCCGGCGGCAGGTACGGGGCATGGGGATCCATGTGGCGCAGGAAGAGAAAGAACGGTTGGTCCTGCCGTGCCAACCGTTCCAGTTCGGGAATGGCCACTACGTTCAGGTTCTGCGCTTTCGGGCTGCGTCCTTCGGCCCAACTGCCCCATGCGGCATAGTCGAGATACGTGTCGAACCCGCGGGAACTCGGGTTGCCGCTGAAACCCACGCAGGTGGTGTCGTACCCGTTGGCCCGCAATATTTCCGCCAAGGTCTTGATCTCGGGCCGCAGGCCGCCCCGATGCCGCAGGGCCACGACCTGCGTGCCGAACGTATCCAGGCCGGTCAGCATGGAGGCGTAGGCGCTGGTGGTCGGAATGTGGGCGCTGATGGTGTTCTCGAAGAGGACGCCTTCCGCGGCGAAGCGGTCCAGATGGGGCGAAGTCAGCTTGGGATACCCGTAGCAGCTCATGTGATCGGCACGGAGGGAATCTATTCCCAGCAGAATCACGTTCGGTTTCCTCGCGGGCGCGGACATCAGGACTCCTTCGGGGGCTGCTCGAGAACAAATCGAGTCGGCGACAGACAACACCAATTATAGGTGGGACGCGGCCGAACTGGCATAACCTGCTCCGCGCGCCCGCTGGATTCCTGTCCGCGCCGGCGCGGACGACAGACGAGATTCAGCCGTGAGATTACATCCAGGCCTGCAAGAAGGCCAACGCCGAGCCGACATGGTAGGCATGTCCGGTCGGACGGACGGCCATCTGCACCCGATCTCCGATGTCCAACGCCGCATACACCTGCTGTACGGTATCGAATTCCTGGCGGGCTGCCGCAATGGGGAAGATGTCGTCGAATTCCCCTTGAATGAACAACTGAGGCCGCGGGGCTATCAAACTGGCTATGTCTCCCATTTCGAAGAGGCGCGCCGCGCCCGGCACGTAATTGCATTCGCAGTGTCGGATGGTCATCAAGGAATCGGCGAAAGAACAGAAGTAGCAACCGGTGACGACTACGTCGAGGCTCTCTTCGATGGCTCCCAGCCAGAACGTGGTCGTGCCCCCGCCCGAATTTCCGGTGACGGCCACTTTGGTGCCGCGGGTTTCCGGCCGGCCCCACAGCAGGTTCAGAGCCAGCATGCCGTCTCGGCATCTTTCCCCCACCAAGGTACGGCCCAACATCTGGTAGTGAAAAGCCAGATGGCGACAGGAATTGGGATGCTGTGTGCCGGCTGCCGATCGGGTAATCCGCTCGCCGAAGCCCCGCTGTTCCACGGCACAGACCAAGTGCCCGGCCGCGGCCAATTGCTCGGCGTAGTTGCCGTCCCGGGCTTTCTCCGCCGTGGCGGTTGCGGTATCCGGATAGTTGCCCAGAATGTACTGCACGGACGGATTGTGACCGTGAAAAGTCAGTACCGGGGGCAGAATCTCCCGATCCTGTGGGACCAGGAAATAGACGGGCAGGACGATCCCCTCGTCGGAGGTCACGGCCCATTTCTCCTCGACGAAGGCGCCCCGGTCCCGGCGATGCAGAAGTTCTTGCCGGAGCACTTCCGGTCGAGGCCGGTCCGCGATGCCCAGCAGCTCCGCCACACGTCTGCGTCCCGCCTCTTGCCAATCCGCAAAGGCGGCAGGTTTGCGCGGGGTGGGCGCCGGCTCCTGCCGGCAATTCCGCCGATACAGGTCGGCTAGATGCCGGTCCAGTCCAAACGGTTCTCGTGACTGCTGCATGCAAATTTCTCCTTGTCTCCTGTGCTTCCGTTTCGGGCGCAGCCCGGGGCTGCTACAGCAGCCGCATCAAGCGCCAGACGCCCCTGCGCGCTTCGTGGACTTCCGCATCCACTTTTTCGCTGATCGTCTCGAATCGGACATCGAAAAGCCGCGAGAGGTCGCTGGGCAGGAAGTACCGCCGCTCGCCGTCCGGCTGGGGCCCGTCGTCCACTCTCTGGAAACCGAATACTTGATAGAAGCCGGCCGGGACCAGTACGCGGCAGAGGTGGTCTACGTACGTGGAACGTTCCTGGGGTTCCAGCGTATGCAGACACCCCAAATCCAAGACGTAGGAAAATACGCCTGCGGCCAAAGGCAGACGGGCGACGCTGCCTACCAGGACCGCGGCGCGATGTCCCTGGGTCCGACAGGTCACCATGCGGGCGGCTCCCTTTTGCAAGGCCTTCTGGGACAGATCCATACCGATGGCCGTAACTCCTTGCTGCGCCAAGAAGAGCAAATTGGTCAAAGTGCCGCAGCCCAAATCCAGCACCCAATCCTCGGCTCCGAAGGCGCGTCCGTACCGCTCCCAGAACTCCTGCACCTCGGGCGGGGTAATGCCGGTATCCCAGGGCGTGGCTCCCGAAGTGTATCGCTCGTTCCAATACGCGGGGTCGCTGGCCATATTACATTGTCCTCGAAGATTTCTGCGGCGGCGCCTTTTTGACACAGCCCCCTTCGCCGCTGGGCCGCACTTTGGGGCGCATTTTGTCTTCGAGACCCTTCCACGCATAGGGATCGCGGCCCGCGATCATGACGATGTCCCTGAAGTCGTTGACGCCTTGATGGACTCCTTCCGGCGGCAGGAACCAAGGCAACAGCGACTCGGCGCTCATGTAGTGGTTGACCAGCACCCGGCGGTATCCCGCCGCGGCCCGGTTGGGGAAGGAGCGGTGCAACAGATAGCCGTGGAAAAAGACGATGGAGCCGGCCGCGACTTCGACCGGGATCGAATCGGCGTCCGAGTAGGGAAACCGGAATGCTTCGCCCGTACAGTCGAACCGGCGGTCGTCGTGCTCCCGCTGGGGCCAAATGAGCCGGTCCTGGTGCGAACCCGGAATAACCCACAGGCACCCGTTCTCCTGCGTGGCGTCGTCCAGCGCGATCCAGGCCGCGGTCAAGGAGCAGTCACGCGTCGGAATGAAGAATTCATCCTGATGCCACGCTTGCCCGGGCTTCCCGCTGGCTTTGACGAAGAGCATGGACTGCATGCATTTGACGTTGGGTCCGACGAGCCGTTGCAGGGTGTCCGCAATGACCGGGTGACGGAGGTAGCCCGCCATGGTCTCGGAAATCTTGTGCGGAAAGTGGATGCACAGATATTGTCGCAGCACCTCCGCGTCGGCAGCGTCCGGCGGAGCCGGTTCGACGCCGTCGACTGCGCCGCGGTCGCCGCGACAGATGGCCGTGGTTTCCTGCCGCAACTCCGAAAGTTCCGCGGCGGTCATGGCGTCCGGTACGACCAGGAAGCCTGCGCGATGGTACGCCCGGACCTCCGGCGCCCCTATACGGGCGCCGGCTGCAGCAAGTGAGGGGACTAGGGCCTCCGACATGAATTTGCACCTCCTGTCTTGCAAAGCAAGCGATTTCATACTGCTCAGTTTCGCACAAACGGGACGGGCTGCCGACGGGGATGGTCCTGGGGTTCCGCCGCCCTATAGGTTTCCTGAATCAGCATGGAGTTGAGGACTCGCCCCAGCGGCCCTCTTTGATCATGTCCGGTTTCGCCGAAAGTGCTCACCGCCACGTGCACTTTGCGGCCCGTGCGGCGCAGCAGCCCCGTCAGAAATCTCCAGATTTTCATCTGACTGGCCCGATCTTCGTCGGTATCGCTCCAAGCCTGGGCAGCATTCCAGGACGGCTCGAGCACATGCGGGTGGGTCAAGGGCTGATGCATACGGTGCCCCCAGCTCTGATGGTTCACGTCCAGCCAGAACTGATGCTCCACCCGATACCCCTGCAAGATGAAGTTGTAGGCGGACGCCAGTACGACGGCTTGGGGCGGCGGCGTGTCGTCGGACAGGTGCAGACCGCCGATCAGGCCCGCCTGAATCAGTTCCACATAGATTTTGCCTATCTCTCCTTGCAACAGGAAGGGATTCTCCGGAGCGTCTGCCTGATGTCCAATTTCCTCCAACAGCACCCGAAAACGATGCGCCGACCGCAGCAGTTGATGAGCGAGGCGGGCGGCGTCGGCGTCTTGGCCGAAACTGAAGCCCGGACTGGTCAACAGTTCGTCGTACAGACGGGCCAGGAACACGTCCAACGCCTCATAGCGCTCTTCGTTGTGATAGTCCCGCAACCAACCGCGTAGGACATCGAAGCGAACGCCGAACCGCGCGCCGATTCTGTCCTGCAGGTCTGCCGGATAAGACAGGAAGGGTCGATATCTGTCGGTCCAGACTTGCGCGAGGCTGTGTGCGCGCCAACCCTCCAAATCCCGCATGCTCGTTTGCAGGACGATCCGCTTGGCTACAGGCGCCACCGGCAGACGCCAATGGGGATGGGCCAAACACGCCAGGGCCACCAAGGCTTGGACCGCGGGTTCGTCCTTGAGCATGCGGCTGGGCCTGTGCGTGAACATCTCCAGGCCGCGCCGGCGCAGCTTTTGTTCCAAGGTGAACCGCAAGGCATTGCCTACCACGGGGGCCAGCAGCACCACTTGGCGGGGCGGCAGTCCGCCTCGTACCAGGGCCGCCACGGTATCCGCCGTCCACGTCAGGGTGTCCGCGAAATGCTCGTGATGGCTGATGTCGAAGTATTCCTGCATCGTGCCCCGGCATGCGTCCAGCGGCGAGGACCGCACGACTTCGATACTGGCTCTGGTCCGCACCGGACCCGGCAGCGGGGAGGTTTCGCCAAATAGGCCGCGTGCGAGCCGCCGGGCCATGACCGTCCGGCCCGCAGCGGGTGGATCCGTCAAAGCGAACGCCAGTTCCGAAACTTCGGCCAGGCGGGGCAAGCCCTGGGGATATGCTCCCAGGAAATAGCGGAATCCGCCGTTGGGGTCTGCCAGGCAGAGGCTGGAATCGGTCTGCGGAATGATTTGGATCAGAAAGCGGTGGCATGCATAGTCCAATTCCTCGCATTCGAACGCAATCAGGTGTCGGCACCGCTCCAGCAACAGCGCCTCGGTCAGCGGCGGGTCCTGCAACAGCAGCCGAAAGAGCGTGTAGAGCAAGTCTATACTCACCAGATTCTGTTGCAGGCAGCTGCGGCGAAACTTGCGGCTGACCCTCAGGGCGGTCCGCAGCGCCTCGAGCCGACCTTCTTGGAATCTGCCCGGAGGTACCGCCCGCGCAAGGCGGAGATACGCTTCTTCCAGAGAGTAGCCGTACATCGCGGCTTTCGACAGATTGTCCAACAACTGGCTGAGCAATCGGTTGTTGCCGGGACTGTGATGCTGCGTGGCGGCCTCGAATTGCCCATGGATGGCTCTTTCCTGGACTTCGGGCGCCAACAGATGCTGCGCCGACTCCAAGTTCAGAAAGCGCGGCATGGGGACCGGCGCGGGATATCCGGCCTTTGCGGCCAAAGCCGGCCACGCCAAGGCCACGGCCTCCATCATCAGTCCGGCGAAGGTGACGAGGCGAAAGGGACTGTGCGCCACGGGCTTCGTCCCCTCCAAACGCCGACGCAGCCGACGCAAGGCGTAGCGGGACGGCACCAGCAGCGTCACCGTCTGGCCTTGGCCCTGCACTTCCTGCATGATCCATTGGAGGCGCATCAGGCCCAGATCGGTTTTACCGGTGCCGAAGGCGCCCTCTATGTAGAGGCGACGGTTGGAGGCGACAGGCGGCAGGTTAACGAGATTGTCCGTTGAAATTGTCCGGATATTCCGACATCCGTTTGGCTGTTGCCGGCAGGCGCATATGCGCGGACCGCAAGGCCGTCTCCGGGCTGCAGGCAGGGACTCGCCCTAGATGGGCCCGGGAGCCCGGACGGAAGCCCGCGGGAGCCGGCGCCCCCGACCGCCCTGCCTGCACTTTCCGGCGATCCGGCCGGATCGCCGGAAACGGCCTGTCAGTGAACCTGAAAGAACTCCACGACCTCGCCGCAAGGACCTTTGAAGAACGAGAGCGTCACCGTCATGTCGCCCAGCTCGACGGTCTTGGGCTCGACCGTGATTTCATACCCGGCGGCCCGCACCCGCTCGGTACTGGCCTCGGTATCCGAGGTCGCCAAGGCAAAGTGGAAAATCGGATCGTTGGGAGCCGCCGCGCCGGGCGCCGGCGTATCCTCCGTGGGTTCGAAAAGCTCCATGAAGCTGCCGTCTCCCATATCCAGGAGCCATATCTTTCTTTCCGGCGAGCCGAAGCGGGCAGTCACTTTCATGCCCAGTACGTCTCGGTACAGCCTGAGCGCAGCGTCCCAATCTCTGGTCTGCAGGGCGATGTGGTGACAGCCACACCCCTTGACGACGTCGTTGGCGGTTCCAGCAGGCATCTACATACTCCTTGGCGTGGAATGGCGACCTCGGCGGCGAAAACGCGCGTCAGAGGTCCACGATGCACCGACTATGCAAGGTGGGGCACCAGTGTTTCTCGATATATCCCACCACCAGCTTCGTACCTTCGGCGTGCGACACGTAGGGGGGACAAGCCGGATTGTACATGCAGTCCGTGAGATCGCGGATCAACCCGGTCTGCACGCCCCAGCGCGTCATCTGCTTGATGCCGAAGGACCGGTGCAAGACGCACATGTTCGTATGCACGCCCAAGATGAAGAGCCAGGCAATGCCCCGGTGCTGCAGCCAGCCGTAAATCTCTGCGCCGTCGTCCGAAATCACATCCCATGCATCGTCGATGTACAGCCCTGCGTGTTGTCGGCGCCAGGCCCTGTACGGCTCTTTTTCGCCGGTGTCCGCCCCGTGGTCGGAATCGTCGATCGGCAGCGGCGGATCCGGCAGAGACAAGTCGGGCGGCGGGTCGACCCGAGACACCGCCAAGATGCGTGCGCGGGCGGGCGAAGCCGCGTAGAAGTCCACGGTGTCGGAAGGAGCATGGACGATCGACATGCCCCGTTTGCGCGCCGCCCGCAAGGTGACGTCCATGCGCGGTACGAGTTCGGCCAGTCTTTCTCTGGCGCCACGACACCAATGCCCGTCCCAGACGTCGCACACGAGCACTGCACAACGGGTCGGGTCCAATGCGACTTCCGCGACGCGGGTTTGCCATGTAGCCCTGCCGGCCTGGTCCAGGCCCAGCGCGGAGCGGCGCAAGGCGACATTCACGATCGGCTCCCGGCTAAGCCATGGTGGCCAACATATCCCGCGTGACCCGCTCCCTTACGGGTTCTCCCCGGACGTACCTTTCCAGTTCGGCGACTATCAATGCGCCTTGCCGCCGCCGGGCGTTCTCCGACTTGCCCGCCATATGGGGCGTGAGAGTGACGTTGGGCAGACTGCGCAGCCTGCTGTCGGCCGGCAAGGGTTCCGTGTCGAAGACGTCCAAAGCGGCTTGGTACCGGTTTTCTTTCAGGGATTCGTACAACGCATCCGCGTTTACCACGTGAGAACGCGCCGTGTTCACGAACAGAGCTCCGTCCTGGATCTTGTCCAGCAGATCCCGTCCGATCATGTGATAGGTCTCTGGGGTGGGGGGAGCTTGTACGGTAATGACGGGACACTGGCTCATCAGCTCTGCGAGAGCGACTCGGCGTACCCCCAACTCGCGAGCCCGTTCCGCACTCAAATAAGGATCGTACACCCAGAGCTCCGTGTCGAGGGCCCGTAGCATGCGGATGACGTTGCGCCCGGTGTGCCCGGCTCCAATGACGCCGACCCGAGAGCCGGCCAGCTCGTAGCCCAGATGCGTCGTCTGCGGCCACGGGTCTCCCTCGCGCATGCGCTGGCTGATGCGATGCACGTTGCGGCGGCACATCAGGATCAGCAGGAGCGTCATTTCGGCCACCGCCGGGGCAATGGCGGCCGCGGCATGTACGACCAAGATGTCACGCTCCCATACTGGTGCGGGGAGCAACCGCTTGATGGAGCCGGCGGAATGGGCAATCATTTTCAATTTCGGTGCGCCGTCCATCACGGCCTGCGAAAAGGGAGGAGTGCCCCAACCGGAGATGGCGACTTCGCAATCCTGAATCAGATCGGTCAGCTCTTCTTCCGTAAGGCGGGTTTCCTGCTCTTGAAAGCGCAGGACCGCCAGTGCCCCCAACCGCTCCCGACTTGCCTGGGAAAACAGGTTTTCGAAGAGGCTGGGATTGACGGCGACGGCGACGGTCAAATCGGAGTCGGGCATAGAGTCTCTCGCGGCATGTGGGGACAGCCGACATTGTATCGCGTCGCCAGGCGCTCCGAATTCCCGGCGCTCAGACTGCAGCGTGCCTCAAGGCAGCCCTCTGGGTGACGCCGCGGGACGGTCGCTGTGCCGGACGAGCTGTCTCGCTGGGCAAGAAGAACGTACTGGTCGCGACCAGCACCGATAGGTTCCTGGGTACGGATCAGTCCTGCAAGCGTAAGGACGAGAGCAGCCTAAGAGGCAGAGTTGGAGCCGAGCCGGTACCCTTCAGCCCCGTTTTTCCTAACGGTAGGCCGCCTAGCCGTGGCAGAGGCGACATGCGTCCATGCAGAAGACGTAGCCCGACGTCTCGATAGCCGTCTTGGTCGGTTCCGGAAGAGTGCCGGGACAAACACAAAGCCGGGAGATGTCGCCGAGCAGTTTGTATTTTCCGGTCTCGAGCGCGGATTGCGCCTCGGCGCATTTGCCGGCTTCGCTAGAAGCAACATCGAGTGCAATCAACGCCCTGTTGCAACGCGGAAGTCTCTGGCCGAGGTTCAGGGCCGGTCCCTACGGCTTCGCGTCCGTTCTCTATAATCATCGCCACAAAACATGAGTCGTCGTCCGTAGGACGTGTTCCCGCCCTACGGCAGCCATAGGGGAGTGCTATGTTCCTGCTCCGTATTTTGTTCGGGCTGCTGATTCTGACTTTGCTCTCAGGCTGTGTCGCCGAGTACGAAGACTGGTTGAGACAGCACCGCTCCTCCCTCCAGTCGGATGCAGCCGCCGAGGCTCCGCCGGAGACGATAGAGATACAGGCCGAGGCAGCGGCGGCAAGCGAGGATGCCCCGCAGCGTACGCAACCTCCCAGCGCCCCCAGCGCCAGTACTCTTGCCGCCCGACAGCGGGAAGATCTCCGGGAGGCTGCCGGTTTGCCCCCGCGCTTGGACACCGCCATGGAGACCACCTCCACGTTCGGCCTGGACGCGGACGACGCCTCTTGGCGTCGGGCTCTGACCCTGGGGCGTCAGGGCTACCACCTACAGCCTGACGAGGTACGCGTAGAGGAATGGTTGCAAGCCTTGGCGTGGGAGTATCCTGCACCGACCGGGGAGGAGGCTTTCGGCTTGACGTTGGTGGCGACGCCGGATCCGTTCGATCCCGACGCCGTACTGGTGTTGATCGGCCTCAGCGCCGCCGCGGCCCAGGACGGCCCGACGGCCCGCAACGTAACCATGGTGCTGGACGCCTCCGGCTCCATGGCCGACGATCACAAGTTGGATACGGCGCGCATGTCGGCGCGGACATTGTTGGACCGCCTGGACACCGAGGATCAAGTGTCTCTGGTGCAGTTCTCGGAAGTGGTGTTGGGCGAGTACACGGTGGCGCACGTTTCCCCCGACGATGAGGCGCTGCACCGATCCCTGCGTAGCTACACGCCCAATCAGAGCACCAATGCCGCTGCCGGGCTGCTGGCAGGTTACGACTTGGCGAGTCAGGCCCGCGAAGCCCGTCCCGCCGCCTGGCACTATCTGCTCTTCGTCAGCGACGGGGTGGCCAATGTGGGGGCTACCCGACCCGAAGCGATCCTCGCTCGCTTGGGCCGGCAGCGGGCACACGCCAATCCGATCCGCCTCGTCAGCGTGGGCGTAGGCATTCACACCTACAACGACGAACTCTTGGAGCAGGTCGCCAACGACGGCGACGGCTGGTATCGTTACGTGAACCAGCCGGAAGAGGCCGAGAGCCTCTTCGCCCAAGACTCCTTTGTGCAGCTCTTCACGCCGGTGGCCGACGAGGTACGGGTTCAGGTGCGCTGGGATGCGGCGCAGGTCTCGACATGGCAATTGCTGGGCTATCTCAACCGGGCGGCCGCCAACGAGACCTTTGCGGACGACCGCGAGGACTTCGCCGAGCTGCACGCCGGCCAGGAAACTACGGTCGTCTATCGTCTTGCTCTGAAGGAGGGCGGTACCGGCCCTTGGGGTACCCTAGCCCTGCGCTGGCATGAACCCCGGACAGGCGTCCCCCGGCAGTTGGACTGGGATCTGGATCCCGTACTCACCCCGTGGGAGGCAGTGCCTGCGCCCCGCCGTCTGGCCTATCTGGTGGGCTTGGCGGCCGAGAATGCGCTTACGGTACCTCAGGACGCCCAAGCGCGGCGGCAGCGTCTGGCGACCGAGTTGGCCCAGCTGGGCGATGTCGCGTACACCCGCGCCGGGCAGGAATTCGCCATGGTGTTGGAGGCTTCGCTGCCGCCGGCGCCCGCTTGGTTCCAGTGGGAGAGCATAGATCAGGAGTAGGCCGGCGTCCCTGCAGGACTCATAGGGAGTTCCGCTGGACTTGCCGATCGACGTCAGGGAAGATATACGTGTTCCAGCTGTTAGGTGCTGCGCCACCGCCCACAAGGCCCGGCGCCTCCGCTGCCACCTGCCTGCCGTCGACAGCCGCCTTGAACGGCAACCCCAAGGCTACACGACTCGGCGTTTTCGAAACCCTCGGGGTCTATGTCCTCCGCATGTACATGTAGTCGAACAAACGATTTTGCATGGCCGGAATCAGTGTCTTGTCGACGTACTCGAGGGGCCGAGTCTGCGACAAGTACCGTGAAAGCGAATTCCTTGGCTGGCCCAACGACCCCGATACTGCTTCGTCGTCGTCACTCGTAAAGGGCAGAACGGCACGCTGGACTGCTGAGCTCGGGGACATACAGAACTGTCGGACGCCTCCGGTCACACGTTCCCCGAAACCTCTCGTTTCAGCAGTTGGCCGAATCCCGGTTCGACCTTGATCGTCCCCTGTTCGCAAACGCTGACTCCGCGTACGAAGGTCTGTTCTACCGAGCCCTGGAATTGGAATCCGGTAAATGCGCTGTGCCGGTTGCGATAGTGCAGATCTTCCGCCGCCAGTCTCCAGGACTTGTCGGGGTCGACGACGATCAGATCCGCGTCGCTGCCCGGCCGGATTGTGCCTTTCCGAGGATACAGTCCGAAGATGCGCGCGGGATTGGCCGATACCATGCGGGTCAACCGGGAGAGCGCAAGACCTCGCTTGTGCACTCCTTCGGTCAGCAGCCCCGGCAACATCGTCTGGATTCCGGAAATACCGCCCCAGGCTTGCCAGATGTCCGTGTCGCCGATCGCCTTGTCTTGAACGGTACACGGCGAGTGGTCGGAACCGATCGTGTCTATCTGGCCGGCCAAGACACATTCCCATAACGCTTCCATTTGGGCGCGGCTGCGGATGGGCGGGGCGCACTTGGCCCTCGGCCCAATGCGCTCATAGTCGTCCAGATCGAGCATCAGGTACTGCGGACAGGTCTCGACCGTGACCGTGACCCCCTCCTGCTTGGCTTGGCGTGCCGCCCTGATCCCCTCGGCGATAGACACATGCACGATATGGAGCCGGGCCCCGGTCACCTCGGCCCAGAACAGGGCCCGCTTGATGGCCTCCAATTCCTGGAAAGGAGGCCGCGATTCCGGCCAAGCCAGGCGATCCCGGCGCCCGGCCGTCTGAAGCCGTCGCGCCAGAAAGGCGGTCACGTATTCGTTTTCCGAATGGATGGCGACCAGATTGCCCAATTGACGTACCTGCTCCATGCCGGCATAAATCAAGTCGTCGTCGACACGGGGAAAATCCGGCCCAGATATCATGAAGGCCTTCAAGCCGACGACTCCGGCATCGTGCAGCGCTCTCAAATCGGCCAGATTGTCGTCGACCAACCCGCCCCAATGCGCGTAGTCCACTACGGCTTCGGTGTGCACTGCGGCGCGTTTGCGGTTCAGTTCGGTCACATTGATGGTAGGGGGCGTGGAATTGAGCGGCATATCGAGAATGGTCGTCACGCCCCCCGCGGCGGCGGCTTTGGTGCCCGTGCGATATCGTTCCCACTCCTCGCGACCGGGTTCGTTGAAATGAACATGTCCATCCACCAAACCCGGCAACAGCCACTTTCCTCGGAGATCGATCGTATTCCGGGCCTCGAGGGACGACGTACCCTCCACGACGCGAGAAATACGCCCGCCCGTCACGGCCACTCCGCCCTGAAAGACGCCTTCCTCCGTGACCACGGTCCCGTTATGCAGGTATAGATCTGGCTTCATGGAAGTCTCGCTGTCTAGACGATAGGGCGCGAAGCCGGAATACAGCCTGGCTCCACGGTGCAGGGCTGGTCCCGACGAAACTGCCGCAGCCTCCTGCGGCAGAGCCCGATCGGGATTTCCTGCCCCCCATCGAGGACAAGGAACCAATGCAGGCCAAGCCCGCGCCTAGGGACAAGTCCTTCGTGCGGCTTCGGACACGACGGCGCGGCAACGACCGCAACGGGCCTGTACAGAACAAGGACGAACAGACCGTAGCAGTTCGCCAAGGGCCAACCAAACCGACGCCGCCTGTGTACCTACCGCATTCTTTGGGCATGTCTACGCAATGCCGACTGCAATCCTACACCCGACAGGGCGACCGTCGATGCGGATGGCGACGTCGGCGGCCGGCCGCTCGGGTTGCAAATTGCCAAATCGGGGAAGCGGTCCGACTGCCGCGCGGCAGACGCACGATAGTGAAATCATGCAGCGTCAGGGCAGTACGAGCCTCGTTCCACGGCATGCCGCCGGGGCGCGACAACGACAGAATGGGGTGGGGAGTTTAGAATCGGTCGGGTATCGCAACAGATTGGGCTGCTTTCCCGGACCGACCACGGCAAAATCCGTATCCTGTGATCGGGGCGAGTTTCCCTGGCCTGTCTACACGGCAGCGTAGGACGCCGCCGTTTCTTGGAACCATCGCCTCGGCGCGCAAGGAGCCGTCAATGCCTTTTTACAATCCGTCGGAACGCCAAGCCCTCCGCCCTTTCGGGGCCGGCGGCCCCGCCCTCAAGACTTTCTGGGGGGACAACATCATGATCTCGCTGGTGGAAATGACGCCGGGCTCCGTAGTGCCGCCGCACCGTCATCCCCAGGAGCAAGCCGGATACGTGCTGGCCGGGGAACTCGAATTCACGATCGCCGGGGAAAAGACCCTAGTCGGTCCCGGCGGCGTTTTCTTTATTCCGGGAGATACGGAACATGCCGTGGTGGTGACGAGTCCCGACACGGCCAGGGTGGTGGATATTTTCAGTCCCCTGCGCGACGACTACAAATACTAAAGATCGGCAATACTCGACATAACAGACTGTAGAGAGGCACCGGCCGCATGCAGATTACACGCATCACTCCTGTCATGGCCAAGGGGCTGCATCGCATTTATATCTTCGTCAAAGTGGAAACGGATCAGGCCGGGTTGATCGGATGGGGCGAAGCTTCGCTGGAAGGCAAGCCGAGGGCCGTGGCGGGGTGCATCCAGGACTTCGAATCCATGGTCCTGGGCGAAGATCCGCTGCGGATTGAATACCTGTGGCAAATCATGTACCGCAGCGCCTTCTGGCGGCAGGGCGTAATAGGCCTGACGGCCTTGTCCGGCATTGATCAGGCCCTGTGGGACATCAAGGGCAAAGTCTATGGCCGACCTGTTTTCGAGTTGTTGAACGGGCCGGTCAGAGACAAAGTCCGCATGTACACTCATTTCGGCGGCGCGGATCCCGAGTCGGCAGTCCAGAGCGCCCTAGACAAAGTGAGGCGCGGCTGGACCGCCGTCAAGACGGTCCCGGTACCGATTACGGAAATCGTGGCGGGTCCCGCCAAGGTAAAACAGGCGGCCGCCATGCTGCAGGCCGTGCGGGCGGCTGTCGGGGACGACGTCGACATTCTGCTGGATCTGCACGGCCGCTTGACTCCCCAAATGGCGGTACTGTACGGAACCGCATTTGAAGAATTCTTTCCTTTCTTTCTCGAGGAGCCCTGCCAATCCGAGAATCCCGAGGCCATGGCCGCTGTGCGGGAAAAGTTGATTACGCCCATTGCTACGGGCGAGCGGCTCTTCACGCGCTGGGGGTTCCGTGCAATTCTGGAAACCAACGCCGCCAGCGTGTTGCAACCGGACTGCTGCCACGCCGGAGGCATCACGGAACTCATGAAGATTTCCTCCATGGCCGAGGTGTACTATGCCGGCCTGGCCCCTCACAATCCCTATGGGCCAGTTTCTACTGCGGCTTGCATCCATGTAGATTTTGCGGCACCCAACTTTCTGATACAGGAAATGGTGGACCCTCTGGCCGATCCGATAGTCCAGGAATTGGTAACCGAACCCCTGCCCGTCGTGGACGGCTACGTATTCCCGCCGGCGGGGTCAGGCCTGGGCGTGGAAGTGGATGAAGCAGCCTGTCGGCGACATGCACCGGATTTCTCGTCGAGCGAGGCCGCCGATTTCGCCCGCGGCCGGTACGGGGCATTTCATCCCGACGGGGGAGTCGCCGACTCCTGAGCGCGCAGTCTCGCGGGGCCCCCGCACACGATGTCGGCCGTCCTGGAGGGCGGGTCGGGCGGCCCTGTGACGGTCGGACCGCGTCTCTCTCCTGCTATGCTTGTATGCCGGCACGGCAGGAAGGCGCATCCAGCGACCCGAAACGATCACGACCGCCGGCTCCGAAGCAAAGGGCGCGGGTAGCAAAACCCTGACGCCGTTCCCATGAATTCCGCTGCGGAAAACTTCAAACCCAGTCTGCTGGACGTGTCGCCTGGGGAACTGACGGCGGCGCTGGCGCGGCGCGGAGAGCCGGAATACAGGGCCGAGCAGGTTCGGCGTTGGGTGTACCGGAGCTTCGCCTCCGATTTCTCCGAGATGACCGATCTGTCGCGCGGCCTCCGAGATGCGCTGGCCGCAACCTATGCCGTTTGGCCCCTTAGTCTAAGCACCTACGCAGTGTCTCAGCGTCGGGACACGCTAAAGGCCCTCTTCCGGCTGCGCGACGGAGAATATGTGGAAGCCGTACTGATGCTGTACGACCGCCGTCAAACCTTGTGCATCAGCAGCCAGGTAGGATGTGCCATGGGGTGCACGTTCTGTGCGACCGGAATGGACGGCTTGACCCGCAATCTGACCGCCGGCGAAATCGTAGGTCAAGTTCTGGCCTTAGCCAGAATGCTGGACCGTCGCGCGGAATTGGGCCTGTCCTTGGATGCCCAGCGCTCCCATGTGAGCAACGTCGTCTTCATGGGCATGGGCGAGCCGTTTCACAACTACGGAGCGGTGTGGGATGCCGTGCGGACTATGGCTGCGCCCGATTTCTTCGGCCTGAGTCCGCGCAATATTACGATCAGCACGGTGGGACTGGTGCCGCAGATCCGGGCGATGGCCCAAGAACCTTTGCCGGTACGTATGGCTATCAGCCTGCATGCCCCCAACGACGAGCTCAGGGCGCGGATCGTGCCGCCCGCGCGACGTTGGCCCATAGCGGAGATCTTGGGGGCCGCGCGTCACTACGTCGAGCGCACCGGCCGACGCGTGACTTTCGAGTACGTCATGTTGAACGAGTTGAACGACGACCCGCGTCTCGGTACGGAGTTGGGGCGTCGCCTGCGGGGCCTCAACTGTCACGTCAACCTGATTCCCTGCAACCCCATTCCAGGCGACGCGTTCCAACCCAGTCCGGCGGCCCGTACGCAGGCTTTTGCTGCGGCCGTGAGGCGGTCCGGGATTGCGACCACCATCCGCGTCCGCCGCGGCATTGAAATGGATGCGGGTTGTGGTCAACTACGCAAGAGAATCGGCTTGCAGCCTCAGGCAGTTTGACTCGCGCACAGGAGCCCGTAGCGCTCCGGGCAGGGCAATCCTGGCGCCTGCTCGAGAGCCCTGGCGCCCCGCCAAGGTCGAGGGGGCTGCGTAACGGGGATGCAGGCGGTGCCCGTCGGCTTGCCGTTACCTGCCGATGGACTTCAGACAAGCAGTACAGAGGCGGCGTCTGACCAGCTGACCGTCCTCCATGACCCTAGCCTTCTGGATATTGGGGCTCCAGCGGCGGCGGGTGGCCTTTTTCGACCAAGGACGGTTGTTCCCGTACATGGTCGTTTTAGGACAATAATCACACTTCGCCATCTCGGACCTCGCCGCGCATTTCGACTATCGGGCCAGAACGGATCTTGCATCTACGCCGTTCTCTCACTCCGCATTCTAGTG
>DAOUKB010000079.1:0-4819 GCA_034421855.1 Anaerolineales bacterium
GGGGTCCCCGTTCCCACCTTTGCGGAACTCTCGGCACGGTTGGTATTGCAACACGAGCCGGGGGACACCGTCGAGTTTTCCCTGCTGCGGGATGCCACGGAAATCCAACGGCAGGTCATACTGGAAGAGCGAGGATCGCAACAGCTGGCCCCCGTGGGGGTTCACCTTTGAAGCGTCCTGCCTGCCTGCAAAGTCGCTGTTCAGGGACAGCAACGCGCGATGTTCGGATCTGTGGGACCCCCCCGCTCCGGGCGTCGTGGGACTCGCCCGAGCCCCGAGGCCCGGGTCCAGGACAGGCGCCCATGGTGCGGGAGCCGTCCACCAGGTTGTGGGAGGGTGCCGGCCTTGGTTGCGGGCTTGGGGTCACGATGCTCGGCCAGACAGCCCAGTCCTCTGCCCCCTGCGGAGTCCGAAAGCGGCCGGAGACTGTCCGACGGGTCTGGGTCATGCGCAGCTCCTGTGCCGCCGGATTGGGGAGGAAAGGGGCGGCCGACGCAGGGTCCTTGCAGGCTCCAGGCCGGATTATGCCTGGGCCGGCGACATCGCATACGGGCCGTCCACGCTGCGTTCTCCTACTCCATCCCGGCCTATACATCCCTCAGAGGGTCAAGGCATGGGGTGTCTCCGCCAGCCGGCAAGGCAACCACAAAGCCATCCAAAGCCCAGGATTTCCTCCCTGGAGGCCCGATTCCGGCCGGCCTCGAGGGGCTTGTTCGCCATGTCCGACTTTGGGCGGGGATCTTGACGCCGCAGCCTGTGCGCCGTCTGTCGCAGGACCGCCAGGTTGCGAGCGGCAGGGCTCTTGCGGAGCCCGGCGCTCGTCCGCTCGGAAGCCATGTCCCGCACCCGGTGCAGGGAATGCTCGATGCTCCAGACGGCGGTAGTGCCTGCGCGGCTGGCGGGCAGCTGGAGCCAGAACGGCAGGTGCAGGGGGCACAATGGCCGTCCCGCGGCGTCAGGGGGCTTCTCCCTCGAGCAGGCTCTGCCCGATCAGGCCAGTCGCCCGTAGGGGGTGTCGTCACCACAGGGGATACAATGGTAAGCCGAGGCCGTACCCGAGAGGGAGAAGCCTCCTAGGACCGTTGCACCTCGGCGCCCTGACCTCTCGTGCGCCCGTTTGCACCCTCGCCTGCCCCAGAGGCCGGGCAAGATCAGCCGCCCGGCCGTGGATCACCGCCGGCGCCTGCATGCCGTGTGCTGGATGCTGCGCACCGGGGTTCCCTGGGGTGACCGGAAGGGGTCGGTGGCCCGGCGGGAGGCCGTGCGCGCCGCGCCCGACTTCGCGGGGTGGACGACCGAGTCGATGACCGCGCGGCGCTCCGAGATGCTGCCGAGGATCCGGACATGGCGCCTGGGATTCCGCCGCGTCGCCATCGGCAGCAACCCCGCCCCGATGACCAGGACCTGTACCCGTGACGGCCGCGGATCGCGAACGCGTTGCTGGCGTTCCGGCAGGGGCGGGGCCACCCGCGATGCCCCGCAGGTCGCTGCCTTCCTGGCCCTCGGCCCAAGCAGGGCCTGGGGACTGTCGGCGCGCTTGTGTTGACGACACCCCCTAGCACCGGGAATCAGATCCCGCGTAGACGGACAGGCGGGGGCTGCAATCGTTATAATTACGGATCTGGCCGCCTGCCATGCGCGGCTTGAGGCGAGAGGATTGCTTTTCCATGCTCCCTACCCCTATTCATATTGCAGGGCTCTGCGGCAGCCTGCGGGGACCGCAGAGCTACACGCGCAAGCTGCTGTGTCAAGTCATGGCAGAGATCGCCGGACCGGGAATTACGACAGACTTCTTGGATCTGGCCGAGTTGCCGCTGCCCCTGTGCCAAGCTCCGGATGACCGGCCCGACAACCAGGGGGCCCAGGAATTGCATCGGCGCATGGAAGTGGCGCACGGCGTGGTGCTGGCGACACCGGAGTATCACAACAGTTACAGCGGAGTCTTGAAGAACGCACTGGATCTCTTGAGCAGCGAGGAGCTGGGAGGCAAGGTGTTCGGTCTGATCGGCATCTCCGGTGGGGACATGGGAGCCGTGAACGCTCTCGGTCATCTGCGCACCGTCGTCCGCGGAGTGGGCGGCCACTGCATCCCCCAACAGATTTCACTGCCTTCGGTCTACCGACACTTCGAAGGCGACACCGTGACGGACGGCAAGGCGCGGGATCGGATTCAGGTCTTTGCCCAGTCGCTGGTGCATTGCACGCGGCTCTTTGCCGCGGCCGGAGAACTCTGAGATTGGCTGCCTGGAAACCCAATGTCCCCCGGGTGTTTCCTGTGCATCGTCGATACCAGCTGTTGGCGATCGGGCTGGCCGCCTTGACCTGGTATATGGGACATGCCTACGGCCAGACCCGGGAGACGGGTCTGCTGGTGATGGCCTTGGTCTGCGGCGGGTTGACGCTGTGGCATGGGCAGTGGATCGGGGCGCAAGTGCGCTGTGATTCTCGGCACCTGACCTTGTGCCGCAGGGGCCGACCCGCGGTTTCCCTGCAGTGGCGGCAAATACGCCGATTGACTCTGGCCGGTCGGTTGACGCGCAGCGTGTTGGTGGAGTATGGGGATCCGGCCGCCCCGGATTCCCTGCTGTTGCCCAAGTTGCAGGATCAGGAAGCGCTGCTGGATGCGGTGACTGGACTTCTCCGGCAGGCCCACGCCGCCGAAGAGGCCTAGAAAGTGCGCATCATCCTGATTTGCGGAGAGTTTCCCCCCAGTCCCGGCGGTATAGGCAGCTACACTGCGCAGTTGGCCGCCAGGCTGGCCGCCGCCGGCGTGGACATATCCGTAGTGGCCGTGAACAGACCCTGGGACGCTCCCAGAGAGCCGCATCCCGGCTACCGCCTGCTGCACCTGACTCGGCCTTGGGGCACGGCGGCCAACCGGCGGGTGCATAGAATAGCGAGAGCGGGAGCCCCTGCTTGGGTGCATGTGCAGTACCAGACGGGAGCTTTCAACATGAATCCCCGCATCAACTTGGCTACGCGCGGGTGGCGGCAAAAAGGCCTGCGGGTGGCTTGGACGTATCATGATCTGTTGCCCCCGTACCTGTTGCCCAAGATCGGGCGGAAAGTACGGGACTGGGTCACGTTCCGACCCGCCCACTTTGCCGAAGCGGTGATCAGCACCAATTCCCAGGATCGTACCCGGTTGGAAGCCGTCGGCTTCCAGGCCTGGGAGATTCCCGTACCCAGCCTGATGCCGACATACCATGGCGCCGCAGAAGAACTGGCGGCTGTCCGCGTCGCATACGGGATGCAGCCGGACGATCTGTTGTTGGGGCATGTGGGTCTGGCCTTGCCCGGGAAAGGCATTCAGACCCTGGTGGAAGCTCTGCGCGTCTTGCGCCGCCGCGGGGAACCGGCCCGGTTGCTGCTCATCGGCGGGAGTACGGGGCAAGGAGTTCAGGCCGATCAGGCTTTCCGCACGGGGCTGCTGCGCCAGATCCAAACGTCCGACCTGCAAGACTACGTCACCTGGACAGGATATCTGGACGACGAGGCCGCGAGCGCAGCCATAGCCTGCTGCGACATGATGGTCATGCCGTTCACGGCGGGCGCGAGCGCGCGCAACAGTTCCCTGATGGCCTGCCTGGCGCAGGGCAGCGTAACTATCACGACCACACCGCAGGATGCAGGGCTGCTGCCGGCGGCACTGCCGACCGTGCCGCCGCAACACCCTAGGGAATTGGCCCGTCTCATTCAAGAGACGTTCCATTCTCCCGAAATGCAGAAGACGGCGCGGCGGGCCGCCGCCGCCGCGATCGCGGGCCGCACCTGGGACGAGGTGATCCGCCGGCATCTGAAAATCTACGCAACGCCCCTCGGGACCTCCGAGTCCGGCATGCAGGAAAACTGAGATGCACTTGGATGCTTTGGCATTGGCTTGCGTGGTGCATGAACTGCGGGCCCTCGGCGTGCCGGCGCGGGTACAGCAGGTGCTGATGCCGGACAGGCAGACCGTCGCGCTGGAACTGTATGCCCAACGCCGCCGTCGTTATCTGTCCTTACACGTGCAAGGACCCGCCAGCTGGCTGACCCTGCAGTCCAAGAAGCCGCGGCGGGGCGAAGTCGATACTACTTCCGTGCTGGAATTGCTGCGCAAATACGGCCGCGGCGGAATATTGACGGACATGGTTCAACCCAATCCTGTCGAAAGGGTGGTGGTATTCCACCTGAGCCACCAACAGCATGGCCCGACTCGGCTCGTTCTGGAATTGACCGGCCGCCGCAGCAATCTGCTGCTCACCAACTCGGAAGGCCGTATTTTGGGCCTGCTGTATCCGATTTCCCGCACAGCAAGTCGGCCGCTGCGGCCCGGTCAATCGTATGAACCGCCGCCGCTGCAGAATCGTTTGTCGCCGCTGGACTGCAATCCGTCGCAACTGGCCCGCCAATTGGCGGCGTGCGGTCAGGCCCAAGCGGTGCAAGCCCTGCCGCGGGTGCTGGCCGGCATCGGCCCTACGCAAGCGCGGGAGCTGGCGTACCGCGTGACCGGCAGCGTAGCCGCGGAAACCCAAGCGCTGGATCCGAATCTGCTGTTGCGCGTGTTAAGGGAGTTGTGGCAGCCCGTCGCTACAGGTCGGTGGCAACCCAGCCAGACATGGGAAGAAGGCCGCCTCGGCGTCTGGGCCCCGTTTCTCATTCGACATCTGCCGGATGCCCAGCCGTTGCCCCTCTTGCACACCGTCTGGGCGAAACAGGCTCCCGCCGATCCCTATCACGGGATCAGGAACGCGGTCCAATCGGCGTTGCGGAAATCCCGAGACCGGGCCCGGCGCAGACTGGAGGCCACCCGCCAGGATCTGCCCCCTAAAGGCGCCCC
>DAOUKB010000080.1:0-179317 GCA_034421855.1 Anaerolineales bacterium
AGTCGTGCGCGTCACAGGGGGACTCTACGGTTGCGTTGCATCGGTATATCGTTCCGAACACGAGTCGACATTCTTCGGGAGCGCCCTGAAGAACCTAGGGAACCCGAACCTTTCGCCCGGCAGAAAAACTTTTGCGGTATGCCTTGACATTTAAAGGTAACCTAAAGCGATTGTACCTAAAAATATTGTGCCGGAAATCACACTTGGCGCGTAGGTTGCGGGACGTTCGAAAGCAAGTGCTCGGCACGTCTGTACCTTGGGACGACGGCTCAGCCGTACCAAGGGATGTTCCGGGTGCTTGCAAGCACAAAATAGGGAGGCACGCCAGAACACTGCCGCGTGCCGCTACGCGCGCGTTGATTTTCGTCGCCGGAGACGTTTGCATTGCGGGTAATCTCGGAGATGGAGGTACCGCTGCATTGTACGCCGGCAAGCCGGAGATTTCATCGGATCACGCCGACCAAGTTGCTTGCCCTCGCCTGTAAAACTGGGGACGATTGCTCTCCGGCTGGGCTCTGCCGCGTGTGCAGCGTCGGCCCGGGGGCTTTCGACAAGCAATCCGCAGCCTTGCAGCACGAGTTCGTCGAATCGGAAAACGAGATCGGAGTGCGGAATCGCCGCGCGGTGCTTCGGCGTCGTCGGGAGAACGCGGACATCGGCAGAGCAGCGGAGACTACTGGGTTCGCCATGGGCACAATCCGAAATCCCCGGCGGGCTTGGGCAAAATGTCGTGTGGCATAGCTCATGCAGTCACGGCCGGTAAGCCCAGCATAGCCGCTCGGACCCGGACTGTTTCTCCCTTTCCCCGCAAGATGCTCCCTGGTCGGTGGAGCGCGGCGGCTGGCCAGGCTGACGGCCGCCAGGCTGGCTGGCCGGGATTGCGGCCGGCGTTACAGGATTTCCGGTAGGCTGCGACGCATGATCTGGTAGTTCTCCAGGGCCCGCCCAGCCCCCAGCGCCACGCACGCCAGCGGGTTTTCCGCCACGTAGCAAGGCACCCCCAGCTGCTGGGTCAGCCGCTCGGCCAGAAAGCGGAGCTGGGCCCCGCCGCCGGTCAGGACGATGCCCCGGTCGATAATGTCCGAGGCCAATTCCGGCGGCGTCTGCTCCAACGTGGACCGAATGGTGGCGATGATGGCGCTGAGCGGATCTTCGATGGCTTCCGTGACCTCGCTGCTGGCCAGGGAAGCGGTGCGGGGCAGTCCGTTTACCTGATCCCGGCCCTTCACCTCCAGACTGGAGTCGTATTCCATGGGCAGGGCGCTGCCCAGATTGATCTTCACTTCTTCCGCCGTCTGTTCCCCGATCAGGAGGCTGTATTTCTTGCGCACGTAATTGGCAATGGCCTCGTCGATGCGGTTCCCGCCCGTACGGATGCTGCTCCACACGACGATGTCGTACATGGAGACGACCGCGGCCTCGGTGGTGCCGCCGCCGAAGTCGACTACCATGTTGCCGGTGGGAGTGCCGATGGGCATGCCGGCTCCATACGCGGCGGCCAGAGGTTCCGGGATCAGGTAAGCGGCCCCGGCGCCGGCCTGCATGGCCGCATCGTGCACCGCCCGCTCCTCCACGCTCGTCACGCCGCGCGGGGTGGAAATCATGACGCGGGGCTTGAAGAGGGGGCGCCGGCCGGTCACGCTGCGGATGAAGAAGCGCAGCATGGCCTCCGTCACGTCGAATTTGGCGATGACCCCATTCTGCAGCGGCCGTTCCACCTGGATGCTTTCCGGGTTGCGGCCCAGCATGTCGTATGCCTCGTACCCTACGGCCACCATCTGGTTCCCGCGCACGGCTACGACCGAAGGTTCCTGCTTGACGATCCCTTGGCCGGTGACATACACCAACACGTTGACGGTGCCCAAGTCGATGCCTATTTGCTTTTGCAACATCGGAAAAGGCGAATCTCGACGTCAGAGAGAACGTAGGGCGAAAAGATCTCTGCTCGCCTGCCTGGAGGCGCACATGACCAAAGTGTAAAGCACCTGCCGGCAGCCCCGGACCGAAATTGCCGGATCGTCGGGGAGACCGGCAGCACAGGCCGTGACGGCCGGGTTCAAGCCGCGGGCGGGGCGGGGCGGCGGCGGCGTTTCATGCGTTCCGCCGCGCGTAGCCGGGTTTGACTGCGCCGCAAGGCGGCCAGATGCACCGGCGAGGGCAAGGGTCCTGTACTGGCTTCCTGCAGGGCCTGCTCCGCCTGCTGCCGGGCTGCTTCGGCGCGGACCTCGTCGATTTCTTCGCCCCGCTCCGCGGTATCGGCCAGCACTGTCACGTGGTCGGGCCGGACCTCGGCCAGACCGCCGCCCACGGCCAGTACTTCTATTTCCTCACCGTTCAAGGTCAGCACAATCTCCCCTTCGGCCAAAGTGGTGAGCAGGGGCACATGACCGGCCATCACCCCCATCTGGCCCGCGGCCCCCGGCAGGAGCACCATGTCGGCCTGTTGCGACACCAGCAGGCGTTCCGGCGTGACGATTTCGACCAAGAGAGGCATGGTACGGTAAACCGGGCGTCCAGCCCTAGTTCGCAGCCCGCAGGGTGGCGGCTTTCTGCTGCGCTTCCTCGATGGTGCCCACCATGTAAAAGGCCTGTTCCGGCAGGTCGTCGTAATCTCCGTCCAGAATCTGGCCGAAGCCGGCGATGGTCTCCTCGATCTTTACGAACCGCCCCTCGATGCCCGTGAAGGCTTCGGCCACAAACATGGGTTGGGTCAGAAACCGCTGAATCTTGCGGGCACGGGACACGGCCAGCTTGTCGTCTTCGCTGAGTTCTTCCACGCCCAAGATGGCGATGATGTCCTGCAGATCCCGGTAGCGCTGCAGAATCTGCTGGATGCCGCGGGCCACCGCGTAATGCTTCTCGCCCAGAATGAGAGGATCCAGAATACGGCTGGTGGAACTCAGCGGGTCCACGGCCGGAAAGAGGGCTTGGTCCGCCAAGGAGCGTTCCAGCGTAATGGTAGCGTCCAAATGCGCGAACGTGGTCGCGGGCGCCGGGTCCGTGTAGTCGTCGGCAGGCACGTAGACCGCCTGCATCGAGGTGATGGAACCCGTATGCGTAGAGGTGATGCGTTCCTGCAATTCTCCCATGTCCGTACCCAGCGTAGGCGCGTACCCCACCGCGCTGGGCAGGCGGCCCAGCAGCGCGGAGACTTCGGAGCCCGCCTGCACGAAACGGAAGATGTTGTCGATGAAGAGCAGGACGTCGCGGCCTTCGTCCCGGAAATACTCGGCCATGGTCACGCCGGTCAAGCCTACGCGCAGGCGGGCGCCGGGCGGTTCGTTCATTTGCCCGAAGACCAGCGTCGTAGAGTCGATCACGCCCGAATCCCGCATCTCGTGCCAGAGATCGTTGCCTTCACGGCTGCGTTCCCCCACGCCGGCGAAAACGGAGTAGCCGCTGTGAAACTCCGCCACGTTGTGAATCAGCTCCTGAATCACCACGGTCTTGCCTACGCCGGCGCCGCCGAAGATGCCGGTCTTGCCCCCCTTGGTGAAGGGGGCAATCAGGTCTACCACCTTGAGGCCGGTTTCGAAGACTTCCGCTTTGGTGGAGCGCTCGGAAAACGGGGGCGGCTGGCGGTGAATGGGATAGTAGTCCGCCGCTTCCACCGGTTCCGCGGAGTCGATAGGCTGGCCCGTTACATTGAAAATACGGCCCAAGGTGCCGGGACCGACGGGGACGGCGATGGGTTCTCCGCGCGAGGTGGCTTCCATGCCGCGGCGCAGACCGTCGGTGGAACCCATGGACACGGTGCGGACCGCGTTGCCGCCCAAGTGTTGCTGTACCTCGCAGACCAACTCGGCGCCTTCGTCCATGGCGACGAAGACCGCGTCGTATATTTCCGGGAGAGCGCCGTCCGGAAAAGCGCAGTCGACCACGGGGCCGATTATGCGGGTGACGGTGCCCTTGATGTCTGAGGCCATCTAACTGGTTCTCCTGTTTCTGCTTGAGCCCGGGCTACGCGGCATGGGCCTGTTCCAAGGCGGAGGTGCCGCCCACAATATCCATGAGTTCGCTGGTGATGCCTTCCTGGCGAGCCTTGTTGAAGCGCAACGTCAGGTCTTCCAGCAGATCGTCGGCGGCTTCCGTGGCGTTCCGCATCGCCACCATCCGGGCGGAGTATTCGCTGGCCAGCGACTCGTATACGGCCCTGACGATTTGGATCTCGGTGAATTCGAATATGGCTCTTTGCAACACCGTCTCGGCATCGGGCTCGAAGACGTAGTCCGGAGCCATGGGCACGGCCGGGACCGCCGGGACCACGGGCAGCAGTTGCACGGATACCGGATTCTGCACCAGCGTGTTCACGAAATCCGTGTAGACCAGCTGGACTTTGTCGAATACCCCGGCGCGGTAATCGTCGATCAGCAGGCGTGTGATCGGGGTGAGATCGGTGCGCGCCGGCGCGTCCGGCAGACCGTGGAATTCGCCATGCACGATAGGGTCGTAGCGGTTGAGCCAGTCCCGGCCTTTGCGCCCGACGGTCACCGCACAGACGGCGGCGCCGTCGTCTCGGGCCGCCGCGAGGGTGTGGGCCCCCAGGCGAATGACGTTGGCGTTGAACCCGCCGGCCAGACCGCGGTCGCCCGAAATCAGCACTACGCAGACTTTCTTGACCTCCCGCCCCTGCAACAGGGAATTGAGATCGCTTTCCACGACGGGCAAGCGCGCCATGTAGTGCAACACGTCGAAGGCTTTTTCCGCGAAGGGACGCGTGGCGGCCACCATCTGCTGCGCGCGGCGCATGCGCGACGCGGCCACGGCCTCCATGGCACGCGTCACCTGTTTGATGTTCGCCACCGATTTGATACGGCGCTGAATTTCGCGGGTACTGGCCATGAGTCGGGGGCAAGCAAAGAGCCGCTACGCCGGCGGAGTCCAGGTGCGGGCATAGTCGGCTACGGCGGTCTGTAGAGCCGTGGCCGTGTCGTCGCTCAGATCCTGGGAGTCCCGGATGGCCGCGGCGATGTTGGCGTGACTGGTTTCGATGAACTCGTGCAGGCCTGCCTCCCAGTTCTTGACCTGCGGCACCGGCACGTCGTCCAGGTAGCCGTTGTTGACGGCCCAGAGGGAAAGCACTTGGTTGGTGAGGGAGAGCGGATGGTATTGGGTCTGTTTCAGCACTTCCTGAATGCGCTGGCCCCGATTCAGCTGGGCCTGCGTCGCGGCATCCAGTTCGCTGCCGAACTGGGCGAAGGCCGCCAATTCCCGATATTGGGAGAACTCCAGCTTCAGCCGGCCGGCCACGGACTTCATGGCTTTGGTCTGCGCGGAAGAACCGACGCGGCTCACGGACAGACCTACGTTCATGGCCGGCCGCACGCCGGCGTAGAAGAGGTCGCTTTCCAGGAATATCTGGCCGTCGGTGATGGAAATCACGTTGGTCGGAATGTAGGCCGACACGTCGTTGGCCTGGGTTTCGATTACGGGCAGGGCCGTGAGCGTGCCCCCGCCTTCGCTTTCGGCCATGCAGGCGGCGCGTTCGAGCAGCCGGCTGTGCAGATAGAAAACATCGCCGGGGAACGCTTCGCGGCCCGGCGGACGGCGCAGCAGCAGGGAAACTTGGCGGTAGGCCTGCGCGTGCTTGGAAAGATCGTCGTAGATGATCAGGGCATGCCGGCCCTGTTCCATGAATTCCTCGCCGATGGCGCAGCCGGCGTAGGGTGCGATGAACTGCAGCGCAGCCGGGTCCGCCGCCGCGGCGGAGACCACGATCGTGTGCTCCATGGCTCCGTGTTGTTCCAGAATGCCCACCACCTGCGCCACCGTGGACTGCTTCTGGCCGATGGCCACGTAGATACAGAGCAGGTCCTTGCCCTTTTGGTTGATGATCGTGTCGATGGCGATGGCCGTCTTGCCCGTCTGCCGGTCTCCGATGATCAATTCGCGCTGGCCGCGTCCAATGGGAATCAGGGAATCAATGCAGGTCAGTCCGGTTTCCACCGGCGTCTCGACCGACTTGCGCGTGACTACGCCCGGCGCGATCCGTTCCACCAGGCGGGAACTGCTGGTCTCGATGGGCCCCTTGTTGTCGATGGGCTGACCCACCGCGTTGACGACACGGCCCAGCAACGCATCGCCCACGGGCACGGAAGCAATGCGGCCGGTGCTCTGCACCAGATCGCCTTCCTCGATGTCGACGTACTCGCCCATGATGATGACGCCGACATGGTCCGTCTCCAGATTCAGGACCATGCCCAGCGTCCCATTGCGGGTGAATTCGACCAGCTCGCTGGCCATGGCCTGCTCCAGACCCTTGACGATGGCGATGCCGTCGCCTACTTCCTCCACTTCGCCCACGTCCACGCGGGTGGGTGCAGGCGTGAAGGCCATGATGCGGTCTTTCAGAGACTGCGTCAGATTCGCGTCCATTACTGCCATGTCGTTTCACTTCCTTATGGGCCGGCGGCTAGGGACAAAGGGGGATTACACAGACGCCATTACCTGTTCCCGCAAAGCCTGCAGACTGCTGGATACGGAGAAGTCGGTCAAGTTGTCGCCGACCCGGATGCGCAGTCCGCCGATCAGGCTGGCATCCACCAAGAATTGAATGTCCAGATCCTGGCCGTGTTCGGCGGTCAGTTGGTCGCGCAAGGTCTCCTGCTGGGCCGCCGACAGCGCCACCGCGCTGGTGACTTGGGCTTTGCGCGGCCCCGTGGCGCCGGCGAGGCGGGACTGCAGGGCCGCGGCAATGTCCGGCAACCGCTCCAACTGATCTTCCGTGGCCAGGACGGTCGCGAGATTGACCAAGGCGGGATCGGTGTCGTCCGGTAACCCTTGCTGCAAGACGGCATGCAATTGCGTTTCGTCGCGGCGGGACACGCGCACCTCGGTACGCAGGGCTTGGCCGTCCGCCAGCCGCCGGGACAGATCCTGCAGTTGCGCCTGCCAGGTTTCCAGCTTGGCGGCCAGGAAGGCGTCGGCGAATTCCCGGGCCGTAGTCGTCGAGGCCATGGATCAACTCCGTCTGTTTTCCGCCATCAACGACGCGACGAACCGTTCCTGATCCACGGGATGCTGCAGTTCGCGTCCCAGAATGCGTTCCGCGCCCAACATGGCCAGTTCCGCGATTTGCCGTTGGGCATCGCTCAGGATGGCTTCGCGTTGGGCCTCCGCTTCCTGTTGGGCCCGCTGCCGGATCTCGGTGGCGTCTTCTTCGGCCCGGACCCGAATCGACTGGGTCGCCTGGTCCGCATCCCGGGTCGCGGTGGCCCGAATCTGCTGCGCTTCGGCGCGGGCTTCCTCCAGAATCTGCTGCTTGGCCTGCTCTGCTTCCGCGGCGGCGCGGCTCGCCGTTTCCGCCTGTCTGAGGCCTTCCGCAATACGTTCTCGGCGGGCGATCAAGGTGCGGCTGACGGGGTGGTAGAGCAGCACGGTCAGCAACAGCATGATGACCACGAAATTGAGCACTTGGGATATGAATCCCATGCCGGTGATGCCTAGGGTCTGTAGAGCATCCATATGGGTTGTTACCTCCACCTGATGCGGACGACAGGGCGTACCCGCCGCGCCTAGCCGAACTTGATCAGCAGCGAAATCACCAGAGCGTAGATGGCGATGGCCTCGGCAAAGGCGATGGTAATGAACATGTTCTGCTGCACGATACCGACGGCTTCGGGATTGCGGCCCATGGCTTCCACGGCTTTGGCCCCGATCAGGCCTACGCCGATACCGGGTCCGATGGCTCCGAGGCCAATGGCCAGAGCCGAACCAATTTCCTTTGCGGCATCCAGTTCCATCGTTGAACTCCTTGGTAGTGATCCTGACTACTTACTGAATTGCGGATAAAGGGCGAGCGCACGCGGGGTCCGTATGCGCACTTCCGACACCATGGGTACGGGACCTAGTGATGATCCCCGCCGTGACTGAGGGTCGCAGCATGGAAAAAGATGAGGGCCAGCATCATGAACACGGCGGCTTGGATGAAGCCGACGAAGATTTCGAAGCCGTAGAAGAAGGCCGGCACTATGAAGGGAATCAGGAACGCCATGACGGCCAGCAGCACTTCGCCGGCGAAAATGTTGCCGAAGAGCCGGAAGGCGAAGCTGATGATCTTGGTGAATTCCGAAAGCAGTTCCAGGATGCCCACGAGGCCGTTGATGGCGCCGATGAAGCCCCGGCCGAAAGCGAAAAACTTCCGCAGGTAGCCGAGGCGCAGCGCCTTGAAGCCGAAGAACTGCACCATGATCATGGTGATGGCGGCCAAAGCGAAGGTCATGTTGAGGTCGGTGCTGGGGGCCCGCAGCAGGGGTTTGGTGGCGGCATGTCCGTCTGCGGCTTCGGCCGGAGAGAGGGCCAGCAATCCGGCCGGATTGGCTTCCACCACAGTCTCGAAGGCGGGGTTTTGCGCGTGGTCGTGATCCTCTGCCGGGACGGACCAAGGGGACTGAATCGTGTTGACCCCGGGCACGAGGCCGACGTAGTTGCTGACGATGACCAGCAAAAAGATGGTGGCCACCCAGGGGAAGAAGCGTTTGCTGTTCTCGCCGACGACCCCTTCCACCACGCCCAAGAGGCCTTCCAGGAACCATTCCATGAAGTTCGTGAACCCCTTGGGCACGTCACGGCGCAAGCCGTTACGGACTACGAGGGCCATCAGAATGAGCAGCGCATCCACGATGAACGTGGTCACGAAGGCGTTGGTGAACCAGTCGGGTCCCTCGTACCAGATCTTTTCCGGCGCCAAGGAAACATGCAACTCCGGCTTGGGCAGGAAAATACCGAGCACCAGCAGTCCCACGGCTCCGAGGAGCGGCAGGATTACCTTCGGTTTCTTGAAGAACGGGATCTTGGGAGGGGTACCGACATCTGCTGCAGCCGTCATGGGACTACCCTTGCTGAGAATGGGTGGAGTCGGAAGAGAGGGCGGCGGGACTTTGCTCGGGCGCGACGGCTTCGATGACCCGTTCCATCTCGTATTTGCCTTGGCGCACTACGAAAAACGCGGAAACAGGCAGCGACAGGATACCCAAGGAGACGGTGATCCAGGGAGACGTTTCAATCAGAAGATCCAAACAAACGCCAATGATCAACGGCATAATCAAGGTGACCAGCAGGACCAAGGTCATGCGTCCTACGTTCACGCGTGTATTCGCCATTACGGTCCGCCTCGCCGAAGGGCCCTCCGTAGACCGGTTCGGGGACAAGCTGCGCCCTGCCAAACCATCGGGCAGTCTAACACTCGTAAATCATGATTCCCAAAACTCGAGACCTTGCAGGACGGGTTGGCGACGGCCTAACCGGCAGGCCCTAGTCCCAAACTCGCCAGCAACGCCGCCGCCATCAGCAACAGAGCCGCCCCCAGCAGCCGCCGGTGAGCCCGCACGGCGGCCCCCCAGGTAGGGTCTGCGGCACCGGCAACGGGGAGAGCGGAGCTCGCCAGCAGCTCTTGCCGAAAGGCGGCCGCGGACGGGGTCCGCCGGCTCGGGTGCATGGCCATGGCATGAAAGACGGCCGCTTCGGTACGCGGCGAAACGCTCCGCCCCGGCTGCTGCAACGACCGCAACCTGCCGGCCTCCAAGAAGCGGGTTTGGGCATCGGGCGGCGCCTGGCCTGCCAGCAGATGATAGAGAGTCGCGCCCAAGCTGTAGATGTCGGCCGCCGGTCCTGTGTATCCGATGTCCCCGCCAAACTGTTCGATGGGCGTGTAGGCCATGGTGCCGCGGCTCTGCACCACCGTGATCGTCTTCGGATCTTCGGGATGTATGAGGCGCACGAGTCCGAAATCCACCAACTTCAAGAGACCGGACCGGGCCAGAATGATGTTGGCCGGCTTGATGTCGCCGTGCAGGACGGCCGGCGACTGCCCGTGCAGGTAGGCCAAAGCATCCAGCAGCTGACGGCTCCACTCCAGCACCTGGGCCTCCGGCAAGCCGTGCGCCGGCTCTTCCAAGTGGGCTTGGCGCACGATCTCGCTCAAGCTGGGCCCGGCGACGAAATCCATAATCAGGTATTGCCGGTCTTCCCAGGCGAAGACGTCGCTGACTTTCGGGAGGTTGGGATGATCCAGGCGGGCGAGCGTGGCGGCTTCCTGGTGAAACTGCTCCAGGGCGGCGTGGCGGTTTTCCGGACGGCCGTAGTCCCACTGGGCCGGCAGCACTTCCTTGACGGCGCACAGGCGGCCGGGGAGCAGCAGATCGTGGGCTTTGTAGACGGCCCCCATACCGCCTTGTCCCACCAAAGCTTCGATGCGATACCGGTCCCGCAGCACGGTATCCGGGACGAGCAGGAAGTCCATAGACAGCAAGCGCCGAGCAAGGTCAAGGTTCAAGGTAGGCCGTCGTATCCACGCGCGGCCGCCGCGCGTTCCCGCTGCGGGATCCGTGTAATAACATAGGGAGTACCGGCGGAAGACCGGGGAACTCCGAGCGGCAATGAGATAATACCCTGCCGGCTGCGGCCGGCCTGGAAACAATCGGGCACGGCTCTGGGGTACGTGGTTCCGGAGTCCGGCGCTCGGCGCCCTTGCGAATTCTGCAATCCGACTATTCCCCTATGAGCGACCCCGCGGAACACGAGAAGCCGAAGCCGCAGGCCATGCTGTTGCAGTGGCTGGGTTCTGCCGCCGACAGCCGCAAATGGGTGTTGCAACCGTACCGCAAGGCCATGATCGGCCGAGACGCCGGCTGCGACGTCGTCTTGGACAATCGTCTGGTGAGTCGATGCCATGCCGAGATTTTCTGGCAGGACGGCGACTACTTCATTCGGGATCTCTCCAGCAAAAACGGAACCCATGTCAACGGGCGGCGGCTGACGCACGAGCAGCGCCTGCAGGACGGCGACGAAGTACAGGTAGCCCTGCGTTTCAAGCTGGCCTTTGCCGGCGAGGACGCTACGACGGATTTGGCTTGGGAGACCGAAGCTCAGGGGATTGAACTCAATCCGGCCTCGCGGGCCGTCAGGCTCAACGGACGTCTGGTGGATCCGCCCTTGAGCTCGATGCAGTTCCGGCTGTTGCATCTGCTCTGGCAGGCCGGCGGCGGGGTGGTGACCCGCGACGAGATCAAACGGTCCGTGTGGCCCGAGGACATGCCGGCCGGTATTAGTCGGCAGTCCATCGACGCGCTGATGCGCCGCCTGCGGGAAACCCTGGCGCTGAACGATCCGGATACGGAGTACATCGTCACCATGCGCGGGCAAGGCTACCGCTTGGAACGGGGCTGACGGCTTTGGATCTCTGGGACCGGCGCGAGCCGGGATTCTGGCGCTGCGACGAACCGCTGGGCTTGTACGTCCATATCCCCTTTTGCGTCCGCAAATGTACATACTGCGACTTCAACACCTATGCCGGGCTGCAGCGCCTGATTCCGGCCACGGTGGAGGCCCTGTGCCTGGAAATCGGTCGGTGGGGCGCTCGAACGCAACGTCCGCCGGTGAACACCATGTTCTGGGGCGGCGGTACGCCCACCATGCTCACGGCAGCCCAGATGCATCGGCTGATGCACGCTCTGCGGGATGCCTTCGAGATTTTGCCGGATTGCGAAATCACCAGCGAAGCCAATCCGCATTCCGCCGACCAGAGCCGTTTTGCCGCGATGGCGGAGTGCGGAATCAACCGCGTCAGTCTGGGAGCCCAGAGTTTCCAGGCGGAGGAACTGGAGCTGCTGGGGCGCTGGCACGACGCCGCGGCCATTGGCGAGGCGGTAGGGGCAGCCAGAACGGCCGGGTTCGCCAACATCAATCTGGACCTGATGCATGGGTTGCCGGCGCAATCGTTGGAGACATGGGCGACCAACTTGGAGGTTGCGCTGGAGCTGCAGGTGGAGCACCATAGCCTGTATGCGTTGACGGTCGAAGAGGGGACGCCGTTGGCCCGCCGCGTGGCCAGGGGAGAGGTGCCCGCGCCGGACGCGGATC
Source organism: Anaerolineales bacterium (assembly GCA_034421855.1). Classification (GTDB taxonomy): domain Bacteria; phylum Chloroflexota; class Anaerolineae; order Caldilineales; family Caldilineaceae; genus Bin34. The sequence goes on from DAOUKB010000080.1 coordinate 11,860, forward strand.
TGGCCGCCTTGCAGTTTCAATATGCCCAAGAGCGGATGGCCGAAGCCGGTTTCGTGCAGTACGAGATAGCCAACTGGGCCCGGCGTACACCGGAAGTCGGCTCCGCCCCTCCCGCCTGCCGGCACAACCAGCGGTATTGGCGCAATCAGAATTATCTGGGTTTCGGGCCGGGGGCCCACAGTCACTGGCGCGGCTCTACGCCGGGCACAGCCGCTACGCGGGAATACCGGTGGTGGAATCGGGACTCGGTACCGGGCTACAATCAGGCTCTGCGGCACACCGCAAGTCCCGTCCAGGAAGTGGAAGAGATCGTCCGAGATCTGGGTCGGGCCGAGACCCTGATGCTCGGTCTGCGCTTGGTCCACGAAGGCGTGCCCTATCGCCGTTTTCAGGCCAGGCACGGCCGGGATCTGCGGCAAATCTATGGGGCGGAGCTGCGGCATCTCCAGGAGCGAGAGCTGATTCGCATGGAGGCGGACCGAGTGAAACTGACCCGGACGGGTATCATGTTTCATAATTACGTCAGCCGACAGTTTCTACCGGCCTGAGCGGCAGCGGAGTACGGAACTTGGACGTCACGGCCCTGTATCCGGGCAAATTCGATCCTTTTCACAACGGTCATTTGGACATCGTGCAGCGGGCCGTGGCCCTCTATCGGCAGCTGGTGGTGGCCGTATACGCCTCGCCTATTTCCAACGCGCTCTTCGACGCGGAGGAACGGGCGGCATTGGTACGGGCCGGCGTCGGCCCTCTGCCGCGCGTCCGGGTGGTGACCTACGCCGGTCTGACGGTGGATGTGGCCCGCGCCCAGGGCGCCCAGGTCATCGTGCGCGGCCTCCGCAACATTGCCGACTACGAATACGAAAGACAGGTGGGTATGGCCAACCGCCAGATGGCCCCCGACACGGAACATTGTCTGCTGATGACTTCGGCGGAGTATGCTTTTCTCAGCGCCACCATCTTGAAGGAAGTGGCGGAATTGCAAGGGGACGTCGCCGGCTGGGCTCCGGCTTCCACCGTGGCGGCGCTGTGTGCCCGATTTGCCGGGAACGGGCGCGGTCCGGCCGAAGGACGAAATTGGGACGTGCGGACCAAGTTGGCCCACCAGGGGTGAAAAAACCGCGCAGGCCGGTGCTAGAATGGCCGCACCCTCGGCGGCGAGCTGGGCCCGTTCGGTAGCGTAGAAAACTGCATTGCAAGCTCAGACGTTAGGTATGCCATGGAAATTCTCAGCCTGATCAACGAATTGAACGACATGATCTCGGAGGGGCGTCCCATGCCCATGACCTCTTCCGTGCTGGTGGACAAGGAGCGCTCCCTGGACGTGCTGGCCAAGATGCGCATCAACGTCCCCAGCGCCATCAAGGAAGGGGAACGCATGATCCTGGAGCGGGACCGCATCATCGCGGAAGCCCGCAGCCATGCCGAAGACATCTTGGCGCAGGCCAACGAGAAGGCCAAAGAGCTGGTATCTCAGGAGGAGGTTATGCGTCAGGCCAAGATGGAACAGGAAGCCGTGCTGGAACAGACGCGGCAGCAGGTGGCCCACATGCGCTTCGACGCAGAGCAGTATCAGCTGAACGTGCTGCGGGATCTGTCGCAGATAATGCACAAGGTCCTGAACGAGGTGGAGATGGGGGTTTCGGAGCTGGAAGACCGCACGCAGAGCCTCAACTGAAGGCGCTGCGCCGCGCGGGCCGTTGGTAGACAAAACCGGCGCGTACGGCATACAATCCCTGTCCCGGAAAAGGATCGGCCGGAGAGTCCCTGAAATGCAATTCAACGCTGCGCATTGCCTGAAGCAGACGGTCGGCTGGACTCGGGACTTCGAATTGGACGACGACATTTCCCGGCTCTACGAGGGTCTCGCCCCGGTGGAGCGGCTGACTGGCCATGTGCGTTGTATCCGCATCCACAGCGGCATCCTGGTCGTCGGTACCTGTCGCACCGTCCTGGAGGTGGCCTGCAGTCGCTGTCTGGAACCGATACGCTATCCCGTGGAGTTTCAGGTGGAAGACACTTTTCGGCCCTTGAAGGACGTGGAGAGCGGCAAGTTCCTGCGGCCCGAGGATTACGAGGGGCAAACGGACACCATGTTCGACGAAGCCTTGCTCATCGACGACCGCTATGTACTGGATCTGGGAGAGGTGGTGCGGCAACATCTGTGGATAGCCGTTTCGCAGAATCCCGTCTGCGCCGTGGCCGACCCGAGCGAGTGCGACAATTTTCTGCAGAGCCGACAGGCATTGGCCCGCGTCAACGGCGATGTGGAGGATGCGGAATCCCCCCGACACCAGAACCTGGATCCCCGGTGGGCGGCTCTGCGCCCCTTATTGGAATCTACGCCGCCCGCCGGCGGCGGCTCCGAGGGCGGATCGCTCCCGGACGAGAGCAAGTAAGAACCGAAGAGAGCAAACCCAATGGCCCCGCAACCGAAACGTCGCATCAGCCGTGCCCGTGCCCGCAAGAAGAGATCGCATCACGCGTTGAAGCGACTGCATTTCCAGACTTGCCCCAACCCGCAGTGCGATGCCTACGTATTGCCCTACCAAGGCTGCATGGAATGCGGGGAATACCGCGGCCACAAGTTCATCGAAGAAGTCGAGAGCTAGGCTACGCGGGTCGGCGGCCAGGTCGTGGGCCGCGGCGCCGGCAGATCCCGACATCTCCTCATGCCCATGCCTGGCGCTTCCGGCTCCCGGACTTGGGGGTGGGCTTATCTGTTCCCGGGCCAAGGCAGTCAGGTCGTGGGCATGGGCACGGCCCTGGCGGAATTCTCGGCGCGCGCCCGCGCGACTTTGGCCGAAGCCGACCGGGTCCTGGACATGCCGCTCAGCCGTCTGTGCGCGGAGGGCCCGGCGGCGGCTCTTACGGACACCGTCAATACCCAGCCGGCTCTGTTGGCCGTATCCATAGCCGCGTGGCGCGCCGCCGCCGAGCTGCTGGGACGGCTGCCGGCGCCCGTGGGCATAGCGGGGCACAGCCTGGGAGAATATTCGGCTCTGGTGGCTGCGGAGGCGCTCACCTTTGCCGACGGACTGCGCTTGGTGCGGGAGCGTGGCCGCCTGATGAAGGAAATGGGCGACAAGTATCCCGGGCGCATGGCCGCGGTGTTGGGCATGGCGCCGCGAGACCTGCGCGCTTTGTGTGCCGCAGTCACCGCGGAAACCCAGGCGGTGGTGCAAGTGGCGAACGACAATCATTCGACCCAGCAGGTCGTCAGCGGTTCGCTGCAGGGCGTGGCGGAGGTGTCCCGGCGGGCCAGAGACCAGGGAGCGCGGCGGGTGCTGCCGTTGGCCGTGAGCATTGCCGCCCACAGTCCCCTCATGTCGGCAGCCGGTCCCCGCTGGCAGGCGCTGCTGGACGGGCTCTCCATCGCGCCGCCGCGGGTGCCGGTCATCGGCAACACTACGGCGCAACCGCTGACCGATCCGGAGGCCGTCCGCGCGGAGCTGGCCGCTCAGTTGACAGGCGGCGTCTTGTGGCGGGATTCGATGCGGACGCTGATGGACATGGGCGCCACGGCGACCGTCGAGTTCGGCAGCGGCGCCGTGTTGACCGGCATTCAGAGGAGGATCGAGCGGAAGATGCCCGGTTTCGCCGTGCAGACCGGGGAAGACCTGCAGGCTTGGCAGGCTTGGTTGCACGCCCGGCCCTAGGTGTCGGAAGCCGCCGCCGCGGCGGAGAACGCGCATTTTCCCCCTGCTCTCTGTGCTATAATCCGGCCCTTGTGCTTCGCATTCCGCGACGGCTTTTTCGCCCCTTTACAGCATGAATCTGACCGGCAAGATCGCCTTGGTGACAGGAAGCAGCCGGGGGATCGGCGCGGCGATTGCCTGCGAGTTGGCGGCTCAGGGCAGTACCGTGGTACTCAACTACCGGAGCGACGCGGCAGGGGCCTCGACGGTAGCCTCCAAGGTGCAGGCGGCCGGGGGCAGCTGTACGCTTGCGCAAGGCGACGTGGCGGACGGCGCTTCGGCCACGGCCTTGGTCGAAGGGATATTGAGACAGCATGGGCACATCGACATTCTGGTCAACAATGCCGGACTCACCCGTGACGGTCTGCTGCTGACCATGCGGGAAGAAAACTGGCATACGGTGATCCAGACGAACCTGAACAGCATGTATTACGTGACCAAACCCGTACTGCGGAGCATGCTGCGCCGCAAGTCGGGTCGGATCGTCAACATTACCAGCGTGGTGGGCCTATTGGGCCAATCCGGACAGACGAATTACGCGGCCAGCAAAGCCGGCATTTTGGGGTTTACCAAGAGCTTGGCCCGCGAGGTGGGCAGCCGCGGCATTACGGTGAACGCGGTAGCTCCCGGTTTCGTGCCCACTGCGCTGACCGACGTGCTGACCCCGGAACACACAGCGCAGATCGTCGCCGAGACTCCGTTGGGGCGGATGGGCACACCGACCGACGTCGCGCACGCGGTGGCTTTTCTGGCTTCGCCGCAGGCCGAGTTCATCACGGGACAGACCCTTTCCGTGGATGGCGGCCTGTCCATGCGCTGAGCGCCCGGGACTGCGAGCAGACACATGACGAACCCCAAGGGACCGCGCCGGATCCGGTACGAGATCGACGAGAGCCGAAATCGCAAACCGGTCGACAGCAGCGCCCTGCCTGTCCGCGCTACGATGATATCGGTCAGCGCCAAGAACGCCTACGAAGGGCGGCATAGCCACTACAGAGCGGCGGCGTTGCAGTGCCTGTATGAGCGGGAGACCTCCTGTCATCTGCCCAGTCAAGTGATGGTGCAGCGGTTCCATAGTCTGCAGCAAGCCGGAATTCCGGTTTCGGCAGAGGGTCGGAAGTATGTGCGCCGGCTGGTGGCGGGGGTCGTGGAAAATCAAGCCGCCTTGGATGCCTGCATCGGACAGGTGGCCCGCAGGTTTCCGGTAGAAACGTTGTCCCTCATAGACCGCAATATCCTCCGACTGGCCTTGTGCGAAGTGGAACACGAGAAGTTCGATACGCCGGTCAAGGTGGTGATCGCGGAAGCCATCCGACTGGCCGAGTGTTATGGTTCGGCGATCAGTCCGCGATTTGTGCACGGCGTGCTGGGGGCGGCTTTGAAGGCGCGCGTCGCAGCCGAGGCGCCGGCCAAGGTGTCTTGAGCGATCATGGGTTTCAACAGCAGTTTTTCTTTTCTGGGAATCGGCCTGCCGGAGTTGGTTTTCATCGTGATGCTGGCTCTGGTCGTGCTGGGACCCGAGCGTCTCCCTTCGGTCGCCAAGGACCTGATCCGCGCTTTCTTCAAACTCCGCAATCTCTCCAAAGATCTGACGGGCCAGCTGGAATCGGAACTGGGCGTGACGGAGCTCAAGGAACTGAAAGGCATCAAGACCGGCAAGCTCATTGAAGACTGGGCCAACGACGAACTCGATTTGGATTTCGACGCGGACGACCAGGACAGAAAGGCGGCAGCGCAAAGCAAAGTCCAGAAGCCGGTCTCCAAGCCCGTAGCGGGGGGAGCCGGAGCTCCCGGGCAAGTCGAGCCGGCGGCGCGTACATCCGCGCAGGCGGGCCCGAAGACGACGCCGAAACCGAAACCGGCAAAAGGCGCTGCGCGCGCCGGGACACGCCCCGGCTCGCATGACGGGGCCGGTGTACAGAGGGTGGAATCACGCGACGTGATCGGTTCCGCCAACTCGATCGGCATGCATCCGGGCAGCGCGGGGCCGGACACGAACGGCGCTGCCCCGCACGCGAGGCCTGCAGACTCGCTGGCGATCGGCTACGCCGCAGAGCAAGCGACGGCAGATTCTGCGTCTCCTGCCGATGCGCCGGACAGCCGCGCGGAGCCGATGGCCAATGGCGTAGTGGGCCCTACGACGACGGCGCGCATCCCGATCGCCAGTGCGAACGGGGCGGTCCCCGGAGCGAAAGACGGGTGGCAGGAGACCCTACAGCGCAGGAGGCTGCTGCGTATCCGGCACCACGGTCATCCCGAAAGACCGCGTAGCAAGCCGCTCCCGCTCCGCATTCGGCGAAGTCGGCAGCGCAAGCAAAGTCCCGCGTTCCGTTCTCGAGCGCGATAGAATCGGTTTCGCCGCGGCGCCGCGGGCCCGGTCCGCTCGCGCAACGGCCGACATGTCCTCGCCGCTGTGACGGATGCGCCGGACCCAAGGGACGGGACTTGCGAGCCGGATGGAGTCCCGGAACTCCTGCGCTCTCCGCGGTCCCGCGCGGGGACTGAAATCTTCCTTGATTCGACATGACCACTACTGAACTGCCGCAGCTGGGCTCAACGGAAGAACAAGATCCGCGCATGAGTCTGATGGACCACCTGCGGGAACTGCGGGTGCGCATCATGTGGATTTTGGGCGCGCTGGTCGTCGGCACTCTGGTCGGCATGCTCATATCCGAAACAGTGGCTCTGAAAATCGTGCGCGACTGGGACGTGCCCCTGCAGGCCATTACCCCGTTCGAAAACATTGCCACTTTCTTCCGCATCAGCTTCACGCTGGGGACCGTAGTCGCGACGCCGCTGATCGTGTATCAGATCGTGGCCTTCATCCTGCCCGGGCTGTACCCGCACGAGAAGCGGGGCCTGATGCTGATCATGCCCGGGGTCTTTCTGCTGTTTCTGGCCGGAGCTTCCTTTGCGTACTTTGTGATGCTGCCGGTAGCCGTCAATTTTCTGCAGATCTTCTGGCAGGAAGTGATTACGGCCAACTGGAGCGCCCGGGAATTCGTCAATTTCGTCATCCGTATCGTGTTCTGGATCGGCACCTTCTTCGAATTGCCGTTGATCATGGCCTTTCTGGCTCGCATCGGCATTGTCACGGGTTCACGCCTCCTGGGTTGGTGGCGGTACGCGATCGTGGTCAGCGCCGTGGTCGCGGCCATCATTACGCCGACCATCGATCCGGTCAACATGGCCCTCGCTTTGGCGCCGCTGATTCTGCTGTATTTCATGGGCGTGGGACTTGCCTATCTGCTGTATCGGCCTCGCGTCCCGCGTGATTTCACGGAAGACAACCAAGGGTAATCGGCATGAACCGCAGTCAGCTCATAGCCAGGAAAAATCAGGTGGGCCGACAGCTTGTGTTGGCACGCCGGGAGATCGATCGCTTGAACATGGGACAAGGCGATCCCGTATTCCGGCGGCGCCGAAAGCAGATTCGCAATTTGGAAGCCAAGATCGAACGCCTCATGTCCGAGGAAGCAGACCTGCGCATCAAGATCGACAAGGCGGCTCCGCAAGAAACCGCACAGGTCTGAGCTGCGGTTCCGAGACGGACTCCGCCTCGCCTCCGGCTCCTTAGGCTCCCCTTCAGGTCGGTAGCGAAGTCCATATCCCCCGGTACGCGGGGCGGGCCCACAACAGACCGTGGCATCCCCGTCGACGCTCGGGCATCGAGCACGGTCGGTCGCGGGCGGGACGGGTCTGCAGTTGCAGCGTGCCTGAAAGACGCACAACAGAGCGGAGACTCAGCACGGCCGTATGGGAGAGGTTATGCCCTATCCGCGGTTCGAGGGCCCTGCATTTCTCTATCCAGGGGACGTTTTCGGCGTTCACGGCGGCCTGGGAAACCGCCTGTCGGCGGCCGCAACTCACCCCTGAACTCCTCGGCCAGCGCCAAGTGGCGGGCGTCGTAGGCCCGCCCCTCGGGGGAGGCGGCAAGCCTCTGCAGGGGACTGCCGTGAAGACTCGGTGTTCAAGGCCGTGTGGGCCGTGGTCCGGGCGCACGCAAGCATATGTGCTTTCGGCGACGCTCAACTCGCCGCGTGCTGCCCTCCGATGGTGAACGTCGGCGATCTCGCAAGGCGTGAGGCAGGGAGCTAGGCGAGTTGGCTCTCGGCTCGCCCAAGATTGGAGAACGGCATAGGCTTTGCCCGAATTCTCCTCGGCGACCCGCCACTAGACCACCCGACTTGCCTTGACGACGCCAAACCCGCTCACGCCGATTCCGCGCGTTCGGCCTCTTCGCTCTAAGGTGACCGAACTTCCCGGTAGAGGCTTGTCCCCGAATATCGCCTGCCGGAGTTCTGCAAACGAATCGGAAGCAGGTGTATCCAGACCAAAGCCACAGTCCTGCCGTCGACCTCGTCCTTCGTCCATTCCCTGTCGATGGTGATCTGGCAGCCCCGGGCCATACCGACGCCTTTGCAAAGCAGGGGCCAAGTCCAGGGTGTGTCTGTTCCGCGGGAGTTTCCTGCGCCGCTGCCGCTGCCGGACGATTCTCTCGAGCAAGCATAGAGCAAACCCGGAAAGGGTATTGATGCACCGTAGGCGCGGGGTGGGCAACACGTCGCAGCATGTGATTGCGAGCGAAGCAAGAGTCCCGGCGTCCTCTCCCTATCTCGTGGGGCTTCGGCGATGTTCGGATCGCCGTCGGGCTTTGCCGACCCGCCGGGAGAGAACCGGGTCGGACCGCGGCGCAACGGGAGGAATGAGAGAATGAGAAGCCCGTGTTGCTCCCGGTCGTCGACCGGTGGGTCGGGTAAGCGGCCCAGGCTCGATTTTGCCGCGATATGCCAGAGACGCGGCACGACGCCGAGAGCCGCCTCAATTGAAGCGGCTCTCGGGCGCCGATGGTCTCGGGGACCTGTGCGGCACCAGCGCTGGGCCGGCTCTGGACCTATGCGTTCGGCTCTCCTGTCTCGTCGTCGTCATCGAAACGCAAGGAGCAGCCCCAGCCGTGTCGCTCCCAGCGGGCATCCTGCAACCCGGCGGCGGCTTCCGTTTCCGTAATCGTGCCGGCGGCCACGGCTTCGGCCACGAGCTGCTGCAGGGCGTCACAGACCGCCGTGCGGAGCGTCTCCCGCTCGAGGTTCAGGGACGCCCAGCCCCTCCGGCCTTGCGCCTCTGCAGCTTCCAGCTCTGCGATCGTCACGCCGAGAGTTTCGGCCACCCGTTGCCGCAGCTCGGCGGCGGCAATGAAGTCCGGTAGCGGGTAGTCTCCGTCATGCCGATGGCCCCATCTATCCCAGCGGCTCTCCTGCAACCAGGCTTCGGCTTCCGTTTCCGTAATCGTGCCGGGGGCCACGGCTTCGGCCACGAGCTGCTGCAGCGCGTCGCGGACTGCCGTGCGGAGCGCCTCCCGCTCGAGGTTCAAGGACGCCCAGCCCCTCCGGCCTTGCGCCTCTGCGGCTTCCAATTCTGCGACCGTCACGCCGAGAGTTTCGGCCACCCGTTGCCGCAACTCGGCCGCGGCGATGAAGTCCGGTAGCGAGTGGTCTCCGCCATGCCGATGCCGACGGCCCCACCGATGACCCGGGAACGCCGTCAGCTTGTCGGCCGTCGCCTGCGAAATCGTGCCGGCGGCGACCGCTTCCGCCAGCCACTGGGCCTTGGCGTTCTCCGCGGCGGTCTCTACGGTGCTCCGCTCCAAGCCGAGGTTCGTGGCAAGCAATGCCCAAAAGGCGGGCTGGTCGCTGCCGCCGGCGGCGTCGGGAGCCCGATCGCCCCGCAGCCGGCGCAGACCCCTCGTAAAGACGTTGCCGTCTTCCGGAGACGTCTTCTCTTCCGGGGTGGCTGCCGTCACGCCGTCCTCCGGAGACGTCTCTTCCGCGATGGCTGCCGTCACACCGCCCACGCTGGCCAGTACCAGGAGTACGGCTACCAGCAATCCAGTGGCGATTTTGCGAGTGTGCTGCATAGTGTTTTTCCTCAGGGATATGTCCGAATAACGCTATCCGGAAAGATAGCTCCCCAATATGAACGGAATGTGAGGAACCCGTGGAGCCAGGGTGCGGAATTCAGCCGCGCCGGGCAAAGGAGGTTGCCGGTGCGGTATCCTCGCTCGGAGCCGGCGGGACCGCCAGTCCCAGGCCGTATTCCACTTGGCTGGCCAGGGCATCCTCCAGCTTCTGATTCTGCGCCACTCTGTAATACGGAATACGGGCCGCCGACAGACTGCTCCAGATGGGTTCCATGTTGATCGTGGGGTCAAAAGATTCGCTGTCTATGACGATGGCCAGCCCCTTGACTCCCGTAAGACGCAATTCCCGCAGCACCTGCACCCACCGGGGATCCGGATCGGGCGTGACCACGATCAGGGTCTCGTCGCGCGTCATGTCGAAGCCGTCCGTGAGAATGAAGTCGGCCATCGGCACCTCTCCTTGGGCGTCCATCACGGAAAGCGTCTCCAGAATCTTGTTGAGATGCCGCTCGCCTCTTTCCATGGGCAGGAACTCCCGCGTCTGTCCGTAGGTCGCGAAACCGATCGCCCGTCCCCGTTGCATAAAGTAGCGCAGTACGCTGGCCGCTGCCGAAATGCCGTATTCCGTAGTGGTAGGCGGCAGGGGAAACTCCGGGGATCTGGGCGGCGTGCCGCGCCTTCGGGGCAAGGGCAAGCGGTTGAGATTCACGGGTTCCGGCTGCCAGGGCAGGGCGATTTCCGTTTCCCGATGCAGATCCAGAAAGACTCGCACGTGGGCGCTCTTGTCCAGTTCGAATTCCTTGGCGATGAGGCGCCCCGTCCGCGCCGTGGTGAGCCAATGGATACGGTTCTGACTGTCCCCGGGAACATAGTCCCGAATGCTGGCGGCGTTCGTGGTAGCCATGTGCGTACGCTGACGTACCCTTTCGTCCCCCACCATGTCTGCCACGGCCGGAGAAAAGCGAGGCAAATCTACGACGGCGGGATAGACCAATACGAAGTGGGCGGCAGGGAACAATTTTTCCCGCGGGAAAAGTCCCAACGGATCGCTGCTGCGCACATGCATAGGCCCTAACCGGTACCGGCCGCGGGCGTAACACAGAGTCCGCACCTGCCAGCGCCGGCGACTGTGGCGCTGCAAGTTGCTGACCACGCGGCTGGCCTCGTGAAACGGCAGCGTGGAATGATCGTGCAATTCCACCCACAGCTTGGGCAGACGGCCTTGATTGGCCAGTTCGAAGACTTCGTCTATACGCTGTCCGATCTGGCTTTGCGTGGCCGATACGTACCGTCTGACTACGATATCCCGAATGCTGGCCCATGCCCAGACGTAGCTGAGGAGGACGCCGCCGCTGACCAGGTAAGCCAGATTGTAGAAAAAGGGGGTACCGGTATTGAAGGCCAACAGCCAGAACAACCCGACCGCCAAAAGGAGCAGCAACAGCCGGCGGCTCATGCCGCGCGCGACGTGGGGCCCGTGCCGACCCCGGCTCCGGGAACAGGCACCGAATTCAGAAGTTCCTTGACGACCTGGGTGGAATTGACTCCGCGGATGCGGGCTGCCGGACTGGTAATGAGGCGGTGGGCCAAAGCCGGCTCGGCCAGGAACTTGACGTCGTCCGGCAGGACGTAGTCCCGTCCTTCCATCGCGGCCCAGGCTCGGGCCGTTTTGAAGAGGGCCAGACTCCCGCGCGGGCTGGCTCCCAGATAGAGATCCGGATACTCGCGCGTGGACAACACCAGGGACACGATGTAGTCCCGTACCAGATCGCTGGCGTATACTTCGGTCGCCTCCTGCTGGGCGACTCGCAAATCCTCGACCGAAGCCACTTGTTCCAGCGTGTTGATGGGATGCTGCTCTTTCTGCAAGGCGAGGATGTCCAACTCCTGCCGCTTGACCGGATAACCCAATTGAATGCGCAGCATGAAACGATCCACCTGGGCTTCGGGCAAAGGAAACGTGCCCTCGAATTCAATGGGGTTCTGCGTAGCCAACACCGTAAAGGGCTGCGGCAGGGCGTAGGTGCGGGCGTCCACGGTCACCTGGCCCTCCTCCATGGCCTCCAACAACGCCGACTGGGTCTTGGGCGTAGCGCGGTTGATCTCGTCGGTCAGGACCATCTGGGCCATGATGGGACCGGGCCGATATTCGAATTCCAGCGTCTTTTGATTGAAGATGCTGACCCCGGTAATGTCGCTGGGCAGCATGTCGGGCGTAAACTGCACGCGATTGAAGGAGCAGCCGATGCTGCGGGCGATCGCCCGGGCCAGCATGGTCTTGCCCACGCCCGGCACGTCTTCGATCATGACATGACCCTTGCAGAGCAAGGCCAGCAAGACCAACTTGATCTGCGCGTCCTTGCCGACGATGACCCGCCGGGTGTTCTCCAGGACGCGCGTCGTGAATGCCTGTATGGTTTCCATCGATTCCTTCCGTTTCAGAGGAGTGAGGGTGCCTGCGGGCCCGACCCGGTACGAAAATTCCGGCCGAACGTCACGAGATATTATCCAAAACGCGAGGCCGGTTGCAGTGTATCTGCTTGCGCGTGGGAACCGGCAAGGGAGGGGCGGGCCTCCTGGCGCGGACCGGAAATCGAGGATCCGGGGCCGACGATACAGCCTGATCCGCCCTTCTTGGCATATGACTCGGCCCTGTGTTTAAATGAAATTCGGTAATCATCGGTCTGAAATTGCTGCGAGGGAGCCATGGCTCTGCAAATCTATAACACGTTGAGCCGTACGGTCGAAGACTTTACCCCCCTGGAAGCGGGCAAGGTCAAGATGTATGTATGCGGACCCACCGTGTATGCAGATGCCCACATCGGACATGCCATGAGCGCCATCGTCTTCGACATGATCCGGCGCTATCTGCAGTATCGCGACTACGAGGTGACCTACGTCACGAACTTCACCGACGTGGACGACAAGATCATCGACCGGGCCCGCGAGACCGATCAGGATCCTTTCGGTTTGGCCGAGCATTACACCCAGAAGTACCTGCAGCACCTGCGTGATCTGAACGTGCAGCCGGCCGACGAATACACCCGCGTCACGGACGAGATTCCTCACATCATCTCCGATATTCAAGAGCTGGGCGAAGCCGGCCACGCCTACGAAGTGAACGGCAGCGTCTATTTCCGCGTCCAGAGCGCCGCGGACTACGGCAAGTTGAGTCAGCGTAAGCTGGAGGATGCCCGCACCGGCACTCGCCTCGAGGGCGAAGACGTCAAAGAAGACGCCGCCGACTTCGCGCTGTGGAAAAAGGCCAAGGCAGGGGAACCTTCCTGGGAGAGTCCCTGGGGACCGGGGCGCCCGGGCTGGCACATCGAATGCACTTCCATGTGCCGCCATCATCTGGGAGCCTCGATCGACATACACGGCGGGGGCAACGACCTCGTCTTCCCGCACCACGAAAACGAAATCGCGCAGAGCGAAAGCCTGACCGGGGCGCCCTTTGCCACATACTGGGTGCACAACGGCATGATGCAGCTGGCCGGCGCCAAGATGAGCAAATCCCTGGGCAACCTGATCTCCATCCAGGAATTTCTGGACCACCACCACGCCGACGCGCTGCGCATGGTGGTTTTCCAGGGCCACTACCGCAAGCCCGTGCAGTTCTCGCACGAGATCGTGGGGGCTGCCCAACGCGGCTTGGATCGAATGCGCCAAGCCTTGCAGCCGTCGTCCGGGGGACAGGTGGTCGGTCCGGCAGCCGAAACGCTGCGACAGGCTACGGAGGAAGCACGCATTGCCTTTCGCCGGCACATGGACGACGACTTCAATACCAGCGCGGCTGTTGCCGCAGTCTTCGACCTGATCCGGGCCATCAATACCGCCCGTACCCGGGATGTGGGCGGACTTTTCTTCGATACGGCCCAGGACACCGTGCGGGAACTGATGGAAGTATTGGGCTTCGTGTTGCCGGCCCCTTCCCAGGACAGGGGCGAAACGGCGGATCTTTCGATCCAGTTGGTGGAATTGCTGATAGACACCCGGGCCGGGTTGCGGGCCTCCCAGCAGTGGACGCTGGCGGATCAGCTGCGGGACCGTCTGCAGGAACTGGGCATCGCGTTGGAAGACAGTCCCCAGGGCACCACGTGGCAGCGGGTGCGTCCCTCGTGAACGAAACGTTGATCGGTATTCATGCCGTGCAGGAGGCTCTGCTGGCCGGTCGTAGACGTTGTCACGTCCTCTGGGTCGAGAATACGGCAGCGCGGCGCCCTCCGCAGCAGCATCTCTTGGCTCTGGCCCGGCGACGGCGTGTGGACGTGCGCCGCGGTCCGGGCCGGATCTTTCGGGAGCTGGAACGGCGCAACGCGCATCATCAGGGCTGCGCCCTGGAAGTGGGTCCTTTGCCGCTGGCGGACTGGGACGACGTGTGGACCCGCGCAGACGACTGCGGCGAATTCCCGCTGCTGCTGGCGGCGGATCACGTTCAGGACCCCCAGAATCTGGGCGCTCTGATGAGAGCGGCGGAGAATTGCGGCGTACACGGAGTCGTAATACCCAAGGACAGAGCCTGTCCGCTGTCGCCGGTGGTCAGTCAGGCCAGCGCCGGCGGTCTGGAACACATGCTGGTCGTACGGGTCACCAATCTGGCGCGGGAACTCAGACGCCTGCAGGCCCGTCACATCTGGGTGGGCGGCTTGGAATCCGGCGATCCGCAGGCCCAAGACATTGACGCCGTCGATCTGGATCGGCCGCTGGCCCTGGTAGTGGGCAACGAGGGGGCCGGGCTATCCGCCGGCGTGCGCAAGCAGTGCGACTTCTTGCTGCACCTCCGCATGTGGGGACGGATCGGCAGCTTCAATGCCGCTCACGCGGCCGCGATATCTCTGTACCTGGCCCGGCAGGCGCGGCGCGGCTGACGAAACTCGACCTGCACTCCGGGCGCGTGCAGGGAGCGCGTCCGTCGCGGCCGATCCGTCGATCCGGCCCTGCGCCAGCCTCGATCCGGCCTGTTTCTATGCTACACTTTTCGGCGGATCGGCCCGTCTTGGGCAGCGGTCCGGAGCAGGTGTCGCGCATAGTGTCTGTACGCAATCTCAGTCTGGCGAGCTCTGTCTTGGTCGTCGTGCTGATGGCGGGCCTGCTCGCGGCCTGCGCCCCGAATCCGGCCGCTCAGCTCGTTTCCCCGTTCATGGTGGCAGTGTCCGACGAAGGGGTCACCATCGTGGCGCGGGTCATCCCGCGCCTGTCCGAGTTGACCGAGGACGAGATTTTCGCCGGAGTGCCGGCCGACGTGGTGGCGGCCATCCAAGACGGCGATCCCGTCAATGGCCAGAAAATCTCGGAGCTGCAAGGGTGCGCCGGATGTCATTCCTTGCAGGAGGGCGAAATTCTGTCCGGACCCAGCTGGTACGACATGGCCAATACCGCCGTCGGGCGCGTGGAAGGCGAGAGTCCGGCCCTGTACCTCTATCGCAGTATCATGCAGCCCAACGCCTCTATCGTGCGACGCTTCGACGCCGACGTCATGCCGGGCGACTTCAGCGAAAAGCTGAGCACCGCGGAGATCGGCGATCTGCTGGCGCTGCTGCTGGCACAGATCGAGGAATAGCATCGCGGGCGCAGGCGGCTCCCCCCGACCCGCCTGTCGTCGTGATACGCTAGTTCCGCACCGGGACGGCCTTCCCTGCAGAGGAGCACCCCCAGCACACTTCCGCCAACATTCGGTACCCCATGGCCTCTCCGCCTCCGGTTGCTCCCAGGTACGTTCCCAGGCGGTGTCGGCATTGCGGCACCCGCGTGGCGCAGGATGCGGATACCTGCTTCATGTGCGGGCGCTCGTTGCACGAAAGCGGCCGGCGCTGGTCCCGTCTGCATTGGCCCAGCCTGTCTACGGTGGCCATCGTGATTCTGACAGGTGTCGTCGGCTGGCAGTTGTTCCGGCCACGCACCAGCCCGGCCGCAGCGACACCGGTCGCGGAAGTTGTCCTGCCGCCGACGCTGGCCGCGCCGACGCCGACCCCTCCGCCCACGGCCACGCCGACGCCGTGGCCGACCGCGACTGCTGTGCCCCCGACGCCGGAACCCTATCGGCACGAGGTGATCGTCAACGAGTCGCTGTGGTCTATCGCGGCTCTCTACGAAGTGGAGCCGGACACACTGCGGGCCGTCAACGGCTTGACTTCCGACCTGCTGAATCCAGGTCAACTGCTGTTGATCCCCGGAAAGGAGGAGCCGGCGCCCACGGCCCCGGTCGGGCCCGACACCGTTTCCGCCGTCAACTTCACCTATGAAGTGCAGGGGGGGGACAACATCATCAGTCTGGCTCTACGCTTCGGCACTACGCCGGACGAAATTTTCATAGCCAACGACTTGTCCCGAGACGTGGTAATTCACAAAGGCGATGAATTGGTCATTCCCATTCCGCAGTTGTCTCAGGAAGTACTGGTTTCCAGCGACCTCGCGCCCCGCACCAACAATTCCGTCTATCCCGGCCCGAGACTGCTGGGCCCCGCCGACGGAGCTTTGGTCTCCCGCCGCAACACGATTCTCTTCCGCTGGCTGAGCGGAGCCATACTGGCCCCCAACGAATGGTACGTACTGCACATCTGGCCCCGTGCCGGCAACGGACTGGGTCCGCCCACGGTGTGGACGAAGACTACCAGCCATCGTCTGGACTCGGCCTATGCCTCGGAGGAAGGCGGCAATCAAGAGTTTCGGTGGCAAGTGACGGTGGTACGGGTAGTGGCCCCGTCCATCCAGAGCGCCCCGCGCGAGCTGCAGTCCGCCAGCCTTTCCAGCGAAATTCGACAATTCACCTGGCAGTGACACGGGGGCAGAGGCCGCACATCCCGATCTGCACACGACAGGAGCAACGTCTTTCATGGCACACCCATCTTCTCTCTGCACCCGGACGGGGGAGGTCTTGCTGCTGCTGGGCCTCGCGCTGGCGGCGACTGCCTGTCAGGTACCGCCGTCCGCATCCGAAACGACGCGCGAGGCGCCGCCTACGCAAATCGTGTATGCCATGTACCAGGAGCCGGAGCAGCTGAATCCCTTGCTGGCTTCTCAGACCGTAGCCGGCGAGGTCAGGTCGCTGGTGGTCGAAGGGGTCCTGGGCCTTGATCCGGAGGGCCGGAATTATCCGGAACTGGCGACCGTCGTGCCTTCGGTGGAGAACGGGGGCGTGTCGGCCGACGGTCTGACGCTCCGCTACGCGTTGCGGGACGACGTGCGGTGGTCCGACGGCGTGCCCTTTACCTGCGACGATCTGTACTTCACCTATGCGGCGGCCGTCGATCCGGACAGCGGGGCCGTGCGACGTACCGGTTGGGATCGGATTGCCAGCGTGACCTGCACGGACGATTTCAACGTCACCATCCAATTCGCCGAATTCTACGCGCCTTTCCTGGGTCTCTTCTACGCGGTGCTGCCCCGCCACGCCACCGGCGATCCGGCGGAGATGACGCAATGGGCCTACAACCGACAGCCGCTCGGTACAGGACCCTTCCGCCTGGTCGAATGGGTATCCGGCGACCATATTCTGCTGGCGTCCAACCCGCATTACCGGGACTATCCGGCCCGGCCGCGGGTGGATCAGGTGGTGGTGCGGATCGTGCCCAGTCGGGAGGTGGGCAAAGCGCTGTTGCGCAGCCGCGAGATTCACATTCTGCGAGATTTGACCGAGGGCGACACACCGGAATTCGCCGACTTGGCGGGTGTCCAGGTCCACGGGCGGCCCAGCCCCCGCACGGAGCGGCTGCTGCTGAATCTGGCGGACCCGACTCTGCGGGCCACGGCCGATCCCCAGCACCATCCGCATCCGCTGCTCGGGGACGTACGGGTGCGTCGGGCTTTGGAATTGGCGATCGACAAGCAATTCATCGTCGACCACCTGCTGCACGGAGCTACCGAGGTAGCCGCCAGCGAAATCGGGCTGGGCTGGGCCGCCTGCGACATTGCGCCGGCCGCCTACGACCCCGTGCAGGCCCGGACTTTGCTGACCGAGGCCGGCTTTATCGACGGCGACGGCGACGGAGTGCGCGAATGTGCAGGTTGTGCCCACGCGGCGGCCGGCGCTCCGTTGCGCCTCAAGATACAGACCACGTCCGGCAATCGGCTGCGGGAAGACACCCAGGTGTTGCTGGCCGAGATGCTGGCGGAGGTAGGTGTGGAGCTCTACATCGAGAATGTGCCCAGTGCGGTGCTGTTCGGCAGTTGGTCCAGCGAGGCCTTTCGCAAGTACGGCAATTTCGACATTCTGATGTACACCACTACGGACGGCATCGACCCGCATCGGCAAATGGCATCCTATTTCCACAGTACCAGCATACCCACGGAGGCCAATGGCGGGATCGGCAACAATTACAGCCGTTGGATCAACCCGGCGGCCGATGCGGCCCTGGACGTGGCGGGGTCTACGCCGGACGTGGAGACGCGGATCGCGGCGTACCAGGAAGTCTGTCGCCTCATCGACGCCGAGCTGCCTCATATTTACCTGTACGAACGCGGCGATTTGCATGGCGCCCTGGCCGACGTGGCCGGCTTTCAGGTCAATCCTTGGGGCCCCGAGACCTGGAATGCCGAAGAATGGACCCGCAACTGAGCGGCCTGGGACCCGAGGCCGCGCCTGACCGGACGCACCGGCTGCCGTGAATGCATATGTAACGCGTCGTCTGCTGCAGGCGCTGCCGCTGTTGCTGCTGATCAGCCTGTTGACCTTTCTGTTGGCGGATGCGGCCCCAGGCGGACCGCTGGCCGCCTATGCCGAAGATCCCGAGCTGGCGCCGGAAGATTTGGCGCGTCTGGAGGCGCAGTTGGGACTGGCACAACCGGTATGGCAGCGATACGGCTCCTGGCTGTCTCGTATTGTGCGGGGAGACTGGGGGTACAGCTTGGTGACGCACCGGCCCGTCATGCGGGAAATCGGGGAACGGCTGCCGCGCACCTTGCTCCTGATGGGCCTCGCTCTGGGCGTCACGCTGGCTTTGGCCCTGCCGCTGGGCATAGTGGCCGCGGTGCACCAGTACTCCGTGCCGGATCATCTGATTACGTTAGGCGCTTTCGTCGGGCAGGCCGTACCCGTCTTCTGGTTGGGTTTGTTGCTGATCACCGTTTTCAACGTGTGGCTGCACAATCCGGTCAGTCCGTCGTCGGGCTTTGCGTGGTCCCATCTGTGGAACTGCGCCGACTGCTTCCCGCTGTTGCCGGGCGGCGGCATGGCGCCCTTCAGCGGGACAGGGCCGCAACTGGGCGCGCGCCTACGTCATCTGTTGCTGCCCGTGGCCGTGTTGACATTGGTCAGCATCGGCACCTACTTGCGGTTCATGCGCGGCCAAATGTTGGAAGTGTTGCCGATGGACTATATGCGCACGGCGCGGGCCAAAGGCCTGCCGCCACGCCGCATGTTGGCGCCTCACGCGGTCAAAAACGCTTTGCTGCCGGTAGTGACTGTGCTGGCGCTGGATCTGCCGGGACTTTTCGGCGGGGCGTTGTTCACGGAGACTCTCTTCTCTTGGCCGGGTATGGGGCGGCTTTTCTACCGGTCCGCGCAGCGCGTGGATTTTCCTATGCTGATGGGCATCGTGCTCATCAACGCGGCCCTGATCGTGTTCTTCAATTTGGTGGCGGACGTCCTCTACGCCTATCTGGATCCACGGGTCCGGTACAGCTAGCCGGTTGCCGCCATGCGTATCGTCGGAGCCGGACCGGACCGCGATCGTCAGCCGCGGCGCCGCTGGACGGCGCACGGCCCGGCCTTGGCCGGGGCCGCGGTGCTGTCGCTGATCGTGATCGGCTGCACCACCGTTTCCTGGTGGTCGCCCTACGACAGCGAGACATCCAATCTGTCGGAACGGTATCTGGCTCCTTCCTGGCGTCATCCCATGGGCACTGACGGCTTGGGCCGGGATCTTCTGACGCGGGTGCTGTACGGAGGACGCATTTCCTTAGCCGTAGGCGTCTTGGCTACGGCCCTGGGGCTGGCTTTGGGCACCGGCCTGGGTTCTCTGGCCGGCCTGCAAGCCGGCCCGGTGGACAACTTGGTCATGCGCGTGGCGGACGTCTTTCTGGCTTTGCCGCGCATCATGGTGTTGATCCTGGCGACCGTCTTTCTACGCCAACTGAACCTGCCGCTGCTGCAGCGCGGGGGCGGCGTGGTGGGCATCGTGCTGATCTTGGGATTGCTTTCCTGGATGGGGGTGGCGCGGCAGATCCGGGCCCAATTGTTGGTATTGAAGGAAGGGGACTTTGTGCTGGCCGCCCAAGCCACGGGAGTGTCCCCCCTCGCGGTGTTGTGGCGCCATCTGCTGCCCAATGCATGGACTCCCGTCATTGTGGCGGCCACGCTGCGCATTGCCGGAGCAGTAATGGCCGAGTCGGGTCTGAGTTTCCTAGGCTTCGGCGTGCAGCCGCCTACGCCGACATGGGGCAATATCTTGACCCACGGTCAGGACGAACTACTGAAGGGCCGCTTCTGGCTGGTGATGTTTCCCGGCCTGATGATCTTCCTGACGGTGATCGCCGTCAATTTTCTGGGAGACGGTCTGCGGGACGCTCTGGATCCCCGACGGGTCCCGCGCCGGAGATCCAGGTTGAAACTCTAGGGAGCCCTCCGGCAGCCGGGCAAACTCCAGTCCGCGGCTCCACCCGGAGCGGCTGGGCTGGATCTACCGAGCCGTGGCAGGCTTGGCGGCCCAATGATGCAGTTTTCGGACGACGCGACCCAACCGCGGCGCGAGACACCCTGCGGGAACGGCGGGGGAATCCGTGGCGGGCTGATCCGGCGCGACCGGACTGGGCGCCGGCGGAACGGGATCTCGGAGCGCGGGACTGCGGCCCCGCAGCGACTGCAGGGTGGTGTCGGCCTGCAGCAGTCCCGCGCCTTGGGCCGTGACCGGCAAATTCAGCGGCAAACTGTTCAGTTGCAGGATGGCTTTGATCTCCGAGGCCGTCAGCTGCGGAGCCACTTCCAGCATCAAGGCGGCCAGTCCCGCCACCAACGGGGCGGCCATGCTCGTGCCGCTCATGCGGGTATAGAAATTGTTCAGGATGGTCCCGAGATGAGTGTTCTGGGCGCGGGCCGCGACGACTTCGAAGCCCGGAGCCACCAGATCCGGTTTGATCGATCCCTGCACCGTCGGCCCGCGACTGCTGAAGGTGGCTACTTGATCCGACAAATCGGTGGCCCCGACCGTGATCACCCGGGAGGCAGATCCGGGACTGCCGATGGTACGCGGAAAGGGTCCTGAATTGCCGGCCGCCACCGTCACCACAATGTTGGCGGCTACCAGATTGGCGCACAAGCGGCTGAGGGGATCTACGCCATGGGCGCTGACTTCCGTCCCTACCGACAGATTGATGACCTGCGCGCCCGAGGCGGCCAGCCACTCGATCCCCAACATGACCTTGCTCATCCGGCCGGACCCGCCCTGATGCAGGACCCGGGCGGCCAGAATGCTGGACCGCGGCGCGGCGCCGACGTAACGGCCGTTGCTGGCCGCCCCCGATCCGCAGGCCACCGAGGCTACGTGCGTGCCGTGGCCGTCCGGATCCGGCCGACTGCCGTCTTCCAGAAAATCCCGAAATCCTTCGATGCGGCCTGCGAAGTCCGGATGCTCCCGGTCCAGACCCGTATCCGCGATCCCGATCAGGATGCCGTCTCCATAGACTCCGAAGTCGGCACGGACCCGAGGGATGCCGACATGCCGCAGGGAGTGGTCCAAACAGGTGGTGCAAAGCGTATCCAGCCAGATGGCTTGAAAAATCCCTTGTCGGGCCGAACGCTCCACTTCCGCGCGTCGCACCAGCGCCGCCGCGAAGTTGAGATAGCGGCCGCCGCTTTCCACATGGCGAAAGGTTGCGGACCGGGTGGTCTGACTTTGAAAACGGCTCTGCGCATCCGCGTCGTCGAAGAGCACCACGACAGGCACGTTGTCCGTGCGTGTCGTGGCCGCGGCCACGAATATTCGGGGATCGACGAAGGGGACGGACGTGTCTATGGGGGCCGGCTTCGATGACGAGCTACGACGACGGGACCACGCCGCCGCACGGCGGGACCCGGACCAGACGGGACGTAGAACCGGATTCTAGCATCTGGCGGTCCGGCCTGGCGGCTCGCCGGTCGTCGTCGGACCGGATGGGAGTCGAGACGGCTGCGGCCAAGTACAATGGAACTGCCGCCGAACTCCGAGCACGGCCCACAGGGATGCAGCATGGAAATGCAACAGGCCTTCAGAGGCAAAGTAGTGGTTCTGACCGGCGCCACTTCCGGTATCGGTCGGTCTATGAGTCTGCAGTTGGCGCGCGCCGGAGCCCAGTTGATGTTGGCCGCCCGCGACGTACGACGACTGCAGGAGGTGCAGCAGGGGTGCCGGGCCGAAGGCGGCTTTGCGGTGACGCAGGCTACGGACGTGACCTCGGAGGAGAGTTGCCAGCGGTTGATGGAGAAAACCGTCTCCGACCTAGGCGGCATCGATGTCCTGATCAACAACGCCGGCCAGTCGATGCTGGCCCGCGTGGACGAAATGCCGGATCTGTCGCTGGTCCGGCGGATGATGGAAGTCAATTACTTCGGCGGCGTCAACTGCACCTTCCACGCCTTGCCGCATCTCAAGCGCAGCCAAGGCCGTCTGGGGGTGATTGCCAGCCTTACGGGAAGAGTGCCCGTGCCCACGCGGGCGGCCTACGCCGCGGCCAAGATCGCCTTGGCCCGCTTTCACGAATCCCTGCGTATCGAATTGGCAGATACCGGGGTCAGCGTGACCGTAGTGTTTCCGGACTTCGTCGCGACCGAAATCCGAGCCCGGTCGTTGGGCAGCGACAACAATCCCTTGGGCGCCAGTCCCTTTGCCGAAGGACACATGATGACTCCCGAGCAGTGCGCCGCCAAAGCCTTGCAGGCCATTGCCAAGCGCGCGCGCGGGCCCATTCTGTCCGTGCGCGGCAATGCCGCGGTCGTGGCCAAATCCCTTGTGCCCGGAGTAGTGGATCGGATCGCGCGCCGGGCCATCCGCAAGGGCAAATAGAGTCTACGGCTCTCCGCTGCGCTCTATGGGGCGGGCAGGATCCGTAATCCAATCGCTCCAAGAACCGATATAGTTGCGGGGAAAGCCCAAACCCGCGTACACAAACGCCAGGAGCGTGTGACAGGCGCTGACGCCGGAACCGCAATAGGTGGCGACGCCTGCAGAAGCCCGTGCGTCCCAGGTCGGCTCCAGCTGCGCTTTCAGTACGGTCGGCGACAGAAAAAGGCCCTGCGCGTCTAGCGTGTCGGAGTGAGGGTGACTTACGGCGCCGGGAATGTGTCCGGACGGCTGATCCATCGGATCCGCGTGGCCTGCATAGCGAAAGGCCGACCGGCAGTCCACCATGGTCAATGCGTCTTGGCCGCGCGCGGCCATCACTTCGTCGGCGGTCACCACCAGCTCTCCCTTCACGTCGGCCTGGAAGTTGCCGGGCGTGGGGGCGGGTACGGTGGCGGTGATGGGACGACCCAGGCGGGTCCACTGCGCGAAGCCGCCGTCCAGTACGGATTGACGGGAGTGTCCCACCCAATGCAACATCCACCACAGGCGGCTGGCGAAGGGTCCCCGGCCGTCGTCGTACGCAATTACCAGGGTGTCTCGGTCGACTCCCCATCGCCGGAGCGTAGCGGCAAAGTCTTCCGGGTCCGGCAACGGATGGCGTCCGGTTTGCCCGGGCACGGGCGGGGCGCTCAAATCGCGGTCCAGATGGGCATATCGGGCTCCGGGTACATGCCCTGCTCGGTAATCCCGGTGACCGGCCTCCGTGTCCGCGAGGTCGAAGCGGCAATCGACCCAGCAGAGGCGACGCGAGCCGGCGGCCATCAGATCATGCGCCGCGGCGACGGAGATCAGCGGTGAATGCATCGAATTCTCCCTTTCGTTACAGAGGCGGTACGTGCCTCATGTCGGCGCCGCCGGCATGCCGCCGGCCGCCCGTAGTCGAGAAGTATGCAGGCGCCGGGATGCCTGTCGGGGTACGGGAGGTTCCCCGTCCTCCGGCTCTCCGGCATTCTGCGGCTTGCGGGCCGTTCGGTCCCGCGACGAGTCCGTCTGCCACAGCCGGGAAAATCGATACGCCACAGCGCAATTGCCCCGATCCCGTCCTGGGTCGGCGGGACGGCCGATCCGGGCTCCGCGATGGATTCCAGACTGCCCATGCAGCGGACTGCGACACGACTGCCGATATGCCCCGCGGCGTACAGCCCCTGCCCCCAGTCAGTCCTGGCGGTTTGTCCACAGCGAGCGTAGAAATTCCATACTGGGTCCGACTTCCGCTTCCAGATTGCCCCAGCGGCACTCTACGGAAATCATGCCGGCATAGTCGGCCTTGACGACTTCCGCGGCGAACTCCGGGTACGGATAGGAACCCGAGCCCGGATAGAGGCGCCCCGTGTCGGCGACATGAATATGGCGCAGCCAGGGGGCGTACTGCGAAATCGCCTCCAAGGGTTCGTCGTCTTCGTCCATGTGGTAGAAATCGGCCAGCACCCGCACGTGAGGATGCGCTACGCGCTCCGCATAGAAGACGCCTTCCGCGACGGAATTCACGATATTGGATTCCTTGACGTTGAGCGGCTCGATGGCGATGGTGACGTCGTGCCGCGCGGCCCAATGACCCGCCAGATGCAGGAAGCGGATTACCTGGTCTTGGGCCAGCTCTCGGTCGAAACCGTCGGGCACGTGGCGCGAATAGCCGCTGCCCCAAACCACGATCTGCGCGCCTACGTGGGCCGCCCGCCGCAGAGCCGTACGGACGTAATCCGAAATCCGCTCCCACTGCACGTCGGGACCGGTGACTTTGAGCTCGGCGGGAATAAAACCGCTGAAAGCCTGCACCGGGAGAGAGGCGGCCTCGAATTCGGCCAGCCGGCTCTTGACCTGATCGTCGTCGTCCGGCAGGGCCGGCATCAATTCGGCCACGCCGCATTCGATGTAGTCGCAGCCCTGCGACGACGCGACGGCGTGGGCGCGGATCGGACTGCAGATGCCGAATTCGATCATGAGGGTTCCCTGTTAAATGGTGGTGGCGGACCAAGCGAATCCGTCGGGTGGGGTCAAGCGTGTCGTCCAGCCGCCTCGAACGGCGGGCGGGCGGCTACGCCGCCGGGGAAGAGGCCGAAGCCGGTCTGCGCATCCGCGTCTTCTTGCGGCGGTTGCGGTAGTTCACGATCGGTCTGCGCACGGCAGGCACGCGCAGCAGCAGCATCACGACGATCAGTTCCAGACGGATATAGCCGTTGGTCAGCAGCTGTCCTCCCATCGGGGCGAAGTCGCCGTCCAGGAGCAGAGTCAGCATGTTGGGCCGTTTGTCGATCCAAATGTAATGCAGGGCCGCCAGGATCACGATGACGTACATCAATTTGTGCAGGCGGGTCCAATTCTTGCGTAGCCGCTTCTGCCACCCCTTGGTCGAAGTGATACCGAGCGGCACCATGAACAGAAAGGCCAGAAACCCCACCCGGTACACGTTCCGGCCGAAGATATCGCTGAATATGTCTTCCCAGAAAAACGCGTGAAAGAGCACGACGAAAATGATGAAATGGAGCGTAATCGAGACCAAACCGTATACGCCCAAGGGTCGGCGCACGCGGATCAGAGGCGCCCAGCCGGTCAGGGTGACCAGAGGCGTGCAGGCCAGAGAGAGCATGATCAGATTCAGGCCGGCTTCGCCGGTCTGCTGGGTGAGCCAGTCCACCTCGTCGACGGGGGCTTCCACGCCGAATTGCACCGCGCGGATCAAGTAGTACACCCAGACGCCCCCGTGCACCACCAGCGTGATCCAGTGGATACGGCGTTTCTTCATCCAGGCGCGCACGACTTCCATTGCAGCCATTCCCTCGGTTCAGTCTGCTCGTCCCCGGGCGGGCCGCCGATGCGGGCAAGGAAAAGGCGCAACCGCGGTTGCGCCTGGGTGTTCCCGGTCCAGGTCGAGCGGTCCGAGCCGGAGTCGCCTTCTCTAGTAGTTGACTTTCAGGTCCATGCCTTCGTACAGCGAAGCCACCTGATCCTCGTAGCCGTTGAAGAGCAGCGTGTCCCGCTGACCGCGTTCCCCGATGCGCCGTTCGCGGGCCTGCGACCATCGGGGATGGTGCACGTTCGGGTTGACGTTGGAGTAGAACCCGTACTCGTTGGGAGCGGCGCTCATCCACAGCGACGTGGGCATCTCTGCCACGAGGTCGATTTTGACGATCGACTTGATGCTCTTGAAGCCGTATTTCCAAGGCACTATGAGACGGACCGGAGCCCCGTTCTGCGGCGGCAAATTCTCGCCGTACAGGCCGGTGCCGATCAAGGTCAGGGGATGCATGGCTTCGTCCATACGCAGTCCTTCCACGTAGGGCCAATTGTAGCCGCCCTTCTGCCCGGGCAGATTGGCGGGATCGTAAATGGTCTCGAAACGTACAAACTGGGCCCCCGACTGCGGCCTGACCTGATCCAGCAGGGCGCTCAGCGGGAATCCCCGCCACGGGATGACCATGGACCAAGCCTCCACGCAGCGCAAGCGGTACACTCGATCTTCCTGCGCAAAGCCGTAGATGTCTTCCAGGGCATAGGTCTTGGGGTTGTCCACCAGCCCCCCCACTGCCACCGACCAAGGGGAGGTGACGAAGTTCTTGGACATGGGAGCCACGCGTCCCTTGTCTACGGTGAACTCGTAGAAATTGTTGTAATTGGTGATGTCCCTGAACTCGTTGACCACGTCGCCCAGTTCGTCCGTCAGGGAACCGTAGTCGATACCCGGAGCGGCGGGCGGCGCCGGGGCGGCCGGTGGCGCCGAGACGGCAACCTGCGCGTCCGGCGGGGCGGCAGCTTCTTCGGGGGCTTCGGGCATGTTGCATGCTCCGACCAGTACCCCGCCTACCAGCGTCCCCGTGGCCTGCATGAAGCGGCGACGATTCAAGTACAGATGCTTGGGGGTAATTTCCGAGGCCGGAATGGAAGGGACTTCACTCATGATTTTTCCTCTGGTATGGGACGCGTGCAAATCGGGGATGGCCAAGGCCTACGTGCACTCTATGGTAGCGGTCGGCGGAGCCGGAAATTGTGGGCAATCCACAATTGGGGCTTTTCGGCCCCGGGGACCGGCGTCTGCAATCAGGACTGAATCGGACCATTCTAGCATAGAGAGGCGGCGGCGGTTCCGGTCGGTAGGCAGAGGCGCCGGGTCTTTGGGCGGGATTTTGACCCGCGGGTATAATTTCGGCTGAATTCCAAATCCAATGCCTATGTTGTTGCTTGGCGGCGCGCGGCGGGTCCTGCCGGTCCGCACGGTTTCGCATGGAGCGACTGGGCTTCCAAGGAGGAAACGTAATGCGATTTTCTAAGTTGTGGGTTCCGGCTTTGGTGCTGGCGACTCTCTTGCTGGCGGCCTGCGGGGCCTCCGACGTTCCGGCCGCGGCCCCGGTGGCGGAAGAGCCGGCCGCGGCGGAAATGGACGAAGCCATGGCCACGGGCGAGTACCGCCAGTCTCCCTATCTGGATGCCCGCGTAGCTGCGGGAGACCTGGCTCCGGTGGCAGACAGATTGCCCGTCAATCCTCTCGTGGTGGTGCCGGGCGTGATTTCCAAGGTGGAGGATCTGCCGGAATTGGAGATAGGGGAATACGGCGGAGTCATGCGCTTTGCGCACGGCTCTCCGGACTGGAATCCGGACGTCTTCATCATGCTCAACGAGAACGTATTGGCCGCTCCGGGCATCACGGTGGAAGGCATCTACGGCAACGTGGTGGAAAGCTACACCGCCAATGCGGACAATACGGTCTTCGATTTTCAACTGCGGGAAGGATTGAAGTGGTCCGACGGTCAGCCCGTGACGACCGCCGACGTGACCTTTACGTTCGACGACTACTGGAACAACGAAAACCTGAGTCCGGGGTATCCTTCCAAGTTCAAGTCGGCAGGGAATCCGCAAGGGGCCCCCATGGATCTGGAAATTCTGGACGACTACGCCTTCCGGATCTCCTTCGCGGACAGCTACGGCGGCTTTCTGCGGGAATTGAGCATCAAGGGCTGGCAGGGATACACGGACATCTTCAAGCCGGCCCACTACCTGAAAGACTTCCACAGCAGCTATACGGATCAAGCCGCAGTGGACAAGATGGTGCAGGACCGGAACCTGGAAGACGAGCGGGCTCTGTTTGCCGCTATCGATTGCCGCAACTGGAACATTCCCAACTCGCGGTGCGCGGGCTTCCCGGCCATGTGGCCTTGGATCAACGTCACCGAAGACGAAAGCCTGATGAAGTTCGTGCGCAATCCCTATTACTTCAAGGTGGATGCGGCCGGCAATCAGCTGCCGTACATCGATGAGGTCTGGTCCGTACTGGTAGGCGATACCGACGGGGTCAATTTGAAGGTCTTCGCCGACGAAGTCGACATGTTGCGGGAAGACACGGCGTTGTTGAAGCTGCCCCTCTACCAGGAGGCCAAGGACAAGGGGTACATCGACTTCCGGATCATGGACAACCATGTCGATCCGACTTCCTTCTTTCTCAACTACACGCATTCGGACGAGAATTGGCGAGCGGTAGTCAACACCCTGGAATTCCGCCGGGCGCTGGCTCTGTCCATCAACAATGCGGAGATCATCGAGAACATCTACTACGGGTTCGGCAGTCTGCCGGAGTTGTCCCCCAGCGCCTACGATCCGGAACAGGCCAACGCCTTGCTGGACGCCATGGGGATGGACGCCCGCGACGACGACGGCTGGCGGCTGGCTCCGAACGGCGAGCCGTTCGTAATTCCGCTGGAATACGCGGATCACGCGCCGGACATCGGTCCGGTCGCCGAGCTGCTGGTCGAGTACTTCAACGACGTAGGTCTCAATGCTTCGCTCAAGAAAATCGAGAACTCCCTGTGGGGCCAACGGCGCAATGCCAACGAACTGTACGCCACCATTATCTGGAACGTGCAGCCGATGTGGCCTGAAGGCACTTGGACCGATTATCTGCCGCACAACTCCTGGGGGCCCACCTGGCAGACTTGGATGAATACCAACGGCGAGGAAGGCGAAGAACCGCCTGCACCGGTGCAGCGCATCATCGAGTTGCAGCAGGGCCGCGTGCAGGCCATCCCGGGTTCTCCCGAGGACGCCGCCTTGTACGACGAAATCCAGCAGATTCTCCGGGACAACATCTACTTCTTCGCCATCGCCGAGAAGGTCGGGTATGTGCTGGTGACGGATGCCGCCATGCGCAATGTGCCCATTCAGGGTCAGGCCATCGCCGGCAACAACAGCGGCGAGCAAATGTTTTATACCTCCGGCAACTAGGGGGGACGTGCCGGCCGGTCCCGCCGGTCGGACGGACAAGGGAACGATACAGGGAGACTCGAGTCTCCCTGTGTTTTCCCGCAACCACAAGAGGAGCGTCGTGAACAGTCGCATCACCCAGGATCAGGTGGATTTCTATCAGGAGAACGGCTTTGTCGTGATCGAGGACTTTCTGGACCCGCAGGAACTGGAGAGTTGGCGGAGCGCCGTAGACGGGGCCGTGACCCGGCGCAAACATCGCAAGCTGGCCGCGGCCGGCGTGGACGAGGACGACGACAAGTGGAAGGCCGGCGAGTCGTTCTACGACTACGTCTTCGTGCAGCGCATCAACCTGTGGCAGGACAATCCCGAGGTCGCAACACTGATGCTCAATCGGGACATCGGGCGCATGGCCACCACTCTGGCCCGGACCGCAGGGATGCGGATCTGGCACGATCAGGCTCTGATCAAGCAGCCGTGGGCCAATGCCACGGCTTGGCATCTGGACAATCCGTATTGGTCCTTCTACTCCCGGGATGCGATCAGCATCTGGATCGCGCTGGACGACGCCACCTACAGCAACGGCTGTCTTTATTTCCTGAAGGGGTCGCATCGGATCACGACCTACGACAACGTGGGAATCGGCCAGAACATGGCCGACATCTTCAAGGTGTATCCCAGTCTGGCCGAAACCGAGTCCGCCGCGGCTCCCATGCAGGCCGGTTCCTGCTCCTTTCACAACGGATTGATAGTGCACGGGGCCGGGGCCAACATGACCTCGGGGTGGCGCCGGGCCATGACGTGCGGCTTCATGCCCTACGGCAGCACTTTCAACGGCATCCAGAACATCCTCACTGACGAACAGTACGCGCGGTACCAGGTGGGCGACGAGATCGACGACAGCACACAGAACCCGGTCGTCTATCACCAAGACGCATCTTTGATCACGATCTGAACGGTCCGAGCCGTCCCGTACACGTACACAAGGAGAAGGCCATGGGCCTGATGCACTTGAAGGCCGACACGGCCGCACCGGATTTCGCGACCGTCGACGAAAAGGGCGAAGCCGTCTCGCTGGCAGACTTCAAGGACCGGAATCTGGTCCTTTATTTCTACCCCAAGGACGACACGCCGGGCTGCACCAAGCAGGCCTGCGCCCTGCGGGACAATTTCGCGGCCTTGGAAGCGGCCGACGCCACCGTGTTGGGAGTCAGCCCCGACGATGCAAAGTCCCACGTCAAATTCATCGAGAAGTACGAACTGCCGTTTTCCTTGCTGGCGGATACGGACAAGACTTTGTGCGAGACCTACGGGGTGTGGGGAGAGCGCAAGTTCATGGGCAAGACCTTCATGGGCGTACATCGCAGCCTGTTCGTAATCAACGGCGAAGGTCGGCTGATTTCCGTAAATTACGACATCTCGCCCCGGGACAGCGTACCGACGGCGCTGCAGGCCTTGGCCCGCGAGAGTCGCCAAGCCGACTGAGGCCTGCGGCGCTTTTTTGCGACTGCGTCCCCCCAAGCTCTGCGGCCCGCGGAGACACTTAGAAGACCGTGGATCAGGAGGCGTGGGGGAGCCCCGCTTGCCGCTTCGTACTTCGCGGCGGCGAACGAGCCGGCACAGCGGTCACACAGGCGGATTTCCAGGGGGCAATACCTGGCTCTGTGCGCCTTTTTCGCGGTTGGCGATTCCGGACGACCGCGGTATGGGTTTCGGGTACGGAGCCGGCCCTCTCGGCTCGAGCAAGAGGTCCGCGGGGCTCCGTTGGAGAATGGCTGCTGCGGCCGGATGCAGCGGGCCTTGCCGTTGAAATCTTGATCTCGATGAAGAAGTTGCCTCTGGGCGTGTCGGGCTTTGCGGACATCAGGCGATTTCCGGGCTATCTGTACGTAGACAAGACGCGGCATCTCGCCGACCTGTTCCCGGCGCATGGACTGGAGAAGCGGCATCTGTTTCTGGCCCGGCCGCGGCGGTTCGGCAAGACGCTGCTGGTATCCACGCTGGAGGCGTTGTTCCAAGGCCGGCGGGAACTGTTCGCCGACACCTGGATCGGGCAGGCAGACCACTGGGACTGGGAGCGCAACCGGCATGCGGTGCTGCGGCTGAGTCTGGCCTTGCGCAATATCCACGAAGTCGGACGGTTGGAAAACGCGTTGGAGATGCGGCTGGAGGTGCAAGCGCAAGCCCACGGTCTTCCGCATTTCGCCCATGCTGCCCCCGATCTGCAGCTGGAGAGATTGGTATTACGGTTGGCGAACGAGTCCCAGGGACAGATCGTGGTGCTGGTGGACGAGTACGACATGGCCGTCACGGAAAATCTGGGGCGGGCCGAGGTCCTAGACGACATCCTGGATGTCATGCGCGCCTTCTACGGGGCCCTGAAAGAGCAGAGCGACTGCATTCGCCACACTTTCCTCACGGGCATCACGCGCTTCTCGCGCACGGGCTTGTTTGCCGGAGCCAACCACTTGACGGATCTGTCCTTCGATCCCGATGTGAACACCTTGCTGGGTTTCACCGCAGACGAGATGCACGGCAATCCCGACCTGGCCGCGCTGGTGGAGCGCGCAGCGACCCACCTGGGGTGTAGTCCTGCCGACCTGTATGCGGCCATGGCCGATCACTACGACGGGTATCGCTTCGCGCCGGGCGGCGCGTCGGTCTACAATCCCTATTCGGTAGCGGGATGCCTTTTCCATCTGGATACGGCCGAGAGTGCCGCGGCCTGGTCCTTGGACCGCCTGCCCCGGTTCTGGGCGGTGTCGGGTACGCCCAGCGTGCTGCAGCATGTGTTGGGGGCCAGCCCCGCATACGATCTGGCGCAGCCGTCCGCAGCCGACCCCCGGGTACTGGAAGACACCCACTTCGACGTGCGTCGCCCGCCGCTGGCAGAGCTGCTGTACCAGAGCGGTTATCTGACCCGCCGCCCCGCGGGACCCGACTCGGAGGTGCTGGACTTTCCCAATCGTGAAGTCAAGGAGGCGTTTACGTTCTCGTTGCGTCAGTGGTACGAAGAGCGCGTCACCGAGTGGCTGCAAGCCGAGGATGCCGGCCCGACAGGATACTTGGCGCAATTGCGCCGGGCCCTGCGGGACCGGGACGCGGCGGCGGTACAGGGGACACTGTCCAGTTGCCTGGGAGCCCTGCCCTACGTGCTGCGCAGCCTGCCCCAAACGGTACGCCAAGTGGCCGACTACGAAGTGTTCTATCAGTCGTTGCTGTACGTGTTGCTGCAGGTGCTGGACATCCAGATCATGGTCGAGGCGGCTACGCCGGCAGGACGTCTCGACTTGGCGGTGGAACTGGACGGCCGCATCTCGATCCTGGAACTGAAGGTGGCCGCCAGCCCCACGGCCGCGCTGAAACAGGCTTTCCTGCGGGACTATGCGGGTCTGTTCCGGATGCGAGCATATCCGGTCACGGTCTACGGTCTGCAGTTCGATATTCCGACGCACACGATCCAAGCGTGCCGTACATGGGACCTGGGACGATACAATGCGCGTGAGCAAAAGTGGGAGCACGAACCCTTTCCCGTGACGCTGGCCGCGCTGGCCCGGCGGCCCGCGGCCGAGCGGCAGGCGTACGTGGCGGCGGCGCCTTGGCCGGAAGCCGACGCGGCCTGAATCCTGCTCAGCCTTCCACGCGAGACGTCCAATCTGTTCTGTACAGAGCAGGGGTTGTCCCTGCATTCAGGATTCGGTCGGTACGCCGGGCGACGGCTCCTCTAGGAAGCAAGGCCGCGACAGGCTGGTCCACACTCGCCCGGACATCTCACTTGTACGACTTTTGCTGCATTGACACTGCTTGCTGAACGTATGGGGTGGTTTTTACCTACGCCGGAGCACCGGTCGGTACTGTGCCATACAGGCAAGATGCTACACTTGAGGGTACTTGCGGCTACGTGCTTGCCGGTGCCGCCCGGAAGCGACCTCGGGCAGACCCCCGTAAGGCCACGCCCATTGCACCGCATTTCGCCACCTCCCCTTTTGCAAACGTGGATTGGTCATGAGCAAGACTTTGATCGAGCTGGCGGTCCCGCTGGATGAAGTCCTGCATTCCACGCCTGACGAATCCGTGTTCGCGGCCAATTTGGCGGATGCCGTGGCCGGTACGGCTCCCTCCGTGTACAGCGATCCGGAGAAATTCTTTCGTCGCACTCATCCCTCTTCGGGGCTGGTCGATCTTCTGCACATCGCCTTGGGACGCCTGTCGGGTATACGGCCGGACAGCCCCCCGATCATCCGGGTAGACACCAATCTGGGCGGGGGCAAGACCCACAATCTCATTGCCCTCTGCCACGCCTGTCGCGGGAACATCCCGGCGGACCGCGCGGAAATTTTTCTGGGACCGGACGGCGAAGACCTCTGGCGGACCATTCCCGACGTTCGCCGCGGAATCTTCGTGGGTACCGACGCCGGCGTTTCCCGCAGCGACAGAACGCTGTGGGGGCGGTTGGGCCAACAGATCGGCGCGGATATCGGGTATGCCCTTCTGCAGGCGGACGACGAGGGCCGTACCGCGCCCGGCGCCGAGAAACTGAAGACCCTGTTGGGCGACAGCCCCAATCTGATCGTGATCGACGAGATCGCGCACTACCTGGAAAAGGCGCAAGGGGTCGACGTGGGAACCACCACGTTGGCTCGGCAGACTCTGACTTTCGTCATGTCCCTGTGCGAAGCGGCTGCTCAATTGCCCCGTACGGTGGTCGTGATCACGACCACTCACGACTCCAGAGTCTTCAGGGAAGGTACCGAGGAAGCTCTCGGGTTGCTGTCGGAATTGACGAACATCACGGGCCGCCAGGCCCGACTGATTCGCCCTTCGATAGAAGCGGACATTCCCAAGATGCTCGCCAGTCGCCTCTTTGCCCGACTGGACACGAGTACAGTACCGGCGATCGTGCGCGCTTATCAAGACACCTTGCAGCGCGCGGAGTCCATTGTGGGCGGATTGCCGCCGGAAATGCATGCCGTGCGATTTGGACGGCGCATGGAGGAAACCTGGCCCTTCCATCCGGAGCTGATCGCGCTGCTGGACAAGCGGCTGTCCACGAATCCGCACTTTCAGCGGACCCGTGGAGCACTTCGTCTCCTGGCCCGGGCGGTGCGCCTGATATGGAACGGAGACGAGCGGCCCTTGGCCGTGCATCCCCACCACTTGGACCTGTCCGACGACGAGATCATCCGGTCCCAGCTGACCAACGCCTTGCAGCGGCCAGCCATGGATCAGGTGGCCCGCGCGGACGTGGCCGACCGGCAAGGCACAGCGCGTGCCAGCCAGATTGACGCCGACCAAGGCGGCAGCTATGCCCGCCGGACCGGTACCGTCTGCTTCCTGGAGTCGTTGACCCAGACGGCCAGCCGTCCTACCCAGGGAACCATTCTGGGATCCGCGCTACGACCTGGAGACGATCCCAATCGGATGCTGGCCGCTTGGGAACGGCTGTGCGCGGATGCCTGGTATCTGCACGAGGAGCGCGGCGGGTATTGCTTCAAGACGGAGCCTTCCCTGACCAAGATGATCCAGGACCAGATGGATGCCACCAAGGCAACCGAAGCCAGATCGGCCGCCTTGTCTCTCCTAGGAGAGATGTTCAGTACCGGACAGACCGGGACCAGCGGCGGTGTTTTCACGGTGTATCGCATGTACGACAACGAGAAGGCGCCGGACCATAGAGAGAATGTAGGCTTGTGTCTGTTCAATTGGACGAATTTTCCTGGTCAGCAGGGCGTACAAGACGCTGAACAGACTCCCGAGCTCGTGTACCGCACGTGGAGTCATACGGACACGGGCGGACTGCGCAGCTATCGGAACCGGTTGGTGTTCGTAGCGCCGGATGCGGCCTACTTCTCCGACATGGAGCAGGCAGTCAGGCGGCGGCTGGCGCTGGATGCTCTGGTCAGTGAGGAACCGCTGACGGCAAGCCTGAGCGACGAGGCCAGGAGGACGCTGCAATCTCTTCAGCAGGAGCAGCAGCTCCATGCCCGCGTGGCCGTGGCCAACGTCATGAGTCTGGTGTGGTATCCGAAGAACAACCACGAATTGGGTCTGCTCCGCATGTCGGTCGATTCGACGGCTCGAGCGAAGCGCAACCAGGTAGACGTGATTTACGAAGAGCTGGACAAGCAGAACAAATGGATGGCGGCCGCCAGTCCCGACATGGATCCGGCTGTCCTGCGCCAACAACTGGGGTTACGCCTCCGAGACGGATGTACTGTAGACGAAATCGAAGACTTCATGGCCCAGAGCGGCGAGTCCCGCATCCTCTTGGACAAGGGGAAACTGCGGGTGCTGATTCGGAACGGAGTGCAACGGCGGGAATGGGAGTTCAAGTCGGCCCAAGGCGAGTGGATCACGGCCGAGCAGGGCGAAATCGACCGCATCAAGGCGTTGTCCGGCAATTCCATCCATCCGGTGGGGACTGCTCCCAAGCCTTGTATTGATCCCCCACCGCCACCGCTACCGCCGCCACCGTCCAATATTTTCAAAAGCCAAGGCAGCCCGGACAGCGCGCTGGAAGCCGTCGCGGACGATGCGCAAAATGCCGGCTTCGACTCGGCAACGGAATTGACGCTCAGGTGGGAAGCGGAAGAGCAGGCGGCCCTGACTTGTCTGACGCGCACTTTTCAGGTCTTGGCCGTGTTTCGCGCCTTTCCCAATACGTCGGTGGCTGCGACAGTGCATTTGGAGACAATGTGCGACGGCGCGACCACGCACCTGAAGTTTCAAGGGGCAGAGTCCTTGGCAGCGCCACTGGAGGAGCCTGCCAAGAACATTCTGCGCAGCGGCCAGGGATCGGCCTGCGAGGCGGAGATTGCCTTGTGTTTCAAGACTCCGGTTTCATTGGGCGAACATGAATCCTGGCGGCAGCAACTGCACGCCAAACTACAGGGTAGTAACGTCTCGGCCTGCACTCTGCAGCTGACGGCGGCGAAGTCAAACGATTGAACCGAGAAACGCAATGTCCCATATCCAGTACCGCTTGGTCACCATGCGAGACAAAGACGGGATCATCACCGCGTTTGAGATCGCCGACGGCGCGGCCCGGACGCAGAGAGTGGATTCTTGGTGGGTCCATGCTGCCACCGAAGGGATCGTCCAAGTCTTGGCTTCAGGTCAGCCACCGCGCTCTTTGGCCAAGGACGCGCCGCTTGCCTTGGACGAACACTTGGGAGCCCACATCCTGCTGGTCATGAAGGCCATCAGACCGATCCGGCGGTACACCACAGCTTACCAAGTGGCACAGGGCATCGCTCGCATGTCTCGCCAAGAGGCGATGTACTGGTTTGCCCACGCCACGCGCAAAGGAGGACTACCCGCCCTACGGAGGTTGCTCGCGCCATGAACACAAAACCCTTG
Source organism: Anaerolineales bacterium (assembly GCA_034421855.1). Lineage (GTDB taxonomy): Bacteria > Chloroflexota > Anaerolineae > Caldilineales > Caldilineaceae > Bin34. Next base: position 48,057 of record DAOUKB010000080.1, read on the forward strand.
ATCACGCGGTGGTTTCCGGCGGCCACGATCGGAGCCGAGTCGCTACGCGACGTGTCCGCGGGCCAGCAGCCACCGCCGCACCGTCTGCACGTGTGGTGGGCCCGCCGACCTTTGACTACGGCCCGCGCGGCCTTGCTGGCCACGTTGTTGCCCGCCTGGAACGAGGCAAAGGAGAGGCCCTATGAACCCGATGCGTTGCTTGGCCACGCAGTGGATACCGACGGCGGCGCTGAGCGCGGAATCTCTGCGGGAACGCGCGGCCTCGAGTGCCCTACCGCCCCTGTACTTTCTGCACGTGTGGTGGGCGCGGCGGCCACTGGTGCTAGCTCGTGCGGCGGTTCTGGCCACGCTGCTACCCGCGTGGAATACAGTACAAATGAGCGGGGGGGGGGGGGCGATAGCCCCCAAGCATTGCTGGTCGAATTGTTCGGCACCGAAGAAGCATACCGACAAGAGTTTCTGCGCGCGCTGGGGATCAAGGGCGATCCGGTTAGGGCCCGACGTCTCCTCAAACAGGCTGTACAAACTGGAAAGCGCATAAGCAATCCATACGGTTACGATCGTGCATTTACAGTATCTCCTGATCCAGAAACAATTACAAGGCTATACCAGCTCCATGCAGTCTACTCGAGCCAGAAAAATACGCCAATAGTCCTAGATTTATTTGGCGGAGGGGGTTCAATATCCTTTGAAGCATCGCGCTACGGATGCCGAGCATGGACCACCGAACTGAATCCTGTCGCCACGGCCGTTTTACATGGAACTGTTGATCTGCCTTTCAGATTTGGTTTGGCGTTTCAAAACAAACTGAAGGATTTAGGTGAAAATTGGTGCCGACGAATCGAAGGAAAATTGCATTCTTTCTTCTATCGGACCAACGAACAAAGACTTGCCTATATCTGGGCCCATGCGGTGCCCTGTCCGACGACGGGCCATCTGACGCCGCTGCTGCCCAATCACTGGCTGGCGCGCACAGACAAGCAGAGGGAAGCCGTGGCCTTGCATCCCGATGCCGCCACGGGCCGGATCGGCCTCTCGATCCTGCACGAAGCTACCCAGGAGCAGGGGGGATACCAAACCTACAAGCGGGGGGTGGCGACCAGCGTTTTTACGGGCGAAACGTTCGACGGCAAGTACATCGCGCAGCAAGCCCAGGCCGGCAAGATGGGGCACTTGCTCCTAGCTGTAGCCTATCGTCCTCCCCACGGCCGCGGTACGCAGTTCCGGGTTCCGGTAGACGCGGACTACGCGGCGCTGCAGCGGGCCGAGGCCTACGTCCAGGCGCACTGGGAAGAGTGGGATGCCCGAGGCCTAATCCCCACCGAGTCTGTTCCGCTGGGAAACAAGACCAAGGAACCTCTCCGCTACGGCATGCGGCGCTGGTGCGACCTGTTCACGCCGCGCCAACTCTTGACGGCCGTAGTGGCCTTGGAGGAGTTGCATCAGGTGTTGGAGGACGCGTCGGCGGAACTGGCGGCCGCGGAGCTCAAGGCGCTGAATCTGTACTTGGCGTTCGCCTTGGACAAGGTGGTCAGCTACAACAGTCGCATGGCGCGATGGGATGCCACCTACTTGAAAGTATCGCAATTGTTCGATCACCACAATTTCGCCTTCAAATGGACCTTCGCGGAGATGGAGGGGGTGGACGCCTGCCGCTGGGGCTTGAAGCAGGTGTTGGATTGCTACCGGGACCTTACGGCTTTGGCCGGGGGCCGAGAATCGCAGGATCCACTGGCGGGTTCGGGGGTACCCTTGCACCCCGGCGAGCCGACGCTGGCCTCCGCGACGGCCCTGCCCTATCCCGACCGGTCGGTCGACGCCGTCGTCACGGATCCGCCCTACTACGACAACGTGATGTATGCGGAGCTGGCCGACTATTTTTATGTGTGGCTGAAGCGCAGTCTGCGTCCCCACTGGCCCGAGTTGTGCGGACAGTATCTGTCGGACAAGGACAACGAAGCAGTCTCCAACCCGTCTCGATTCACCGACCTGGCTACCCACAGCGGGCGCGGCCGGAAGCCGCCGGGGACTCAGACGTCCCGAGATCTGGCCACGGCTCATTACGAAACATTGATGACAAGTGCCTTCTCGGAGGCACACCGGGTCCTGCGCGACAACGGTGCCATGACCGTGATGTTCACGCACAAACGCGTGGACGCCTGGAACGCTTTGGCCAAAGCGTTGCTGGACGCCGGCTTCCAGATTGCCTCCGCATGGCCCGTCACGACGGAGTCGGCGCATTCCCTGCATCAGCGGGGCAACAACTCGGCGAACTCCACTATTCTCCTCACGTGCCTGAAACGCAGGGAGACGACGTCCAAGACGACCTTCTGGCAGGAGATCCAGTCCGAATTGCGCCACGCGGCGCGGCAAGCGGCTATCCAATATGCTCGGGACGGCTTGGTAGGAGTGGACGTGACGCTGGCGGCGTTCGGCCCCGCTTTGGCCGTCTTGTCCGCGAGCTGGCCCGTGTACACGGGAGAGCTGGACGCCCAGGGCCGCCGGCAGCGGCTTGCCCCTGCTCAGGCCTTGGACTTGGCGCGGCGGGAGGTGGCTCTCGCCAAGCTGGAAGGACTTGCTCCTGCCGGCAGTTCTGTAGAGTTCGATCCGCCCACCAACTGGTGGCTGCTGGCTTGGAACGATTTTCAGGCTCCGAAGTTCCCGGCGGGAGAAGCGCTCAAACTGTCCCAGGCTACGCACATGGATTTGGACAAGGACCTGCGCAAAGGATATGGACTGGTGGCCACGCGGGGCGGGACCGCGGAAATTCTGTCGCCGCTGTACAGATTCGAAAACCGCCGTTTCGCCTTTGGCCTCGGGATTTCCTACGAAACTTGGGTCGATCGCCTGCACGCCCTGATGGTAGCTTATGAGCAGGACGGGTTGCAGGTGGCCCGTGCCTGGCTGGCGCAGACCAAGCTGGCCGAAAACGGCCGTTTTCGAGCCCTGCTCGAGGCGGCGTTGCGGGCGATTCCCCGAACCAAAGATGCGGCGGGCGAGATTCTGATTCCCGAGGCGCGGACGCTGGAGGACATCCGCGCTACGCTGTTTCCCCAGGTGAAGGCCCCACCGGATCCGGAACCGGAATACGAACAGCCGGCTCTCTACGCGGAGTCTTGACCGTGCGCTTGCGCGACTTGGATCTCCGCGTGAATTACGGACTTGGCGACAATCTGCTCACCGAGTTCTACATCCCCGTCCTGAGCTGTGCGGTGCGATACGACCGCGTGACGGCCTACTTCAATTCCCAGGGTCTCGCCGGGGCCGCCGCAGGGCTGGCGCGCTTTATCGAGGGCGGAGGCGCCATTCGCCTCATGGTCAGTCCCAACAATTGGGATGCCCGGGACATCCAGGCCTTGCGGGGCTGCTACCAGATACCTGAGGGTCTGGCGGCGCGGCTGGCTGCCGCCTTGGTGCCGGAGAACGAAGTCCAAGCGGACCGGCTTGCGGTCTTGGCTTGGCTCGTGCGGGAAGGCCGACTCGAGGCCAAGATAGTCGTTGGGCCTGTCGTGGAACTCTATCATCAGAAGTTCGGCATCCTGTACGATGCCGACGGGGACGGCGTGGCGTTTACCGGTTCGGCCAACGAGACGATAAGCGGCTGGGAACGGAACGCCGAAAACTTGCGTACGGACTGCACGTGGAGAGACGCAAGTCAGCGGGAAAGCTTCCAGTTTCACGCGCGGCAATTCGAGGGCATCTGGAACAACCGGTTCGACTTCAGGGCGTTCCCCTTTCCCGACGCCTTTACGCAGCAGCTCCTCAAGCTGGCTCCCGATTCGCCGCCGCTGCATGTGGACCTTCCGGCGGCGGCGGCGACCAAGCCCTCCGTCACTTTCTTTCCCCATCAAGAAAAAGGCGTTACCTACTTGGTCGACGCCTTTCCTCGATCGCGGCTCTTGGCCGACGAAGTGGGATTGGGCAAGACCATCACGGCCGGCGGAGCCCTGATGCGCCTCTTGGGAGACGGACAGTGTGAACGCGCCCTGATCTTGGCCCCAGCCAACGTCTGTATACAGTGGCAGGAGGAATTGGCGCAGAAATTCGGATGCGATTGTCCCCGATTAGGAGCTCGCGCCGTTCACTGGGCGGACGGCGGCCGCAAGGCCCTGGACAGCTCCAATCCCTTTGCCGCACACGACTTGCTGATCGCCTCCAGTCACTTGGTGCGGCGTCCGTCGTGGCGCAAGCAGTTGGAGACGGCCCGGCAGTACGATTTGATCATTCTCGACGAAGCGCATCACGCCCGGCGTTTTGCCCCCGGCAGCGATCTGAAGCGAAACGTCAAGCGTTCCAATCAACTGCTGAAACTGCTCGACGAGGTCTTGGTTCCCCGTTCGCGTTGTCTGTGGCTGCTGACGGCCACCCCCGTGCAGTTGCATCTGGTGGAATTCTTCGACCTGCTCTGCGCTCTGTATCCGAAGGCAGAAGCCGCGGCTTCTCCGTTGCGGTCTTGGTCTGCATTCGAGGCGTTCTATGCCTCCCTGGTCGAGCCGACGACCAAACAGGATTGGGACATCCTGGGCCGCGGCGTAGGCCCGCTGCCGGTATTCGACAAGAAAGCTCTGCCCGAGACTCTGACTCCGGCGGAGCGCAAGCGGTTGACGAACTTCGGCCGAAACGGCCGCGACCCCAACGCGGATGCCGTGCGCCTGTGCGCGGCAGGACATCGCAATCTCTTGTTGCAGTGCATTCAGGCACGTTCCCCGGGTGGCCGTTATATGTTGCGACGTACGCGCCGGCAGGCGGATATTGCCGGCGACTTCGCCCGGCGCGTACCCGTCAAAGTCGAAATTGAGTTCGCCACGCCCGCGGAGAAAATTCTGTACGAGGAGTTGGACGAATTCATTCTGCGGCTCTGGCGGAAACGTAGGGAGAGGGAACGCCCCCGAGGGTTCGGCTTCATGCTGGCGACGTATCGAAAGCGCCTGACGTCGAGTTGGCGCGCCGTGAGCCTGACCATTACGCGGGCCTTGGCGAAACAAGACGTACCCGCCGACGAGATCGAGTTGATGGAACTGGGTCTCGATCCGGCAGAGGCCGATGAGTCTGCCGCAAAGGCATATGCGAGTTTCTCCGAAGCGGAGCGGCGGAAACTGCAGGATTTTGCCGACCGCGTGCAGCAAATGGTCGATCGGGAAGACGATCCGAAGATCCGACGTCTCCAGTCGGATATCGAAGCCTGTCGCGCGAAGGGGGAATCGGTGCTGCTCTTTACGCAGTTCGCCGACACCTTGCACTACCTGCGTACTTATCTGCTGGGTCCTTATCGCGAGCAGGTAGCCTGTTATACAGGGTCTGGAGGCCAAATTTGGCGGAACGACACATGGGTGCCCGAATCCAAGGCCGGGTTGACGCGGTCCTTTGCGGAGGGACGGATTGCGATCCTGCTTTGCACGGACGCTGCCAGCGAAGGTTTGAATCTGCAGCGGGCCAGTACTCTCCTCAATTACGATTTGCCTTGGAATCCCATGCGGGTAGAGCAGCGGATTGGACGTATCGACCGTATCAACCAGCAAGCCGACACCCTCGACATCCGCAACTATGTCCTGAAAGGCACGATCGAGGATCGCGTATACGAAGTGCTCGAAGCCAGAATCAAGGTGTTCGAGAGCACCGTAGGGGCCACGCAGCCGATCCTGGGGCGTGTGGAAGAGGTATTGACCGATTCCGCTCCCGAGGAAGCCGCCACGGCATTGGAGAAACTCTGTGATCGATACGGCGCAGAAGGCGAGGCGGTGGCGGCGGCGTTGAGCTGAGAAAGAAAAAAAGCCGGCCGTGCAGGAGCCAGAGGCTCAGAGGCTTCGACCAGGCAGTGCATTTGCATTCGTCCGAGTTTTTCGCTTTGCACCTGACCCTGGGAAACCGGTGGCATCTTCCAGGGCAGCCAGAGCTGATCCGGCCTTTCCGAATCGGATGTCGCATCTCGCCCTGCCGATACGCGTGCAGGGGGATTCGGCGCGCATCCTACGCGTGCTTGTATGCCGGCTGCATCCCTCACGTTCCTAGCGATGCAAGCTCCCTTGCGGGGTTGCGCTGCTTTGACTTCGAAAGTGAAACGGAGCACACAATGCCTGTCGGCAAATGTGCCTCCAGCGACGACATCGCCGGATGTTTTGCTTGCTGGTCCGCAACGCCGACTTTCCGGTCCAAGGCTCCTAGCGTGGCCTCCGCAGGACCTGCGGAAGGAACCCGGCGGCAACGTAATTCTGGAGACACCGCGGTGCCGAGATTCACAGACAGACGTGTCGGACGATCGCGTCGCGCAGGCCGCCAGTCTAGTAAAGTATAGAAGGCCTGCCAGGCAGCCGGCCGGCAGCGGCGGCTTCTGCAGGAGCGTTTCGAACCGGATTTCCAGATGCAAAGGACCACCCCCTGATGTCGAATGCAGCCAAATCGTTTCTGTACGTAGGGACCTATACCGAGGCTCTGCCGCATGTCACGCCCACGGCCAAGGGCATTTACGCCTTCGCACGGGCGGATGCGGACAGCGCACTGGAATACGTCGATTGGTTCGAGGCCGTGCCCAATCCCTCGTTTCTGGCCTTTCATCCGGCAGCGGATGTGTTGTTTTCCGTCGCCGAGGTAGACGACGCGGCAACAGCAGACGGCGGTTCCGTAGCCTCCTATGCCATAGACAAGACCACCGGGCGCCTGCAGATGCTGGATACGCATTCGTCCATGGGATCCTGGCCGTGCCACCTCATAATGGACATGGGCGGAAAGCATATCTTGACCGCCAATTATTTGAACGGTTCGCTGGGCGTGATTCCGGTGGCGGCCGACGGCACCTGGCAGGCAGGAGCCCAACGCGTCCAGCATGAGGGATCCAGCGTAAATCCCGAACGGCAGGAGGGACCGCATGTCCATTCCGTCAATCTGGATCCTTCCGGCCAGTTTGTCGTAGCTCCGGATCTGGGTATCGACCAAGCCAAGATCTATCGTTTCGACGACACGGCCGGCATGTTGACGGAAGTCGGCAGCCTGGCGGTGACGCCGGGTTCCGGGCCGCGGCACTTTGATTTCCACCCCAACGGTCGGTGGGCCTATCTGCTGAACGAATTGGCGGCCACTGTTACCGTCTGCCACTGGGACGGCGACGTCGGCGCCTTGACCGCAGTACAGACCATCGATACGTTGCCCGCGGACTGGGAGGGGCACGTCAGTACCGCGGACATTCATGTACATCCCTCCGGCAAGTGGGTCTACAACTCCAACCGGGGTCATGATTCCATTACCATGTATGCCGTGGACCCGACCCATGGCCAGTTGACTCTGCTGGGTCACGAATCCACGCAGGGCAAGACGCCGCGCAATTTCGCCTTGGATCCCGCAGGGCGCAAGCTCTACGCCGCCAATCAGGACTCGGACACGGTGGTAGTCTTCGACATCGATCAGGAGACGGGCTTGCTCCACGCGACGGGCGAAGTCGTGGCGGTGCCCAATCCGGTGTGCCTCAAATTCCTGACCGTGTAAATCCTGCCTGACAGAGAGGAGAGAAGCAGCTATGCATACCGCGCGTCCCAATGTGGTGCTCGTGCTGGCGGATCAGTGGCGGGCGCAGGCTTGCGGCTACGCCGGCAACGATCAAGTGCAGACCCCCGTCCTGGATCGGTTCGCGGCCCACAGTCACAACTTCACCCACGCCCTTTCCGGCATTCCGGTCTGCACGCCGGCCCGCGGCTGCCTGCTTACGGGCCAGTACGCCCTTTCGCATGGTCTCTTTCTGAACGATGTGCATCTGGCCGACGACGTAGAGAGCATGGGCAAGATCTTCGCCCGCAACGGCTACGACACGGCCTACATCGGCAAATGGCACGTGGACGGCCGTGGCCGCGATGCGGCCATACCGCCGGAAAGCCGCCAGGGATTTGCGTACTGGAAGACGTTGGAATGCACTCACGACTACAACCATTCCATTTACTACGACCATGATGCGGTCGAACCTTCGCTGTGGCCGGAATACGACGCGGTGGCCCAGACCCGGGACGCCTGTGCCTACATAGCGAATCGGGAGGCCGCCCGCCCGTTCCTGCTGTGTCTTTCCTGGGGACCGCCCCATGCGCCTTACGAGACGGCGCCGCCGGCCTACCGCGCGCGATATGATGCCGCTGCCCTGCGGCTGCGCCCGAACGTACCGCCGGAGATGGAGGCCCAGGCGCGGGAGTGGATCGCAGGCTACTACGCCCATTGCACGGCGCTGGACGATTGCTTTGCCGACTTGCTGGCTTGCCTGGACGAAGCAGGCATTGCGGACGACACGATCGTGCTGTTCTTCTCCGACCACGGAGACATGTTGGGCTCCCAAGGCGAAACCAAGAAGCAGCGACCCTGGGAAGAGTCCATTCGCGTGCCTTTTCTGCTGCGGTACCCCCGCGGTCTGGGCGCCGCGGGTTCCGTGCGCACAGCCCCCATCGATACGGTGGACGTCTTGCCCACGCTTATGGATCTGTGTGGGATTGCCCCGCAGGATTCGATTCAAGGCCTGAACTACGGACCCTACTTGAGAGGCGGCGCCGATCCGTCGGGCGGGCAGGCCCTGGTGATGTGCATCCATCCCTTCGGCCAGTTCACGGTGCAGGACGGCGGCCGCGAGTACCGCGGCATCGTCACGGATCGGTACACTTACGTGGAATCTCTGGAGGGACCCTGGTTGCTGTACGACAATCAGGCCGATCCGTATCAGTTGCAGAATTTGGTGCAGCAGCCGGCGGCGGCGGCCCGGCAGGCCCAACTGCATGCGGAACTGCATGCCCTGCTGCGCGCCCGGGGCGATGAATTCCTGCCGGGCACGGACTATGTGGCGCAATGGGGGTACACCATCGACGAGACGGGCACCGTACCGTATCACTTCAAGTACGGCGTGAGTTCCTGAACCGTCCCTGTCCTGTCGTCGGGATTGCGGAGATTGCCGCCGGCCGGTCGGCTCCGGCGAATTGGCGCTGTCCGCAGTAATCGGATGCTTGTTGTCGGAACTCCCGCTCGAAGCGCCCTGGGACGTAGGGCGGCTCTCCGGCGCGCCCGCCGTCCGTGTCCTCGGATAATCCGCCGCGGGGAGCCGCAGCCGGACAGACCTGGAAGCGGCATTCCCGGGACGCCCCGCTGTTGCTCTGCTCCCCGCGGCGGCATACCGGGACGGGGCTGACCCTGTCGTCGCGCTGCAACTCGGCACCGCCGCGCATGCGCCTGCAAATACAAGAGGAAAACTCGGGATGGACAGACTCAGAGGGATTTTTCCCGTGGTACAGACCCCCTTCACCCATGACCAGCAGTTGGACGTGGCCAGTCTGGAAAGAGAAGTGCAATTCTGCCGCCGCGCCGGGGCTCACGGCCTGGTGTACCCCGTACTGGCCAGCGAATTTCAGGTCATGACGCTGGCCGAGCGTCGCTTGGGGGTGGAAACTGTGCTACGGGCCGCGGACGGCCGGCTCCCGGTAGTGGTGGGGGTCGCGGATACCAGCCCGCAGGGCGCGGAGACGCATGCCCGCCACGCGGCGGCCCAGGGGGCTTCCGCCGTGATCGCGTTGCCCCCGTATATCGGCGTCCCCGGCATGGACGAGGTCACGACGTATTATACGGCGATCGCGGCCGCTGCGGACGGCCTGCCCGTCTTCGTCCAGGATGCTCCCCCGGGTCTGCCCGTGTCCCGCATCCTGCAACTGCTGCAGGACATCGAGAATGTACGCTACGTGAAGGAAGAGAACGAACCCAGCGCGCACAATATTTCCACCATGCTGGCCCAGTTGGGCGAGGAATGTTGGGGCGTCTTCGGCGGAGCCTGGTGTCGCTGGATGATGTCCGAGATGGCGCGCGGGGCCCATGGCTTCATGCCTTCCGTAGAAATCGTGGACGGACATGTGCAGGTCTGGAATCTCTACCAAGCCGGCGAACCGGAAAAGGCTCGGGCCGTATACAATCGCCTCTTGCCTTTCATCAATCTGGGGTTTTGCCTGGGTCTGCGCCTGATCAAAGAGGCTTTGGTGCTGCGCGGCATTCTGGCGACGGCCGAAATGCGGCGTCCTGGCATGACCCGCTTGGACGCGCATGACCGGCGGGAACTGGAAATCGTGCTCGACGATCTGTCGGACATCCTGTTGCCTCGAGAGTAGTCCGCAGCGCGCTGCGGACTGACTTATAATGGCCGGACCGAATTCAATTCAGATCCGCGGGCTGCCGTTCCGGCAGCTTGGACCTGCCTGAACGGAGAAAATCCTATGCTGTCCCAAGCAGACGTCAATTCATACCACGAGCACGGCTACCTGGTCGTCGACAACGTTCTGAACGACGCGGAAGTCCAAGAGTTGCGGAGCGTCACGGACGACTTCGTGGACCAGTCCCGGGCCTTTTCGGACCATACGGAGGTCTTCGACTTGGAGCCGGGGCACACGGCGGCGGAACCGCGCCTACGCCGTCTCAAGTCGCCGGTACGGCAACACGCGGTCTACGATCGGATCATGCGGCACGACGGTATTTTGGACATTGTGGAAGCCTTGATAGGCCCCGGGGTGCGTACCAACGGGGACAAGCTGAACATGAAGTCTCCTCAATACGGCAGTCCCATCGAGTGGCATCAGGACTGGGCTTTCTACCCCCACACCAACGACGATTTGCTGGCCGTGGGCGTGTGCATGGACGACTGTCTCGTGGAAAACGGCTGCATGCTGGTCATCCCCGGCAGCCACCGGGGCCCCGTGCTGGATCACAATCAGGACGGCCGTTTCTGCGGCGCCGTCACCGAGGCAGTCGAGGATGCCGACAAGGCCGTGCCGATGGAGGTCCATGCCGGCGGCATTTCCCTGCATCACGTCCGCACGCTGCATGCATCCGCCTTGAATACCTCGCCCTATCCGCGCCGGTTGCTGCTGTTCCAGATGTGCGCCGTGGACGCCTGGCCCCTATTGGGCTTCGGAGACTGGGCCGCCTTCAACGCCAACATTCTGCGCGGCGAACCCACCAACACGGCCCGGCTGACGGACGTACCGGTACGGATGCCTCTGCCGCCGTCCCTGAAGACCGGCTCCATTTACGAAATGCAGACCGTCTTGGAAGAGCCCGTCTTCGGGCAGGCCCGATAAGCCTCACGCAGTTCCCGGACAGTCGGGTTTTTCGCCGAAGCCGGCGGGTTCAGGCGCGCAGACCCTTGTATTCGTTTCCATAGCCACCCTAGGATCTGCCATGGACAAGCTGCGAGTCGGAGTGTTGAGTCATGCCCATGGGCATGTGGGCATGTACTGTCAGGTGATGCGGGAGTACGACGATGTGGAAGTCGTGGCCTGCTGGGACGACAATGCCGAGCGGGGCCGGGCCGCGGCCCGGCAATACGGGTTCGAGTTCCGAGACACGCCGCGGTCCATTGTCGAGGATGCCCGCATCGACGCGGTGATGATCGGGATCGAGACCAATCGTCACGCCGACATGGTGGAACTGGCCGCGGGGGCCGGCAAGCACATTCTGCTGCAGAAGCCGATGGCCACTACCCTGGCGGACTGCGATCGCATCGTCGCGGCGGTCGCCGCGGCGGGGGTCAAGTTCAGCATGGCGTTTCAGATGCGGCAGGACCCGTCCAATATCGCCGTCAAGGAGCTGTTGGCGCAGGGAGTGGTGGGCAAGGTCTCCGTGATTCGCCGCAGGCACTGTATCGGCGTGCTGCTCAACGAAGGATTTGTCGACAGCCCGTCCCGCTGGCACTTCGATCCGGAGGCCAACGTCGGCATGTTCTTCGACGACGCCAGTCATCCGGCGGATTGGTTCTATTGGTTGTTGGGCAAACCCACCAGCGTCGTCGCGGAAATCGATCGGGTCGTGACGCCTCTCGCTACGGACGATACCGGCATCGCGGTGTATCGCTTCGGACAGGGCGAGATGGGCTTCCTCTTCAATTCGGCGGTCACGGTGGCGGGAGTCAACACCACCGAAATCTACGGCGCCGAGGGCACCATCATTCAGGACTTCGACGACGGTCCGTCCGTGTCCGCGCCGCGGCATCCGGATGCCGTGGCCCTGCGTTACATCCGCCGAGGAGACACCGAGTGGACCGTAGTACCCATGGACATCCCCGAGACTCACGGCGCGCGCATCGGCAACGTACCTCGCCCCTGGATCGATTACGTGCGCGGGCTTACCGACGAGACCATTTCGGCCGCGGAGGGCCGTGTTTCCGTGGAAATGGTGTTGGGAGCGTACCAGGCGGCGCAGAGCGGTCGCAGGGTCCACTTCCCTCTCTAGGCCAGAGGATCCCCGGCGGCCCACCACCTCAGGCTGCCATCAAATTGCCGGCATCGATGTTCAGCGACTGCCCGGTCATGGTGGCAGAGTCGGCGCTGGCCAGATAGACCGCCAAGGGAGCCACCTCGGCAGGCACCAGACGCCGACCTAGGCCCGTCGTCGTCTTTTCCTGTTCCTCGAAGGACACGCCGGCGCGCTCGGCATCGAACTCGATGCGGGCATCGTTCAGTTTGGAAACCACCGGGCCCGGGCAGATGGCATTGGCCGTAATGCCGTACGCCACGTTCTCGACCGCGACCGTCTTGGTCAATCCCAGCAGTCCATGCTTGCTGGCGGTGTAGGCGCAACCGTAGGCGGAAGGCACCTTGCCGTTGATGGAAGCGACATTGACGATGCGTCCGTACTGCCGTGCTTTCATCTCCGGCAGCACTTTGCGGATGAACAGATAAGGGACCGTCAGATTGACGTACAGCAGCAGATTCCAGAATGCATCGTCGTAGTCCGAGACCAGCATGGGCTGCTGGCTGGAGCCGATCCCCGCGTTGTTGACCAGGATGTCCAGGGCTCCCAAGCGGGTCTCGACGCAGGCCAGCACGTTGTCCACGGCTCCTTCCTGCTCCAGATTTTGTACGACGGTATGACATGTGCCGCCGACTCCGGCAATCTCCGTCTGGAGCGATGCCAGTTCCTCCGCATTGCGCGCCGTCGCGACGAGGGCGGCTCCCTCGTGCGCGAAGGCCAAGGCTATGGCCCGGCCAATCCCTTTGGATGCACCCGTCACGAGTGCGTTTTTGCCTTGCAGTCGCATTGTAGTTCTCCCCGAAAATTCCGGCCTTGCAGTTTATAATCTCACAAATGCAGGACCGGCCGCCAACTGCTCCGGGTTCCTGCATGCAGCGGCGTCTGTCGGTATCGACAGGGGCGGTCGTTTCATGGCGTATGCTCGTTCCAAGGCAGGTAACCGATAAGCAAGAGAATGGGAAGACCTCCGATTCCCGTGGTTTTGGAACCGAGGTTGCGGGCAAAGCTGCAACGGATATGCAACAGCGACGAAGCCCTGCCCCTGCTTAAGCGGAGGTGTGCGGCGATCCTGATGGCGGACCAGGGTCTGTCCACCAGCGACATCGCCCGCCGCATCGGCACAAATGCCAGCCAGGTCAGCGTGTGGCGGCGCAGGTTTGCGGACCTGGGGTATGCAGGGGTGGTCAATGCGCGGCTCCATGCCAAGTTGGAAAGGCAGTATCAGTCGGCAACTGGGCAGGAGGGAAACCATCGGTCTGTTCCGTTCTACAGGACCCGTCAACGCGGCGCGGCGGCCAAAATCAATCTGTCCATGCAGCAACGGCAGGAATTGCTGCATTGGGCCCGCGCCCCCTTGATCGAGAATCGTCTGGCCCAACGGGCCCGCGCCGTGCTGCAAGCCGACGACGGCTTTCCCGCGCCCGAAATCAGCAGCCGGATCATGATGTCTTCGGTACAGGTGTTGCAGTGGTGCCAACGCTACTTGGATGAAGGGCTACCCGGATTGAAGGACAGACCGCGGTCGGGCCGCCCCGCCCGTGCTTTGGGCGACAGTGTGGAACGGATCGCGAACCTGGTGCGGACAGAACCGCCGTGCGGACGGCTCCGTTGGACGGCCGCGCTGTTGGCCCAGACATTGGATTTGCCGGATCACCTGGTCCGCAAGGCGTTGAAGGAAGGGAACATAGACTTGCGCAAGATGCCCCGTTCTGCAAAGCCGCCGGACGGGACGGTCTGAAGCCGGGTACCGAACTTGCCGCCCGATCCTCGACTGGAGTTGGGACAAAGGGGGCTGTGGTCGCCATATATCTTGCTTTTGATTCGGCGCGGCCGGGAGGTGCCTGGTGCTGCTGCTGAGTGCTGCTGACGTAATCCGCTGTCTGCCGATGCCGCAAGCCATAGCCAGTCTGCGGGAGGCCTTTGCCGCCCTGCAGGGCGGCAAAGGCCGGATGCCGCCCAGGGTACAATTGACTGTACCGGACGACTCGGGCATTACTCTGTGCATGCCGGGGTTTCTGCAATTTCCGCGGGCGGCCCGGACCGCGGTCAAAGTAGTGTCCGTGTATCCCGAAAATCGGGACCGCCGCTTGCCGGTAATTCACGGTTTGGTGCTGCTTCTGGAAGCCGAGACGGGACGTATTCTGGCGGGTATGGCCGGCGGAGCCGTGACGGCCGTGCGCACGGGCGCCGTGTCCGGTCTGGCGACCGATCTTTTGGCCCCGCCCGAAGCTCGTCGCGTAGCCGTCTTCGGGGCCGGCGTGCAGGCACGGACCACCTTGGAAGCCGTCTGTGCCGTCAGAGCCATTTCCGTCGCCAAGATCTTTGCCCCTACGCTCCGGAACGTAGAAGCCTTCATCGCGGAAATGGCCCCCAAGCTGCCGAGTGCAAGACTCCAGCCGGCAGCCACTCCCGAGGCCGCTATGGCGGACAGCGACATCGTCTGCACGGCCACCACCTCGGCCGTTCCGGTGTTCAAACCCGAGAACGTGACGCCGGGCATGCACATCAATGCCGTGGGAGTCTTCGAGCCCCACAAACAGGAACTTCCCGCGGAGACCGTAGTGCGCTCCCGCTTCTATGTGGACGAAGTCGAAGCGGCCTTGGAGGAAGCCGGCGACCTGATGGTGCCCCTCAATGCCGGTCTGGTGTCTCCAGAGCACATCCAGGGTACCTTGGGACAGCTGGTGTTGGGCGAAGTCGCGGGCCGCCGGACCCGGGAAGAGATCACGGTTTTCAAGTCCGTGGGCCTGGCTATTCAGGACGTAGCCGCTGCGGATGCCGTCTATGCACGCGCCTTGGCTACCGGCATGGGGCAGGAGGTGAATCTGTAGGGCGACGTCTACACCGACAAGACATCCGTTTGTGCAGAATGCAACCGGAACCGTCTGCAAGTTCGTTAGGGATTGCCAATGCCTACGATTGCGCCTGACCCTGCAATGCGAGCCATAGAGTTGCCGAGAAGCAGGCAGCCGTCGAAATCGCACTGGTAGGCTTCACACCCTTTTTGTCCTAATGGGTTGTGCTGCCGAAATTCCTCCAGTCCCGGAGCCATGCCGCCGAATAGGCAGCGACAGACGCCGGAACGCGAAATCGAGACCGAGGATATTCCTCGGTCTTTTGATTCTCGGGCCCTTTCCGGCTTCTGTCGCGTGTCCGGGGTGGGCAAAGGCATGCAAGTCGCCAATCTGGAGGCGAGCGGACGACGTGATCTGGTGGCGAGGGAATCTCGAGAGACGCAAGACTTCCACGCGCCAAGCCGGAGCCGATTTCCGCACGGGCCGAAGGCGTCTCCCGCCCGCTTCGCTCCGGTCTGGGTCGGCTACTGTATCGGTGCACTATGGATGCATACGTCCGGACGTGCGCTTGAAGCTCCGGAATCCGGTTCTATCGACTGCTACAGGACGTACATGAACCTCAGTATTGTATGTACGATGGACGATGTAGCTCCGCGCACGCATGTATCCGTCTCCGGCGAGTCCCCTAGACGAGGTCCGTCCACTCTCCGGCTCCATCTCGGGTCCGCGCCGCGCACGTGCCGGGAGTGAGTGCCGTTGCATCTGGGCGCCCGGATCGTGCCTTGTCCCCCAGACCTGCCCGGCCTTGGATCGCATACGCCGGGATAGAATAACAGGACGTGCCCTGATCCGTCCGACTCCGGAGTCTTGTCTTGTCCTCGCAATCCACAACTCATTTCGACTTCGACGGGACTTTCAAGACTCTGTTTCAGCAGCCGGAGATGATCCAGGATCTGGCGCACCCGCGTTTTGTGCCTGCCCTGCAAGGCTGCCGTCCGGTGCGGCTGTTGACTCTGGAGCGCACCGGCATCATGGCGGAGTCGGATCCGAGCCCCCAGCGGCGCCAGTCCGATCTGGTCTGGGAACTGGCATCCGGGGATGCCCCGCGCCTGCTGCTGCTGGAGCACCAGTCGCAGGTCGATCCGGGCATGAGCGTGCGCATGGCGGAGTACATGCTCAACGTTTGGCACAATACCGGCCGCCGGCGCGATGTCCCCATCTACCCGCTGGTGTTCAGCACGGCGCGCCGGCCCTTCGGGACGTGGCCGCAGTACTGGCCGCATCCGGTCGGCAACCAGTTTGTGGGTTTTGTCGACGGCCCGCTCCTGGATATCCACCAGTATCCCTTTCCCAGCCGGGATCCGGCGGTCTTCGATCTGCCCCGGGACAATCTCGTGACCAGCGTCGTCGCGCTGGCCCGCTTGCAGTGGGGGCTGCGGGAAAGGCACCGGGAACCCGTCGCCCACAGTACCGCCTACGACCTGCTCATGCATATTATGGAGGACTGGTTGAAACCGCGCCTGGATCCGGCCGGCAGCGAGTTGGGGGACGCCTTTGCGGTCTGGATCGCCACCGGTATGAAAGACTTTCTGGAAAGCTGGCCGGCGAGCCGGGAGGCCCTTGATAAGATATCCACGTTGACTTTTGCCCAATTGGAGCGAGCTATGATTACAGTGCAGGAACTGGTACAGGAAGTGCGGCAGGAAGTGCGGCAGGAAGTGCGGCTGGAGACGTTGACGGACTACGTCCAGCTGTACTGGGACGATGCCACGGCCGCGGCCTTTCAGATGCGGTTGGCCGACACCGCGCCGGATCGACTGCCCACGCTGGCGGAGCTGCAAGGCCGCTGGCAGCGGCAGGAACCACCGCTGCCGGATGTTCCCTAGGAGACTGGACGCAGCGCGGGAGAGCCTCCGGGCCGCTGCGGGTAGCCGAGTGGAGCCTGACGCTCCTGGATCAGGCTCTTTTTAGGGAAACCCGATACGCCAATTTCGGTACGGCGGAATCACTACGAGATTGGCCATGGCGGGTTTCCCTGCGCTGGGTGCGACCGGCAAGCGCGCGTACTGTGCTCTGTACGCCGCCGGCAAGGATGCCTTTGCAGTCTGGATCGCCGCCGGCATGGAAGACTTTCTGCAAAGCTGGCCGGCCAGTCGGGAGGCCCTTGACTCCACGTCGGCTTTTGCCCAATTGGAGCGAAACCATGATTACAGTACAGGAACTAGTACAGGAAGTACGTCGAGAAGCACGCCAGGAGGGACGCCGAGAGGGCCGGCAGGAAGGTCGGCTGGCGATGTTGACGGACTACGTCCAGCTGTACTGGGACGATGCCGCGGCCGCGGCCTTTCAGATGCGGTTGGCCGACACCGCGCCGGACCGACTGCCCACGCTGGCGGAGCTGCAAGGCCGTTGGCAGCGGCAGGAACCACCGCTGCCGAGTGTTCCCTGGGAGACTGGACGCAGCGCGGGAGAGCCTCCGGACCGCTGCGGGTAGCCGAGTAGAAACGGGAAATCGCCAGGACTACCGGGAGAGCAAAGAGACCGTCCTATGCCATGCGTGCATGTGGTTGCGTCCGTGGGTAGTGATGCGGGTGGCAGGAGAACGTGGAACTTCTTCTTTAGACAATAATGTTGCGTGCGCATGGTCCGCGTCGACAAGTGGTCGACATGAATACTTCCCTGGTGGCCAGAGCGTCGATCTCGAAGATTTCCTGCATAAAGCACGGATAGCCTCATTGCATCAAGACAGTGACGTCGATGTAGTCCCGTATCTTGGCTGTACTACGACAATCACGGGAGCGATGGAATGTATTTGTTCGGTGGGCCGCGCGGGCACCGGGCCCTACCGGTACAAGAGCGCATGCAGACGGGTCCGGTGCAGGCCCGAGAAATCCCGGTCGGAGCGGCAATGAATTGCTCTACACGCGCGTCTTGAAAACCAAACAATCTATGCTTCCCTTTCCCCGGAGGTGTTGCAAACGCACCGCAGTCCCGCGCTGCGGCGTCGGCAACGATGTGGATTACAGTTGAATTGATACGGGCTCCGGATCGCCGCTGTGCCTCACCTGAACCGCTACAGGCGTGTTTTCCCTTGGCTCGACCCTCGGGTCCCCCTCGCCGCGGGTAGGGGGCAGCGTTCGCTGGAGACGCCGAAGGCGTTGCCCCATTCGGTTCAGAAGGCGTAGCAGCCTGCCGGTTGTAATTGTTCTTGTCGCTGTAGAGCCCTAGGGTGATGTCGGAAGAAGGACGCCCAGGCGGCCCACGAAGTCGCGGCGCACCGCGTCGTTGAGGTGCGGGATCCAACTCGGTTCGTGGACCCCGTACAGGTGGCCGGCCGCGTAGAGCGCGGGATCCTCGTTGCACTTCAGCAACATCGCCTGGGGTCGGATGTTCTCCCTGTTCTGCCCCGGGGATTGGTCGCGGCGTGCGGTAGGCGTTGCAGTTTCAGAGCACTCGTGCTACCCCAGATTCGGGAGGCCTTGGACATCTCCCGCGCCGCTGCAGATCCGTCGGGCACGCGTCGGCATTCTTGTCTGCGCCCGGACTGGTCCGCCTCTGGATTTCCACTTTGACGTCGGCAGCGTGGCGTCGGAGTAATTCGGAGTGTAGGGAATGCGTTCTTGCTGCGGAACGCGCAGACTGTATTCCCGCAGGCGAGGATCAAGGCGGTAAGGTCTCGAGAGCCTCGTGATTTCCGTTCCATCGGCGGTTTTTCTAGATGCCTGATTTTCAGGTCGGACGGACTGCTTCATGCTACGATTGCACAATTCCCAATTTATTTCTTCCGTTGGTGCGCCCGCCTTGTACGGGGCGCGCAATGACAGCGAGCTCGTAGGAGAAGCAGCATGACGAAGTTGACGCGACGACATTTTCTCAAGGCAGGGGCTTTCGCCATGACCGGTGCGGTTCTGGCCGCCTGTGTACCAGCTGAACCCTCGGTCGAAATGCCTGTGTCGGGCAGTAGCGACATGGAACAGACCGAGATTACCTATCTCATCCGTTCGGACATCGGCATCAAGATTCAGGAATGGACCGACGAGGCAATTGCGGATTTCGCCACGGTGGAACCCTCGATTACGGTCGAGACCATTGGTGTGCCCTGGGGGGACTACAACGCGAAACTGTTGGCCCTCTATGCTGCCGGCGACCCGCCGGAAATCTCGGCCAACTACGCCGCGGGTTTCCCCACGTTCTACGCCAACGATGCCATCGTGGCCTTGGACGAATTGGTCTCGGGCAACAATGTAGATCTTGGGGTCATCGAGCAGGCTGCCCTAGACGCGGTCACGCGACAGGGACAGCTGTGGGCCTTGCCCTTGGCGCATTTGCCTACCGTCGTGTACTACAACCTGGACATGCTGGAGGAAATGGGAGCGAGAGTACCCCCGATCGACTGGGCGGACACCAGTTGGACCACGGACGCCATGCGCGAATCCGCAGTCGCGGCGGCCATGGATATGGACGACCCGACCCAGGCGCAATACGGCATGTTGTTCGGCACGGGTCAGCTGGGCGTCTTTGAATGGCTCTGGGGGGCGGATCCCTTCAACGACGTGGGGGGTCCTGAGCATACGCAAGCCTACAAGGACGGCATCGTCACCGAAACCTTCTACGATTCGGAGACCATGAACACTTTCATCGGTTGGGTTTACGACGGCATTTATGGGAACACCCCCGTGTCGCCGCGCCCGTCGGATACCGATGCGATTCAGCAACTGGTGGGATGGCCCATGATGAGCGGTCGGATTGGCATGGCGATCAACGGCGCTTGGTCGGTAACCAATTTCGCCGCGGTCGAACCGTCCTGGCGGTGGGGCATCGGCGCCTTTCCCTACGGACCGGCAGGAGTCAACACGTCTCCCCTGTTCAACGACTCGTGGATGCTGGGCAAGGGCGCTGCCGAACAGGAAGCCGGTTTTACGTTCCTGAAGTATCTGGCCGTGGACAAAGGCGCGGAACTGTACGCCCAGATTACCGGCTTCTTCCCTGCCAACAAGGACAACTATCCCATCTACTTCGACAGCATTATGAACATTCCGAACTTCGCGCACAGCCGCGAAGACGCGGAGACGGTCATGCTGGACGCCTTCAAGTACGGCTACGTGACGCCCGGCAAGACTCTGGACAGTTATCCGGAGTGGAACAGGACATTCAATCAGACCATAGCGCCGATTTGGAATGCGGAAGTCGGCGTGGCCGAAGGCCTGCAGCATATCCAGGCGCAATTTGCCAGCGTCATCGAATCCAAGTCCTGAGCCCCGTGCGGCGTTTGCCCTGAGCAAGGCTCATGTCGGTCATGGCGCCGGCCGGCGGAGGGACGAAGCGGGGTTTGTCCCTCCGTTGGCGCGAAGCCCTGAATTTCTACGCGTTCCTGACGCCGTGGATACTGGGTTTTCTGGTATTCACGGCCATTCCCATCGTCGCCTCGCTGGTCCTTGGTTTCACCAAGTACAACGCCATTCAGCCCCCGGATTTCGTGGGCTTGCGCAATTTCCGCTTCCTGCTCGACGACCAGATCTTCTGGAAGTCGTTGCGCGTGACGCTTGTCTACACAGTGGTGTTCGTACCGCTGCAGCTGACTTTTTCCTTGATCCTCGCGCTGTTGCTGAACGTACGCGTGCCTTCCATGAGCACGATTCGGACGGTGTACTATCTGCCGTCTATTTTGCCGACGGTGGTCACTGGCCTCGTCTGGATCTGGCTCTTCAATGTGGATTTCGGCCTGATCAACTTTTTCCTGTTCAAAATAGCCGGCATCCGCGGTCCCAATTGGCTCGGCAGCGAACGCTGGGTCATGTCCGCCGTCATCTTGTCGGGCCTCTGGGGTCTGGGCGGAGGAGTGATTATTTTCCTGGCGGCATTGCAAAACGTACCGGGAGAATTGTACGAAGCGGCGGAATTGGATGGAGCCGGTATCTGGGGGCGCTTTTGGAACGTCACCGTGCCCATGATCAGCCCGGTGATTCTCTACAACCTGATGATCGCCATGATTTTGTCTCTGCAGGTGTTTACCAGGATTTACGTGCTCACCCAAGGCGGACCCAATTACGGCTCCTATTTCTACAATCTGTATGTATACGAGAACGCGTTCAGCTTTTTCAAATTGGGCTTGGCTTCGGCGCAGGCCTGGATCCTGTTTGTATTGATTCTGCTGTTGACGATAGTGGCGCTGCGCACGTCAGGCCGTTGGGTGCACTATACGGGAGGCGTCTGAAATCATGACCGTGCGCGCCCAGGCCCCGGCTCGGCAGCGCATGGGGCGGCGTGCCCGTACGCGCCTGTACAAAGGCATTGCCCTGGTGCTGCTGTTGCCCGGGCTTGTCTGGGTGCTGATGCCTACGGTGTGGATGTTCTCGGCCGCGTTTTCCCGCTTGGAACAGATCATGCGGTTTCCGCCCGAGCTGTGGCCGGATCCCTGGGTGTTCTCGAATTTCTACGAAGGGTTCGCTTTCCTGCCGTTTGGACGATATTTCCTGAATTCCACCCAAATCGCGGCCTTGCGGGTCTTGGGTCAGGTCCTGGCTGCCTCTTTGGCTGGCTACGCCTTTGCCCGCATGCAGGCGCCGGGCAAGAACCTCTTGTTTGTGTTGGTGCTGTCGACCTTGATGTTGCCCTACACGGTTACCATGATTCCCCAGTACATCATTTTCCAGCGGCTGGGGTGGATCGATACCTATTTGCCTCTCATTGTGCCCCACTTCGACGGCGGCGCGTTCTTTATATTTCTGTTCCGGCAATTCTTCCGTTCCATCCCCGACGAATTGTCCGAGGCCGCCCGATTGGACGGATGTAGTTACTTGGGTATCTACTGGCGCATGATGCTTCCCCTGTCCATGCCCGTGATTGCCGCCTCTGCCATCCTCATTTTTCAAAACTCCTGGCAAGAATTGCTGCAGCCGCTGATCTTTCTGCACGACAACGACAAGTACACCATCCCGCTGGGACTGGCGACCTTCCGGTCCAGCTACGGCTCCAGTCCTTGGCACTTGATCATGGCGGTTTCCATCGGCGCGGCCTTGCCCCCCGTGCTGCTCTTTTTTGTGGGACAGAAGTTCCTGCTGACCGGCATCGTGGTTTCGGACAAATAAATAGGGATACCTCCGCTCGGTCCGGGAGGGTCGGCCCGACATCGGGCAGGAGACGCAGGCGTTGCGTAGGCGCCTGCGTCCGACTCAGACGCACAATCGACCCGCCCTGATCTGCTCGGGACCCAATGGTCGCGGTAGTCGATCCGGTCGTTGCCGGACTTGGGTATCCCGTTGGGCGTCAGGACACTTCGCAAGCGGCCAGCCTGTATCGGGCCAGTGCCCCTTCGTCCAGCATCACGCCATGACCCGGACGAGCGGGCGGCAGCATGTGTCCGTCCTGCAAGACCAGAGGAGCCGGCATGAACCGCTCCAGACCGAAACCGTGCACTTCCAAAAAAGACGCGTTGGGCACCCCGGCCAACAGCTGCACGTGTAAGTCGTGGACTCCGTGTGTCGTAACGGGCAGTCCTCGGTCTCGGCACAGCTGGGCCACTTGCAACCAGGGGGTGACTCCCCCCAAGGTGACCAGATCGGGTTCGGGAAACGACACTCGGCCCAATTCCAGCATCAGTTCGAATTCGTGCGGAGAATGCAGGTTCTCGCCTGTCGCCAAAGGCAGACCGCCTTCCTGGGCTATGCGTGCATGTTCCGCATAGGCATCCGGGACGACGGGTTCTTCCAACCAATACACGTCCCACGGCGCCAGAGCCTGGGCGGCGGCGATGGCTTCGTCCGGATCCCACTGCATATTGGCATCCACCATCAAGGGAAAGCCCGCGCCCAGGTGCTTGCGCATGGCGGCGACGCGGGCCGTGTCTTCGGCCAGTGCGGGCCGACCTACCTTCATCTTGATCGCGTGAAATCCCTGTTCCAGGAAACCGTCGGTTTGCCGCAGCAGTTCGTCCAAGGTGAATTGCAGATCAATACCGCCCGCATAGGCAGCCACGGGCCGCCGGCTGCCGCCCAGCAACTGATACCAAGGCGCGGCTGCCGCCTTGCCCAGAAGGTCCCAGAGGGCAATGTCCAGCGTAGCCAATGCAAAGGAAGCCAATCCGCCGCGGCCCACGAAGTGGACACGCCACCACATTTGGTACCAGAGCGTCTTGATGGCAACCGGTTCGAGCTCGATCAGGAAGGGAGCCAGGTCGTCTCGCAGCAGACTATGCACCGCCGAACCGCCAATGTTTCCCACTACGTAGCTGTAACCCAGCCCTTCCAGGCCGTTTTCTGCAGTCACGCGGGCTGTGTTGAGACCAAAAGAGGCGATCTGTCCATGCGTGGAATCCGAGAGAATTCGAGGCAGGGGAAGGTCGTAATGGTCGAGCCGAATGTGCTGAATGCGGGGCGGTACGTGACGGTGCCAATTGAACGACGACATGCCTACGCGTTCCTCTTTATAGCGACGAAAAAGTCCGTAATCCCTTTTCGAAACGTTCCAGACTGGCCAACAGGACGAGGCCTGTGGGCAGTTGACCGCGTCGGCGCGCCAGCATCAGGTCTGCACCTTGGCGCCGCAGACTGGCTTCCGAGAAAGTGATCAACATCAGTCGCTGGTACAGATCCAGGCTTTTGTCCCATTTGAGCAGATAGCGGTGGCCCACGTCCCGCTGTACTTCCACGGGAAAAACACGGTCCCGATAGTAGGTCAGCAAATCCGGCTCGCTGCGTGGGCCCAACGGATCTGTGACGCTCCGAGGACAGGGCGGCGGTTCGTCGTCCGTGGGTATGCCCATGTGCCGAAGATGATCCCGGGCTTCCAAAATTGCCAACGCATGGCGTGGAGAGACGTGCTGGCGCCTGATCCATTCCAGTTCAGAGGGTCTGGGCTCCCTTTGGGTCTGCAGGCGATACCACTGTCTGCCGTCTGCCGTGAGTTCGATCAGGTCGCGCGGGCGGCCCCTGCCCCAGTGCCAACGCAACGGTGCTCCTGCGACCTGCACACGCCGTACCAGGCCCCGGGCCTGCAAGGCCTGCCACAGACGGCGTCTGACCTGGGCGGAACCGAGATTGCTCCCGCGCTGGACCCTCTGCACGACACGCCAGGGGCGGATGAATCCCGTCTCGGCCATATGCTGCAACAGCAATGCTCCTTGCTTCGTCGGGAACAGCAGAGCCTCCCCCGTATGCGTGCGCATTGCAGTCCTTGGGATATGCACTGTCAATATACGTACTATTGTACAGTATCGATGGGCTGCAAGCATTGCGTGCATGCAGCTGGAAGCAGACGCGCCGTCTATTGCACGCGGCGGCTTGACGAACAGGTCGTGTGTGGGGAACGGCGAATCGTCGCCTGATACAGCGAAACGGCACTGTCCTGCTGTGCGACATCGGGCACGATTGCCGGTCCAGAGCGGGATGCCGCCGCTCCAAGGGTCTCCTAGCCGCCCCCAACTTTTCTGCTCGATGCCGGCTGCAGACATCTGCGCTCTCCTCCACCGTCCTGCGCCCTCTGGCGGTCTTCACGTAGGGCGTGTGCTGCGACCCGACTTCCCGACTTCGAACCGGGCACAGGTCCCCCGACGGTACCGGAGTACCGTGCTGTTTACCTTCCTGCCCCCGCGGTCTCGGCTCGAGCGCGACGTTCGGAATCCCGCCGAGTTTGCACGGAATGTTCCGGATCGGCAGGTCGCTGGTCAGGCCTAGGGCAGCAGTGCACACTCACGTACAATGCGGACGCAGGGCGTAGATAGACGGTAGGGACAGGCGACGGACATGCTCTTCTGCTTGCAAGGTCTGCCTGTCTTCTCGGGTACCGCAGGGATCCCGCGTCAGCGCAGAAGCCGGACTGCCGACAGGCACGCGCATCGCGGCGGGGCTGCTCCAGAACTTCCGTGACACCTCGCATGTCGAGTCCTCCGCCGGAAACTAGGGGGTGTCGTCAACATGATGGAGTCCCCAGCGCCCACGGATTTCCCGGCGGTCAAGGGGTTCATGGTAACCAGAAGGTCGGCCCTCTGCACGTCCAGGCCTGCTCCGGGTTCCACGTATTCTCGCTGACGGACTCGTCGTTTCGTTTTCGTCGTATAGCCCGGTGTCGTTCATGCTTGGGCTTTCACGTACCCAATGGCGGACGGTCGAGCGGAAAGGGAAGTGCACAGGCCCGAGACGAGAACCGGTACTCCCGGTTGCTAGACCGCTCGGCAGGAATGCAACACGCCGATCAATACACCGGACGCGGCCCTACAGTATCGATGTCGGCATCAGCCTGTGCGGTACCGCAATGCGGTACGGCACCTGCACGCTATTCGCCTATTCTATAAAGACGGCGTATTCGGAGATGGGAAAGGGGGTTCCCTGTACTTGCCCCCAGAGGAGGATCGTATAAACGCCGGGCCCAAAGGCAGTCAAGAGACGAGACACGTCGACTTGCACGGCGAAACCGTCCGGGTCCACATGCCAGATGTCGGGCAGGATTTCCAGTCCGGAATAGAGTTTCGGCTCGAGTTCCCTTTGCTTGGCGGCTTGCATCAGTTCGCTGGCTTGGTTATTGGTCGACGGCGGAAGGGACTGGGGATCGGCGTCGTAGGGCGTCGGACAGCTGGTGTGACTCCATGAGGGATTGTCCGAGTCGTAGATATAGGAGAGCGGCAAAGGGACTAGGACGGAAGCTACAGGAGTTCCCGAGCAGTAGCTGGCTGCTTGGAAGAGTTGCCCGCGCGTTAGGGGATGGGGCGGCGGCCGGTAGGATATACGAATTCCTTCCGCCGGGCCCGTGCGGGGCAAGACGGCCCCGTGGTGCAAGCGTCCTTGCATGAAGAGCCGACCCTCCGCGATGGTGGGGGAAATGTCGAAGGTTACGTATGCCCCCTCAAACAGCTGGACCACAGTCAGGATACGGCAGTCCCAACTGATACCCAGATGCAAGGTGGTATGTTCGGGGCGCAGAATGTTGCGTCGATGCCCTGGACTTTCCATGAGGCTGTCCAGGGCGTTTTCGAGCCAATCTCCGGGTTCATAGGAAATGCATTCGGGACCTGCAATGTTGCCTACAAAAGCCACGTTTTCGGCACTGTAAGCTTCCCCGCCCGCCCGCGTGTAACGCATATCCGGCGTAAGGCCCGCCAAGTTCCAATGGGAAAGATACTGATGCCTGACCATCTCGTCGGCGTGGCCCTGGGCAGCTGTATTGTTTCCCAAGAAAACCGGAGCAAGTCCTGCCCGAGCCCGGGCATGATTTACATGATTCAAAGCTTGTAGACGCAGAGCTGCCATCGTATCGTCGATTGCATCCAGTTCCGTGCCGATCGGTGGAATTGCGGGTTTGGGGGTAGGTTTGTCTACCGACTGCAGTACCGCATCAGGGAACGGACCTTCGGACTCTGCCGATATTGTGGAGTCGGAGGATCCGTTCCGGCCGGGCGTAGCCACCAAGGACGCGAATATCCAGTGGCCGTTCTCGAGTTTCAACCACTCTCCGTCGTCGCTTTCCGCTACATAGGCCACAAGATAGCCCCGAGGCACGACAGCGACGATCTCGTTGTCGAGGCCGGGACCGGAACGGATATTGGCGCCCCGTTCGACTATGACCGTACCCCAAGAAACGATGATGGGTTCCCGAGTAGCCTCCGCTGGCCTAGAGGACGGCCCTGTTTCTATGGAGGCAGGAGTCGCCCCTGTCTCCGTAGCGGCTTCGCGTTGCCGACCTGTGGATTGGGCGCCCAACACATCGCGCGCGAACATATGCTCCAGAAGCGCCTGCTCTGCAGGCCGGCAATCCTGCAGAACAGGACTCAGCAGAGCAACCTGCGGGATGCGGGGATTGGCAGCCATACCGATCATCCCCTTGACCGTTTCCTGCACCAGCAGCGGCAGATTGCCGTCCTGCAAAAGCTGGGCGATGGTGTCCTCTGCGCTCTCCGCCACCGATCCGAATTCGGACCACAGATATTGGTCTTCCGATACCTGTACCGCGAGCCAGCTGCTGTTCGTACGCCGATCCACCAGGAAATACAGGGCAGGCCTGCCTTGGACTTCGGCATAAGCACTGAAAAACCGGATCTGACGGCATATCGGCGGGTCGCCCGCAGTATCTGGAAAAAGCAATCCTCGTTGAAAAAAGGGATACACCAAGACTGCCACGGCGAGCAGCAATACCCACGGAACACAGCCGCACCCCGAGCCGCAGGACATTCCGCGTCGGGCTCTCCGGACAGCGTTGCGTTGCAAATCGGCAGGGGGTTCGCACTGGGACATGGCTTCCGTCGAGTCTAAGCCGAAGCCACAGGAAATCAGCTGGGTTTTGCGCATTGGCACTGCACCGAAAATCTTCTTGCTGACGGAGGCGCGAAATCACACGACACGATTCTGACCGTCTCAGGCGCTCCCGCGGCTGTGGTCTATAGTTGCGTGACACAGGGCAGCGGCCAGCGAGTCGGACGGAATTCTGGCTGCCTCTCGTCTCCGCTTCTGGGTTTGGGCTCTGGACTGGCGCGCTTTGTCGATTTCCCAGAACTCTTCCGGGAAGCGTGGCCCTCGAGAGCATTGAATTAACATGGAACACGCCCGCGCAAGCCGGACTGCAGCCCGGCTTGACGACTCGTCGGACGGCGCACTCCCGGATATTCTCCTGATTCTGACGGATCAGTGGAATCCCCGCATGCTGGGCTGCGCCGGGGAACGCATCGTACAGACTCCGCACCTCGATGCTCTGGCCGGCCAAGGTCTACGCTGCGACAACGCCTACACCGCGGCCCCCGTCTGCATGGCGGCCCGCTGTTCTCTGGTCAGCGGCTTGTATCCTCACCAACATGGTTTCTGGAACAACTATACGGGCCGGAAATTTCCGGCCGGCCGCGTGACGCTGTTCCGACAGCTGCAGGCTGCAGGCTATTGCACCGCCCAGATCGGCAAGTACCACTTTTTCAATCTGGAGGCCGGGGAAGATCACGTACAGCACAAAGACTACTATGCCGACATCGGGTTGGATTGGCCCCAAGAATTGCCCACGCCCTACATGGGTCCCTACCTTCGGAACGAATACACCCGTTTTTTGGCGGACCGGGGGGTGCTCAAGCGCTACATCGACGACATTGCGCATCGCTTCGTACAAGGGGACCACGCCGTGGTGGGACCGTCGCCGTTGTCGCCCGACGAACACATCGACGGCTATGTCGCCCAACAGGCATTGTCGTTTCTGGATACTTGCCCACGACATCAGCCCCTGTTCCTCTGCGTCAGTTTTCCGGGGCCGCATACGCCCTTCGACGCGCCCGAGCCGTATGCCAGCCTCTACCGTCCGGCAGACATGGCATTACCGCCCAACGTGCCGCGGGACCAGGACCAGAGATGCGGTCCGGACACGATCCGGGCCATGCAGGCCAACTATTATGGAAAACTCACGCATCTGGATACGAGAATCGGAGAATTGCTGCAGGCGATGCACAGGCGAAGCCAAACCGACAACCTCCTGGTTGTTTTCGCTGCCGATCACGGCGAGTATCTGGGCAGTCACGGTCGCTTCGGCAAAGGCAATTTTCACGAGGAATCCGCGCGCATTCCCCTGATCCTGTACTGGCCAGGCAAGTTTGCACCGGGTCGGGTCTCGCAATCCCTGGTCGGTTGGCTGGACATTTATGCCACCATCGTCCAGGCGGCCCGGGGCGCCCGAGCCCAGCCCGGATTCGGCAAGTCATTGGCGCCTTTGGGCCGAGATTCCGCATTGGCGCTCCATCACGCCGTGTTTTCGGAAATAGGGACGGCCGGCGGCTTCAATTACATGGTGCGTACGGGAGAGCACAAGTGGTTCGTCCACAATGGGGCAGAGTCTTTGTTCGACCTCTCTGCCGATCCCTACGAATTACGGAATTTGGCTGGGGCAGCGGAACACCAGGAGCTGCGCAAGGGCCTGCAGGACTGTTTGCGGGATTTCCTGATGACTTCGCAGGTCAACGAAGCCGCCGGGTATCAGCCTCTGTTTGTACGCATGGGGTTGCAGACAGCGGGTGAAGCCGATGCACTCTCCTATCTGACCCGACAGTTTTACCGTATTCATGGCTTATAACCGGTCCTTGGGGAAAGCGACGGGTTTCCGACGCCTACACGGTACGTGACACATTGCTGCTGCCGAACCACGGTCCCAGACCCGCCAAGATTCTCGGGGTCCGAACCAGTGCCTGAATATCCCGTAACCAAGATCCAATTCGAAGCGCCTTATAAAGTGGCGGTGGTTACGCAGACCATGGATTTCCCGCTGGAGGCCGATACTGTTGTGCTCGAAACACGCACCAGCCTAGTGAGTACGGGTACGGAGTTGTCCAAGCTGACCGGCCTGCAGCGCGTCGCCTATCCCTTCGACCCGGGCAATCGGGCGGTGGGCGAAGTAGTGGCTGTAGGGAGCGAGGTCCAGGATGTCGCGGTAGGGGACAGAGTGTTCAGCTATACACCGCACTGGAGCCATGTCCGGCGCCTACGCGTCAAAATTCCGGATCCGGTGGAAGACCTGCATGCCCCGTTCGCGGGCATGGCCGCGGTCGGCATGACTGCGTTGCGCGTGGGCGCGGTGGAGCTGGGAGACTGGGTGGTAGTGTTGGGCTTGGGCTTGGTCGGAAATCTGACGGCCCAACTGTGTCGCAGCGCCGGGGCTCAGGTAGTCGCTGCCGATCTGAGTGCGGCCCGCCTGCAGCTGGCCCGCCGCTGTGGACTGGACAACAACGTGGATGTCGGTCAGGGGAGTGTGCGGGAGCAGGTCTTGGCCGCCACCCATGGACAGGAACCTGATGTAGTGGTGGAGGCTTCGGGTACTCCGGAAGGAGCCGCGCTGGCCGTGACCCTCACGGGTCGGAGAGGAGCCGCCAACGTGGTGCTTTTGGGGTCTCCCCGCCGCAGCCTGCATACCGACATCACCCCATTTCTGAATCAGGTGCATCTCTGGCGGGGCGGGACCGTGAATCTGAAGGGGGCCCATGAGTGGCGTTATCCGTTGCGCGGCGATGCTTTCACCAAGCATTCCATCGAGCGCAATCTGCACATTGTGTTAAGGCTGATGGCGCGCCGGCGACTGGTCCTGAATCCTCTGATGTCTACCGTGGCCCACCCCAAGCAGGCCGCACAGGTGTTCGCAGACATGCACACATGTCCTGATACCATGGTCGGGGTTGTTTTTGACTGGAGACGAACCTAACGGTCGACCCCGTGTGTTCGCCGGACCGGGCTCACGCCCCGGGTCTTCCGAGAAGTCGACCCGGGGCGTCCGGCCAACTTCCAAGCGGATGCCGGGCCTCTGTCGCCCGTGCACCGCGCTCGCGCGGAATGGACGGCAACTCTACTGTCTCCGAGACGAAAGGTCGGCTTTCGCGTTCCACCTGCCGGCTGTCCGGCTGGGGCCGCCGCCGGCGAATGTCGATTTTGCGCGCCAGGGTTCCCCGACGATGCTTTTAGACTTCCGCCTCGACCTGACAGGACCGACACACCCCGTAGATTTCCAGTAAATGGCTGGAAGACTGAAAGCCGTATTTCCCTTCGACCCATTCCTCCAGCTCCGAGGCCACACACTCGTCGAAGTCCAAGACGATATTGCAGCGCACGCAGATGGCGTGGTGATGCGGCTGGTCGTTGCGAATATACTGCGGTTGGGATTCTCCTATGTACAGGGGCCGCACCAAGCCCAGACGCGTGAAGAGCGTCAGATTGCGGTATGTGGAGGCCAGGTTGAGACTGGCGTGCTGCCGACGTGCCGCATCCAGAATCTGGGTCGGCGTCAAGTGGCTTGCCTGATTGGACAGGACGGCCAGAATGGCGCGGCGGGAAGCCGTCAGCCGGTATCCGCCGGCTTCCAATACGTCATGCCCCCACACGGAAGGCTGCTGGCTGTCGTCGACGGACATCGCGGGGGCGGCTGAGTCAATTCGGGCTAGTAGTACGTAATCTGGGGCGTACCGGGATCGACTGCGAAAGCCAAGGCGTCGAAATTCTGTTGCATCAGCCGGAAACGCAGAGCGGCAAAGGCCGGGTCATGCCACAGATTCTTGAATTCCCAAGGATCCGTCTCCAAATCGAAGAGTTCCCCGTGCTCGAAGCCGTGATAATTCACCAACTTGTACCGGACCGTGCGAAGCATGGTCGCGTACGTGCCTTGGCCGCTGCCCTTGCCTGTGGTCGTGGCGTTCAGCGCGCTGTAGTACTCGGCGCGGACATAGTCCCGATGATGGTCCGCGGGCAATGCGCCGGTTAGGAGTGGAGCCAGGCTACGGCCTTGCATCTCATGCGCCGGGTCTACCCCGGCAAAGTCGAGCAAGGTGGGCGCGATATCCGTCAATTCCACCAGCGCGCTGCTCGCCATGCCTTCCTCGACGTGTCCGGGCCAAGACCAGATCAACGGTACGCGCACCAAGCCTTCATAAAACCGACAACCCTTCAGGACCAGACCGTGGTCGCCCAGCATCTCGCCGTGATCCGAGGTGAAGACGACGATGGTGTTCTCACGCTGACCGGTCTCCTCCAGCGTATCCAGCAGGCGGCCCACATTGTCGTCGATCAATTCGATCATCGCGTAATAGGCCGCCTGCAGTTCATGGGCTCTACACTCTGTAGGCCTTTGGGATCGGGTCTGAAAGTCGATGTCTGTCAACTCCGCCTGGGCCGCCAGATCGCTTTCTTGAAAGTGGGGTCCGGGCAACGCGGCCGGATCGAAATGCGCCAGGTAATCGGCCGGCGGATCGAAGGGGGCATGGGGATCGAACATGTTGACGCACATCAGCCAGGGTCCGGCGCGCTCTGCGCGCATGAAGTCCACGGCCACATCCGTACAGAAGGTGGTCTGATGGTACTGGGCGGGCACGGCTTCCGCGGCCGCCTCCAGCTGGCCCAGATCCTGGCCCTTGGCCTTGACCCACTGGGCGTAGGCATGCGTTGGTCCCCAGTCGTTGCGGGGCGAGTGACTCCAGGCGAAGACGCGATAGCCGTCGTCCTCGGGCCTGGGTTCGAAGCGGTGGTGTGCCCCGGCCAGATGCAGTTTGCCGGAAAGGCCACAGTCGTAGCCGCCGCCGTCCCGTAGGGTCTTGGGGAGCAGTTCCGCGCCCTCGGCCCACATGTCGTTGCCGTTGCGACAGCCATGTACGGTACTGGGATAGAGACCGGTCAGGAAGCTGGAACGGCTGGGAGTGCAGATGGGACTCTGGCAGAAGGCATGCGTAAAAGCCGTCCCCTCTCGACATAATCTGTCGAGATGCGGGGTCTTGACATACGGATTGCCCAAGGCCCCGATGGTATCCCAGCGTTGCTGGTCTGAGCAGATCCAGAGAATGTTGGGCGTGGTCATGGCGATTCCGTGTTCCTGTGCCTACCGGTCCGCGCCCAAAGCAATCTTGATCACCGTCTCGCCATTGAGCCTGTAATCTCCGTTCAGAGCCTGAAATCCGGCTTGGACCTGTTCCAACGGCAGAACATGGCTCACCATCTCGGCGTAGGGAAATTCCAGTTTCTCCAAAATGGGCATGGCGCGTACGAAGTGCTCGGCGTCGCTGCCCCAGATGGCTTCCAGGCGGCAGTTGCGCACCATCAGAGACTGATTGATGTTGAATTCCAGAGTGCCCATGTCCACAAAGTGGCCCACTTCCACGAAAGTGCCGCCCTTGCGCAAATAGCTCAGTCCTTCCGGGGTGGCGGGCAGGAAGCCGGCACATTCAAATACCCGGTCTGCTCCCCGTCCTTGGGAGGTTTCGGCCAGCACCCGCTCCGTGCGCTCTTGGACGGAAGTTACGTTCTCGATGTCGACGACCACGTCCGCTCCGTACTTCTGGGCCAATTCCAGTCTTGCCGCGGGACCCCCCACCACGATGATCTTGCCGGCTCCGCTGACTTTGGCGCAGATGGTGGTGACCAGGCCGATCGCACCCGAGCCCTGCACCACGACAGTGTCCCCGAACTCGATCTGGCCGCGCATGACCGCGTGTACCCCTACCGTGAAGGGTTCCGTGAGCACGGCCACTTCCGGGGGCAACGAGGTCTTGAGGAATTGCGTGCCGCGCTTGCCCAGGTAGATGTAGTCGGCAAAGCCGCCCCCAAAGTGGGGGGCCTCGTCCGGTGCGTAGTAAAAGCCGTAGGCGCCCTCTCCGTAGTCTGTGCCCGGCCGGAAGATGATACGGTCTCCTTCTTGGACCTTGGCGCCCACGTAATCCGTGGTTACGTCTTTGCCCATACCGGCGATGATGCCCACGTTCTCATGGCCCAGTACCGTTTCGCGGTCGAAGCCGTTCTGCCAATTGTGCAGGTCCGTGCCGCAGATGCCCGCCAGTTCCTGCTTGACCACCAATGCGGTGGGATGCGGATCCGGCACGTCGTACTCGCGGATGGCGAATTCCTGTTCCTTGGCTATGACCAATCTGCCGCTGGGCATGGGGCTGTCCTCTGCATGTACGGGGCGCAGCGCTTACGCCACCGCGTTTTCGTCGCTGGCCAAGGCAATCTTGACCACGTCGGCTCCGTCCAGCCGATAAGTATGGTGCAACGCGTCAAATCCGTCCCGGACCCGTTCCAACGGCAAGATATGGCTCACCATCTTGTCGATAGGCCATTCCAGTTGCTCCAGCAGCGAGAGGCCGCGCACGAAGTGCGGGAAGCGGCTGCCCCAGATGCCTTCCAGACGCATGTTGGGCAGCAGAAAGTGCCGGGCCGGGTTGAGCGGAATGGCGCCGACGTCGACGAAATGACCACATTCGATGAATTTGCCGTCTTGCTTGACATATTCTAATCCTTCCGGCACTGCGGGCAGAAAGCCGGCGCATTCGAAGACCACATCTGCACCGGCGCCGCGCCGCGTGTGCGCCAGCACCGCCTCTTGGCGGGACGCAAGGTCCGGGTAGGCGGCTATATCCACGGTGACATGGGCCCCCAACTGCTGCGCCAAGGCCAGTCTTCCTGCCGGTCCGCCGATCACGATGATCCGCGAGGCTCCGCTGAGGCGGGCGCAGATCAGCACCATGAGGCCGATCGCTCCGGAGCCCTGCACGATTACGGAATCCCCCAGCTGCACCTCGGCGCGCATTACGGCATGGACGCCGACGGCAAAGGGTTCCGCCAATACCGCGGTGCGGGCATCCGCCGTGGTTTTGAGGACGCAGGTTTCGGGATCGCTGAGGCTGATGTAATCCGCGAAACCGCCGGAGAAGGGAAACTCCGGACCGCGGTAGCCGTAGGGCGTGCCCGAGTTGCGCGGGTGATAGACCACGCGGTCTCCCTCTTTGAGCGGCCGGCCTTGAAAATCCTGCCGCCGATCGCGGCCCAAGGCTACGACTGTGCCTGTGCTCTCATGACCGAGCAACGTAGGTTCCGGCAGAGACTGCTGCCACTTATGCAGGTCTGTGCCGCAAATACCGCCCAGTTCCTGTTTGAGCACCACGCCGTGGGGCGCCGGATCCGGAACTGCGCCTTCCTGCACGAAGAACTCTTGGCCTTGGGCCACTACCGCGCGTCCTGTCAGGTTCATGGTCTGTCGTATCTGGATTGCAGCTGGAAAAATCTCCGGGGGGGTCCCGCACCGTAGTTCAGCGGTCGTCGCCGTCTCCCCCAATGTTACCGCGTCGCTGGCGGGAACGCAGTTTGGCGATGTTGGCCTGGGCCACCTCCGCCAGCTCCAGATCCAGTTGCGTGCAGATCTGCGTCAGGTACCAGAGCACATCCCCCAGTTCGGATTGCAGGGCGGCGCGGTCTTCGGCGGAGATGACTCCGCCTTTGTCCCGAAAAATCTTCTTGATCTTGCCCGCGAATTCGCCCGCCTCGTTGACCAGACCCAGCGTGGGGTATACGACGGCGTGATTCATTTCGATCCGACTCCAGGTGTCCGCGGAGCGCTGCTGGTACCACCCAAAGTCGGGTTGAGATGAGGCGTCGTGGGCGAAGTCGGGGTGGGAAGCAGGCATGGTATGGCAACAGCTGGCGGTGAGGCCGCGGCAGGCGGCAACGAAGATGCCGGATTCTATATGTGCCGGAGGGCCTCGCCCAAAAGCGGGCGGGCCGTGACTGCCGTCGAGGATCACAGTCGCCTTGCGAATACAATGCGGCCGATTTCATATATCATGAGGCAGTGACGACACGTGCGGGCCGTGCCGGTGGGCCGGCGCTCGCGCGTAAGCCAGCCAGCAAGGAAGGAATTGCATGCAGCACGAGATCAAGGGCCAGGTAATGCAGTCAGTGGAAATCACGCTGGCGAAAGGCGAGAGTGTACGAACGGAATCTGGGGGCATGGCCTGGATTCGCGGAGACGTGCACATGCAAACCCAGATGCCGGGCGGCCTGATGGGCGGCCTGATGCGCAAGGTTTCCGGCGAATCCTTCTTTATGACCACCTACACGGCGCAGAGCAACATAGCCAAGGTGACTTTCACGCCCTACGCTCCCGGCAAGATAGTGCCGTTCGATCTGACCGGCGGCGGCGCGATCGTCATGCAGAAGAACGCCTTCATGGTGGCGGACGTCGCCGTCGAACTGAGCGTTACTTTCCAGCGCAAATTGGGGACCGGCTTCTTCGGGGGCGAGGGCTTCATCATGCAGCGGGTGTCGGGCGAAGGTATGGCGTTCGCCGAGATCCCGGGGGAAGTGGAGATGATCGAGCTGGCCCCGGGGGAAACGCTCAAAGTGGATCCAGGACACGTCGCCATTTATGAAACCACCGTGGATTTCGACATCACGCGTATCAAGGGGGCGGCCAACATACTCTTCGGCGGGGAGGGACTTTTCATCGCCTCTTTGACCGGACCAGGGAAGGTTTGGCTCCAGACTCTGACGCTGCCGGATCTGGCTTCTCGCCTGGCTCCGCTGCTGCCTTCGAACAAGAACGGATAATCTCGACGTTGTGGACGCTCCGACACCTGCCGGGCGCCGCGCCGGCGCGGCGGGTGCTGGAACTCGCTTTGCCTTCATGCTTTTCAAGGACACACCATGCGTAACACCTATACCCTGAGCGGCTGGGATCTGACGGAACTGTTGCCGGATGCCGCGGAGGAGACGATTGCCCGCCGCTTGGCGGAATTGGAGGCAGCCGTATCGGCCTTCGAAGCCAAGCGGGACCAACTGACCGACTTCACCGCCGCCGCACGTCCCAGCGCCGAGCTGGACTTGGTGCCTTTCATGCAAGCCGTGGAACACATCTCGGAGCAGATGTATGTGTTGGGCGCCTACGGCAGCCTCTGGTTCTCCGCCGACACGCAGTCGGAAGAAGCCCTGCGCTACGAAGGCTATATGGAGCAAGAGCTGACCCAGCTGCAGAATCGGATCTTGTTTTTCGACCTTTGGTGGAAATCTCTCAGCGACGAGCAGGCCGCGGCCCTGCTGCCCGACGCGGAGCTGTACCCGGACTACCACTATGCCCTCCGGAGCGATCGTCGCTATAAGCCCTTCACGTTGGCCGAGGAAGCGGAACAGATCATCAACACCAAAGACGCGCAGGGCATGAGTTCGTTGATCACCGTCTATTCCATGTTGACCAACCGGCTGGAGTTCACGCTGGACATCGATGGCGAAACGCAGACTCTGACCCGCGAAGAGCTGATGACACACGCGTATTCGCCCGACGCGGACCTGCGCGAAGCCGCCTACCGCGAGCTGCTGCGCGTCTACGAGCCGGAGAACAACATTCTGGCGCATATTTACATGAGTCGGGTACGGGACTGGTACAGCGAGAACGTACGCCTGCGGAATTACGCGTCCCCGATTGCAGTCAAGAATCTGGGCAACAACATTCCGGACGCCGCGGTGGAAACGCTCTTGCAGGTGTGTCAGCGCAACGTCGGTCTGTTCCAGGATTATTTCGCCCTGAAGGCGCAGTGGTTGGGCATGGAGAAGTTGCGGCGCTTCGACCTCTACGCGCCGCTCTCCGCCTCGGACAAGGAGATTGCCTATCCGCAGGCGGTGGATATGGTGTTGGATACGATCGAGGCCTTCGATCCCGCCGTCGCCGCCAAGGCGGAACTGGTGTTTTCCCAGGGCCACATCGACAGCGAAGTCCGCAAGGGCAAGCGGGCCGGGGCCTTCTGTGCCACCGTCTTGCCGTCCATGACCCCTTGGATCCTGATGAACTACACCGGCCGCATCCGGGACGTCGCCACGCTGGCGCACGAGTTGGGCCACGCCATTCACAGCCTGCTGGCCGCAGACCACTCCCTGCTGACCCAGCATGCGCCGCTGCCGCTGGCGGAGACCGCATCGGTCTTCACCGAGATGCTGCTGACGGAGCGGCTCTTGGCCGCCGAGTCGGACCCCATGGTGCGGCGGGAACTGCTGGCCACGGCCGTGGACGACATGTATGCCACCGTGATGCGGCAGGCCTATTTCGTGGTATTCGAAAAGGCCGCCCATGCGGCCGTGTTGGAGAACGCGTCCCCGGCGGACCTCAGCGCCACCTATCTCGGTCAGCTGCGGCAGCAGATGGGCGCCAGCATGGAAGTGGACGAAATCTTCCAGCACGAATGGCTGATGATTCCCCACATCTACCACACGCCTTTCTATTGCTACGCCTACAGTTTCGGGCAGCTGCTCGTGCTGGCCCTGTATCGGCGTTATCAGCAGGAAGGAGAGGCTTTCAAACCGGGATACCTGAAGCTGCTGGCTGCCGGCGGTTCGCAGGACCCGGACCACATCCTGCGGACCATGGGCATCGACATTACCGACCCGGATTTCTGGCAGGGGGGCTTCGACGTGGGGCAGAACATGATCGATGAAATGCAGGCCCTGCAACTCTAGGGAGCCGTCAGGAGCAGGCGTCGGCGCGATAGTGCGCCAGCGCCGCCTCGGCGGCCTTGCGGCCGGCTTCCTTCATGCTGGAACTGCGGCCCATCCCCATCACCTCGTGCCGGACGGAAACCTGCACCACGAATTCCCGGTCGTGGCTGGGACCGTAGGTCTCGATGCATTCGTAACGCGGGGTTACGCCCAGGGCGCCTTGCACCAGTTCCTGCAGGGCGCTCTTGGCGTTGTGGGTCAGGCCGTGCGCGGTCAGGCATGCCATGGCGGGAGCCAGCCAGCGTTCCATGAAGCGCACTACCGCGGCATCGCCTTGGTCCACCTGCACGGCTCCTACCAACGCCTCGAACGTGTTGGCCAGAACTCTGCAGTTTTCCTGAATGTTGTTCTGGTGTCCGCTCTTGCCCATGATCAGATAAGAGCCCAAGTCCAGCTCCCGGGCCCAAACCGAGAGGGAGTCGCCTTGAATCAGCTGGGCCCGCATCTGCGTCAGTTCCCCTTCGCGGCACTGGGGAAAATGCCGGTACAGTCGCTCGCTGACTACTTTTTCCAGTACGGCATCCCCCAGGTATTCCAATCGTTCGTTGTTCAACCGCGGATCGGCGAAGACCCGCTCGTTGACGAAGGAGCGGTTGACGAAAGCCAAGAACAGCAGCCGCGGTTCGTGGAAATGAAGGTTCTGCGCCGCGGCGAATTCCAGCAGCGACGGGATCCGTTCCGCGTATACTGGATGACGGTGCAGGATTTCGAGATCTGGAGCCGTCTGGCTGAATGTCATGAAGTACGCCTATGTACGGCGACAATCCGAGACGCGAACCGTCTCGCGTACCTGGAGTGTAGCAAACCTCCAGGCTCCGGGATGGTGCAGGATCAGGAAGGGAGCC
Organism: Anaerolineales bacterium; assembly: GCA_034421855.1. GTDB lineage: Bacteria > Chloroflexota > Anaerolineae > Caldilineales > Caldilineaceae > Bin34. Next base: position 86,682 of record DAOUKB010000080.1, read on the forward strand.
ATGCCTCCCGCGCGTGGAGCGCCGCGCCGCCGGAGGCATGGTCCTGGCGTTGGTTGGGTCCGGGTCTTCTGGGCCGTGGGGCTGGGCTTGCTGCTCTGCTCGGCGCCTTGGTCGCCGGTGCATTCGGCCGAAACGGCTCCGGCGACGTCTTCCCTGCTCCGCGATCCGAGGGAGCAACATGCGCCTGCCGTGCTGGTGGAGCATCTCATGGCCCACATGACGGCCGCGGACAGAGTCGGACAGCTCTTTGTAGTGCCCGTCATAGGGACAGAACTGGCTTCCACGGACGACATCCTGGAACTGATCCATGTCTATCGGATCGGCGGGGTGATACTCAGCGCCCGGAACCAGAATCTGGACAACCGGCCCGGCACGGACACGCCTAGACAGATAGCCGGCCTGACCAACCAACTGCAGGCTGCGGCCCTAGGCTACTATGTGCCGCCGGATGCCGTGCCGAGTCCGTTCGCAGACGGTGGTCTCGCCCGTACCGGCTTGGCGTCTGCACGGGAACTGCCTGCCGCCTCGTCGGTCGGTGTAGCCGTACCCTTGTGGATCGGCGCCTCCCTGCGAGAAGAAGGAGGCCGGGAGACTTCTCCGCGCAACGGCTTCACCCCCTTGCCCAGTCAAATGACGCTGGGAGCCACTTGGGATCCGGCCTTTGCCGGCGCCATGGGCACCATCCTGGGTCAGGAGCTGCAGGCGGTGGGCATCAATCTGTTGCTGGGACCGGATCTGGACATCATGAAGCAGGTTCCTCCTTTGCCGGCCGGTCTGTCTGCCACTGCCGCCTTCGGGGGAGACGGCTGGTGGGCCGGGCAGCACGGCCGCGCCTTCATTCAAGGAGTCCAAGACGGCAGCAATCGCGGCCTGCTGGTCTTCGCCCGGCATTTTCCGGGACAGGGCGCCAGAGACAGGCCGCCCGATCAAGAATTGGCCACCATTCGCGGCAACTTGGAAGACCTGCGTCGGGATGCGCTGATTCCTTTTGCGCAGGCGGCGGAGACGGCGGAGACGGCGGGGCAGGAGCCCGGCGCGTGGTCGGCCGGCACCGCCAACGGGTTCGTGACCAGTCACATTCGGTACAGTGGATTCCTGCAGACCCGAGCCCGCACGCCGCCCATCAGTCTGTCTGAGCAACTGGGCGAAATATTGGCTCTGGAGGAGTTTCAAAGCTGGCGTCGGCAGGGCGGTTTGTTGCTCAGCGATGCCCTGGGGGTACGGGCCATCCGCCGATATTACGACCCCTCCGGCGCGTCTTTTCTCGCGCAGCGCATCGCCAACGACGCCTTTCAAGCCGGCAACGAGCTCCTGTGGCTGGATCGATATGCCGACGGCGCCGACCCCGGAGCCGTAAAGGAAACCATATCGTTCTTCCAATTGCAGTACCTGGAGAAACCCGATTTCGCCGAGGCCGTCGATGCGGCGGTGCGCCGCATCCTGCTGGCCAAATTGCAGATCTTTCCGCTCCGCACCCTCCATTTTGCGGGAGCATCCTCTGCCGCAGGAGACAGTCCGGCTCCGACCGCCGCCTGGGCGCCCGGTCCGGCCACGGACGGGGAAGACACGCATTGGATTGGATTCCCGCTGCGCGATCTCCTGACGACGGAAGCGGATCTGGCGGCATTTGCCCCGGAAAATCTGGCTTTCAAACACGACGTGGTGACCCGTGTCGCCCAAGGCGCAGTCACCCTGTTGCATTCCAATCGGATCCCGACGGGAGATCTGTTGCCGGCCGCCCCCGGCGTGAACGACCGGTTGGTCATTTTTACCGACAGCCGGTCCCCGCCCCCTTGTCTCGCATGTACCGGGGAACCCGTTCTGGGACCGAAGACCGTGGAGCAATCCATCCTGCGGCTCTTCGGACCGGCCGCGACGCGACAGATCGCGCCCAACCAAATTGCCAGTTTCACGCTGGCCCAGCTCTCCGACGTGCTGAACCAGACCGCGGACGGCGGCTCCCGGCTGCGTATGGACAGAGCCCTCCACAACGCGGACTGGATCGTCTTCGCCATGCTGGACGTAGATGCCAAAGTCTATCCGCCCAGCGACGCGCTCTCCCGGTTTCTGCGCCAACGCGGGGATCTGGCGGCGGAAAAGCAGATCGCGGTACTGGCCTTTGATGCCCCCTTCGTACTGGATGGAACCGACGTCAGCAAACTGGCGGCCTATATCGGGATCTACAGTCCTGCGGCGACGTTCGTGAACACCGCGGTGAGGGCTTTGTTTCGAGATCTGGAATTTCGCGGGGCTCCTCCGGTAAGCGTGCCCGGGACTCGGTACAGCAGCCTGATAGAGAGATTGGAGCCGGATCCCGATCAGGTGATCCCTTTGACTCTGTTCGACGAGAAGCGCAGCGACTTCGCCTTGGAGCTGTTTGACGTTCACCTGGGAGACACGATTGTCGTCAAGGCGGGCCCCATCGTGGACCGCAACGGGCATTCCGTGCCGGACGGCACTCCAGTCCAGTTTCTCCTCAAATACTCCGGGTCGGGCCTCAACCTGCGTACCGAACCGGTGCCGTCGGAGAACGGCTACGGCATGGTCGAGGTGCTGTTGGACAGACCCGAGACGCTGGCCGTGGCTGCCCGCAGCCTCGACAGTCGCACCAGCGTCGAACTGCAGATCAATGTGAGCCCGGAGGCCTCGGCGCGGATCACTTCCGTCGCCCCGGACGTCTCTCTGTCCCCGGTTCCCGCCCCGGAAATCCAGGTCCCCGGTCCGGGTTCCAGCTCTGTCTCGGTCCCTTGGTTCGCCTTGACGATCGGCCAGTTCCTCTCTTCTTTTTTGCTGCTGTTCGCCGGTCTGACGGCCTATGGCCTGTTGGCGCGCAAACGCGTGACGTCCGGTCCCCTGTTGTTTCGGACCACATGGGCCTGTATCGTGGGCGCCGGAGTCTACTTGCTCTATGGAGTAGCCGGCACGCCGCTGCTAGGGGCGGCGGCATCCAGTTCTTTGTATGTGTGGACCGTGGTCCCTTTGGTAGCCCTGGCGTCCACCTTGGCGCTTGTTGCGATGCACCGCCGGACCTAGCCGCGCCAAAGCAACCCGCCGCTTTACGCTGCGGGCCCTTGGGCGTGCCGGGGAAGCACCGAGCATGTCCCCGGCCGCTTGCCGGAAACCCAGTCCGGCGACCCGGCGCGTCGGGCAGCGACCGTGTCTATCCGCCCCCGGGAGTGGGACGGATTGCGCCGCGTGCAGAGAGGCCATGCCGAGCTCTGTCAGGGGGCGTCCGGAGCTGTGTGGGCATGCTTATGGCGCTCGGCACAGTCCGCGCTGACCGAGTTCCGGAACGTCGACACCCGTTTTCGCACACGGGAGCTGAAGCTCGACGGCAGGCGCAACGCGCGCTCCTGGGAGAGGCCGTTAAGGCCTCTGAACCGCATTCGGGCGGTCCAGAGCGCGCGGGAGGACATGGGCACGAAGCACCTTTCGCATGCACCGGCGCGGTCTTGCCGCTGCGGCAACGGCCGGCACGGGGTGCGGGCCTCTCCACTTTGGACGACTCGACTGGACGGGATACCATTAGACGCCCCGGAGGACGCAAGCCGCTAGGGATCGTTACGGGTTGCCTGTGCGGCGGATCGGCTCCAAGGCAGTTCCCTCCGCCCCAATGCCGAATCGCTATGCTCCAGAGACCCAATATTCTGCTCATTTTGAACGACGACATGGGATTCTCGGATCTCGGGTGCTATGGAGGCGAGATCGACACTCCCCACTTGGACGCGCTGGCGCGGGGCGGTTTGCGTTACAGCCAGTTCTACAACACGGCGCGGTGCTGTCCTTCGCGGGGTTCGCTGTTGACCGGCCTCTATCCCCAGCAGGCGGACATTGGCCACATGATGGGAAGCCACGGCATCGACGGGTATCTGGGCGATCTGAGCCCCAAGGCAGTCACCCTGGCCGAGGTCCTGCAGCTGGGGGGCTATGCTACCTACATGACGGGCAAGTGGCATGTGACGCGCCATGTGGAGGGTCCGAAACACAACTGGCCCTGTCAACGCGGATTCGACGAATTCTTCGGCATCATTACGGGCGCCGCCAATTACTGGCAGCCCCGGACCCTGACCCGCGACAACGAGCGTATTGAACCGGAAGGAGCGGATTTCTTCTTCACGGACGCCGTTTCGGACGAGGCCTGTGCCCAGATACGCAGGCATTGCGACGGCCCCGGGGAAACCCCCTTCTTTCAATATGTGGCGTACACCGCCCCGCATTGGCCCCTGCATGCCCATCCCGAAGACATAGCCAAGTACAAAGGCCGTTTCGACGCGGGGTGGGACGCACTACGGGTACGGCGGCAGCGCCGTATGGAAGCGATGGGTCTCTTGAATGCAAATTGGGACCTGAGCCCCCGAGATCCTAGGGTGGCGCCTTGGCCGGAAGAGCCCTGCAAGGAGTGGCAGGCGTTGCGTATGGAAGTCTATGCGGCCCAGATAGACCGCATGGATCAAGGCATTGGCCGGATTCTGACGACTCTGCAGGAAACGGGTCAGCTCGAGAACACGGCGATCTTCTTTTTGGCGGACAACGGGGGCTGCGCCGAGGAACTGGGAGCGGACTTGCGACAACGCGTCGCCACGGGCTGGGAGCAAATCGGGACTCTATACGACAGATACGGGGAAGCGGTCCGGTTCGGCAACAGTCCGCACATAGATCCGGGCCCCGAGAATACGTATGCCAGCTACGGAGTACCGTGGGCCAATCTGTCCAATACGCCTTTTCGGCTGTACAAGCATTGGGTCCATGAAGGGGGCATCGCAACGCCTCTGATCGTCCATTGGCCGGCGGGCATCGAAAGCCAGGGAGAGTTGAGGCACCAGCCGGCCCAGTTGCCGGACATCATGGCCACCTTGTCGGAGCTGGGGGCCGTCGAGTATCCCGCATATTTCCAGGGCCGGTCCATCACTCCGCTCGAAGGTTTCAGCTTGACGCCTTCTTTCCAGGACGCGCCTACGGCGCGGCACACGCTGTACTGGGAACACGAGGGCAACAAGGCGGTACGGCGCGGGCGATGGAAATTGGTCTGCAAGTTCCCGGGCAATTGGGAACTCTACGACCTCGAGGCCGACAGGACCGAGACGCGCAATCTGGCGGCGAGGGAACCCGAGCGGGCGTGTCGATTGCGCCGCCTCTTCGCCCGTTGGGCGGAACGCTGCGGAGTCGTCCCTTGGGAAGATTTGTCTCGGGACGCGTAAGCCCTCTGCCCGACCTCCAGACGGCGAGCGCCCCCGTTCGGGGGCGCCCCGGCCAAGTGGCCGATTTGGCCGCCCCGCCGGGATCCGGTCCGACCCGGCGGACGGGACGGCGGGTTCTGCCGCGGGGATCCGATGCCGCGACGGGTGACATCGGGTCTGTAGTATCATCACGTGCGCCAGCGCCTAAGCGATGTCGTGCAGAAAATGGGCCTGGGGCAACGCGGTTTCCGCGGGTCCCTGGCCGAGCCGAGGCCCTCGTCCTGTGCGAGTCGCCAAGGGGCCGGCAGTTGTCCCGTTTTTCAGTCGCTGGAGGCGATCATGGAAAGAAGAAAGTTCTTAGGGGTGGCGGCTCTGGCCTCCGCCGCCGCTACGGCATCGGCATGTGCCATGCCGGCTGCGGATCTCGCGACTGCCGTCGCGGACGAGCCTTCGCTGCCGGAAGTGTCCTGGCAAATGGCCACCAGCTGGCCTCCGTTGTTGGACACCATCTTCGGCGGCGCCACCACGTTCGCCGAAGTCGTGGGAGCCGTCACCAACGGCAAATTCTCGATCGACGTCCGCGCCGCCGGCGAACTGGCTCCCGGCTTGGAAGTGCTGAACGTAGTGGAACAGGGAGCCGTGCAATGCGGCCATACCGCCTCGTACTACTACACCGGCAAGAGCCCCGTTACCGCCTTTGGCACCGCCTTGCCCTTTGGTTTGACGAACCGTCAGAACAACGCGTGGTTCTACCAAGGCGGCGGTTTGGAACTGCTCCAAGAATTCTACGCGGAGCGCTTCGGCGTGATTCAGTTTCCTGCCGGCAACACGGGCGTGCAGATGGGCGGTTGGTTCAACAAGGAAATCAATTCGGTCGCGGACATGGAAGGCTTGAAGATGCGGATTCCGGGACTGGGTGGTCAGGTCATGGATCGCCTCGGCGTCACGGTCCAGGTGCTGCCCGGCGGCGAAATCTTCCAAGCGTTGCAGACGGGCGCGATCGATGCCGCCGAGTGGGTCGGGCCTTACGACGATATGAAGCTGAACTTTCAGCAGGCCGCGCAGTACTACTACTATCCGGGCTGGTGGGAGCCGGGTCCGACCTTGGAAGTCCAGGTCAACTTGGACGAATGGAACGCTCTGCCCGAAGAGTACCAGGAGGTGGTGCGTTGCGCGGCCGCTGCAGCCAACATGAACATGATGGCCGCGTACGACGCCAAGAATCCTCCGGCCCTGCAGGAGCTGATGCAGGCAGACATCCAGTTGCTGCCTTTCCCGAACGACGTGTTGCAGGCCGCGGAAGCCGAGGCGTTCAGCATGTATGAGGAGATCGCCGCGACCGATACGGATTTCGGTTCGATCCTCGCCGCCTGGAGCCGGTTCCGGTCTGAAATCCAGGCTTGGCATGGACTGGCGGAGGCGGCCATGACCGGTTACCAAGCGATGATGTAGACGCCGCCCGCGGGAGCGCCCGCAGACGGACACTCAGGACCCGGCTGCAAGGCCGGGTCCTTCCATATATGGCCCGGGACAGCCGGCTCAGGCCATGGCTTGTACCAGCCACTGCACCGTTTGCGGAAAGACGATGACGATGATCAGGGCGAGGCCCTGCAGCGCCATGAAAGGCAGCGCCCCTTTGTGGATGTCGATGACCTGGACTTCCTTGGGCGCCACGGATTGGAGATAGAACAAGGAAAATCCCACCGGCGGCGATATGAAGGCCATGTTCAGATTGATGGCCATCATGACCCCGAACCACACCAGATCGACCCCGAGGGCTTGGGCGGCCGGCACGAACAGAGGCATGGCGATAAAGCTGATCTCGATGAATTCCAAATTGATGCCCAACAGGAAGATCGCGATGTTGGCTACGATGATGAACCCCCAGAAACCGCCCGGCAAGTTCGTCAAGAGGCCCTGCACCAGATCCTGCCCCCCCAGGCGGTCGAACACCAGGCCGAAGAAAGTGGAACAGAACAGGATCATGATCACCAGCGACGTGATGTTGGCCGTGGAGCGGGCCGCCTGTTTGAGAACTTGCCAATTGAGGGTGCGATTGAACAGGGAAAGCAGACAGGCCCCGAAGGCCCCCACCGCGCCCGCCTCGGTCGGGGTGGCCAACCCCAAGAAGATGCTGCCCAACACGGAAAAAATCAACAGGAGCGGCGGTACGACCGCCACCAAGGTGCGTCGGAGCAGAGCGTATCCCCGCAAGGTGCGGGCTTCCGGAGGCAGCGGCGGCGCCAGTTCCGGCTTGATGAAGGCGACCACCACCACGTAGAGGGCATACAGACCGGCCAGAATCAGGCCGGGAATCAGCGCGCCCAGAAACAGATCGCCGACGCCGACGCCGATCTGATCGCTGAGCACTACCAGCACCAGACTGGGCGGCAACAGCTGGGCCATGGTACCGGACGAGGTGATGATGCCGGTGGCAAATTGATGGTTGTAGCCGTACCGGAGCATGATGGGCAGCGACAGCAGGCCCATCACGATCACGGTGGCGGCGACCACCCCGGTCGCCGCCGCGAGCAAGGTGCCGACCAGCACCACGGCCAAGGCCAAACCTCCGGGTATGGGCCCCAGCAGCTGGCCCACCGTTTCCAACAGCAACTCCGCCAAGCCCGACTTTTCGAATATCGCGCCCATGAACACAAAGAAAATGATGGCCAGCAACGTGAAATCGGACATGGTGCCGAACCAGCGGTTGGGCAAGAGCCGCAACCAGCGCAGATCGAACACGCCCAGGGCGAAACCGATCACCAGAAACAGAAAGGCGGTACCGGCAAAAGAGTAGGCTACGGGATACCCGTAGACGATCAGCATGAAAAAGACGGCGAACATGACCAAGGCCAGCCATTCAAATCCCATGGTCTTCTCCCTGTATAGATTGGATGCTGCTCGATAACCGGGTCATTCCAGCCGCAAGGGCGCTTCGGCTTCCTGCAGCGCGGCGGACCCTGCCGCGTCGTCGCTCCGCAACACTGTCCACAATTTGATCTGCTCGGCCACCGTCTGCAGCGCCAGCAAGGAGAAAGCCAGCAGAATGAACGACTTTATGGGCGCGCGGTTCAGGCCGTCCGGGTCGGGCGAGACCTCGCCGCAATACAGGCCCCGCAGGTCCAGAAAATCCACGAAATAGAGCAGAGATTGCAGCGCGGTGATCGGCCCCTCTTGGGCAAAACACCAAAGACCGGACGCAGAACGCCCCCAACTGGTCAACAGCGGATTCCAGCTGACGATGACGCCGATGACGCAGAACGGCAGAATCATGACGAAATTCAGCCAGAAATCCAAGGCGGCCCGTCGTTTCGGAGACCACTTGGAGTAGATGAAATCGACACGGACGTTGATGCCGTGCTGCATGATGTAGGCGAAACCCAGGAAAAACACCAAAGAAAACAGGTACCATTGCATCTCGATGAAGAGATTGGACGACAGCTGCACCCCGAGGTATCGACCCAGGAAGCGGGCCGCCACGTTGTAGACGCCGATGACGACGGTGATCAGTACCAAGTACACGGCCATCTCGCCGACGAAGTTGGAGAATCGGTCGACGGTCCGGGAAAAACGCTGGAGCCACGGCATGGGTCTTCACGGTGTTGCCAGAAAAACGGGATACGGATTCCTTTGATTATGCCAAGAGCGGGATTGATCGCGCACATGACGAGCAGTCTCGGCAGCATGGGGCCGCTGCCGGGCACGCGGTACGCCAGGCCATAGGGCCCATGGAGGGTGCATGGCGCCGAGACGTCTCGATAACCGGTATTCCGACGTATACCCGCCGCCGTCTCCACGGACGAGGCGGGCCCCTCCTGTTTGCAAGACGGAACGGGCCCTGGGGACAACTGCAGAACCTCTCGGCGCTCTGTCCACTGCACGCTCTGTGGCCCGCCTCCGGGAAAAAAGGGCTCGAGTCCGGCGGCGCCGAGAGCATAGGGCCGGGGCGGTCGAGACGTCGGGGCGGTGGAACAGGCGCCCTGAAACCATCCGCGCCGCGGCAGGGCGGCTCCACGAGGGCGACCAAGAAGGCCCCGAACGCAGCGCGCGGTCGGCCTCGGACCACTCCGAGACGCCGGAACAGCAGATCCGCGCCCGATCTCTCGGCCTCCGGAGCGTATCGAGTCGAGGGCGCCGCGACCCCAATGCCGCTGCCAGCAGGTTGCTGCTTGCCCTGTGGACAAGATTCCGTTATTCTGGACAAATCCCCCGGATTGGGTCGCGGTCCGTTCCCGACATCATGCGAGGGCGGGTCTCGTCACCGGGACGACGAGCCTACGCTGCCGAATACGACGCGGCAGTCCCTGCCGACCGCCAAAGGGCAGAAATGGTTGCCACGAGGCGGGATTCCGAAGTCCGAACGGCTTCCCAGGCGACTGCCCGGGAACGTGTGCGGCGCTTCTCGAATCCGTAATCCGGAGCGGCTTGCATTCAGGTTCGTGGCAGCAGTTTTGCTTGCTTCAAGCCAAGGGTGGCAACGGGAACGCAAACCATGCACGATAACCCCATAACCCTCTTCGTCGCCGACACGATTTGCGACGACATAGGAAATCTGCCTGTGCATGTGGCGGAAGGAATCCTGAAGCTGCTGCACGATCTCTGCGTAGACCCGGAACACGTCCAGACCCACCTCAAGCCGCTGGGGGGATCTCCCGAGGCATATTCTTTGGATATCGGCAAGGGATGGGCGACGCGCATAGTGCACCAGCCGGATTCGCGGGAGTTTCTCGTCACTCATGTGGTGCCAGAGAATCAGCCGTTCGCAGGGGACTTTCACGCGTCGACCGGCAGAGCCGGGGCGGTCGCCTTCCATCCGGATGCTCCCACGCTGGCGATCGCCAATCAAGTGTGCGACGACATTCGGAAGCATTCGCCACAGTGGGCCGTCAAGGTCATCAATTTGATGGTCAAGTTCTATGAAGATCCCCTGTCGGAAGCTCTCGCTCACAAGTCTCTGTACAATAGCGACGCCTTCTATTCCATCAGGTTGGACGGCAGCAATCGAGGAGTGACGCTCAAGCCTGCATTTCCCAAACCCGTGGCGCTCGTCCATGTCGGCACCCATGATTCCGCGCCGCGTTGGATCAAGGGTCGGAAGGCGCCCCAGCTGACCGTCTTGGGTACCGTCCAAATGCGCTGCATGTCTTCCCGGTCTGTCGAGGCGCGTCGGCGCCGGACCACTGCCAGGGCCAAGGCTGCGCACCGGGAATTGCGTCTCGAGGACAGTACTTTGCGGAAACTCGGCATTCCCGACAGCCTCTTCAAGACCGTGCGCAGTCTACGGAGTCCGGAAGATCTGGCCAGAGTCAGCGGACTGTTCAGCGAGCAAGCCCTGCATGCCCTACAGGGCCGAATGGCGAAGAAGACCGTAGGAGCGCTAAGGCGGGAGTGGCAGGTTCTACATCCACCGAAGACGCAGGTTTCCCGGACTGGGGAGACGGACCCGGCTCAGGTCGGTCCGCGCTATTCGTTCGAAGCCGTTACGACGAGTTCCGATCTTGAATCCAAGGAAAAAGCACAGACCATGACCAAAGCGAAAGAGGCCGCTCCGGCCGAGAAGAAACCCTTGAAGCATTTGAAGGCTGCCAATCTCTTGAAAAGCGGTATGGAGCCGGTTCCCCACCACATCGAAAGACTCGGAGGGCAGATCTATTTGTTGAAGTTGCCTTGTAGAGATTTGGAGAAATTGGCTGCCTTGAGCGCCGCCTGCCAGAAGCCTACGGACTTTGGGCCCTGCATGGCGCTGGTTTGCCATACGGTGAGCGTCTGTGCCGTGGACAAAGCAGGCAAGGCCCTTTTCGAAAAGAGCAAGCAGGTGGGAGACATGGACCCGAGGCTGGCTCTGGAAATCTTCGAGGCGGCGGCCGGGCTGAACGGCATGGATCCCAAGAAGACCAATAGGGTCCGCACTACGCTTACCAAGTTTTCGTAGGCCGAGACCACCGCGCATTGCGGCGGGGGCCCAACGCGGCGCATGCGTAACCTACGGAGTCGATATTATGGTGCCCCCGGCTTGTCCCCAGCGGCGACAGACGACGCCCCACGAGCCGTGCGCCTCGGCACTTGCGCCGTGGGTGCGGCAGGCCGGCGTGATCCGTGTAGATGCGGCAGTAACCGTACGGGTGGGGGCATCCGCCTACTCCCCGGCTTGAAACTTCGTCGCCTCCTCCGAGCCGCCCGTAGTGTCGCCCTCGCTGTAGGAGTGGGCTCCAGTGCCGGCCAGGGCGCCGCCCTGCACGATCAGATACTCGTCTCGGATCGGCTTCCCCGCGAACCAGCACTCTAGAATCTCACGGACCCCCGCCGCGTACCGGGCCTGGGCCGACAGGGAGGTGCCGGACGTGTGGGGCGTCAGAGCGTGATTAGGCATGGTGCGCCACGGGTGGTCGTTGGGGGCTGGCTGCGGGAACCAGACGTCGCCCGCGTACCCGGCGAGCTGCCCGCTCTGCAGAGCCCTCACGACAGCGTCTCGATCGCAGATCTTGCCGCGCGCGGTGTTCACGAGATAGGATCCCCGCTTCATCCTGCCGAGCAGGGCGTCGTCGAACATGTGCTCCGTCTCGGGATGGAGCGGACAATGAATGCTGACCACGTCGCAGACGGCGACCAGCGCCTCGACGGTGTCGTGGAAGGTCACGTCCAGCTCCTGCTCCACGTCGGCCGAGAGACGATGTCTGTCGGTGTAGTGGAGATTGACGTCGAAGGGCTGCATTCGTCTCAGGACCGCTTGACCGATCCGGCCGGCGGCTATCACGCCTACGTCCATCCCCTCGATGTCGTAGGATCTCGAGACGGCGTCGGCGATGTTCCAGCCGCCCCTGACTACCCAGCCGTACTGGGGAATATAGTCCCGCACCAAGGCCAGCATTTGCATGACTGCGTGTTCCGCGACGCTGATGCTGTTGCACCACGTCACTTCGCACACGGTGACGTTCCGGTCCATGGCGGCCTGCAGATCGACATGGTCCGACCCGATGCCGGCGGTGATGGCCATCTTGAGGTTAGGCGCCTTTGCGATCCGCTCGGCGGTCAGATACGCGGGCCAGAAGGGCTGGGATATGACCACGTCCGCGTCGACCAGTTCCTTTTCGAACACCGAATCGGGTCCGTCTTTGTCCGCCGTGACGACGAACTGGTGACCGCGTGCAGTCAGGAACGGTTCCAACCCGAGGCCGCCGGAAACGGAGCCCAGGAGATGTCCGGGAGTGAAGTCCACGGCGGCGGGTGTCGGCAGGGTCTGACCGTCCGGATATTGAACCAGGTTGGGTATGCTCTGGCGCGCGTAGGCCGGCGGAAATCCTGCCGCCGGGTCGTCGTAGAGAACGCAAAGCACTTTCTGAGCGGAAGTGGAACTCATGTGAACCTCTTGAGGGCTAATCCAAGTGTCTCCCACTATAGTATCGAATCTTCTTGCCCCGCAAACGGTTGAGCGTCGCCGGGGCAGGAGTCGGTGCACGGGCCACGCGACCGCATGACGGGTTGTTGCGGTCGACCCGGAGGCCTCTCAGGGCGCGCCGGGACCGCTGCCGGCGGCTACGGCGTACGGATGGTCGGCGGCCCAGGGTCTTCTCGCTCAACGCGGCCGGAGCAAGGCGGCTATCGTCGAACGTGCACCGGTCGTGACGCCTTCCTCGTTGCGGCTACGGCGAGATCTGGTTGCTGATTCGAACCCGGTTCATCCGTGAAGGACAGTACCGTCGCATCATGTAGCCTCACCGCGCTCGACGTCTCGATCCGAACGAGAACGGTCGAAACTAGGCGGCGGACTCGGAGGCGCCGCCGTTCAGCTTGGATTCCCCGATCCCTTTTTCCGCGGGAGACTTTGCCGGGGCAGGAGCTGGGCCACGCAGTCTCTCCATGCGGCGGGCGCTACATGGTCTGCCGGGCCAGGTCGGCGACCATCGCGCGGGCCTTGGTCAAGGCATCTGTATAGAGGACGGTGTCTACGTTGTAGGACACCACATTGAACCCCAAGCTCATCCAGTTTCGGCATTGTTGCGGATCGTTGGGCTGAATGCCTGCCCCGAGACCGTGTCTGTCGCAGCAGTCCACCACTGCACGCAGGGCATCCAAAAACAGGGGATTGTCGAATTCCCCGGGTATGCCCAGCGACTGCGAAAGGTCTGCCTGCCCTACCCACAGCACATCTACGCCCGGCACCGAAGCGATGGCATCCAGCTCGGTCAAGGCTTCACGACTCTCGATCTGGCAAATGATTCCGGTCTGGGCATTGAGCAGGTCCATCTGTGTCCTGGCCTCTCCGGTTTCGTAGGCCGTCGCCGAGCCGCCCAGCCCCAAGCCTCTGCGGCCCACGGGGGCATACTTGGCCGCTTGCACCACCTGCCGGGCCGTTGCGGCATTCATTACGTTCGGCATCATGATGCCCTGCGCCCCTGCGTCCAGGGTACGGGGAATCATGGGGAAAGCCAACTGCGGCACCCGCACAATCGGGGTCACGGCCGTAGCCCGGTACCAGGCGATCAGATCGGCAATTTGGTCCGGGGCAAAGGCCCCGTGCTCCGTGTCCAACAGCACGAAATCCAAGCCGGCCAGTTCGGTCATGCGGGCGATGCCGCGGGTTCCGAATTCCCAGATCATGTGTCCTACAGGTACTGCCCCCTCACGGAAGCGGGAGAGCAAACGGTTTTCCTTCATGGGGAACTCCTTGGAGCCGACGAACCCGGCGGCAGTGGACATGCCGTTTGCATCTTGCCATGCGCAGCGGTCGACCCCAAACCGGGAACGGCTTGGCGCAGGTCCCGTGTACCGTCGTGGCCTTCCCGTCGAGGAGCGCAAGAATTTCGATAGGCTGCGGCCCGGCCACCCGTGCGTGCCGCGGACCGCTGCAGCCCTGGAGACATCCCCTAGGTGTTGCGCGTGTCGCAGTCACGAAATCGCCGGCGCAGCTGATTGCGGCCCGGCGGATTGGCCTGCTCTCTAGGTATGCGGTACGGCCTGTTTCAGATTTTCCTCACCCTGTGTGCATACCCCGAGCGTCTCCTTGGACAGCCATGTGCGCCGAGCGGTCCTGGGACCGCGGAACTCGGCTGCCTGGGAGAACCGCCCTGCTTGGCTTGGAGAGCGGCGCAACCCCGGACAGCACGTTCCCGGAAGGATATCCCCGAGGCTGGCGGGACGCTGCAGAGCATCTCACGGGCGGGCGGCGTGGGCTTGCCGCACGATCTCCTCGATCTGGCCGAAATGGGAATACTCGTGGACGTGGCCCATCACGAAGCGGCCCATGGCGTTGGCTACGGGACCGCCCGGCCAGACTTCGTAGGAGTTCTCGAGGTCGGGTTCGCGTGGCCACACCTGCAAAGTGGCCAGACGCATACGGCGACTTTCCTGCAAGGCGTCCCGGCACTGCTGTACGGTGCGCATAGTCGTCCAGTGCGGTTCGTACCGCGAGCGGCCGTGATTCGGGACGCCCCGGGCCAGTTCGCTGGCCAGGAACGCCGATTCCTCCGCGGAAGCACAACAATGCACGATCACATGTCCCAGAGTCCAAGCCAGATCCTTTTCCGCCGCGGACGCAGCGTCCGGATCGTCGGCTTCGGGGTCGACGGGTTCGAAGACGACGTCGTCGTCCGTGCATTCGGCGATCATGGCCAGTTGCGCGTCGATCATCTCGTTCACCATCTGCCGCAGGTCGTCGTGCGTCTGTCCGGCGGTGACGGCGGCCAGATCGAATTGGGCTGAGTTGAAGCGCGTGTAGTCAATCATGTCGTGGTTTCCGTTGATGGCAATGCGGATCCATGCGCGGTTTGCCGCCTGCCAAACTACTGCCACAGACAGCATCGGCCGAGCAGACCCGCTCTTCTCCCGTCCTTGGGGATGCTATGACATTATCCCAGCCGTTCCCGGCAAATCCGACAGATACACGACTGTGCTCTGCAATCCGTGATCCGCCAAATCCGTCAATGGTCTCGAAGCCATTTCGCGTATGCGGTCTGCGCAGGAACATCGCGATCACATCCGGAAGGGCGTTGTCCGCCCCAATTGTCCTGTGCGGACCCGTTTCCCTCTCAAATTCCGGGATGGTCCGATACTCTCCGATCCGAGCTTGCCGATGGATTCCAGTATGCGAATCGGATGTCGGTCCTATGGGTCCAAGTGAGGATAATGGGTCGGGGAATGTCCCCAGAGTACCTCATGCTCGGCAATTGCGGCCAGAAACGCAGCGCCGAAATTTTCCAGCTTGCGTCTGCCGACACCGTGGATGGCCTCCAGATCTTGCTCGGTCTTGGGTTTGCGCCGCGCCATTTCCCCCAACGTCCGATCAGGGAAGATCACGTACGCGGGGACCTTCCGTTCACGGGCCAACCGCAGTCTCAATTCGCGTAGATGGTCGAACAGCCTTTGCTCCGCCGGGTCCAAAGGCAAGGGCTCTGCCGACGCTCTCTGCGGCCTGTTACGCCGTGGCGGGGCGAGCGCGGCGGGGATCCGAAAAAAGAAAGTCTCTTGGCCCACCAGCAATCTACGTCCCCGGGGCGTAATCTGCAGGCTGCCCTTAGAGCCTATGTCGAAGAACCCGCCGGCTACCAGTTGACGAATAATGGAGCGCCATTCGCCCTTGTTTCTGTCCTGTCCCACGCCGAAGGTCGGCAACTGTTCGTGACCGTTTTGTCTTACCTTGCGGGTCGCCGTGCCGGTCAGCACGTCGGCGAGATGCGCCGCGCCGAACACCTGGCCCGTGCGGTAGGCCGCCGACAGGACTTTCTGGCCTTCTACCTGCCCTGCCTCGAGTCGGGGCGGATGCCGGCAGTTGTCGCAATTCCCGCACGGTTCAGCCAGCGGCTCGTCGAATGCCCCCAAGAGGGCTCTGCGTCGGCATTGCACGCTTTCGCAATAGCCAATCAGACGATCCAGGCGCTGATGTTCGAGACGGAGAAATTCCGCGTCTTCCGAAGACTGGACGACAAAACGGCGCCGCTGGACAATGTCGTCCAGTCCATACAGCATTGCGGCCTCGGCCGGTCGGCCGTCCCTGCCGGCACGTCCGATCTCCTGGTAGTAGGCTTCGATGTTGGCGGGCAGATTGGCGTGAAACACATAACGGATATCCGGTTTGTCGATGCCCATGCCGAATGCAATAGTGGCTACCACGATGGTGCCGGAGCGTGTCATGAAAGTTTGCTGATTTTCATAACGAACGTCGGCGGCCAAGCCTGCATGATAGGGCACCGCCGGGAAGCCCCGAGCTTGGAGCAAGGCAGCCGTCTTTTCGGTGCCGTTCCGAGACAGACAGTACACGATGCCGCTTTGGCCCCTGTGGTCGTCCACGAACTCCAAGAGTTGTCGGGAGGCGGACGTGCGTTCTCGCACCGCCAGATGGATGTTGGGACGATCGAAGCCGGACACGAAAACCTCTGCGGCTCCGTCGAACAACTTGGAGACGATGTCCTTCCGGGTGGCCCGATCGGCCGTCGCCGTAAAGGCGGCGATAGGAACCTGGGGAAAGAATTCGCCTAGGCGGGCGAGCGTCTCGTAATCGGGACGAAAAGCAGGCCCCCAGCGAGAAATACAGTGGGCTTCGTCGACGGCAATGAGCTTGACCGGGAGCTTCTGTAGCGCCGCCAGCATCCGAGGCTGCATAAGACGTTCGGGCGCCATGTATACGAGCCTCGCCCGATCGGCGCTCACGCGCCGCCAAGAGGCTACGTTGTCCGCGCGGGGCCGACTGGAGTTGATCGTCTCGGCGGCTATACCGGCCAAACGCAACGCGGCCACCTGATCGTTCATGAGGGCGACCAGCGGAGACACCACCACCGTGAGGCCGCCTTGGACCAGAGCCGGCACTTGGTAACAGAGGGATTTCCCGGCTCCCGTAGGCATTACCGCCAAGACGTGCCTGCCCTGCAGGATCGTATCGATGATGCGCCCCTGCCCTGGGCGCAGCCTCTCGAAACCGAAGACGTTCTTCAGAATCGATTGCGTATCCGACCACGCCATGGAGTCAGTCGTAGCAGCGGCAAAAAGTCGGCATGGGACCTGCTCGCCATCGCCCAGCGACAGTCATACCGACGCCGGGGACCGCCCGCCGAGAGCATTCGGCCTGGGCGGTCCGAACCTGCGCGGCTGCGTGTTGCTCCTGCTCGACGGGTACTTGCCCGAGGTCCTCAGGGAGATCGAGACCGGTGCCGGATTGCGGGAAAAGGCGGACAGCTACTTTTCCGGCTCCTTCGCCAACTGGGCCTGCAGATGACCTGCGGCCTCGCTTCTGGCCACGGCGACCTGTACTCCCGTTTCCAAATCCTTGACGGCAACCTGGTCCGCCGCAACCTCCGTGGAGCCGGCGATCAGCACATACCGAATGCCTTGTTTTTCCGCGTAGCGAAACTGCCGCCGTAGACTGCCGGCCTCAGGGAACAGGTCGGTTCGGATCTGCGCCTTCCGCAGTGTATAGGCCACACCGTGCAGAAAGGCCGCGCAGTCCGGATCCATTTGCGCGACCAGCACTTGGGGACCCTGGCCTAGGTCGCCTGGGAACATGTTCCTTTCTGCCATGATCAGCAGAATACGTTCGAGCCCCAGACTAAACCCGCAGGCGGGAATGCTCCTGCCCGCGAACATGCCCAGCAGTCCGTCGTAGCGGCCGCCCCCGCCGCCGGAACTCGCCAAGTCGGGAAATTGGATCTCGTAAATGGGGCCGGTGTAATATCCCATGCCACGGGCCAGGAAGGGGTCCAGCCGGAGGCGGCCCGAACAAGGGCCCGCTGCCAGCAAATCGACCAAGGTTCTCAGCTCCGCTACGCCTCGCCGTCCTTCCGGATGCGCCGTCAGCACGGCCTCCAGGCGGGCGGCCGTCCGCTCGGTCTGGGCATCCTCGTCCGGATCCGACATGAGCTGCACCAAGGCCTTGATGCTCTCTGCCGCCACTCCTCGCCTCCGCAGCTCTTGCTCCACCCCCGCGACTCCGATCTTGTCGGCCTTGTCTATCGCTACCAGCGCCGTCGTGTGCAGGTCGGCAGGCACCTGGGCCGTGTCCAGCAGACCGGTCAGTACGGATCTGTGGTTGATGCGCATCCGGTAGGCATCCGCCTCCGAGAACCCCAGCGCTTCCAGTACCGCCGCACCGGCCCCGATCACTTCCGCTTCCGCATCCAGGCTGGTGAGGCCCACCACGTCCACGTCGCATTGCATGAATTCGCGGTAGCGTCCTCTGGCGGGCCTCTCCGCGCGATACACCGGTTGGATCTGATACCGTTTGAAAAGCGGCAGGCAATCCTGCTGGTGTCCGGCGACCAGCCGCGCCAAGGGCACGGTCAGGTCGTAACGCAACCCCATGTCGGCCAAACCCGACTCGTCTTCGGCACCCTCTACGGCCCTTTCCAGCTTCCGGCCGCGTTTCAGGACCTTGTACATCAAATGCTCTCCCTCTTCCCCGTATTTGCCCTGGAGCGTGGAGAGCCTTTCCAAGGCGGGAGTCTCTATGGGCTGGAATCCGAACAACCGAAAAACGTGCTTGACGATGTCGATCACGTAATCGCGTCGGGCCACGTCCCCAGGCAGCAGATCCCGCATTCCCGAAACGGGAGTTACGGCCGATTTGGTCATTTTGCACTTCCTTGCACGCGCAGTCCGGTGGCCAGCACCTGCCGGTAGGCCTGCACCCGTTGGCGGCGTAGGGACATCTTGTGTCCAAGCAGCAATTTGACCCCCTCTCCCAGCAGGTTGAGGCGAAATTCCCACAGCAGGTACTTGCGTAGGATCTCGGCCCAAGCCGGTCCGAAAAACTTACGATAATACCGTACCTTGCTGGTGTTGAAATGGATGTGCGTCAAGGCCGGTACTTGGGCCGAGCTGCGGCCCCCGTAGTGTCGGATGCCGGCCTGAGGGCAGTACAGAGCGGTCCAGCCGGATATCTGCAGGCGGCGACACAGATCCAGTTCTTCGCTGTACATGAAGAACCCCTCGTCGAAGCCTTCAATGTCCGTGAAGGCTGCGCGGCGCATCATCAGGGCCGCTCCTTCCAGCCAATCCACGCGCTGTTGAAACACGGCCGGCCAATCGCGACAGTGATATCGTCGGGCCCAGGGGTTGTCGGGCCAAGCACGGCCCAGCCATGTGCTTTCCAGAAACCCGGTGACGGGAGTGGGGAAATGGCGTCTCGATTCCTGCCGACGGCCGTCTGCCGCGTAGAGCGCCGGTCCCACCAGACCGGTCCGGGGATGGGCCAGGAGAGCCTCGCGCAAGGCATGAAGCGCGGCCGCTCGGACCAGGGTGTCCGGATTCAGGAAGAACAGAATCTCTCCCCGACTGGCCGCGGCTCCCAGGTTGTTGCCTTTGGTGAAGCCCACATTGGCGCCGGCGGGCAGAAAGCGCACCCACGGAAACAAGGCAGGCACCAGGTCGGGAGTGGCGTCTCCGCTGTCCCCGTCGACCAGCACCATTTCGAAACACAAGGGCTGCGCCCGTCCCGGGGCGGGTTGCAGCACTCGCACCTGCGGATCAGAAGTGGGACAGCTGATCCGTTCCAGCCGTTCCAAGGCGGCACGCACCAGGTCCCATACGTTCCAGGAGACGGTGATGATGGAAACTTCGGGCGCCGGAGTCATGTGTACAGGCCCCAAGGCCGTTTGCCCGAGCCGAGGTCATGGATCCGGCCGGTTTCGGGATTCGGCGGTTCCATGTCGGTTAGGCGACGGGCGGCAAGTGCGGTCCCCGCGGGGGAATGGGTTGCAGGATGGTGCGTGCCCGCTCGTTGAGACGGTCCAGCAGGGCGGCGGAAAAGTCGTAATTGAAACGGGTCCGCAGATACCGCGGGGAGTACCGGTAAATGACCACCCGTCTGTATCCCGGATTGGTGCGTTCCGCAGAGCCATGGGTAATGCAGTCGGCGAAGAAGAGCACGTCTCCCGCCTTGAGATAGACTTCCTGGGTCCCGTAGGCCGTACCTGCCGCTTCTCGTATGTCGTGAGCGGCCACGATGCCCTGGCCGTTTCGCTTCAGCCGCGGGTGGATCTCGGTGGCGCGATGGCTGCCCGGAACGACAGCGGTAGGTCCATCCCCTGGACCAATATCCTCTAGGGCCATCAGCACGTTGATTTGGCCCACCATCCACTCCCCGGTGTTTTCCTGCCGGAACGTAAAGTAGAAGAGCGGCGCATGGCCCCCGGAATGGATATAAAGATAGCCGCCCGGTCCGCGTACGTTCAGGAAGTTTTCATGAATGGACAGTCCGTTGACCGGATTCACGTACTTGGTGACCAGCGGCAGCCAACGAGGATGGTCTATCAGTCTTTCGAAGACGGGTCCTCCTTCCACGATGTGCTGGAAGTTGACGCCGTCGTCCGGTCCGTAGCTGTGGGTCTCCACGTTGCCCAGCCAGGAGCTGGCCACGTTGTCCGTCCCCGGCGCAGGGTGCTGGACGCTGTCCCAGCGGTCGTCCACCCACTGGTTCATTTCGGCCAGGTCTTCCTGGGAGATGGCCTGCTCCAGAATCAGGTACCCGTGCAGGTCGAACATGTAATCGACCAATTCAGGGTCCGTATCCGCGGTGACGTGCGGCGCGTAATTCGTATTCGACATTGCCGATCCTCTTCAACAGTGCTCACGGGCATGTAGGCCCGTCTATCGCCTATGGATTGGGACATAGACATGTTATTAGAGTACAGCTGATACTGTAGCGTACTCGGATAGACAATGGGTATCCGGTCTGGAGCGTGCTGTAGCAACACGGCAAACGGAGGGCCAAATCCCGCTTCCGCGACTGCGACGCGCTCACGTTCCTGTGGGCCGGTGGACGCCTGGCCCTTTCCTAGAGAACACCAGTTACCTTGTCTCTCTTTCCGCAACTGCTCGATTCCAGCCTATGCCATCGCCGGGCTCGCGCGCTGCGCCTGCGGGTGGGCAGAGCCGCCTCGTGCCTGCGGGATACTCAGTCCATCCCCGTCATCGTCAGCTTCCAGCGGAGTGCGCAGCACAAGTACTTGCGCGGGTGCAGTGTCCAGAAGAATTCCACGTATCAGGAACTGACATGAATCAATCGTTGCTCCCGGCTACAGAACGAAGTCTCGGCCCCTTCGTGGATGTGATCGATGCTGTGCTCGAGCTCGGTGCATATGAGACTCTGTGGTGTGAACCCAAGGCGAGTTTTTCGTCCATCGCGAAGAAATTTGCCCAATATCCCAATGCGCGTCCGTCCGATTTCGTGGCGGAAAGCAAAGCGCGCCTAACTGGCCGACGGATCATCGCCAAACTGCGCGAGAGGCTTGGTCATGGCACCTGGTTCGACCTTCGTCTGCATGGCGAATTGGAATATCCTGCTCGTCTGCGCGATGCAACTGACCCGATCGAGTTGCTCTACTTTCAGGGGTGGTGGGATCTCGTGGCAACGCCGTCAGTCGCCGTCGTCGGGACCCGAGCACCCAGCGCAAACGGCAGAAAACGTACGCGTAAAATGGTAAAGGCCTTGCTTGCCGACGGGTTCACCATTGCCAGCGGACTGGCGAAAGGCATCGACACGATCGCGTTGGAAACGGCGATTGCAGAGGGTGGCCAGACCATCGGAGTGATTGGTACACCTCTTGGGTATTTTTATCCCAAATCCAATGAACCTCTCCAAAGGAGGATCGCCGAAGACTATCTTTTGATCAGTCAAGTTCCGGTCGAACGCTACGAGGCACAAAGCCCGGCGACCAATCGTTTCTTTTTTCCGGAACGCAACAAAACCATGGCGGCTCTGACCCAGGCCACGATCATCATTGAAGCCGGCAACATTTCAGGTACTCTGGTGCAGGCGCGCGAAGCATTGAGACAAGGCCGGAAGCTTTTCATTTTGGATAGCAGTTTCAAGCAATCTGGCCTGACCTGGCCGGCCAGATTCGAATCCAGAGGAGCCGTTCGGGTGCATGAATACGCCGACATCCAACGCGAGTTGGTCGGGTAGAATACGCGTCGTCGGCGATCTCGAGAGACCCGACCATTCCTGTTTGAAAAAAGAACATGTATGCTGTTTTTTCGACGAGTATACAGCGCGTAAAGGTTATGCTCACAGTAGTACCAACAGCCTGATTTTCAACCTCAAGAAAAATCCGACTCGGCGCGGGACAGAGGAGTGGAAGTACAAGCTATGCGCTATTGAGACAGCTGCCTGTCTCATTCGCCCACAACTTGAAACCCGAGCCTTTGTCGAACTTCACCTTCGTTCCAGCCCCGCCTTCCAAGTCTCCACGTCATCCGGAGTACGACGATCGGAATCGCCAAATAATCCATAGGATCGCCCCGAATGTGGATGCCCGTCCCTTGCTCGAGACTGTTGTCGAACGGTATCCGGCACACCAAAGCGATCGATGCCCCGCTCCGGAAGAACTCGAGGCTGGAATCCGCATCTGTGAAGAGTCTCTGGAAGATCCGGCGAGCATCGAACAGATTATCCTAATTAGACGATCTACTGGTTACGGGAGCGACATTTGTCGCCTGCCGCCGGAAACTACGCGCACGTTTTCCCCGGGCGAACGTATTTGGGCTGTTCATCGCCCGGCGCGTGCCTGAACGCAGCCTCTCTAGTGGCCTGTAACGGCTTCGTGCCGGCTAACGTGTCGGCAGGGGACGGTCGTACTGTCCCTTCACAGTCGGGGACTTGGTGGCTCGGACGTGTCGCGTTCCATTTGGGCAACCCCCGTTTCGACTTGATGGAGCCGAGACGCATCGATGGGGATGCAGCGACCCTACGCACATATTCAGGGGGCGGATGCTGGCTGGGGAACGTAGAACAGCCTCCACCCTCGAGAATCAGGATGCGCAAAAAGGATTTCCGGCTGGGTACGGAAGACATGCAGACTGTCCCGCGTCGCTTCCTGGCTTAGTTGCCGGTTCTGCCCGCTCCGGGACTCCCGAGCCGAGGCAAAGTCGGGAAGTGCGAAGCTGTCTCGACCGCTCCGGCATGAGATCCCAGCCCGCGCTGGACGAGCAGTTCTGCGGAAAAAACAGCCCAGTATTGCTTGCACACATCGTGTTTGTGCGGACGGTTTGACAAAATTGCCTCATAGTGGACAATGAAGAAAGTTCTCGCTCCGACCATACGGAGTTGCTCGCCTCGCAGCCGGAATCTGAATTTATGCGGTCTGCACCATCGGCAATTCCGATGGCGTTGCATGTTTCAACAGATTGAGGTGGTCTATGCAACCCCGAAAATTGGGCAGACGTCGTTTTCTGCAAACTTCCGCTTTGTTCACTACGGGCGCCTTGTTGGCAGCCTGTACTAGTGTACCCGCTCAACCGGAGACTGCCGCCGGAGCCGCCGACGCTGCAGTACCGTCGGCAGAGGTCGTAGAGGTCGAATTCACGGTCTGGGGATCGTGGGACGCTACCTACAATCTCCTGATGGAACATCTCTATGCTGATTCCAATATGGAAGTCACGATCGGTTCCGCACCGTTTGCCCAGTACCATGATCGGCTCCTGACGCGTTTCGCGTCGGGCGATCTGCCGGACGTGGCCATGATCGTGGACTTCGACTTCGCGCGTTTCCAAAACCGTGGCTTCTTGAACGATCTGACGGCATACGTGGAAGCACACCCCACATGGGACATCAATGCCCCAGGGTTCAATCACTTCTATCCTGTCATCACGGACTTCTTCAAGTCGGAAGGCAAGCCTTTCGCCATTCCCGCGGAAGTCAACCCGATGGGGATCGGCTTCAATATCGACATGTTTGAAGAGGCGGGTATCCCCACGCCGTACGAGCAGTGGCAGAACGACGCCTGGAACTGGAACACCTTTGTGGAAACCGCCCAGGCGATGAAGCAGGACGAAGGCGAGGAGACCATCTACGGTTGGACCGCGGGGCCGCTGCGTATCTGGGACATCTCCAATCGGATTTGGCAGAACGGCGGCGACGTGTTCAACGAAGACAAGACCCAGGTCGTCGTCAACGAACCGGCTGCCGTCGAGGCGATTCAATGGATCTTCGACCTGTATCTGGTACACAAACTGGGGCCGGCCAATCTGCGTTCGTCCGATGCCAGTTCAGGAGGACTCTTCAGCCAAGGACGCTTGGCCATGCGCGATGTCGGTACCTGGACCCGCAAGAGCATGGAAGGTGCAGACATCCATTGGGGGGTCGCGCCCCAGCCCAAGTCCCAGAAGTTTGCGACCTGGACCGGCGGCTTTTCCTATTCCATCCCCAAGGGGGCAGAGAATACGGATGCGGCTTGGCAGATGATTCAGGATACGGCTTCGCTGGAAGGAGCCCAATTCCTGTTGCGCAACGGCGGGGCTGGCAGTTCGGTCGTCGCGGCCATGGAATCGGATGCCTTCGTCTTCGAACCGCCCCGACATTCGGAAACCTTCCTCGACATGCTGCAGACGGCTCACCCTCAGCCTTTTATCCGGCAGAATCAGGAGTTCCTGGAAATCTGGGACCGCGAAATGGACCTGGTAGCCATTGGCGACAAAACTGCCCAGGCCGCCACGGAAACCATAAAGTTGGAAGTGGAACCCCTGCTGGCGGCGTAGGCTAGGACCTCGAACATAAACGGCGAGAGGCGGGTGGGGACATGATGCTCCGCTCTCGCCTCTCCGTCCCGGAGCCGTCGGGAGCGAATAGCCCGGCGTTGCGCTCGAGACTCTCCCTACGGCGCCTCCAGGCATTCCCGACTCGCAGGTCCTGACGCGCCTGTCTCGTCTCGGCAAGCGGAATGACATCTACGCAAGAAGCCCGGACCGTCAATCCCACTTGGTCCGTACCGCACCGGCGCAAGAACATGCGCCGCCGGCATCTGTTCGTGGCGTTGCTGTTTTTGGCTCCTAGTTTCCTCGGTTTGTTTCTGCTGCAGGTGTTCCCCATCGGCACTGCCTTGGTCCTAGGGGTTTCCGAGTGGAACATCATCGATCCCATGCAGTTCGTCGGATTCGGGAACTTCCGCGACGTATTGACCGACGCAACCTTTTTTCGTTCCCTCAAAACCACCCTGTATCTGACGGCCGGGCTGGAGGTGCTCAATACGGTGCTGGGACTGGCGGCGGCCATGCTGCTCAGGCATGCGCTGCGTGGGATCGGACTATATCGTACGATCTACTTTCTGCCGCTGATTACCACCTGGGCGGCGGTGGCCATTGCCTGGAGGTACATGTACAGCCTGGACGGACCGATCAATGCCGCCTTGTCCCTGCTCGGCATAGACCCCGTCCCGTGGCTTTCCCGACCGGAATGGGCCATGCCCGCCGTCATCGTCACCATCACGTGGAAGACGTTGGCCTGGAAAACCATCATCCTGCTGGCCGGATTGCAATCCATTCCCACCGTGTATTACGAAGCATCCGGCATAGACGGGGCCCGGAAGAGGCAGCAGTTCTTCAAGATCACTTTGCCGCTGCTGTCGCCGGCGCTGTTTTTCGCCTTGATCATCGGCATCATCAATACGCTGCAATTGTTCGATCCCATTTTCATCATGACGGACGGCGGCCCCGCCGACGCCACTCGCACTTTGAGTTATTACATTTACGCCCGGGGCTTCCAGTCCCTGCGCATGGGATATGCCGCAGCTCTTTCCTGGGTGCTGTTCGCCATCATTTTTCTTTTCACCTTGTTCCAATGGGTGCTGCAGAAACGCTGGGTGTTTTATCAATAAGGGCAGCCCGATGCCCGGCGGCTCCCGTTCCGGAACGTGATCTGCACTCGAGCCGGCGGCCTTGGCGGCCGCTGTTCCCCGGCCGCTAGGCACAATTCCTAGCCGCCGAATTCCCGGGGCGGAGGAACCCCATGCGACTCACGCACGGTCAATTCACTAGAGTGCACATCGCCCTTTTTCTGGGTGCGGTGATCATGATATTGCCCTTCCTGTGGATGATGTCCGCCTCGCTGCAAACCTTGACCGAGGTGGAGTCGTTTCCGCCGGTCTGGATTCCCGCCGTGCCGCAGTGGTCCAACTATGTAACGGCCACGTTGGATTACGCCATCGGCCGCGCGTTGCTCAACAGCACGATCGTGACCCTGGTGTCGGTGGTCGGCCAATTGATCGTCTGTTCCCTGTCCGCCTACGCCTTTTCCCGGCTGCGCTTTCCGGGACGGGACGGGATTTTCCTGATCTATCTCGCCACCATGATGATTCCCCATTACGTGACCATTATTCCCCTGTACACCATGGTCTTTTCGGCGGGCCTCATCGATACTTTCACCGCCTTGATCGTGCCGGGTCTCTTCAGTCCGTTCGGGACCTTCTTGTTGCGCCAGTTTTTCAACCAGATCCCGATCAGTTTGGACGAAGCCACGCTGATCGACGGCGGCAATCACTGGCACATTTATTGGTACGTGATTATGCCCCTGGCACGGTCCGGCTTGGGCGCGTTGGGCATTTTCAGTTTCCTGGGCATCTGGAACACCTTGTTCTGGCCGGTCCTGGTGATCAATTCCAAGGAACTGTTCACGCTGCCCCTGGCTCTGGCCATGGCGCAGGGCCAGTTCGTAAGCCTGATTCACGTGCAGATGGCCGGCGCCGTCATCGCCTGTCTCCCCGTCGTCGTGGTTTTCCTGCTGTTGCAAAAACAGTTCATTTCCAGCATTGCCTTGAGCGGCATGAAACAATGAACGCAACACCGGAGGCTGCATGGAAGGCGAGGCGGGCAGTATGCCGTCTCCGCTGCTTTCTAGTCGCGGAGAGATCTTGCGGTGACCCGTACCCGGCACAACCGAGGAACATCCAATCATGAAGCATACTCTTTCGCTGGACGGCGATTGGCACGTGATTTTCGATCATCAGAATCGGGGCCGTCTCCTCAATTGGCAACACCGAGACGACTTTCACGGCTACCACGACATCGAACAGGTTACGGTGCCGGCGTGTCTGGAGGAATTCAGGCAGGACTACGAGGGAGTGGCCTGGTACGGCAAGACTTTCGAGCTGCCCGCGGAATGGCACGGCACGACCATTCGCCTTTGTTTCGAAGCCGTCAATTACCGGGCCGAAGTCTGGGTCAACGGCAGGGCCGCGGGGCACCACGAAGGGGGCTATACCGGATTTGCCTGGGAGATAGACGATCTGCTGCACGCGGATCAAGCGAATTTCATCGCTGTGCGGGTCATAACGCCGCTGATCACGCGCGATGTGGTGATCGACGGGCTGGGCAGGGACGACATGCCGCATTGGCGGGGCGCGATCGCGGGCGGCATCTGGCAGTCCGTCTGCCTCGTGGCTACGGACGCCGTCTATATCGACGACGCATTCGTCAGCGGCAACATCGAATCCGGCGCCGTGGCCGTGGAGGCGACGCTCCGCAACACCCGTCTCGAATCGCACCCGGCCGCATTGCGTTGGGACATCGTGCCCCACCAAGACGACACGGCCGTAGTCTCGGCATCGGAAAGCCTTCTGCTGCGACCTGGTACCAGCCGCTTGCAGCGGGAATTCACCGTCACGGACCACAAGCTCTGGCAGCTGGCCGATCCCCAGCTCTATAGACTAACAATCCGCGTTCTGCTCCAAGGTACGGTTTCCGACGAGTACGAAACGCGTTTCGGCTTTCGCGAATTCACCGTCAAGGGCAAGAACTTCTATCTCAACGGCGAAAAAATCATCCTCAAAACCGTCTTCAACGAGGCCTTTTACCCCCATTCGCTGGCGTATCCCAGAGATCGGGAATTGCTCGAGCAGGAGTTCCGACTGGTCAAGGAAGGCCACATCAACATGATCCGGCCGTGGCGCAAACCGCAGCCGCCTGTGGTCTACGACCTGGCGGACGAAATGGGCATACTGTTCGTGGGCGCCTTGCCGGTGGAGTGTATGGACCATTGGCCGCAGATCACCCCCTACACCCGCCAACGCATCGAGAACGAAGTCACCGAAATGGTCCTGCGGGATCGCAATCATCCTTCCATAGTCATATGGGAAATGTTCAACGAGATCCTGCGGGACGACCTCAAACGGCTGCGCCACAGCACTGCCTTGAAAGCCCGCGAGCTGGATGAAACCCGCCTCATCATGGACGAGGCGGGGGGCTTCGCCGGAGTCTGCAGCCTGTATCTGCCGGGCATGTACGAACCCACCTTGATCAACGACGTACACGACTATCCAGGGGCCCCCCTGGATCAGGCCAGCTACGACAATCTGTTGATTTTGGGCAAGACCGCGGCGGAACTTGCGGCCATGGGCCGAACCGGCATGGGGAGCCATACGCGCAGTCAGATTGCCCCCGGTCTCCTGACCAACATTTCCGAATTGGGCTACGGCAGCATTCCCGATCTGGAAGCCAACATGGCCCGATATCGGCGCGAAGGCAATCCTCTCACCCCGGACTACCGGATCCATGAGCGGCTGTATGCATCCTACCAATCGGTACTTGCACAGTCCGGGGTCCACCAGATCTTCCCGACCTTTCGGGACTTCGTAGCGGCCTGCCAGGAAATTCACTACGTGGGCAACAAGCTGATGGCGGAAGCCTGCCGTATCAACCCCGATATCGCCGGCATCGGCATCCATGCCCTCAACGACGGCGACTGGATTGTGGGAGCTGGCCTCATCGACAATTTCCGCAACCCCAAACGGGCCTATTACGCCATTCAGGAGGTCTTTGCCGACCGCTATATCGCTGTCCGTCCGAGTCGGCAAAATCTCTATACGGGCCAAGATCTGCACATAACGCTCACTGCGGTCAACGACCAGGAAGCGCTGGCCGGGACCGTATCGGTGCGGGTGACGGCCCGTACCGGCCGTGTGTTGCTCGAGGTCCAAGATCCGGCGCGCTGGCCCGAGGGCATTGGCGACTTGGGTACATACGCCGTCTCTACCGACGAGGTTACGGGACTTTGCCGAGTCGAGGTCGCCTTCGACACGGCAGCCGCAGATACCGTACGGGGCAGCTCCAGTTTCTTGGTCCTCGATCCGGCCAAGTCGAGGCTGCCTGCGCAGCAGCTGGCGGTCGTCGAATTCGACGGAACCTTGAGTACCTATCTCCAGCGCATGGGAACGGAATTCACAACGTGGACTCAAGAGACGCCGGACGGATGTCCGGTCTTGGTGAATTGGCAGGGATGGCGTGGGGAACCACTGCCGGGCGTCGCCGAACTGGCGCCCTGGGTACAGCAGGGGGGCCAAGCCGTATTGCTGGGTGTCCCGTCCGCCTCGGCCTCACAGGCGGCGGGGCCGTCGCGCCGCATGTGGAAGCAGGTGACGCGGAATCCCCTCTTGCCTTTCGACGTGACCTACTTCAACGCCAAGGGCACATGGGTACCCTGCAGTCATGTCGTCAAGGACCATCCGATTTACGATGGACTGCCCACGAACTGCCTGATGGGGCAGGAGTACCGCGATGTCGTTGCGCGGTGGTCCATGGCGGCGCCGGCATCCGATTGGATCAGCGGTACCATCACCTACGATTGGTATGCAGGGTTGAAACACAAACAGAATTACACCGGCGTCTCCGCGGCCATGCACGGCGCCGATCTGACGCTGGTGCCCTATGGCCAGGGTTGTTACCTTCTCTGTACCCACCGCATCGTGGAGCATCTAGGCCAAGATCCCGTAGCCGATCGACTGTTCAGCAACTTGCTACGGTGGGTTGCCCCAGAGGCATAGCAAAACAGCCACGCAACACTCAAGCGAATGGAGTCTGTCGGGCCTGAGGAGCCAGCAAGCTCGGAAGAGGATTGCCGCATGCGTGCAGAGATTGTGTTGGAGAGTGCTGCCGGATTTCCATGTCTCTGTCCTCGGGACGGGCGACAAGGCGCTGGCGCGCGTGCAGTGACCCCTTGCACAAATCAGGACGGTGGTGTTTTCTGATGCAGCAAACGCAGAGCGACCTCCGTCCCCAGAACTGGGATGCGAAGGGAATATGAACAGTGTTGCAGTCAGTGACGACCGACTTTTCGAGGTGTTCGCGCGTTTCCAGCGCATACAGGACGGCCATGCCGTTTTCTACTGCGAGCCGCCCGAGTGGGCTGCCGCGGCCCATGCGATCGTGGTAGGCGACACCGTCCATTACTTGTGGGGGCGACGCCAAAGAGGCAACTACTGGGTATTGATGCACAGTACGGCCCCGGCAGATAATCCCGGCAAGGTCAGTCACGATGCCCGGAATCCCGTCCTGGCGCCTTCCCGCGCAGGTTTCGACGATTTCACTACCGAATATCCCTTTCCATTCTGGAATCCTGCCGACGGCAGATACTATGCGTATTACCTGGGCCGGCAGAAGCAGCCGCCCAAACAGACAGGTCTGTTGGTCACCGACGGAGATTTCGGCCGCTGGACGCGCGTGCGTTCGACTCCCGTGATCGCGGCGGACACCGCATACGAGCGATGGGGCGCGTCACACCCCTCGGTCGCTGTGGCAGGGGACACCATTCATATCGTTTACACAGGGGAATCCGCGCATCTGCCTGTGATCTGTCATGCCACCGCGCCGACCCACGATCCCGCGGCCGTAACGAAAGACCCCGCCAACCCCATTTTCAGGGGCAGTGGTCAACCTTGGGACAGGGCAGGGGTGCGCGAGGCGGAGATCTTCCGGGGACGACAATTTTTTCACATCCTGTACGGCGGATCGGACGGCATTACCTGGCGGATCGGACATGTGCGCACCCGCGATTTTCGTCATTTTGAATCCAATCCCGGCAATCCCATATTCATACCCTCCGACGATCGCAAGATGTGGGACTGCGACGGAGTCCTGACGCCTCAAGTCTTTGCCAGTGCCGGTTCGTTCTATTTGCTCTACGCCGGGCGGAAGGGAACAGAGTGGCAATCCGGCTTGGCCACAGCCGACAGTCCCTAGCCTTGAGGCGGCACAGGCTGCAGGACGCACGCCGCGGGGGCTCCGGCGAACACGAAGGCAGGCTGTCGTCCCGCCAGTATCCAAACAGCCGCGCACTGCCGTCGTGTGCGGACAGGACCTCGACGCCATGCACGGAGTTGAGCACCAAGCGGCCAGGTGCGGACGCCGACGCCCCGTCCTATAAAAACATGATCGAGTCCAGTTTCTTCCACAAGGCAATGCCTGCGGGCAAGCCTATGATGGTAATTATGAGAATCACGCTTACGGCCGAGACCATAAAGCCCAGCCACCAACCGATAAACAAGAAATACAAAAATCTGACGAACCAATGCGGCTTGTTCGCACCGGCAACTACGATTCTTGTCGACTGGCTATGATTGCCAGATGCTTCGGGATGGGTTTCCTCTTCCCCTACATCCTGAGCGGCGACTCCGGTGCTTGTCGACTGGTTCTTGTTGCTCATATGCACTCTCCCAGTACTTCAACAGCTACGACCCTGCTCTATCCGTTGTACCAAGTCCCACGGGGGCTCTGGTGCCGAATTCTGACAATCTGCTCTCGGCCGTCTATACCCGACTCCCACGCGCGCAGGCCCTGATCCGTCCTCCTCTGCTTCCCAGTCGTCTCGACTTGCGCCTGGCGGAAATCCGCGCTGTGGCTTTCCCGCCCTCAGAAGGCGCGAGAAGACCAGATCCAACCCATCCCGAGACAGCCCCTTGAAGTCGACAGCCAGGCAGACTGCGGTCCGGCCCTGCTCCCGCCCCACAAGACCGTGTGCGGCCTTTCTCCCGCAGAGGACCCTTGCAGAGCATCTTCCCTGTCGGTCCCGCTGCGCCGGCAGACCATGCCTGTCGCTGCAACCGACTACAGCAGTCGGGTGAAGACGGCATCTCCCTGTTCGTGCAAGGCTCGACGGTATTCCGAAGGCGGAAAAAATTGCAGGCAGGCCTGCGCCTTGGTTACATAGCGCTTGGCCAAGTCGTATGCGCTGTCGATGGCGCTGGACCGGCAGACTTCGGTCACGAATTTCTGTACTGCGCGGGCCCAGATCTCCGGCTCGCGAAACCGATAGGAGTTCGCTTGCTTCAGGTCTTCCAGCACCTGATCCCGCTCTGCGTGTTGGTCCAAATACAAAAAGAAAGGCAAGGTGCAGGTGCCGTTCAGCAGATCGCAGCCCGCAGGTTTGCCCAGGACCTCCGGCTCGCCGACGTAGTCCAGAATGTCGTCCACGATCTGAAACGCCATGCCGAAGTAATAACCAAACCGCCGTAGGGCCCGGATCCGCATGTCGCTGAAACCCGCCAGGAAACCCGCACTCTCCGTCGCGATGCGGAAGATGCTGGACGTCTTCCAGGCAATGTGCTCGAAGTACTGACCCCGGCGCGTATCTAGGTCGTGTTTGACTTTCAACTGCTCTATCTCGCCTTTCACCAGAATCTCCAACGACTCGCTGAAAATCTGATTCACGCGCGCATGACCCGTGCACGCGCTGTAATACGCGGCCTGCGCAAACATGTAGTTGCCCGCCAACACCGAAGTGCCGGGCGACCAGGTGGTGTTGAGCGTGGGGGCCCCGCGACGGAGAGTAGCCTCGTCGATCACGTCGTCGTGCACCAGCGTAGAGGTATGCAGCATTTCCACGGCCCCGCCCAGTGCAATGACCGAGGCCGGAATCGGATCGCCGGGGTCCCGCAGGAGACTGGCGCTGAGCAAGGCCAAGGCGGGCCGAAACCGCTTGCCGCCGCGATCCAGGAGCTTGAGATATGCCTCGCGCAAAGGCGGCAGCTCCGTCACCGCCTGCGTACGCATCAGGTCCTCCACGGCGTCCATCTCGGAACGAATCAGGGCGTAGCGGGTCGCTGCATGTCGATCCATCTGGGCGTAGGTATCGGCCATGAGACGTCAATCCGGGGACCAGCCGAAGAGACTGTGCGTGTTGGCCGTGGTACGCGCTGCGACCGCCGCCGCCGAAATCCCCATCAACTCCGCGATACGGTTGCAGATCAAAGGGATATGTTTGGGTTCGTTGCGTTTGCCTCGATAGGGATGGGGACTGAGATAGGGCGCGTCCGTTTCCAGGACCAAACCGGCCAGCTCCAAGTGCGGCACCAAGGCATGCAGATCACGGGCGTTCTTGAAAGTCACCGGCCCACCCAGACCTAAAAGGAAGTTCATTTCCCGGGCCTGGCGGGCCTCCGCGGCATTGCCGCTGAAGGCATGCAGAATTCCCGCGTAAGGCCGCGCGGCCAGCGGAGTGTCGATATAGGCGCTGCTGTGAATCCATTCTGCCAGACATTGCAGCACGTCCGGCATCGCCTCCCGACAATGGATCGCCACCGGCAAACCGATCCGCGCGGCCAGCGCCAATTGTTCCCGAAACACCTTGTGCTGTTGCGCGCGCGGAGCCCGGTTCCAGTGGTAGTCCAGCCCGATTTCGCCCAAAGCCACCACTTTGGGATCGCGGGCCGTCTCTTCCAGGCGCCTCAGGTAATCTCCAGGCTGCAAGTGACTGTGATTGGGGTGTATGCCCACGGCGGCGTACACCGCGGTGTGCGCCCGCGCCAGCCGTAGCCCGGCCTGGCTGTCTTCCAGCGTAGTGCCGATAGTGACGAAGCGCCGTACGCCCAGCGCTCGGGCGGCGGCCAGCGCCTCGAACCGGTCTGCATCGAATTCGGGTGCTGCCAGGTGGCAATGGGTGTCGACCAGCGCAGGCGTAGACGAGACGGCGGACATCCCAGAATCTGGCCCTGCAGTCTAGACGCCGGCCAGGGCTCCTCCTTCGGCCAAGACGGACTGGATGACGGCAGGATCGGAAATCTCCGTGTAGATACGGATCAGGGGCTCCGTGCCGGAGAACCGGATCAGCACCCAACCTCCGTCTTCCAACTTGAATTTGTATCCGTCCGTTGTCTGGAGGGCGGTAACCCGGCGGTTTCCCAAAGTCAGCCCTTGGATGTCGACGGCTTCCAGCCGGGCCATCGCCTCCTGCTTCTGACGGGTGCCGGTCAGAGTCACGTCGCGCCGTGCATAGTGATGAGGTCCCACCAACGCAAAGAGATCGTCCAACAGCTGCGAAGGCTTCTTGCCCGTACGCACCAACAGGTCCAGCAGATACAGGTTGGCCAGAATGCCGTCGCGTTCCGGCACGTGTCCGCGGAAGGCGTAGCCCCCGCTTTCTTCGCCGCCGATCAGGGCATCGGCAAGTCGCATGGCCGGGGCCACGAACTTGAATCCGATCCCGGTTTCATGCAGCTCCACGCCGTAGTGGGCGCACAGACGATCCAGCATGGAAGAAGTACTCAACGTCTTGACGACGGGACCGCGGTCGCCGCGCACTTCGAGGAAATAATAGGCCAGCAGACCATAGACCCGCAGCTGATCCACGAACGCCGCGTTCTCGTCCGCGAACCCGCAGCGATCCGCATCCCCATCCAGAAAGAGGGTGCAGTCGGCTCCCAGGTCCCGGGCCGCCGCCAGGCCGGCGTCCACGTTGGGCGGAATCGGTTCCGGTCTCTGCATCTCGGGAAACGCGGGATTCCGATCCGCATGGATCTCGGTCAGCCGTATGTTGCTTCCCCCGAGAATGCGGGACAGCCAGCCGCTGCCGTTGCCCCACATCGCATCTACCAGCACCTCGAGGTCCGCGGCCTTGATGGGGGCGACATCGATCAGGGACTCCACCTGGGCCATATAAGCCGGCACCGGATCCAGCCAGCGGACGGAACCGTCCCGCAGAGCCTGTTCCACAGGCGTATGGAACACATGCGAGGGACTGTCTACCGCCGGAATGAACGCTTCGATGGAGCTCAGTCCCGCCGGCGGAACGGCGCCGCCGTATGAGTCGCGCACCTTGAAACCGTTGTCGGCCGGCGGATTGTGACTGGCCGTAATGTTGATGCCGCCTACGCCCTGCACCTGCGGGATGCTGAAGGAGATCACCGGCGTCGGCGTGGCCTGATCCGTCAGATGAACCACGTATCCGTTGCCGGCCAGCACCTCGGCCGCGGCCGAGGCAAAAGCCTCGCTCAGAAATCTGCGATCATAGCCCACTACGGTATGACGCCCTTCGCCGTAAGTGCGCTTGAGATAAGTAGCAAAGCCTTGGGCACAGCGACGCACATTGGCGAACGTGTAGTCGTCTGCAATGCGCCCGCGCCAGCCGTCAGTGCCGAAGCGGATTGCCGCCATGGCGGATCACCTGATGGGAAACTAGGAACAAGGAAACGGATTCTCCGCCTCAAAGGCGAATCGTAACATAGAAAGAAGCCGAAATCTCTCCTGGGACGGCGGCCGGCCGGGCCCACGCCCAGTCGACAAGCGGGCCGCAGAAAACAGCAGGGCGAGGATGGCCGGCACCCGGGCCGCCGGCCGGAAAACATCCTCTGCAGCGCAGTCTGTACCCACCGCGGCGGATACCGTCGCGTGCCGGCAAGCCGCTCGAGGTGGAGGAGTGCGGAGCGCCCGCCTGCCCCCGAAGAGCCTGAACGCGGCTGCAGCGGCCGGCCCACAGTCGGCCAGAGCCCGGCCGACTGGAGGAAATCCTAGGTAGGCCGCAGACCTCGCGGCGCGGCGTAGCAGGAGATCGTGCGGTCTTGCGTTGCGTAGGAACCGGACTGCCGCGGACGCCCAACCCCGCATAGCGCCGCGGTTTCCGTGCGACCCCTCTTGTTCCGTTGCGGTTCGAGACCGAAATCTCGCCCTAAGTGGGTAAAATAGAGTTTGATTGAATTTGTTGACTACGAGGCAGACAGTGGAAATTACCTGGTATGGAGCCAACTGCGTGGCTCTCCGTGAAGAGGACATTACCGTCCTCTACGATCCCTTCCGAGCAGATCTGGACCAGCAGGGACAAGCCTCGTTGCTGGACAGCGCTGTGGTTCCCCCCGCGCTGCACCATCCGGGCTTCCCGGTAGACATTCTAGTCAGCAGTCAGCACTACGGCCCAGATACTTTCACGGGCATGCCCGGAGAACCCGTGGTGATCTCTGTGCCCGGCCAGTTCGAATCCGGGGGCGTCTTTATTCACTCCCTGCCTACTGACTTTCCGACAAACGCCGAGACCGCCGCGGACGCGGGGCGTCTGGGGCATTTCTTCGACTTTGGCCAAACCGGAGTCATGCACATGGGTCGTCCCGGCGCGGAGTTTCGCGCCGTGCACAAACGGCTGGTCGAAGATCTGATCGCGTTGAAGACCGACATTCTCATACTGCCCGTGGGCGCCGGCACGCAGGAAGACATGGCTTGGGCTTTGAAATTGTGCAAGACGCTGGAGCCGCGGATCTGCATTCCCGTACAATACGATCCGACCGCCTGGGGAGAAGTGGCGTCTGGTCTGCAAGCCTTGGGCTCTGTGAGCGAGGACCCCCAGAAGAGGTATCGGGCCACCCGCAAGGATGCCGGCGCCGAAGGCTCTTCCGTGGTTATGCTGACTGTCTCCCCCATCAGCAAACCGTAACGTCGCGCGGTCGTTCTGGGGGACGCCGGAACTGCAGCGCGGGCGTGCAGCCCGTATGGCCCTGTCCCCTGGCGGCTTATCGTTGTCTCCGGAACAGTTTGCGTACGGACAACCCCACCCACCTGCGCCAGACGGGTCCTTGAATTTGGCGCCAGGCGTGCTCGACCTGAACTTGGGTGCGCAGCTGTACGGATCTGGGCAGCCGGGTCCCATACTGCAGTTGCACATAAGACAGACACACTGCATCGAATTCCGCGGCCAGATGCGGCCAGGCTTCCGCCAGTACCCGTCCGCGTTCCAGGGGCGTGTCACAGGCCTGCAACGGCAGCTGTAGCCGCAAGCCCCAGCGCATCAGACGGCTATAGACGCGCCCCACCGCATCCTCCAACGGATTGCGCGTCGAGTGCCAGAGGCGCCATCGCCAGATCCCCCCGATCAGAGCGGCCGCGGCCAACGCCCCGGCAATCCAGAGGCGCCAATCGACTGTAGCCGACTGCGGTACTGCCGAAGGGTCGAAAGCGTCGTCGAGACTGAATGGGCTGAAAGGATTTTCGGGATCCAAGCCCTGGTCGAAGATATCCTGGGGATTGTCCGGCAAGGAACGCGCGCTGCCGGCGCGGTCCGCGTCGGGGTCGGCCGGAGGTCCGCCTTCGGCACGAAGGAGCACGCTCTCGCCTGCAGTGGGCTCGAATTCGATCCAACCGAGTCCCGAGAAGTAGACTTCGACCCAGGTGTGGGCATCTTCTTGCTTGACCAGGAAGTCCTGCGTCTCGGGTTGGAACTCCCCTTCGGCATAACCGGTGGCCAGCCGGGCCGGAATGTCCAGCAGGCGCAGCATCATCACCATGGCGGTGGCGTAATAGTCGCAATACCCGCGTTGCAGTTCGAAGAGGAAATAGCCGACGGGATCTACCCCTGGCGGCGCGCCTTGGATATCCTCGGCGTAGGGAATGCGGCGTAAGGCTGTTTCCAGGGCTTTGGCTTTCGCGTACTGGGTTTCGGCGTCTGCCGTGAGCGTGGCGGCGAGTTGTCCCACGGCCGGAGCCACGGAGGCAGGGACCTGGAGATAGCGGTTGCGGATGGCTTCCGAGATGTCGGCGTCCGCGTGCTCCAAGTCCCAGACGGTGGCCGTGGTGTGGGAGCTCACCACCTGATACGGGATATCGGGCAACAGCGGAGTCTGGGACAGCACATATTGCAGTTCCCAAGTGTCTATCGGGTCGGCCGAGGCCGAGTCCAAGGATTCCGGCTGCAGCTGCGCCTCCACGAAAGTCGGGTTCGGCACCACCTCGTAGCTGGCGACGGTCGGCACGGTCATTTGCACGATGTCGGGGGCAGCCAAGACCACGAATCCCAGATCCCGTAGCGGCGTAATCTGCTGTACCAGACGGACACGATGGTCCCAAGCGGGCACCAATACGGAGGCCTCGGCGCGCAGGCTGTTGCGCTCCCGCGCACTGTGCTCCCACTGACGGCCGTCAAAGACGTCGTAGACATTGGCCCGCCAATAGCGACCTTCGGCCGCGGCCACCCGCATCACGGGCGCGTCCGAGGAAACCCGGGCTCCGCCCAGGGTCAGCGTGGAACTGAAGGAAGCCTTCCCCGCGCGCTGTTGTTGATTCAGCCCCTGATTCCAAGCCGCAATGCGATCCGTGGTCTCTTCCCAGACCCGGCTGACGGGAGTCAGCACGTCGTTCAGCGTGGGCGAAAGTCCCCACCGGGGAATGCTCCACGCCCCGCCTACGACGATCACTCCGAAGAGCAGCCCGCTTTGCATGAAGTCGAAGAGAATGTCCGGGCTGAACCGGATGCGGGTGCCCCGCCACCGCCACTGCAAGGAAATCAAGTGGGCGCTGATCAGAATCAGGATCCCGACGAACAGGAAGAATATGAAAAGTCCGTTGACCGGTTCAGGCGCATAGTACGTGTTGACGCCGGTCACTACGCCAGCCATGATCAGGCTCCGCCACGAGAGCCCGAAACGCAGCAAGGTCCAGATGCCGAAGTACGCAATCCACCACAGGTAAAAGGAGAGATTGAGCAGGAAGGAGAGATTGTTGCCGGAAAAGCCCTGAATCACCACTTCCTGAGCCCAATCCCACCACAGCTGCAGCAGCCGGTAGGCCTGGCTCTGCATGAGATTGAAGCCCTGCAACAGTAGACCGCGCACGTCCTCCTCGGGTACCTGACCGGAGACGAGCAAGACCGTCCAGCACAGTCCTGCCAACAGTCCAAAGCCCAACATGGGTACCGCGGAGAACCGGGCGTAGGTGACCAGCAGCCCGCAGCCCAAGGCTCCGGCCACAACCCCCATGAAGACGCCGGATCCCTCTGGGGTCCAGCCGGCCGCCACGAACGTCAAGGCCATGGTCAAGTAGAACAGACATACCAATAGGGGATGCAGCCAGTTGTTCTCGACGTAGACGAAAGGCGCAGCGGGAGCCTGCTTCACGGGCCGGGGGAGGGAGATCTGCATGGGTCAGGCAGCTGCCGGGCCGAGTCGTACCGTCCGCATGCGGGTTAGCCACGTGGCCAGCCCCAACAGCAGCACCAGCATGCTGCTTCCCAGACCCAGGAGGTGCGGCATGCGCCAGCCATGGCGGGCGATCCGCACCTGCAGCCTGGGGTCGTCCATGGTAGCCACCCAGGCGTCGGGGGTCGGTACGGGATCCGCCGCGTCGGGTTGCAACGAGACCAAGACCACCGAATTCGTGGCCAGATCGCGCCACGCCTGGGCGGAATTCACGTAATTGAATTGGCGCACGGCATCTTCCGGCCCGTCGGCTCCCGCACTGGCCTCTCTGATCGCGTCTTGCTCCAAGGCGCGGGCCTTGGCGTCCCATAGACGATAGGTGTTCTTCAAGTCCAGCGTGTACTCGTAGATCAGATCCTGCGCCAACCACCGGCTGTGGACGGATTCCTGTGGCCAAGGGGTCTGCAGGATCTGCTGCAGCAGTATCCAGTCGGCATCGGCTCCCAGCCACTCGGCCAGTTGTCGGGCCTGTCCCGCATCGGAAGCCGACCAGTGCAGCTGCAGGACGCGGCGGGACGGGACTGCATCGGCATCTTCTTGCATGTGCCAGGTCAGCTGCTGGCTTCGGCCGGCTCGGGCCGTGAGTTGTTCCAGCAACGCCAGTTTGGCCCGCAAGCGGGCGGTTTGCGGCGGAGCTATCGAGCCTTCCATGGTGACGGTCAGGGAAGTGGGACTGGCGACGACCGCGGCCAGCCAACTTTGGAAGAGCGGGACTTCCTCCGCCGGCGGCATGTAGCCGGCGGCATCGAGACGAGACCCCACCAAGGCGGCGGCTTCCTCCGTGGCGCCGAGGTGCAGAAGTCCCAGGGCTTGTTGCAGGCCGGCGTTGCGGCGCATCTCTGCGATCCGTTCCGGGGCGATCCCGCCGGGAGAAAGTCGTTCCGCTTCGTCCAGCGCGTCTTTGACCATGACCCAGTCTGCGCGCTGCGAGGCCATGGCAATCCGCATTTCCAGTCCATCCACCAGCCAACGCGTCAAGTCCCGACGTTGCCACTCGGCTTCCGGGGGCAGGAAATCCAGACCCAGCCGCGCGTGCCGGAGCATCGGTTCCAGATAGGCGGCAAACCCGGGCAATACGCCTTCCAGCAGCTGTGTGCGGTACAACTGGGTCAGGCTGTAGTGGGCTTGGCCTGGGTCTTGGGCTACGGCCTGCACCAGCGCGGCCAGAGCTTGGTCGTAGAAGGCCTGCCGCTTGCTCGGGGCATGCTCTGGACTGACTTTGTACAAGGTTTGAAACTGCCGGCCGAGGGCCAACTGGTCTCCCGTCGCTTCCGCCTGCCGAATCCGGTCCCATGTCGCCGCGTGAATGAATCGGACTTGCAAGGGCGATCCCGGCCAGGTGTTCTCGAAGTGCCAACGCACCTCTCCGCTCAGGAGGTCGTAGGCTACGGGTGTTGCCTGCTGCAAGGTGCGCGGAGACAGCTCGCTGGCGGCATAGACGCTGAGGCGCATGCTCGCCGGCGGGGCGCCCCAGGCCCGCAGCGGCACGCTGTCGTAGACTACTTCCGGGAAATACCGGCCGGGGGCGTGGACCGTGTAGCGCAGCTCCAGGCCTGTCCGTTCGTCCGACGCCAAGGCGACGAGGGCCTGGTACTGTCCGTTGTCCAGAGGTTCCAAAGGCACGGGCAAGGTTGCGGCGAAGAGCTGAATCCGCTGCAGCCGGCCGTGCCCAGGTCCCTCGAGTCCCCCCGCAGCCGCCCGCAGAGTCAGGTCGAGGATGCGCGGTTCGGCGGTCGTGTTGTGCAGCCAGTACGTGGCGACGGTGTGGTAGTGGGCCGTGGAGTCGGGGTGTTGGACGACCTCCACTTCCACCACATGGGCCAGCAAGTCTATCCCGCGGGCTTCCGCGGGTACGAGGTACAGGTGGAAGGCGCCCGGGCCTCCAGGCAAGTCTTGCGCCAGGGCAACCGTCGCTCCCCACAGCCAGAGAACGGTGGTAATGCCCAGCCTGCCCCCCAGGCGCGCTCGGAACCGTCTGCGCCCGTGCCGTCCGCCGGTGCCGGTGCCGTCTGTCCGTGGGGACCCCCTTTGCAATTGAAGGCGGATTCTGTTAATTTGTCTTTTCACTACTCTCTCTGTTTGGGGGCAGGTACAGGCAGGGCGCCACGCCAATTCTATGCCACGGGCTGCCGCGACTTTGTGTTCAAATTGCTGATGAGCTGGGACATAAAACCCGGACTGGAAAGAACCTACGACAACTTCATAGTGAGAAAATTTATCCCGGGTCTTGCCGACATGGGTTTGGAACCCAGCGAAGTCTGGTACTCCCTGTGGGGCGTCGGGCCCCAGATGTTGATGGGCTGTACTACGGAAGATCAGAATCACCTGCAGCGTATCCTCGGCGAAGATGCCTGGGATGCCCTGCAGCACGAACTCCAGAATTTGGTCCACAACTACGAAATCAAAGTAGTCAAGGACAACAAACTCCATTTCCAATTGTAAGAAGGCTCTGCAGTCGGAGCCGCTTTCCCACTACAGTATGGAGATAGTCGCGGGAGACTTCTCCGGGGCTCCGGCGCGTTCTGCCCAGCGGCCGGATACCCGATCGACGATCCGGTCTGCGCATCCGTCCAAGCGTTAAGGAATCTAATGCATGAAACATGGTCGAGCGGAGCTGACTTGGTCTGAAGTGCGGCGGCGACGTGGCCGTCGGCAGATATTCGCGGTCTGTATCCTCGGGCTGTTGCTCACGGCCTGTACGGTGGACCAGAGCGCGTTGCTGTTTTCCGAGTTCGTGTCGGAACAGTCCCTGTCCGAACCCGTATCGGCTCCCGCAGAGGAAGCCGCCGCGCTCCCGGTCGAAGCGGCAGAGGCGGCCGCGGCCGCCGAGAGGGACATGAGCCGGGCGGATCTGGAGACCGGCTTTACGGCGGACGGCTACCCCTACATGGGCTCTGCGGCGGCCCCTGTGGTCCTGATCGAGTTTTCGGACTTCCATTGTCCCTATTGCCAGCGACACAACCAAGAAACGCTCCCGCGCTACGTCGAACAGTTTGTCCGTACCGGCGAGGTGCAATACGTCGCCAAGGATCTCCCTCTGGAGTCGCTGCATCCGCAGTCCCGCGGCGCCCACCGGGCAGCCTGGTGTGTAGCCCTGCAGAGCACGGATGCGTTCTGGTGGATACATACCCAGTTGTATGCCACCCAATCCCAACACGCCCGATCGCAAGACGCCCCCGCCTTCTACCGCATGCTGGCCGAGCAATACAATGCGGACCCGACGATCGCCGCGCCTCTGGACGTAGAGGCTTTTACCACCTGCCAACTGGACCTGCACAATGCAGTGGACGACCATATCGATGCCGCGATCCAAGAGGCGCGGTCTGCGGGTTTCAACGGCACCCCGACTTTCGTCATGTTCTACCGGGATGCTCCGGCGCGGGCTTTGCCTCTGTCCGGGGCTCTGCCCTACGAAGACATGGCCCGCGTCACCCGGAATCTAGAGGAATTTCTGAACCGCATGGAAGCGGAAGCCGCCCGCGCGGACGAGCTGCCCTATTGGATTACGGACGAAGGGCTGGCGCCGGCGGATCTGTGGCTGCGGCATCGCGGCGACGCGCTCTCCGTCGTGGAAGGGGTAACGCATGCCGGCGACTATTTCCTGGGTTCTCCTTTCGCCGAGGTGGTGGTATTTGAATTCAGTGATTTCGAATGCCCTTATTGTCGGCAACATAAGCAGGAAACACAGCCCTTTCTGGAAGCGAACTATGTGGCTACGCACCAAGTCATGTGGGTCTACAAGCATTTTCCCCTGGATATTCACCTCTATGCGCCCTACGCGGCGGAGGCGGCTCTGTGCGCGGGCGAACAGAGCCGTTTCTGGCAGATGCACGGCCTGCTTTTCGCTTCCCCGAGCGACTGGGCCCATGCGAACTACGCCGGCGCCTTGCTAGACTATGGTGCGGTGTTGGCGCGCAGTACACCGCACCTGCTGCGGGTGAGCATTCCCGAGGCATACGGCCAGGGCACAGATGCCCCTACCGATCCGGACTGGTGGGCGCAGTGGGAGCGTACCGAGGTAGCCCCCTTCGACGAGGCGGCCTATGCGGCTTGTCTGGTCGGGAGTCACTATGAGGATATGATTGCCCAGGGGATATCGGACGTTACCGGCATCGTCAGAGGTACGCCGACCTTCCTGATCTGGCACCGTCGATACGGCGCGTTGGCGCAGCCCATCGTCGGGTCGCTGGAAAAAGACATGTTCGCCAACGTCTTCGACCAGATTTTTACGCAGCTGGCAGCGTTGGAAAATGCCGGTTCGGAATAGCCCAAGAATAAGCAGGAGATGCAACGATATATGTCGAAACTCTGGAAGAAGACCGTGCCGCAGAGACTGCGGCCAGGACTGTGCGCGTTGCTGCTGACGGTTGCTGTGGTGACTCTGCTGGGGGCTTGCGCCGATATGCCGGCAGGGGAAGCCCCGGACGCGGCCGCCGGCGTCGCCGAGCAGGAACAGCCTGCAACGGACACGGAGGCGGCCGCTACCGACGCGTCGGACATGATGGACGCCGACGAGGCAGGCAACAGCGACGATCCCGCAGCAGAGCACATGGCCGGCGAAGCGGAGCCCGCGACGGAAGCGGTGGCGGATGCCGAGCCCGCAGAGGAAGAAGCGGCCGTCCCAGTGGTGGAGGATTGGACGCAGCACTTTGTGGCGGAAGGCCAATATGTCTACTTGGGCAATCCGGAGGCTCCTGTCACCATCCTGGACGTCAGCGACTTTCTGTGAGGAGCATGTGCTGCGCACGTGCTGCGCACAGAACCCAGGCTCAAATCGGAATTCGTCAGTTCCGGCCAAGTCCGGTTGGGCTTCCATCACGTTTTAGATCACGGTCGAGCCAGCGAATTGGCCAGCATGGCCGTAGAGTGCGCCGGAGACCAGGCTCCCGCTCAGTATTGGCACATGCACGATCTGCTCTTCGGCAGCCAGGGCAAGCTGTTCCGCGCTGACGTCTCGGTCTACGACGACTTTGCCGACCAGATCGGACTGGACGGAGCCGCATTCGGCGCCTGTATGGCAGACGATACGCATCTGGCCAAGGTCCGAGTCATGAACGACGAGCGGGTCACCACTTGGTCCATTCGGCGTCGGCCCTCCTTTGTCGTCAACGGCAAAGTGTATGCCGGCGGCATTCCCTTCGACGCCTTTGCCGTCGCGATCCAAGAAGCCCTGGGCTAGACGGAGCCGCGCGGCAGTCTTCCGGATGCGTTTGCCGGGGGGAGGTGGCGGCCGGATCGGCGCCGATCCGTTTGCCGACGCGGAAGGCCTTGGACAGGATTGTCCCGCTGCGCCCGACAGGGCGGCGCTACGGCGTCGTACTCTCCTGGCGCTCGCTGCGTCCCCACGAGACCGGCTCTCGGTGTGCCGTACGCCATCCGGCGCTGTGGGAGCAGTCGAAGCCGTAGCCTGCCGGCATCAAGGTGGCGGTCTCGGTAGTTGTCTACCGCGGTAGGGTCCACAAGCCCGCCGGAGCCCTCATGCCATTCTGCACCGTATCGGCCAACGGGGGCTCCCGGGACGTCCCTTGCGGCGGTCGCTTCGCATCCTCTCTGTTGGGTTTATAATGTCTTATGGCTGTGCAGATACGATTCGGACATCGAGAACTGGAATTCCCCTCGTCGGAGTTGGGGGAATTGCGGTCCAGCTACGCGGACGAAAGCCTATCCGTTCTGCAGGCGCGTATGCAAGCCGACGGATATCTCCTGCTCCGGCGGCTTATCGATCCGGCCAAAGTTCTGGCCGGCCGCGCGGCCGTCCTTTCCTATATGGAGGCGCGCGGGGCTCTTACTCCCGGCACGCCCGTGCTGGAAGGCGTCATGCCGCGGCGTCCCAAGCACGTGCGTCTCATGGGCAATACGGAGATCACGTACCAGCCGGAAGTACTGCAGGTGCTGGAAAGCGAAGAGCTCTTCGCTTTCTTCAGCCGGTACTTTGCGGCGGAGCCTGCGACCTTCGTCTACAAGTGGCTGCG
Organism: Anaerolineales bacterium; assembly: GCA_034421855.1. Classification (GTDB taxonomy): domain Bacteria; phylum Chloroflexota; class Anaerolineae; order Caldilineales; family Caldilineaceae; genus Bin34. The sequence goes on from DAOUKB010000080.1 coordinate 131,529, forward strand.
GGCCGTAGGCAACGAACAATACACAGGCGCCCATTACGACTTCGTCTACATGGGCCGCGGCTCGGGCAATCTGCATACGGTCTGGATTCCCTTCGGGGATACGCCCGTGGAGCACGGCACCCTATGTCTGTGCGAAGGATCCAACCATCTGCCGGAATTTGCCCGGGTACGGGACACCTATGGCCGCATGGATGTGGATCGGGACGGAGTGGACGGCTGGTTTACGCGGGAACCCATGGACATCGTGGCGCAATTCGGCGGCCGCTGGCTGACTACCCACTACAAAGCGGGCGACGTCATACTCTTCGGCATGCACACGATGCACGCCTCCACCACCAATTTGACGAAGCGGTATCGCCTCAGCTGCGACGTACGGTTTCAGCCGGCCCATGAACCGATGGACGAGCGCTGGACCCAGGGCGGATCAGGCCACCGAGTATTCGGCGCCGGCGCGGCCTTGCGCACTATGGCCGACATGCGCGCGGCATGGGGCATCTGACTGCGGATTCCGGTCTGCGGCCGGTTCGCTCGGCTGCCGCGGTTCCCCCGGCCAGTCCCGGACGCCTCGCCTGCCCGAGGGCGGTATCGGCTGCCGCGCGGCCGCGGACAGCATACCGGGGCGCTGCGGAAAGCGGTTCTCCCGGCCGGCAACGCCATGAGTGAATCCTCGCGGCGCGTACACTACGTGCCCAATTTGCTGCGCAGCGAATTTCAGTTGCGGCAACGCGAATATCTGCTGCGCCTCAGCCGGGCCATGACCTCGCGTCTCGACGTGGTCAGTCTGGTCGAACTCATTCTGGGCAATGCCGTGGAACTGATGAACTGTTCCGAGGGTCTCATCGCGATCTGGCCGGCGCCCGACAGTTACGCGCGCCAGCCCAAGCAGCCCCTGGTATGCGGCTATGGGTTGCCCGAATCCCTGGACCTCTTCGCACCGCTGACCGAGGTTCTGCCCATTCGCCTGGTACCCAGACCGAAGAGTCCGCCGGCCTTTACGGATGCGGACGACGACTATGTCGCGGTCATGGAGGAAGACGAGATGCGCCGTCGCCTCGTCCAGGTGCGGGATCAGCTACGGCGGAAGGGCTATCCACTCAGCCCGGAAACGTTGTGGGCTCCGCTGCACGTAGGCGATTCCTTGATCGGAGTCATGTTCCTCTTCCGGCGGCGCAACGCGTTTTCCCCGCTGGATCGCCAGGTGCTGCACGGCTTCGTCAATCAGGCTTCTATCGCCGTGCGGAACGCCCGCATGTACCAGGAACTGGAAGCACACCAGCAGCGGCTGGAAGCCGTCATCGAGAACAGCACGGTGGGGGTCCTGATTCTGGATCAGGACCGTTACGTCGTAAGTATCAATCAGACCTTGGCGGATCTGGTAGGCATGACTCCGGAAAACGCCTTGCATAGACGATGCAACGAAGTCTTGGACTTGCACAACGTGAGCGGGTTCGACTTTTGTCAAAGCAGCGAAGCCGTGGATTTGCCCAGCGCCGATTCCATCCACTGCGAAGGAGAGATCAGACGGCCTGGAGCCAAAACCCGTACCGTCACCGTCACCTATACACCCTTGCGGGACTACCAGGACAATCTGCTCAACGTCGTCGTCAACGTGACAGACATCACGCGTTTCAAGGAAGCCGAGGAGCAGAAGACTACCTTTGTCTCGGCCATCAGCCACGATCTCAAGACGCCCGTCACCGTGATCAAAGGGAACGTGGAGCTTTTGCAGCGGCCGGACGCCGCCTGGGGACCGGAAGAGTCCCAGGAGATGCTGAAAGTCATAGCGGACGAGTCGGATCGCCTGGAGGGCATGATCAACGACCTGTTGGACGTCAGCAAGGTGGCGGCGGGAGCCCTGCGGCTCGAGAAATTCCCGGTGGAACTGGCCCGCCTGCTCGAATCCGTAGTCCAGGGAGCCGACTTGCAGACAGACCGGCATCGGTTCATCTTGGACTTTCCGCCGGATCCCCTGCCGGCCGTCCACGCGGACGAAGACAAGCTCCGCCAGGTTTTCGCCAATCTGATAGGGAACGCCATCAAGTATGCTCCGGCGGGGGGCGACATCCGCGTGGGGGCTTGGCTGGAGGAAGCCGACGAGGCTCGGCAATGGGCGCGTGTGGTGGTCTACGTCGCCGACCAAGGTATAGGCATACCCGAAAGCGAACTGGACAAGATCTACCAGAGCTTCTATCGCGTCGACCGGGGTTCCAAGCGCAGCACATCCGGTACGGGGTTGGGGCTTTTCCTGGCCAAAGCGATAGTGGATGCGCATGACGGAGAATTGTGGGCACGCAGCACTCTGGGCGAAGGTACGACCTTCTTCGTAGCCCTCCCGATCGGTCCGGATGCCGTCTGAGCCGGCGCACTCCGGAGGGACGTCTTTCTCTGTCGTCGCAGCTCCAGGCGCTGGATGTCCTGCGGCCTTGCCGGGCTGATACCCCGCGTCTCCGGCTGCCGACCCGGAAACCCGTTTCCCCTATGGTCCTGCTCTTCGACAGCATCCCCGCCTCCCCGGTTTTGGACAGCGGCAACGCGCGGCGCGGAACCTGAACCTCGACATTGCGCGATCGCCTAGGGTCTTCTTCGGATCGGAACGCGTCTGGTAGTATAGCGAGGGTTCGTGCCGTCGGCCACGGGTTTCCTGGAGAAACTCTCGACTCCATTGCCGCTCGCCTTCCCCAGACGCGGGACATGCGGTGGCTTCGCAATTTCCTGACGGGCTTCCCAAATCCATGGATTTCCTTCGCTCCCGTGCTGCACAGCCTACACCGGGTTTTCGCCGCGCACCGGGTCCGTGTCGCGCAGTGCAAGACCCCCGGGAATTTGCCGGCCCGCGCAGTGCTCTCGTCGTGCGAGGATCAAACGCCCCGTCACGTGTCGTCGCGAGACATGGACCGGCAGCTCTGCATTCGGCGCGTCTCTGCCGCCCGATACAGTACGGGAAAGCGCCACGGGTGATTCCGACCGCGCCGGGGCATGCCCCGGCGCGGTCCGTCTCTGGGTGCCCGGGGGTACCGGCAGGAGCTGCAAAACGACTCGCCGGGCCTCGGCAGCCGGCTACAGGCCAGTGCTACCCGTCACGAAGTTGACGGTTCCCACTCAGATCATGCACCGCTTTCTCGTCCGCCTCTTCGGTTCCGCCCGGGAGGCCCAGAGCAATCTCATGCTTTCCGTGATGGCGGCGCCCGGCGTCCTGTTGCTGTTCGTATTCGCGTACCTGCCCATGGTTGGGATCGTCATCGCCTTCAAGGACTACCGGTTCGATACCGGCATCTTGCACAGCGCCTGGGTGGGATTGGAGAATTTCAAATTCCTCTTCGGCACGGACGCCGCCTGGCGCATTACGCGCAACACGCTCCTCATGAACACGTTGTTCATCGTCGCCTCGACCACGGGTTCCCTGTTGGTGGCCCTGCTTATGAACGAAGTGTACACGAGCCGGATGAGCAAGTATTACCAGACCGCCCTGTTCTTTCCGTACTTCATTTCCTGGGTCATCGTCAGCTATTTCCTCTTTGCGTTGCTCAACGGCAACACCGGTTTGCTGAAAACGGTGGCGGAAACGCTGGGGCTCGACCCGATCCGCTGGTACCGCTCCCCCAGCCATTGGCCCGCCATCCTGACGCTGGCTCATCTCTGGAACGGTCTGGGATTCGGCAGTCTCATCTACCTTGCGGGCATTCTGGGCATTTCGCCCGAACTGTTCGAGGCGGCGCGCATGGACGGGGCCGGCAAGCTGGCCCAGATTCGGTTTGTGACCCTACCCATGCTCTATCCCCTGATCGTCATTCTGGTGCTGCTGGCCATCGGACGCATTTTCCATGCCGACTTCGGGCTCTTCTTTTTCCTCCCGCGGGATACGCCCGTGTTGTACCGTACCACGGACGTCGTCGACACCTTCGTCTATCGTTCCCTGGTGGAGCTGGGCGACATCAGCATGGCGGCCGCGGCCGGTTTCTATCAGTCGGTCGTGGGGTTGGGGATGGTGGTGCTGGCCAACTGGATCGTGCGCCGCATCAACGTAGATTACTCCCTGTTCTGACGATCTGCCCCATGGGCGTGGAGTTGCTGCAAAAAACGACGCAATCGGTCCCGGTCGCGATCCGGACCCGGACCCGGTGGGAGGGCAGCCAAGTATTGGCGCACGCGGTCCTGATTCTGATCACGCTGGCGTGCCTGCTCCCCATGGTCCTGGTGATTTCCGTTTCGCTCTCCGACGAGACGATGATTGCTCGGCAAGGATACCAATTGCTGCCGGTCGGATTTTCCACTTTCGCGTACGCCTACATCCTGAAACAACCCCAGCAGATCCTGCAGTCCTACGGGATCACCTTCCTCGTCACCCTGCTGGGTACGGGGGTGGGCCTCACCATTTCCTCGCTGTTGGCTTGGCCCCTGGCCCGGCGGGATTTCAAGTTGCGGGGCGTCCTGTCCTTTTATGTTTTCTTCACCTTGCTGTTCAACGGCGGCATGGTGCCCTTCTACATCCTCGTCACCCGCTATCTGGGCCTGAAAGACAATATCCTGGTGCTCGTATTGCCCTATCTGGTCACCGCGTGGTTCGTCCTCATCCTGCGCACTTCGTTCGCGCAGTTGCCGGGCGAAATCCTGGATGCCGCCCGCATCGACGGCTCGGGAGAGTGGCGCATGTTTTTCCAGATCGTGGCCCCCTTGTCGAAACCGGTGCTGGCGACGATTTCCCTGTTCTATGTGTTGCGCTATTGGAACGACTGGTTCCTGGCCTTGCTGTTTATCGACGACAGCGCTCTGTATCCCTTGCAGTATCTGTTGTACGTGCTCATGCGCAACATCCAATTCATGGCCTCCAATCCCCAGACCACGGGCATGCCCATACCTACGCAATCCGCCCGGATGGCGATGGCCGTGCTCGCCTTTGGCCCGGCTCTCTTCACGTTCCTGCTGCTCCAGAAGTATTTCGTACGCGGCATCACCGTCGGCGGCCTGAAAGGCTGAAGGGAAATCGTAGCGTTCGCTCTTCGGATTCGTTTCTAGCAAAGGAGAAAGAGAAATGAAGCGTATGTTCCCCTGGTTGTTGTCCTGGGTCCTGACGACCTCGGTCCTGCTGCTGGCCGCGTGTCCCGCGCCGCCGCCGGATACCGACATGGCGGAAGACGCCGGGGCGCCGGCCACGGATCTGATCCCGATCACCTACACGTACGGCAGCCGGGGCATTCCGGCCGACCTGCAGAAGGTCAACGACGCCATGAACGAGATTCTCAACGAGAAGATCGGCGTCCAGCTCACGTTGGAACCCATCGATTTCGGAGCCTACAACGAGAAAATGCAGCTGCGGCTGGCGGCCGGCGAAGAATGCGACATCATCTTCACGGCCCCTTGGATCAACAGTTATTCCAACAACATCGCCAACGGGGTGCTCCATCCCTTGGACGACCTGTTGCTGGAACATGCGCCGGGGCTGTGGGCCAGCATGCCGCCCACCACCTGGGAGGCCGCCCGCGTCAAGGGCCATATCTATGGCGTCATCAACCAGCAGATATTTCCCAAGCCCTGGGGCGTCCATCCCCGCAAGGATCTCATGGACAAATACGGGTTCGACCTAGACGCCGTGGAAACGTTCGAGGACATGGAACCCTGGCTGGCGGCCGTACGCGACGGCGAAGGGATCACGCCGGTATTCGCCAGCGACAGCGCCGGTACGTCTCTGTGGCGGTCCCAGTATTGGGGCTATGATCCCATCGACGACGGCATCCGCGTGATCGCGGTCCGGGCCGACGACGAGGCGATGACCGTAGTCAACGCCTTCGGCACCGCCGAATTCCAGGCGGCCTCGGATCTGGCCCGGCGCTGGATCGCCGAGGGGTTCTTTCCCGAGGAACCGGCCCCGCTGAGCGACGCCCGGGCCGCGTTCCGGGCCGGTTTGTTCGCCATGGGGTATCACGTGGAAAAACCCGGCAACGACGTGGAGGCCCAGGTGGCGTACGGCTACGAATTCCTGTCCAAAAACCTGACCGATCCGCTGATATTGGACACGGCGGGAGCCACCGCTACGCTCAATGCCGTCTGTGCCACGTCCCGGAACCCGGCCAAGGCCGTGCAGGTCCTGGAAGAATTCAATACCAACGTCGAACTGTACAATCTGTTTGCGCGCGGCATAGAAGGGGAGCATTGGGTTTGGGCCGACGAGGCCAATCGGGTCATCACCTACCCCGAAGGGGTCACGGCGGAGACCAGTACCTATGAGCCCAATACGGATTGGATGTTCGGCAACCAGTTCAACGCCTATTACCGCGATCCCAAACAAGTGGGAGCATGGGAAGCCACGAAGATCATGAACGACACGGCCATGCCCTCTGTCGCGCTCGGCTTTGTAGTGGACCGCGAACCCATCACCACGGAGATCGCCCAGGTGGTGGCCGTGTGGGAGGAACACGTGCAACCCGTGGAATGGGGTTGGGACGAGTATGCCGAGAGGGCTCCGGAAATTCTGGAGCTGCTCGACGAAGCCGGAGCCCAGGTCATCATCGACGAAGTGCAACGGCAGCTCCAAGCATGGGCCTTGGAGAATCAGCGCTAGCCGCCGAGGTCCGGACCGTCCCCTGCCGCCAGCGGGGACGGTCCGGCGACTTCCCGAATCGGTAGGGGAAGCCAGGCGCTCCGCCATACGTAACCGGAAAACTACTCCGAATTCGGATCTACGGATCTACGGATCTACGTCTTTGCCAGTTCGATCTCGGCAGACATGGATACCAAAGAGGAGGCCGGGGCGAGATCCGCCGTTGCTTTTTCTTGAGAGGACGTGCCTTCCAGACGCGCCGGGCCGCAGGGGTACACGGCCTCTCTCCTCCGGTGGTTATGACGTACACTGAGGATTACGCAGACCGCGTGCGCCTTTTCCACTGCCCGAAACGATCCCCGCCATGGCCGTCCGCGAAGGACCAGCAGGCAACGTTGCCGCCGGCACGTCTCCGCTGACTTCCGCCGTATTGCTGGCTGCCGGGAAGTCCCGCCGCATGGGCCGCTCGAAGGCCCTCCTCGATTGGCGAGGATTGCCCCTAATTGTGCATCAGGTGCGAATGCTGATGCAGGCGGGAGTCGACGATGTAGTTGCGGTACTGGGTCATCAGGCACAGGAGTTGCAGTCCGTCTTGGCCCAGTGGGAACTGCCCCGAGCCGAGTCGCGTGTGCGCTGGGTTGTGAACGAAGATTACCGTAGCGGCAAGTTTTCTTCCCTTCGAGCGGGTCTGCGGGCCGTACGGCCCGCGGTTGCCCCCTACGTGCCCGGACCGGTCTTGATCCTCAACGTAGATCAGCCGCGCAGCGCCGCGATCACTACCCAGATACTGCGCGCACATGCACAGGGAGTACGCCGGCGGCGCATACTCTTCACGGTTCCTACCTGTGACGGCAAGGGCGGTCATCCCATCGCCTTGGAACGGGAATTGCTCCAGGAAGTGCTTGCATTGTCTCCCGACTCCATGGGGCTGCGCCTAGTCCGCGCAAGACATTGGGCTCAGGTGCAGAGAGTGGAATTGGGCCATGCGGAGCTGCTGTGGGACCTCAATACTCCCGAGGAATATCAGAGGGTAGCGCCGGACCGCCGCCGCGCCCGACACGACGAGACCCGCGCCGCCGCCAAGGCGGCAGGCCGCGGACCTGATTGACGCTGCGGATCCTCAATCCCCCAGGGCGGACGGCAGTTCCCGTGGGGCTGCAGCCGGCGTTCCGCCGCGCAGCGGTTGGGCCAATTTCCAGGCTTGCCGCGCCTGCTCCACGCTCCGGGGCATCGCCGTCGCCGCCGGTTCCCGGCCTTCCATTTCGATGGATACGAATCCGGTGAAGCCGGCATCCAGCAACAGCCGAAAGATGCGGGCGTAGTCCAAGTCCAGGCTGTACCAGGAACCGCCGCCCGGGTAGGTCTTCATATGGGCCAGTTGCACATGGGGCGCGATCTGCGCCATAGCCGCATACATATCGGCCTCGAACAGAAAATTGCCCATGTCCAGGACGGCTCCCAACCAAGGCGAGTCGATTTCTTCGATGATCCGGTTCATGTCCTTGGCGAACGTGGTCAGACCCCAGTGGTTTTCCAACAGGAGAGTCACGCCGCTCTGCGCGGCGTGATCCAGACATTGAGCAATACAGTCGCAAACCCAGCCGAAGCCTTCCTCCTGCGTGTGACCTGCCCACGGCTCTACCCAGCCTCGGGCCTGCACCAAGTCGTCGAAACTTCCTTCCTTGCGCCAGCTGCCGGAGTTCACGCGGATGGAAGGGATGCCCATGGCGTGTGCCACGTCTATGCAATGCAGCGTGTGCGCCACGTTCCGCTGCCGCTCTGCCGGCTCCGCCCACAGGAAATCCTGGTGAATGGACAAGTTGTACAGGCTCAGCCCCAATTGGAAGGCACGTTGCTTGAGGCGCTGCAGATAGTCGTTGTGCTCGCTCTCCAACTGCCGATGCAGAATCTCCACGCCGTGCAGTTCCAGTTCGTGGGCCGCCTCGAGCACCTGCTCGACGGGAAATCGTTCCGGTGCGAAGTGCCAGTAGGAATAGGTAGAAGTGCCCAGCCGCAGCGTCATGTCTTCATTGTGCCTGGCTTGCTCGCGGAGTCGGCGGCAACGCAACGGGCAGGCCGGTCCGCGCCGATTGGTAGGCGGCCAAGGCCACGCGCAGCGCCTGCATCCCGTCGTAACCGGAGATGGAGGGCTTCTGCCGCAACCGCACCGTGTCGACGAAGTCCCGTATCAGGCCCATGTCCGGACTGGCGCCCCAAGGGTGCATTTGCGTACGTCCTGTGTCTTCGCTGGTCAGGGTCAGGGCTTGCCCGAAGGCGTCGACCGCCAGGACGCCTTCCGAGCCCACTATTTCCAGAGCCACATTGCCCCAGATCCGATATCCGGGCGGACGAGACCAGCTGGTATCCAGCGTGCCGTATACGCCGTTGGCCAGTTGCACGGAAAGCAGACCGGCGTCGTCGAGATCCAGGCCCGGATGCAACAGGCCATGGCCGATCTCGGCATAGACCTCCGTCACTTCGGTACGCCAGAACCAACGCAACAGATCAATCACATGCACGGTGTGATCCATCACGGCGCCGCCGCCGGACAGCTCGGCGTCGACGAACCAGCCGCCGGGCATAGAGCCCTGATTCGTGCAAGCCGCACTGTATACGGCGCCCAAGTTTCCTTGGTCCAGGATGCGTTTGGCCTCGGCGACGGCAGGGGCGAAACGCACGGGAAAGGCCATCTGCAGCTGCGTATCGGTATCCTGGCAGGTCTCCAGCATGGCCAGGCCGTCCGCTTCCGCAGTGGCTAGGGGCTTCTCGCAGAGAATATACGGTACCTGGCCCGCCGCCATTTCTACGTGCCGCCGATGGCGAGCATTGGCGGAGCAGACGATCACCCCGTCCAGGTCGCGGCCCAGCAACGCATTCAGTGCGGTGTACGTGGGGATCCCGAATTGGCGCGCGACCCGTTCCAAAACGCCGGGCACGTCGTCCCAGGCTCCTACCACGACCACTTCGGGCATCTGCTGCAGACATTGCAGATAGGAAAAAGCATGGCCATGCGCCAAACTGCAGAGGCCTATGCGGACAGGCACGTCTTACCCCGCAAACTCTGCCATGTGTACCGGGCGCCCGGTACGTAGGGAGTGCAGTACGGCCTCGGCCAGTTTGACGGCCATCAGACCGTCTTCCGGCGACACTCGAAACGGCGCCTCTGACGCTAGACACTGCAAAAAGTGATCCAGCTCCGCGTACCAGGGATAGTCCCGGCCCCCGTACGGAGTCAATTTGTGGACGCCCCCCGCGAACGTGGCGGTTTCCAAGGGATCTTTGTCCCGGGAATCCCATTCCACGAGGCCCCGGGTCCCCGCTATCTCCAAGCTGGTACGGGAGAGGCCCTGCTTATGCGCCCAACTGGCTTCGATGTGTCCAATGGCGCCGGAAGCGAAACGCAGCGTGATCAAGGCATGGTCGATCTGCGGAATGCCGGCTTCCAGCAGTCCGCGAGCAAAGACCCGTTTCACTTCGCCGCAGCACCAACGTTGATAGTCGAGGTCGTGAATGGCCACGTCCAACACCACGCCGCCGCTCTGCTGCAGATCCCCGTACTGCTGCGCGGCGCTGTGAGTCGCGCCGCCGGGAAAGCCGAAGGCGCGCACCGTGCGGATGACGGCCGGCTCTCCCAAGCGGCCCGAGACCAGGATCTCCCGGGCCGTCTCGAATTGGGGGAAGAAACGCACCACTTGGGCGACGAACAGCCGGGCGCCGGCTTTCTGGCAGTACGCTACGATTTCCCGGCAATCCGCGACCGTACGGGCCAGAGGTTTTTCGCACACGACGGCTTTGCCGTGGGCGGCCGCGGCCAACACCACCTCTTTGTGATGTTGGACGCTGGTACAGACGTCGACAATGTCGCAGTCCGTCAGCAGGTCTTCCAAAGAGCCGAAGACGGTACCGCCCCATTGCTGCGCGGAACGGGCGGCCGCCGCGGGGACCACGTCGAACCAGCCCTGCAGCCGGACGGGCAAAGCCGACCAGCTCTTGCCGTGGATCTGGGCGATATTGCCTGCCCCGACCATCCCGACCTTCAACATGGGTGCCGTGCGCGGCTATCGGCCGCGGTGCTGCATGGCGGCCCTTATCCCTTCAGACCGGTCATGGCGACGCCTTCGATGAAGTTGCGTTGCATGAGCAGGAAGACGATCAGGACCGGCAGGAACATGACGGCCGCCCCGGCCATCTGCAAATGGGTCTGGGAGATGTACTGTTCCGTAAAGCGGGACATGGCGATCGGCAGCGTCCACTTTGCCTTGCTGTTGAGAATGATCAAAGGCCAGAGGAAGTCGTCCCAGGCCGCGAGGAAAATGAAGATGGTCAGAGCCGCAATGGCCGGCTTGCTCAACGGCAACATGATACGCGCATAGATGTAGGGTTCCGGAGCGCCGTCGATGCGGGCCGCCTCCAGCAGCGACTTGGGTATTCCCAACATGAATTGGCGCATCAGGAAGATCCCGAAAGGCGTCACCAGGGCCGGCACGATCAGTCCCGCGTAGGTGTTCACGATACCCATCCGGGCCATCATGATGAAGAGCGGGATCATGATCACCTGGAAAGGAATCATCAGGGTGGACAGGATCACGATGAAGATCGCGGTCCGGCCCGGAAACTCGTACCGGGCAAAGGCAAACCCGGCCATGGTGCTGGTCAGCAGCTGCGCCGCCGTGATGGTCACCGCCACGAAGGCGCTGTTCAAGGCGAACCGCCAGAAGCCCACCTCGAACCAGACTTCCAGGAAATTGGCGATCGAATATTTCCGGGGCGCGAACCAGACCGGCGGCACTTTGATCACCTCGGACAGAGGCATCAAGGAGGCGGACAGCATCCAGACCAACGGCAGCAGCATCCACACGCCGCCCGCCAGCAGGAGCAGCAATCCCGCGAGGCGGCCGGCCACGGACCAAGCCGTGTCCTGGCCCTTGGCCTCGGGCGTAGTCGCAGTCACAGCCATGGCGCCCGGCTTATCCGTATTCGAACTCGCGCTGCGTCAGCCGCAGCTGCACCAAAGTGATGAGCAGGATGAGAGCAAACAGAATGAAGGCCAAGGCTGCCCCGTACCCCAGATCGGTGTAGCGGAAGGCGGTGGCGTAGATGTGGTACACCATGACGCGGGTGGAGTTGATGGGACCGCCCGCCTCGCCCTGCTGGGTGGTCATGATCACGGCCGGCGTGAAGACCTGCAAGGAACCGATCACGCCCGTCACCGTAACGAACACCACGGTGGGATTCAGCAGCGGAAACGTAATGTGCCGAAAGCCCTGCCAGCGGTTGGCGCCGTCGATCTTGGCGGCATCGTAGAGTTCCCGCGGTATGCTCTGGAGTCCCGCCAGGAAAATCACCATGCTGAAGCCCAGGCCCTTCCAGATGGCCACGATCATGATCGCCGGCAACGCCCAATCCGGGGACCCCAGCCACTTGGGGCCTTCGATCCGAAACCAATCGAGAAATCCGTTGACCAGCCCCCAACGCGGTTCGAACATCCAAATCCAGACGAAAGAGACGGCTACCCAAGAAGTGATGACCGGAATGAAGTAAATCGTGCGTAGGGCCGTGCGCAGCGGCAGCCGGTCCTGATTCATGATCAAGGCTAGAGCCAAGGCCAGAATCATGCCTATGGGCACCACCCCTACGGTGTAATAGAGAGTATTGCGGAGACTCTTGAGAGTCAGCGAGTCCTGGAGAGCTTCCACGTAATTCGTAAAGCCGATCAGGGGAAAGTCGCGCGGAATCAGGCTCCAGTCGTGCAGACTGATATAGAACGCAAACAGAATGGGGAACACGATCAGGACCAGCAGGAAGCAAAAAGCCGGTCCCAGGAACGTATACGCCCACAGGATTTCCCGTTTCTGCAGGCGACTGATCTGAAGTCTAGCCATACCGCACACCGACAGTCGGACGACGCGTGGCCCTTGTCCCTGCCGGGGCGGGATCCGGGGATCCCGCCCCGGCAGCCCCTGTTCTCAGGGGCAATCGCTAGACCGTGTGATCCGCGATTACGCCGTTCAGATTTTCCACCATGGTATCAAAGGAAGTGGCCGGATCTTCGCCGCCGATGACGACGCGGTCGCGGCCGTCTCCCAATTCCTTGACCCACTCTGCCCAGCCGACCCATTCCCAGGGCGTGGCGTATTCCAGCGAATCCAGGCAGACTTCGGCGTTGGCGTCGGGGCGGAACCGCGCGTCCTGTCCCAAGCCCTGGATGCTGGGCAGGTCTCCCGCTACGTCGTTCCAAATGATCTGGGCGTCCGCGTGGGTGCAGTAATGCACCCACCGCCAACCGACTTCGGCATCCGGGACCCACTTGCCTACCACCCACATCCAGTGGGAGCCGGCCGTGTAGAGTTCCTGCCCTACGGAGCGGACCGGGAACGGCACGATGGTGTATTCCAAATCCGGGGCCTGCTGGGCCAGGGAGCCGCGGCTGACCGGATGTCCAATCTGGCTCGCGGCCCGACCCAGGGCAAAGCGATTTTGACCCTGCAGAAAGGAGTTGTCGTCCGCGGTCCCGGAGAGATCGCAGAACCATGCGAAAGTCTGCAGAATTTCCGGATAGTCGGGCCATACCAATTGGTTGGTGCTTTCGTCCACCCACGGCTGACCGTTCTGCTCCCGCTGCAGGAACTGCTGGTAGAGAATGGTTTGGAAGGCGCTGTAGTAGCCCGTGTCGATGCCGATCTGATCGTCGTCGCTCTCCTCCAGCCGGGTCAACGCCACGGCTTGCGCATACATGTCGTCCAAATCCGCGTACGGCTGGGCAGGATCGAGATCCGCGGCTTCATACAAGGCGTTGTTGCGATACATCACCAAGGTCTGCACGTCCAAGGGCAAGCCGTAGTACTCGCCGCCTTTGGAACCCCGGGCTACCGTCCAAGGCAGATAGCTCTCCGTGATCTGGCTGGGCGTAATGACGGACTCCGCGACCGGCAGGAGACTGTCGCCGGCGATGTATTCCTCGACCAGCCCCATCGGAATCTGGAAGATGTCCGGCGCGGAACCGGCTCCGCCGGCGATGCCCGCGGCCAGCTTGCCCCAGTATTCGGCCCAGGGAATCGACTGGAAGTCGATGGTCACGTTGGGGTTGTCCCCTTCGAAATCCTCCTTGAAGGCCTCCACGGCGGCCGCCCGCCCCGCGGAATGATGCTGCCAGTGACTCAAGGTGGTGCCTTCCGCCATGGCTGGGGTGTCGTCCGACGCGGCGGGCGCCGGGGCCACGGCGGTGCAGGCGGTGGTGATCAGAACTGCGGCGCCCGCAGTCCCGGAAAGCGCCAGGAACCGTCTACGGCTCATTCTCTTTGCATGCATACGATGTGCTCCTGAGAAATTGCAGAATCGAAATGTCCGGTCCCAATGCCGGAAGTTCAAACTGGTTTGCGGCGCACGGTGCGGGCCGCCGTAGCCCAAGCGTAGGGCGGGTCTGCATGATGCAGAGAGCGGTATGTCGGGATCCAGACCCAGCGGTCCGTCCCCGCTACGTTGGCGTGGCTGGCGTGCAACGTCAAGTCGTGGAAGACGACGGCTCCCCCTGCGGCGACGGGAACGCTGACGGCCCGCGCGTCCTGAGCCGCGCCCGCCGCCAGCCGATGCCCGAAGCCCTTGCCGTCCGAGACGTCGGCGTGTGCGATTTCCTCGCGGTGGGAGCCGGGGACTACTTTGAGACACCCGTTCTCGACGGTCGCATCGTCCAGAGCCATCCACAGGGAGATCTTGTGGCTGCCCTGCCAGTAGGGATAGTCCTGATGCCAGGGACTGCCGAAGTCGGCATCGTGATCTTTGAAGACGGCTTTGTCGCTGAGAAATTCGATGTCCGGGCCCAGAATGGGCTCCAACAGATCCAGAATGCGGGGGTCGGCCACGGCATTGCGGTACACGGGACTGCGGTAGGCCACACCCACATAGACGCCTACCTGCATCAGGGTTTGCCAGTCCGCTCCTGCCTGCTCCTTTTCCTGGCGCACCTCTTCTACCACCGCCTGAATTTCGGTCTTTAGGCGGACCGCCTCCGGTCGGGTGAAAAGATTTGGCACGACCATGTAGCCGTCTTGCGTAAAATGTTCCGCGATTTCAAGTCCTTGTGGTGGCATATGTCTTCGTCTTCTGCGCTGGGAAGCCTCCTGAAACACCAAGCCGGGCGACAACACGTAAACAGACAGTAAGTTCTCCCCGTCGTCGCGCCCAGGCCTTCCGTGGATGCCCCGACGGCAATCCGCGTCCTTCCGCTTCAGCCTAGGGAGCCGTAAAGACACGTTGCCGTTGCGACTTTTGCTGCTTTCGTTACTGGAACACCCCTATCCTAGCAGATGCATGCTTTCGACGGTTCCTCGCGCCGGAAGCGTTGTCGCCCCAGAGCAAAGAGCCTCCTCGGGGATCGGGCGTGGAGTCCGGGAAATGCCGCCAGGAGTTTGAATGGGTGTTCAGAACACGTGTTACCATGCCGGTCACGCCCGGGAGGGTTGATTGAAGCAAGCCTCGGAGACAGACAATGCCCCGTGTCCGCTTGACGCCGGAATGTCGCCATAGCCAAGTTGTCGCTGCCGTGCAAGCGGTGCGCAGGGGGACGTAACCCGTGGAGGTTTTCCTGGTCCAGACAGGTTGTCGTCTCAACTACAGCGAGAACCACCTCTTGGCCCAACAGCTGCGGCAAGCCGGCCATACGGTGGTGGGAGATCCGAGACAGGCGCAAATCATCGTAGTCAACACGTGCGCCGTCACTGCTGCAGCCGCACAGAAGTCGCGGCAGCTGATCAGATCCCAACACAAAGCCAATCCCGCAGCCCGGATCGTAGCTACAGGCTGTTACACCTCTTTGGAGCCCAAAACGGTGGCGCAGCTGCCGGGAGTGTGGAAAGTGGCCGGCAACGCAGACAAAGATCTTCTGGCCAGCCTCCTGGAGGAATGGAGCAGCGCATTTCCGGATCTGCAATCCTTGGAACGAGTGCATCCTACGGCGTCGCCGATATCGCCGGATCCGCATGCGCGCACACGGGCCTTCGTCAAGGTGCAAGACGGGTGCCATCTCAAATGCACTTTCTGCATCGTCACGCTGGCCCGCGGAGACAGCCGCAGCAAGGATCCGGATCAGATCGTGCGGGAAATTCAGGCACTGACGCGGGACGGTTACCAAGAGGCCGTGCTGACCGGCGTGCATCTGGGCAGCTATGGTCGGCACAGCGCCGCCGGGCCGCCGGGCGGTCTCCCGCAACTGGTCCGCCGCATTCTCGCGGAGACCGAGATACCGCGGCTGCGTCTCAGCAGTCTGGAGCCCTGGAACGTCGACGCAGAGCTGTTCCAATGTTGGGCGGAGTGGCCGGATCGTCTGTGTCCGCACCTGCACCTGCCCTTGCAAGCCGGTACGGATCCGTTGCTCGCCCGCATGGGCCGACGGTGCTCGACCGCGTCCTTCGCGCAGCTCGTGGAGTCGGCGCGACGGCGCATTCCGGATCTGACCATCACCACCGACATCATCGTGGGATTTCCGGGCGAGACGGACAGCGAGTTCGCCCAAGGCTTGCATTTCATTGCGCACATGCAGTTTGCGGACGCCCACGTCTTTCCCTTCAGCGCCCGGGCCGGTACGCGGGCGGCGACATTGCCGCACCAAGTGTCCAAGGCCGTCAAGAAGGCTAGGCTCAGGCAGGTGCAAACCGTGGTCGCGGCCACCGGGCGGGAAATTCGAACGGGTTTCTTGAACTCCGTGCGCCCCGTCCTGTGGGAGGGCAAAGGCCAAGTCCTGGCCGCCGCGGAAGGCTGTCTGTGGAATGGTTATACCGACAATTATCTCAAGGTGGAGACGGTCACGGCGTCACCCGTATCCTTGACCAACCGGATTTCCCAGGTCCGTCTCAAAGCCCTGGCCGGCCAGGTTCTGGACGGCGAAGTGCAACCGGATTTTCAACCCGACCTACCATCCCGCCCGGTCCGGCTCGGGTCCCACGGGCAGGTCTGAGCGACCGGAGACAGCCTAGCCTAGCCCCCTGTTTGGCGGTTGCATGCCCTGTGCTACGATTCGCAGGCGGAGTTGCTCCCATTCAGCCACACAGAGAATGAGCGCATAGATGTCGGCTGTGCTCGTCACGGGTTCCAGCGGTTTCATTGGTCGCGCCTTGGCCGCGCGCCTCAAGGGCGACCATGACGTGGTCTGTCTGTCCCGAGCCGAAACCCCGGTGGAGGGAGTACCCGGATTCCGGGGAGACTTTACGCAACCGGATGTGCTGTCGCGGTTGGACGGCCTGCAGATAGACACCTTGGTGCACTTGGCCGCCGTCACCGGCGGCTGCTCGGAAGCAGACGGTATACGCGTCAACGTAGGCGGTACCCACGCCCTGCTTCGTTACCTGATAGATCGCGGTTGCCGCAAGTTCGTGCTGGCTAGTTCCATTGCTCTGATCGGCGTGCAAAATCGGCTGTTTCGGCCGTTGCAGGTGCCTATCCCGGACGAACACCCCTGTCTGGACCGAGACGGCTATGGTTTCTCCAAGTACCTGATGGAAGAAGTCACCCGATACTTGGCACGCCAGAATCCGATACTGGACATAATCAACATCAGGCTGGCCGCTATCGCCCGGGAGGACGCACAGCTCGACCCTGTTGCGGCCGGAGATCCCTTGTCGGACTGGGCTTTGGCCGGGCTCTCCCGCATGTACCTCAGCGATGCCGTAGACTGCTTCGCCAAAGCGGTCGAGGCTCCGTACAAGGCCGGGCTGCGCATCATGAATGCGGTGGCGACTACGGCCTGCACCCGGGATCCGGTACCCGAGGTCTTGAAGGCCTGGTATGGAGCCGACGCCGATCGGCTGGACTTCTCGCACTATGCACGGCCGGGACATGAGCGCGATCCGGTCTACGACATCCGCCGCATAGAGGCTGAAATCGGCTTCGTGGCCCAGCGGCCTACTATTTGAGCGCTTCGTTTTCTTTCGGGTTGTACATGGGATCGTCGGTTACGGGAGCAGATTATGGACCAGTGGGATATGAAACTGTCGAGACGTCGTTTTCTGGTTTGGAGCGCAGGCCTTTCGGCGGCCGGAGTCATGGCGGCCTGTGGCGTACAGGCCCCGGAGACCCCGGCGGGCGCCGGGGAACCCGCGGCCGAGACGGTAGAGCTGCGGCTGACTTTCTGGGGGGATTTGGCGGACATGCCCACTTGGAACTGGGGCTTGGACCAGTGGCACGATACCGCCCCCCACATTCGGATCAAGTGGGAAAACACGCCTTGGAGCGAATACTGGACCAAACTGCAAACCGAGGCGGTCGCCGGCACGGTGCCCGACGTCGTGGGCATGGTCTCCATGTTCTCGCAGCAGTACATCCGCCAAGGCACTTTGCTCTCCTTCCAGCCGTACATCGATGCGGAGCCCGAGGTGAACGTCGCGGACTTCTGGCCCGCCAACATGCTGGCCTATACCTGGCAGGACGAAATCTACGCCTTTCCGTACGACCTGTCCACGGTGCTGCCCATCTACAACAAGGACATGTTCGAGGCCGGCGGCGTGCCGCAGCCGGTCGGAGATTGGTCTTGGGACGATTTCCAGGCAGCCTGCATTGCGTTGACCCAGGACACCTCGGGAGACGGAGCCGTCGATCAATGGGGTTGGCTGATGCCTAACCTGGCGGGCTGGACCATAGACATACCGCTTTCCACCAATGGCGGTCGCTTCGTCAGCGAGGACGGCCTGAAGTGTCTGCTGGATACGCCGGAAGCCATCGAAACCATCCAGTGGCTGGCCGATTTGCGCCATGTACACGGGGTGTCGCCCACCATTGCGCAGCAGGGCGACGTGCCGCTCTTCGAAACGGGCCGCGCCGCCATGACATGGGGCAATCCGGAATTCGTGCAAACGCTCACGTCCCGTGTGGGGCCGCCCCGAGACAACGAAAACTTCCTGTGGGACGTCGCCTTGTTCCCCATGAACACGCAGCGGGGCAATTCCGTACAGGGCGGGAGCTTTGCGATCGGCAGCGCCACGCCGCATGCGGACGCGGCCTGGGAATTCGTGAAGTTCTACACCAGCGCGGAGATCCTGGAGGAGATGGTGGGCAAGCCCAGCCGCGGCATACCGGGTCGGGCCTCTGTCGCCGGCTCGCTCGTGACGGATACCAATCCGGAGCATCAGCAGTATTTCCTGGACGTGTTGGACTACTCCATTTCCACTTTCATTCCGGCCTTTGCCCAGGTGACCGCGGTGCTGGCCAAATATATGGACGAGATCATGATCAACAACGCGCCGGCCGCGGAACAGCTGCCTTTGGCCGTCCAGGAGATTGATCCCATTCTGGTGGAAACCGCGTAGCCGCGGCTGAATTTGCCGGGGGCCTCTGGGGACGGCCCCGCTCGCTTGCAGCCCGCGACGTGTCACATGGCTTCGGCGACTCGCACTGCGCTTGCGCCCCGCTCTTGGCTGGACTCTGCCTTCGGGAGCGAAAGTCGGCGCCGCGAAGTACGGGCGGCATTCTGCTTTCTGCTGCCCAACGTGTTGGGGTTCCTGGTGTTCACGATTGGCCCCCTCTTCGCCTCGCTGGGGTTTTCGCTGCTGGAATGGAACCTGCTGAAGCCCCCGGTATTCCTGGGGGTGGAGAATTACGTGGATCTGATGCGGGACAAGGAGTTCGGGCGGAGTCTGCGGGCGACTTTCTACTACCTGGCGGGCAGTGTGCCGCTGGGCATCGTGGTTTCTCTGGCCTTGGCGGTGGCTCTCAATCAGCACATCAAGGGCATTCGTCTTTTCCGCACCATCTACTTCGTGCCCGTCGTTTCGTCCATGGTGGCCGTGGCCCTCATGTGGCGATGGATGTACAACCCCACCTCCGGGGTGTTGAACTTCATGTTGAATCGGACGTTCGAGTTTCTGCGCTTGCCGATCACGGCGCCGGACTGGCTGCAGAGTCCGGTCTGGGCCATGCCGGCCATCATCGTCATGAGCGTGTGGAAAGGGATGGGCTACAACATGGTGCTCTTCCTGGCCGGATTGCAGGGCATTCCGCGCCACTTGTACGAAGCAGCGGAAATCGATGGAGCTTCGCGTCCCAAACAGTTCTGGCGCATTACCCTGCCGCTCTTGACGCCTACCACTTTCTTTGTCCTGATCATGTCCGTCATCGGATCCTTCCAGGTCTTCGAACAGGCCTACATCATGACGCAGGGAGGACCGGTCCGGTCCACGGTGACGACGGTCTACTATATCTACGAGAACGGCTTTCAGTGGCACCGGATGGGATACGCCTCGGCCGTGGCCTGGGCCCTGTTCGCCCTGATTCTGGGGGTGACCCTGGTGCAATGGCGCTTGCAGGATCGATGGGTCTACTATGAGTGAAAGCACCCTTTCCCCGGCGGCTCCGTTGCCGGTCGCCGTGACCGGGTCGGCCCCGAAAGCCCGTTTTGGATCTTGGCGCGGGGTCTTGTCCTACGCAGTGCTCTCCCTGGGCGCCGTGGCGATGGTCGTCCCCTTTCTGTGGATGATTTCCACATCCCTGAAGACGGAAATGCAGGCCTACCAATTCCCGCCGGTCTGGATCCCGGATCCCATGGTCTGGCGCAACTATCTCGACACGTGGCAGGCGCTGCCCTTTGATCTTTTCTTTCTCAACAGCGCGTTCGTGTCTCTGATGCTGACGGTGGGGCAGCTGGCGACCTGCTCCCTGGGAGCCTTCGCCTTTGCGCGTTTGCGTTTTCCGGGACGGGAGCAGCTCTTCGTGCTCTATCTGGCGACCCTCATGATTCCCTTTCAAGTGATCATGATTCCCCTCTTCGTGCTGGTCAGCCGCATGGGTTGGATCGATTCCTACTGGGGCTTGACCGTGCCTCTGGTCTTCAGTCCCTACGGGACGTTTCTGTTGCGGCAGTTTTTCAAATCCATTCCCCGGGAACTGGAGGACGCCTCCAAGATCGACGGCTGTACCTATTGGCGCATCTATTGGAACATCATGATGCCCCTGTCCAAACCGGCGCTGGCGACCCTGGGTATCTTTGTCTTCATGTGGAGTTGGAACAACTTCCTGTGGCCCCTGTTGATCGTCAATTCCCTGGAGATGAAGACCCTGCCGCTGGGCCTGGCCTATTTCCTGGGCCAGTACACGATCTACTGGAATCTGCTCATGGTAGGGGCCACGATCGCGCTGCTGCCCGTGCTGATCGTCTTTTTCTTCGCGCAGCGTTTTTTCATCGAAGGCATCACGTTGACGGGGCTCAAGGGCTAGTCCCGCCGATGCCCTTGTGCCCAGGAGTGCGGCATGGCCATCCAGGCTCTCATCGCCACCCAAGACCGCCGGTTTCTGTTGGAATCCTTCCGCGTACCCGATTTGGCTCCGGACCAGGTGCGGATCCAGACCCTCTATTCCGGGGTCAGCGTGGGGACCGAGTTCATGGTTTTCCAAGGACGTCTGGACTGGGGCCCGTTTCCGGTGTGCACCGGCTACCAGGCTACCGGACGGGTCGTGGAAATCGGCAGCAGGGTGAATCGTTTCGCCATCGGGGACGTCGTCTATTACCGGCGCAATTTCGTCGAATTCGAGTGGGCCGGCCAGACCGTGAATTCCTGTTCCGGGACGCATGCCAGTCAGGCCGTGGTGCCCCAGGATCAGGAGATCGAACTCCTGCCGGCAGGAGTTTCCCCGGCTGTAGGCAGCCTGTTCGTCATGCCGGCCGTAGGCTACAACGCCGTCAATATGGCCGGAGTGCAAATGAACGACCTGGTCGTCATGCAGGGCCTGGGCCTGATCGGGACCGGGGCCATGCTGGCGGCCCGGCTGCGCGGCGCCGTCGTGGTCGGTGTGGAGTTGAACGAAACCCGGATGCGCCTGGCCCGGGAACTGGGCATCGATCATCTCGTCGATGCCCGGGAAAACAATGTGCAGCAAGCCGTGCGGGAGTATCGACCCGGGGGCGGCGACGTGGTGTTCGAGGCGACCGGTATTCCCCGCAATCTGGACTCTGCGCTGGCCTTGTGTCGTCCCTTCGGCAAGTTCGTCTATCTGGGCAATCTGGGCAGCGCACCGGTGACCTTCGACTTCATGGTGCCGCACACGAAACAGTTGACCACGTATTTTCCCTGCAACGACGGCCTCCAGCCCTGTCGGAACGCAGTCATGCGCAATATCGCCTCGGGGGCTCTGCCCTGGGACAAGACCATCAGTCATTCCCTCGCCGCGGAAGACATGCCGGAGCTCTATGCCGCGATCGACGCGCAGGCCGTGCCGGAGCTGACCGGAGCCGTAATCAAATGGAGTTAGCCCAGGATGCGTCTGTTCGTACTTCGTGCCGCCGTCGACACAATCGTCCTCCTGCGGCAACCTCGTCTCGGAAGTCTGCTGCTGTCGTTTCTGCTGCTCAGCGGCTGTGTGGCGCCTCTGCGGCTGCCGGCCGCCGCAGGAGAAGTCGCGGCGCGCTTGGATGTGCTGCCGTACCAGGCCGCCGCCCCGTGCATACATCGATTCGTCGAACACAAATTGGACTTCGTCACGAACGTGAACGAGGACCCCGTGCGACTTTTCGCCAGCAACGGGTCCGGTCTGGCCGTCAACGACTTGAATCGGGATGGCCGCTTGGATCTGATCCTGGCCAATCTGGACGGCCAGAATGCCGTGCTGTGGAATGAAGGCGCATGGACTTTCCGCCGCGAGGATCTGCCGGTCCGCCACACCCGGGCCGTCAGCGCCGTGGACGTGAACGGCGATGGTTGGCTCGACATCGTCTTTGCCCTGCGCCGCTTCCTGCCCGTGGTGCTGTACAACCTGCCGGACGATCAAGGCGGGCGCACCTTCGCGCGCCAAGTGCTCTCCTTGTTTCCGGATCGAACCTACGTCATGGCTTGGGCCGACGTGGACGCCGACCGCGATCTGGACGCGGTGGTCGCCACCTATGACGCCGAGCGGCAAAAGGAAGAAGGCATCATGGCTCCGGGAGGCGGAGTGTTCGTGATGACCCAGGAAGGTCTTTCCGGCGAGTTCACCCGCGAATTTCTGTCGTACAAGGCTCAGGCGCTGGCGATCCTGCTGGAAGACTTCAATGCAGACGGCCGTCCCGACATTCTGGTGGGACACGACTTCGAACTGCCGGATCAGACTTGGCTGCGTACCGCCACGGGCTGGGAGGAACAGCGAGTTTTCCCGACAGTGACCCGCAATACCATGAGTTTTGCCTCCGGAGACCTGGACAACGACGGGGACTTGGAGATCTTTGCGGCAGACATGAAACCTTTCCTGACGGACGAGGCCACCATGACGCAATGGAGGCCGCTCATGGCAGACATGGATTTCGAGGTGACGGGCGGCCAGGTTATGCGCAACGTGCTGCAGGTCATGGGGCCGGACGGCCACTACGAAGATCAGGCGGGCAGCGCGGCGCTCGAAGCGACGGGTTGGACTTGGTCTGCTCAATTCGGGGATCTGGACAACGATGGTCTGCTGGATCTGTATGTGGTCAACGGCATGCAGTCCCAGGAAATGTTTTCGCATCTCGAGCACGCGGAGTTGGTGGAGGAAAACCTGGTCTTTCGCAACACCGGCGCCGACGGTTTCCAGTGGATGCCGGAATGGGGTCTGGGCAGCCTGGACGGTGGCCGCAGCATGGCGATGGCCGACCTGGACACGGACGGCGATTTGGACATCGTCGTCAACAATCTGCTGGACCCTGCGGTCGTTTTCGAGAACCGGCTGTGTACGGGTCAATCGCTCGCCGTCGAACTGCGCTGGCCAGGCCAGGGCAACACTTTCGCCTTGGGTGCGGAGGTGCTTCTGCACACGGATCAGGGCTCCCTGTCCCGCAGCGTGAGATCCAACAGCGGCTATCTCTCGGGAGAACCGGCGCGCCTGCATTTCGGCCTGCCCGCCCAAGCAACGCTGGAGAGCCTCGAAATTCGCTGGCCGGACGGCCGGATCACACGCATGGCTGGACCTTCTCCGCAGGTTCTCTTGCGCGTGATCCGACAGGAATAGCCTTGCGTCACGCGCAGGGAGCCTGCAGTTCTCCAGGACGCTTCGGGTCGGCCGCATAGCGGCGAGTGGGTGAAGGCGGGTTTCTGCTCGGTAGAGGCTGGCGAGGCTCTGCCGGAGTCTTCCTTAGGGGTCGGTGCGCGTTCCCCCGTCGTACGGGATCGTCACGCGGAGGTCGGAGCATCGCTGCCGTAGCCGTCCCACCGGGCTGGGCCCCTCAGACCTAGTCCGCGGCGGGCCTATGTCCCCTGCTGCCCACCGGAACAGGGTCCCGTTGGGGGCTTGGGAGTCTATGCCGAGGCGGAATCTTCCTCTGCACTGACGGCGGGCAATACGATGGAAAAGGTGCTGCCCGTTCCGGGTCGACTGAAGACATGGATGTTGCCCCCGAGTTGCCGGACCAGACCGCGGGCCAGACTGAGACCCAGACCCCAATTGTTCCTTCCCGGATTGGCCGTCTGGTCCACGCGGAAATAGGGATCGAAGATGGATTCGTGGTATTCCGGATCGATGCCGGGCCCTGTGTCCTCGATGTAGATGCGCACCCATTGGGCCGCCTGGTTGGAGCCGACGACGACTTCCCCTCCAGACTGGGTATAGTTGACGGCGTTGACGACGATTTCCAACAGCACGTCGTTTTTGAAGTAAGTCCGATCGACTACCACTGCACAGCGTTCTTCCAGAGGTTCCACGTGCAAATGGACCTGCTTGCGGCGCGCTGTCGCCTGCAGGGCCGAGACCACCTCTTCCAACAGCGGGCCTACCTCCACCCTTTCCGGTTTCAGATCGATGGAGGAGGTTTCCGAATACAGAGCCGCCAGAGTCCGGTTGCTCATGTCGAGCATTTCCGACACGTTCTGCCGCATGTCCTCCAGCGTCTCCACGGTGACCGGATCTTCCACCTGCCGTTTCAGGCGATGATCCAGGGTTTCGATATCCAATTCCAGCGCCCCCAGCGCATTGCGCAGTTCGTGACTCAGATTGGAAGCCATGTCCTGTTTGCTTTTCAGGTTCCCCCCCAGCCGTCGTTGCATGCCTTGAAAGGCTTCCGCCAATTCCAGCACTTCCTGAATGCCGCGTACATTGTGCACGCTCAGCGGGGTGGTGGCTTCCGCCGTGCTTTGAATGCTGCTGATGGACTGTGTGATGCGGGACAAGGGGGAGGTGAAAAAACGGGATACGGTATAAGTGGCCAGAATCACGACCAGGAAACAGCCCAGGCTGCTGGCCCAGAAAATGGCCCACAGACGAGCCTGCACTTCTTCCAAGAAGCCTGTGGATTGGATCACCTCGATGAAGCCGATCACC
Source organism: Anaerolineales bacterium (assembly GCA_034421855.1). Lineage (GTDB taxonomy): Bacteria > Chloroflexota > Anaerolineae > Caldilineales > Caldilineaceae > Bin34. The sequence goes on from DAOUKB010000080.1 coordinate 156,301, forward strand.
CGCGGCTGAGAGGATTGGGCTTCGCTGGCGGCGACCGATTCGGGCGCATGCACCGGCACCAACGCGATCCAGACCGCCTCGGGACGGCACTGCGCACACGTGTAATAGGATCGGGTGGCCGTACTGTCCGGATCGGGTTGGCTGTAGCAGAATTCGGCTTCGAACGTAAACTGTTCGGGTTGGCGCGAGGCGGTCCTGATATCCGCGAGGATCACGGCTTCGGCCCACTGGGTGAGCGTATCCCGATAGTTCTGCTCCAGCAGATTGCAGGGGAGTATGGAGGTTACGCGCATGCTGGTGGCCACAGTCTGCAACTGGCGTTCTTCGTCGTAAATGAGGACGCGCACGAAGCTGTCCGGTTCCGCCAGGAAAAAAAGGTTGCCCAGAGTCAGGGAAGGCAGCGGGATGACGCCCAGAAACTCCGTCATTTGCCCGGAAATGGACGTGGCTTCCCGTACCAGACGCGCACGGAACCGCAGTTCCACGAAGCGGTAGGAAACCAGCGTGGCGGCAAAGAGGGTCAGCACCACCAGCAACCATACCAGCGCGGTGTTGACCAGAGTCAGATATTGACCAAGGCGCATCCCCAAGGATTCCCCCGCGGCGGTAGAGGGTCGGCGAAGCCGCCGTCCTCGCCGGCAACTGCAAGGATGGAGGCAAGGCGGGACCCGGGCGGCCGCGCCGGGCAGCCCTGCCGGTACGGCGCGGGCGTGTGTATGGAGATTAGGCGGGGACGGTCGCGGGCTGCTCCTCCGGCACGACCAGTTTGTAGCCTTTGGTACGGACCGTCCGGATGAAGGATTCGCTCTCGGGATTCTGCCCCAGCTTTTTGCGCAAATAGCAGATGTGGGCGCGAATGGTCTGTTTATTGGTCTGGTCGAAGAGCTGACTGGACTCGCCTTCCGCTTCGCACAGTACGGTATAGAATTTTTCCAGGGGTACCACCTTGTTGCAGTTTTCCATCAACAGGCCCAAATATCGGCCTTCCACGGGAGTCAGATTGATCTCCCGGCCCTGATTGGTGGCCCGGTTGTCGTCCCGATAGAGCACCAGCTCCAGTCCCGGCACCTGCAGGACTTCGTTCTCCACGGTGCGTTCTTTGCGTACCGCCTGGCGTTCTTCAATCAAGCGTTTGACTTGGGCCAACATGCGCGCCTGTCCATCGCCTTTGCGATGGAAATGGTGGGCCCCCAATCCCAAAGCCTCGATGTAGGTCTCCTCGGTCTGCGCGTCGGTGGCCGGTTGACCGGAGACTACGATCACGTCCGGGTCGCTGGGGCCGTGCGGCAACCTTTCCAGCAGCTCCATGCCGTCGATCCCAGGCAGTTTCAGGTCCAAGATGACGATCTGGGGACGATGGAGCCCAATCAGACGTTCGCCTTCCTCGGCGCTGTCGCAGCTGATGACCATCACATCGTCCAAATGGCTCTCCAAGAATCTCTGGGCCGATTTGCGAAAGAAGCGATCGTCGTCGATCAGCACTAATTTGGTATGCATAGCTTTAGCCCTTCCATTCAACCAACACGCACTCCGGGTCGGCGGCCCTGCAAGATCCCTGCCGGACTTCGGCGGGGCCCTGTCCGCGCGGACGGATTGCCGTGCCTGCCGGCCCTGTCCGCCCCTAGCGCCGCTGTGTGCACCCTCGCAAGGAGAATTATATGCTGTTGCCGGTTAGGCCAAAGTACGCAGGGGCCGCTCCGCCGGCGGCGTCTGTACCGTTGAAATATTCGTTCCGTCCCCGGCCATCGGGGCAGGTCTCGTGCCGACATGGGCAGCGGTCTTGCTGCGTCCCGCCGCAGTTGCCGTACCCAAGGCAAGGATATATTGCCCCGCCGCCGATCCCGCGCCCGACTTTGCCCTATGCCGATACGACCCATCGCCGCGAGTCCCTGTATCATTCTCCGAGTACCGGCTGGATTGACCCATAAGGCCCGCGTCGCGCACACTGCACCGCAAACGGTATCAGGCAGCGCCGTGCGTTGCGGCCCAGGCCCGCAGGGGACCCTAGCCGCATTGCATACTCGGGCGGGTAGGGTTGCCGGCGGCATGCACACAGGGGCGCCAGCCGCCCTGCTGCATTAGAATCCCCACGACCAGAGAAATCCTCGGCGCCGCCTGCAACCGCCTTGGTCCACCGCACTGGAGCAGATAATTTCATGCCTCCCACAGTCCGCATAGAAGAAGACAGTCTGGGCCCGGTCGAAGTGCCCGTGGAAGCTCTGTACGGTCCCCAGACTCAAAGGGCGTTGGACAACTTTGCCATCAGTCCGTACCGTTTTCCGGCGAGCTTCCTCCGCGCCTTGGGTTGGATCAAGCAAGCGGCGGCCCTGGCCAACGGCGACCTGGAATTGTTGTCGGCAGACAAGACGCGGGCTATCGCGGCGGCGGCGGCGGAAGTGGCGGCCAATCGCCATGACGCCGCGTTTCCGTTGGATATTTTCCAAACCGGATCCGGTACCAGCACCAACATGAACGCCAACGAGGTCATTGCCGCCCTGGCCAGCGAGGCCCTGGGCAAGGTCGTGCATCCCAACGACGACGTCAACATGAGTCAGAGCAGCAACGACGTGATTCCCAGCGCCCTGCATGTCGGCGTGGCTTGGACCATCAGCCAGGACCTACTGCCTGCGCTGGATTGTCTGGCCGACACCGTGGCCCACAAGATCGAAGCGTGTGGAGACGTCGTCAAAACCGGCCGCACCCATCTCATGGACGCCATGCCCGTTACGCTGGGCCAGGAAATGGGAGGTTGGTTGGCCCAGATAACCGCCAATCGAGAGCGTCTACAGTCTGCCCTGCCAGGCCTCCAGGCGCTGGTGTTGGGCGGTACGGCCGTGGGCACGGGCATCAATGCCCACCCTGCGTTCAGTCGTCAGGCGGCGACCCACCTTGCCCGGCTGACGGGCCTCGCCTTCGTCCCAGCCGTAAATTTCTTTGCCGGCATGGCCGCGCAGGACGTCGTCGTGGATGTAAGCGGCCATTTGCGCACCGTGGCGGTTTCTCTGACCAAGATTTGTAACGATCTGCGCTGGATGAACAGCGGCCCCATCGCAGGTCTGGGAGAAATTTCGCTGCCGGCGCTGCAGCCCGGCAGCAGCATCATGCCGGGCAAGATCAACCCGGTCGTTCCGGAAGCGGTGATCATGGCAAGCGCGCAGGTCATGGGCAACGACGTGGCCGTGGGCCAAGCCGGGACGACCGGCGTCTTCCAACTCAATGTGGCCTTGCCGCTGCTGGCCCATAACCTCCTGGAAAGCGTGGCGTTGCTGAGCAACTCCTGTCGCCGGCTGGCCACGCACGCCATAGCCGGGTTCACGGTCAATGCAGACCGCATCCAGACCACGCTGGCACGCAATCCCATTCTGGTGACGTCTCTCACCCCCGTAATCGGGTATGCGCTGGGAGCCAAAATCGCCAAGCAGGCCTACGCGGAAAACCGCGCTTTGAAGGACGTGGCCTTGGAATTGACGGATCTGTCCGCGGAAGAACTGGACAGATTGCTGAATCCGCAAGCCTTGACGCAAGGCGGTACGCCCGCCGCCTGACTCTGCCTCAGCCCAAGAACTGGGAGGGATCCAGCGCCCTGCCGTCCCTCCTGATTTCCAGATGCAAATGCGGGCCTGTACTGTGGCCCGAGTTGCCCATGTGGCCCACGATCTGACCCTGTTGCACTCCTTCGCCCTTGCGCACGGAAAATGTAGACAGATGGGCATAGAGGGACGTGAAGCCGTTGCCGTGGTCTATGACCACCATGTTCCCGTATCCGTAATTCCAGCCGAAGTTGGCGTAGGCCACTACGCCGTGGTCCACGGCGCGAATGAGGGAACCGGTAGCTCCCGCGTAGTCGAGGGCGCGGTGGTTCGCCCAGTACCCCTGACTGACATAGGTGCCTGTCACGGGCCTCTGAAAGGTGCCGGAGCCGATGAAAGCGCCGGGCACATGATCCGCGGCGTACGTGATGACCGACTCTTCGGGCGGGGGCGGCCGGATGCCGCCCGGGACGAACAGCTGTTGGCCGGGGAATATGAGGTTGTTCGCCAAGTTGTTGGGAGCGAAGCCGAGAATGTCTTCGAGTCGCACTTCGTACAGCAGCGAAATCTCGGAGAGCGTGTCCCCCGAACCCACCGTGTGCAATGCTCCGTCCATAGGCGGAATGGTGAGCTCGTCGCCGACTGAGAGGTGGGCCGTGGATTCGTCGATCCGCGGATTGGTCCAGAGAATAGTCTCGGCTTGCAGGCCCAGCTGCTGCGACAGCCCCCACACGGTATCTCCGGGGCGGACGGTGTACTTCCGCATGACCTGGGTGCCGGCGCGTTGCGGGCCTTGGTTCGGAACCCTTGCCCCTGCTCCCTGCGCGGGGCGTTCGATGTACAGGGACGGCACCTGAATGGGCCGACTGATCCGCGCGGCCAGACTCGGGCCCTGCGACACCTCGACCAACACCGCGGTATCGATCAAATCCTGATCCCGGGGACTGAAATTGCCGATTGCCCGGCTGGACAACGCATCCAGCACGTCGATGTTGACCCGGGCAAGGACTACGACCACCACGATGACGAACACGAAGGCGACGGTCAGGAAGGACCGGGCCTGCTGCAGCCTTTCCACCCACGCGCTGGGCGCGCGGCGAGGCTGAAACCCCACCTCGCCCATGTCCGGAAAGGGACGGGTCTGGATAGACATTAGGGCGCGGGCCGGACCTTCGATAGTCTCCGTCGAGATACAGGAGCCATCGTATCACGAACAGGCGGTACGGTCCCGACCCGGCCGGCCGCGCGGCTAGGTACAGGCTACGGCAGCGGAGCCGTTGCCGCGACCGGCATCCGGGCTAGACCGTGAGCTTGTCCAGAAATTCGGTGTTGTTGGCGGATTTGCTGAGCCTTTCCAATATGGGCAGGATCGCTTCCTGGCTGCCGCCGACCGCATCGATCATGCGCCGTAACGTGTAGACTTTGGTCAGGATTTCCGGATCGAGCAGTTTCTCTTCGGCCCGCGTGCCGCTGCGCTCGACGTCGATGGCGGGGAAAATTCTGCGCTCGGCCAGGCGGCGGTCGAGATGCAACTCCATGTTGCCGGTGCCCTTGAACTCCTCGTAAATCATGTCGTCCATGCGGCTGCCCGTGTCTACCAGCGTAGTCGCCAAGATCGTCAAGGAACCGCCTTCCTCGACGTTGCGGGCCGTGCCGAAGATCTTCTTGGGAGGATACAGCGCCGCCGGGTCGATACCGCCCGACAAGGTTCTGCCCGAAGGCGGCACGGCCAGATTGTAGGCGCGGGACAAACGCGTAATGCTGTCCAGCAGAATGACGACATTCTGCTGGAACTCCACGAGGCGGCGCGCCCGTTCCAGCGCCATTTCCGACACGGCTACATGGTTATGCACCGGCTCGTCGAAAGTGCTGCTGAAGACTTCGCCCTGCACCGACCGTTCCATGTCGGTCACTTCCTCCGGCCGCTCGCCAATCAGGAGGACCGTCAGGTGAATATCCTCATGGTTGGCGGTGATGCCGTTGGCGATGCGTTTCAGGATCGTGGTTTTGCCCGCCATGGGCGGCGACACGATCAGGCCGCGCTGGCCGCGGCCGATGGGGCACAGCAGATCGATGAGCCGAGTAGCCAAGATGCTGGGCGAGGTTTCCAGGTACAGCTGTTCCTCCGGGAAAATCGGGGTCAGCTGCTCGAACCGCGGCCGCAGCTTGGCTTCGCTGGGCGCCCGGTCGTTGACGGTTTCGACTTTCAGCAGGCCGTTGTATCGTTCCGAGTCCTTGGGCCGCCGGAACTGACCAATGACCAAATCGCCGGTGCGCAGCCCGAAACGTCGAATCTGACTCTGACTGACGTAGACGTCGTCCTGCCCGGGCAGGAGGTGATCCGTCCGCAGGAATCCGACTCCGTCAGACATGATTTCCAGTACGCCCCCGCCGAACAAGCTGCCGCGGGCTTCCGCGGCGTTATGCAAGATATTGAGGATCAGGTCCTTCTTCTTCAGGCGATGCGCGCGTTTGACGCGGTGCTCCTGCGCCAGAGACAGCAATTCGTCGCTGCTCTTGTTCTTGAGGGTCACGAAGGACAGCTGGGGATGTCGACTGTTCGACTTGGTTCTAGCCATGACAATGCATTACTCCAATTGCGGACACATGACCTCTCGGTTCGAGCAGACCACGGCGAGCGCGTGCGCACTGCGTAAATTCCCGACGAGTTTGCAGTTCCCCGGCGGCGCGGTTCTACATCGTGCATCGGGCCCTATTGCCACGGGAGCCGTCGACAGGGCTAAGGGGAACTCCTGGCCTCGCAGTGCGTTGTGGGTAGAGAAACGCGTACGCTATGGAATCTGGATGCGGAGGGTGAAGTGAAATCTTGCCCCGCGGCGGGGGTCTGTTGGGCGCCTGCGCTGCGGCCGAAATCCATTGCAGCGCTCCGGGCCGCGGCTCGATTTGACCCGGCGACCTCGGCAATCAAGTCCTGTCTCGGCCTGCGACGTCCAAAAAGCGAAAGGCGAAAGGCGAAATCAATCTACAAAGGCCGTGCTGTGGGTTTGAATCTACAGCAGGGACGGAAGAAGAGGAGAAACGGTAGCCCTGCTGCACTCATTCTAGCAGGTTGGCAAAGAGGTTTCAAAGAACGGGACCGATATCGTCCAGGATCGCCCGGATAATCGCAAAATCGGGGGGCCGGGCAGCGTCCCGGCGCCCAGGTCGAAGCGGCGCCTGTGCCGGATCGGCGGGTTTGGGCCCGCTGGTCTCGAATCGCATTGCGGTGGACCGTTGCCCACTGGGCCAACGGCTGGGACTCATGTTCCCGCGGGTCCCCGGCCGGATTCGTTGCGCTCCTGCACGGTCGGCGGGAAGCGATCCGGTAAACGGCTACATCGCTGGGGCTGGCCCGACAGAACAGTCCTTCCGCGGGCCCGGTGCCGAGGCCCCGCCTCGCCCACGGACCGGGCGCTCCGGTATGGATTGCACGCCGTGCGGCATGTCCCGGATCTGTCGCATCCCTAGGAATTCCATAAGCCTGCCTCCGCTCTCCGCTGTTCCGGCCCAGCATGCACGAGACGCCTCGCTGTCGCCAATACGGCCCATCGCACTCACCGGCGTCTGGACTGCGGTTATGGACCCTCCGGTTCGCCGTAGTCGGTTTCGCAGCGTGTTGGCCCAAGCGGTGGTTTTGCCGCAGTTCTTGCAGTCCAGGGCCGATACCGAGCACGACGAAGCGGCTTTTTCGGGCAATGTCAAGGCCGGGGATGCCCTCTCCGATCTTGGCGTTGCCTGATGCCTGGTCCTTCAGAACGGCAGACGGAGAGCCGGTGTGTCTACGTTGTCCCGGCGTGCAGGTTCTTCTGGGCCGGACGAGTGTCCTGCGCGGTCCGCGGCGGTCTGGCGCCGGCGCTGCAGAGCGCCGTCCCGGAGCAAGCGCATCAGGCAAACCGCTGATCGGGATGGGTGTTCAGCAGAGAGCCTACCCAGGGACCGATGGGCTGCGAAGGCAAGTCGTATTGACATTCCTTCTCTTCGAATATTTCGAAACCGCGGTTTTGGTAATTGCGCAGGGCATGAGGATGGTCCAGTTCGCAAGTATGCAGCCACACCCGCCGCGGATTCAGATCCCAGGCACACTCGATGGCCTTGGAGATGAAGTAGCCGCCTAATCCTTGCTGCTGAAAGCTGCGGATCAATCCGAAACTGGCAATCTCCACGCCCTTCCCGGACTGATGTAGTTCAAAGAAGCCTACCGGAGTGCCGTTCTTGTACAGGACCCAGGTATGAAAGGTCGGGTCCGCGATCAGGTCCATCCATTGGGCATAGGACCAGCTCAGGCGGTCGATCCAATACCAGTCTCCGCCCACGGCCGTGTAGAGAAACCGGCTGAATTCGGGGCTGGGAATTTCGGCCTTCCGCAGGCAGACCCCGGCTGGTTTCGTCAGCACAGGCCGCCATTGGGCACGGCTTCGCATATGCAGGTAGTAGCAGCGGGCAGTGACGCGTATCGGGCGATGCGCGACGGGAACAGGCACGGGCACGGGCGAGCTACCTGTGGGGCAACAGATGCTTCTGCAGTTTGCCCATGGCATTGCGCGGCAGCGCCGACACCACTCGGAATTCGGAAGGCACCTTGAAACTGGCCAGTCGCCGGCGACAGAAGGCCGTCACCGCCGCCGGGTCGAGAGAACTTGCCGCGACCACGTAGGCCAGCGGAGTTTCACCCCATTCGGGATGAGGACGGCCTACGACCGCGGCTTCCTCTATGCCGGAGTACTGCAACAACACTTCCTCGACTTCCCGGGGATAGATGTTGAAGCCTCCCGACAGGATACATTCATGGCTGCGGCCCAGAAGCGTCAGGTAGCCGGTGGCCGGGTCGAAGCAGCCCATGTCGCCGGTTCTGAACCAACGTCGGCCCAGATGGTCCTGGACAAAGGCTTGGGCGGTCTGTTCCGGGGCGTTCCAATAGGCGGAAAACACGTTGCTGCCGCGTACTTGCAGGTGGCCCTCCTGGCCCCAAGGCAATTCCTGATCCCGAGCGTCCACGATGCGTCCGGAAACGCCCGGCAAAGGCAACCCCACCGTGCTGGGTACTCTGGGCCCGGCCAAGGGATTGCTGTAATTCATGCCCGTTTCCGTCATGCCGTATCTTTCCAATATAGCATGTCCGGTCAGCTGCCGAAATCTCTCGTGGACCTCCGCGGCCAAAGGCGCGCTGCCGGAACAGAAGAGCCGCATATGGCTCAGGTCAGGGGCCGCGGTGGCCTCCATGAGCCGGATGAGGCGAAAGTACATGGTAGGCACCGCGAAAAAAAGCGTCGTCCGCGGGTCCTGCAGCTGCTGCAGGACCGCTGCGGCCTCGAAAGTCCGGTGGAGAACGACCGAAGCGCCGGCCGCGAGGGCGCACAGCATGCCCACTTCAAGGCCATGCACATGAAACAGAGGCAAAGTCAACAACAGTACGTCGTCCGCCTGCCAGCCCCAGGCAGCCGTCAGACCGGTCACGGTAGCCCCCAGATTGTTGTGGGAGATTATGGCTCCCTTGCTGCGTCCCGTAGTGCCTGAGGTGTACATAATCAGGGCGGTATCGTCGCTGCCGACTGCGGGCGTCGGCAGATCGCCGCCGCAGGACTGCGGGACCCGATCCAACGACAGCACCCGCACCGGCTCCAGCAGCTGCCTGGCTATGCCCATGTCCCGCAGCCGGCGCCGGCTATGCGATTCGATCAACAACGCTTGGGGCGTGCAATCGGCCAGAATGAGTTCCAGCTCGCGTCGCCGATACCGCGGGTTCACGGGCACGGCGACGGCCCCGAGCTGCCACAGGGCCAGGAGGGCCACGACGTAGGAGCCTGAATTTTCGGCCCAGATCAGTACGCGATCGTGTTGCGCCACTCCGTGGCGCGTCAAGTATCGGCTCATGGAGAGCGCCTGTTCCTGCAGCTGCGCGTAGGTCCAAGTCCTCGGGGCCGGGTCTCGGAATGCCAAAGCCTGCTTTTGGGAATGCCGGCTGCGGCGAACAGCCAACAAGGTGTTGAGATTCATGAAGCCGCGGGCGGAGGGATGAACTGGGCAACGAAACCTACATAGCAGTATACTCGGGCGAAGCTGGTCCCTCACTGCGTATGAGCAAGAACGTCCGCCCTGCAGATACTCCCCGCCGGACTGCGTTGGCCTATGCTCCGGGCAACGTCAAACACAATCTGAACGGTCATCCGGAACATGCGGGACGGTTCAAGTCGACCTTGGCGCTGCTGCAAAGCACGGGCCTGCATTCTCAATGCCTGTATCTCCCGCCGCGGCCTGCAACCCGGCAGCAGGTGGAATTGGTCCACTGCCCCGGCATCTGGGAGCGGCTGCAGACCGCGGTGCCGCCTGGCCGGGTAGTATGGCTGGACGTCGACACGTATCTGAACGAATTCAGTCGGCAGGTGTCCCTGCAGGCCGTGGGGGCGGCGTTGCAAGTGACCGAAGCAGTCTGGACCGGACATGCGGACAACGGCATGGCTTTGGTCAGACCCCCGGGACATCATGCCTCCGCCGGGAAATCCATGGGCTTTTGCCTGCTGAACAACGTGGCCATTGCGGCTCGCTGGGCGCAGCGCCACCTGGGAGTGGAACGAATCCTGATTCTGGACTTCGACGTGCATCACGGCAACGGCACCCAGGATATTTTCTACGGGGATCCGCGGGTGCTCTTCGTCAGCTTGCACCAATATCCTCTGTTTCCCATGACCGGGGCTCTGTCCGAGACCGGAGCGGGCGCGGGACTGGGGACCAACTGCAATCTGCCCTTGCCCGCCGGGGCCGGAGACGACAGCCTCCACCAATGCCTGGACGAGATTGTCTGCCCGCTGGTCCGGGATTTCGGGCCGCAGCTGGTGCTGGTGTCCGCCGGTTTCGACGGCCATTGGCGGGATCCCCTGGCGCACTTGAACTGGTCCCTGGACGGGTATGCGTTCCTCGTCCGCGCCCTGCTGCACTTGGCCGAAGAAACGGCGCAAGGGAAATTGGTGGTAGTACTCGAAGGCGGATATGAGCTGCAGGTGCTGAGCTGTGGCGTACACAATACGTTGCAGCTGCTGCTGGGCCGGCCGGAACTGCTGGATCCCTTCGGATCTGCGGAGAGGGCGGAAACGGACACGACGGAGTCGCTGGCGGCGGCTGTCCAGCAATGGGGCTATGCCTGATGGCGGTCGCCTTGCCGGATGCCGACGTTCCCCACCGTACCGAGCGGAACGCCGCCGCAACGGTCTCGCTGACGTACTGGATGAACTGTATCGACGATCATCTGGCGGCCGGCAATCTGGCGGCCGCGCAGATCGCCTTGCAGGGCCTGATGGCGCAGCGGCCCTGGCATCTGGCGGCGTATGAAAGGGCTCTGACGCTCACCTGGTGCGCCGCGCATTGGGACGAGTGCCAGTCCTTCGCTCTACGCCTGCTGCAGGCTGATCCCTTGCATGTACCGGCATCTCGGACGATGGCCCGGCTGGGAACCCGGAAGGGGCCTGCCGGCCAAGGACAGGCGGCCCAGTATTGGCAACGCTTGTGGCAGATGTATCCTTTCGTAACGGAATATCGCGCCCAATGGCAGGCCCTGCATGGGGACTTGATGCTGGATTTGCCGGCTCTGGGCTTCACCCATCTGCACAGCCGGCACTGGCCGGAGGCGGCGCAGGTCTTCACCGAGCTGACACACCGATATCCCGAAAGGGAAGACTGGCATGTGGCCTGGCTGATTTGCGTCTGGCGCAACTACCGGCGATCCGAGGTGCTGGCCGCGGGGCGTACCCTGGTGCAACGGAACCGGTTTTTGCTGGCGGGCTGGTATATCCTAGCGTCGGTGGGGGACGAGACGGATCAGGCCATAGCCGATACCTACATCTCCCTGCTGGATCCGGATGGTACCCTGGCGCAAACCATGGTGGGTCTGGGATTTGTCCCGGTAGAAAGCACAGCGCCACAATTGGAAGTGCCGGATACCCATAGAATGCTGAAACGCAGTCTTTTGTTGGAGGAGAGCGCAGCGGAATGAGCGAGAGAACCTTCGTAATCGTGAAGCCGGACGCCGTGCAACGCGGCTTGGTGGGGGAGATTCTTTCCCGTTTCGAAAAACGGGGCCTCAAGCTGGTGAACCTGCGCATGCTGCAAGTCGACGAGCAACTGGCCCGGCAGCACTACGCGGTGCATGCCGCCAAGCCGTTCTTCGCGGGGTTGATCGAGTTTCTGTGCAGCGCGCCCGTGGTTGTTTTGGTGCTGGAAGCCCCCAACGCCATCCTGCTGGTACGCAACATGGTGGGCGCCACCGATCCGGTACAAGCCACGGCCGGGTCCATCCGCGCGGATTACGGTACCGATATCGGCCGCAATCTGGTGCATGCCAGCGACGGTCCGGAAACGGCTGCCCAGGAAATCGCCTTGTGGTTCGGCGACCGGACGCTCGAGTGGGACCAGACTATGCGAGAATGGATCACGGAATAGGGAACAGGGTGAAGACGTCCGCCGGCCCGGCGGGACAAGGGGCGGGAGAGCAGCCATGGACAGCCTGACGCTGGGCAGAGAGCTGGTGAATCTGTTGGAAGAGAAGCAAGTCACGGACGTAGTCCTCCTGGACATCCGGACCCAGACGGTCATTGCCGACTATTTCCTGATCGGCACCGTGCTGAACGACCGGCATGCCCGCGCCGTCGAAGACGACATCCTGACCGACTTCAACCGCGCCAAGCAGATCAAACCCCAAGGCGTGGAAGGCCGTCCCGCGGACGGCAGCGGCTGGCATCTCCTCGACTACGGCGATGTAGTGCTGCACCTTTTTACGCAGGAAGGACGCGCCTACTACGACCTGGAGGAACTCTGGCAGGACGCCCAGGTGGTGGTCAAGCTGCTGTAGCCCCCGCCGGTTCAGGCAGGGCCCGCAACCTCGAGGCCGCCGTCGGCATACGAGGTGATCAAGTGGGACGTCATGCCCAGAAACAGACCGTGTTCCACGATGCCCGCGCGGGCAGACAGCGCGGCGGCAATGTCGGCCGGAGCCGTTAGCGGTCCGAAATCGGCATCGAGAATGAGGTTGCCCTGATCCGTGCGATACGGATCCCCGTCCGGGCGCCTACGGACTGCGACTGCGCGGGCTCCCAGTTCCTGCATGAAGTTCGACTGCGAAGTCCAGCCGAACTCCATGACTTCGACCGGTATGGCCCACTGTTGCCCCAGAAGTTCCGAGTGCTTGGATTCGTCCACCACGATTACCAGCTGCACGCTGGCCTGAGCCAATATTTTTTCCCGCGTCAAGAGACCCCCGCCGCCCTTGACGAGGTCCAATTGCGGCGACACTTCGTCGGCGCCGTCGACGCAGACGTCAATTCGAGGCTGATGCTCCAAATCCGTGAGCGGCACTCCGTGAGCCTGGGCGAAAGTCCCCACCGCCGGGGCGCTGGGTATGCCCACAATGTCCCGCAGCGCCCCGTTGCCTACCGCCTGTCCGAGCCGGGCGATGAACAGGGCCGCGGTGCTGCCGCCGCCTAGACCCACCACCATCCCGGATTCGACAAAGTCCAAGGCGGCCGCGGCCGCCTGCCGTTTGAGTTCGTCTTGGGTGGGCATGGATAGGGTTCCGCCGGTGGCTGCCGAGGATTTCAGGCGGCCGTCAGAAATCGACCCATTTCGCGCCCCGTACGTTCGGGAGTCTCGAGGCTGGGGAAGTGGCCGCACTGCGCAAGATATACGATGCGGGTCGGCGCTCTGTCCAGATGGCGCCCCAGCCGTTCCACCTGGCTGTAGTGAATGTAGGGATTGGCCTCCCCGTAGAGCACCAGACTGGGCGCGGCTATGCTCCGCAGCATCGGAGGATGATCCCAGAACAACAGGCGGGGATGTCCCCAATGGATCCATTGCTTCAATGCGGCCTTGCCCGTAGGGGGACCAAAGGCCGTGCGGGGTCCGGCCAAGGCGGCCGGCAGATCGGGGATCTGCCAGGACCCTCGCCGATAGAAGTGTTGCGCCGCCTGGGCAAAACGGGAGCCGGTCATCAGGGCCCCGGCGATGGGGCGGCGCCACCACAGCAGGCCCTGGGGCAGTTTCTGGTCCGGATACAGGGACGGACTCACGAACACGTTGCGGGCCACGACATGGGGATACCGATGCAGGTACCGCAAGAGGACCAGATTCCCCAGATCCTGGGCCGCCAGCTGCAGCCGCGGCAATGCCAAATGCAGCCGCAAGGCTTCCAACGCCTCGGCCAGGAAATCGAAGTCCAGACCGGCGCCCTGGGCGCGCGGCCGCGCCAGGGGCCACAGATCCAAGGCCAAGACGCGTAAACAGGGCGGCAAGACCGGCAACAAAGGGCGCCAGAATTCCTTGGTGGCCAGAAATCCGTGGAGCAGAACGAGCGGCGGGACCGGACTGTCGACGGGACCGGCGGCCAACAGCGAAATCTCCCCCAGGTGGGTGGAGTGCCGCTCTGGGACGATATCCATACGGATGCAGGCCGGGCCGCGCCCTATGCCGCCATGGCCGGCGCTTGCAGAGAGCTCCGGACGCGGTCGATCTCGAGATCTTGCCGCTGGCGGTCCAGGTACAGCGATACATGGGTATACCCCACGTCCTGCAGCAAGTCCAAGGCCTGCGGAAAGTGGTCTCCGACCCGTTGGGCCACGTGGGCATCCGCTCCCAGCACGACCGTAATGTTCCGCTCCCGCATCATGGACAACTGGGCCTGCCCCGGATTGTATTCTTTGACCTTTTTGAAGAGGCCGGACGTGTTGAATTCCATGGAAATGCCCGTGCGCGCAATCCGGTCCAGACTGCGGCCTATGTCGTCCTCTACGGCCTTGAAGTCCCACTGCCGCGGCTCGGTATTCTTGACCAAGTCCGGATGCGACAAGCAGTCGAAGAGACCGGTCTCGGCCGCCTCGGCCAGATGGGCGAAGTACGTACGGTGAAATGCCCGAATATCTCCGGTCCAGAAGGCGTCTCGGTAATAGGCGGCTTGAGGATGCACGGAGCCCAGAATGTAGGAATAGGCCTGCTCCGCGTGGAGTTGGTACAGCCAAGGCACGAATTGGGGCAGGTAGTCGCTTTCCAGGCCCAGGCGTACGTCCAGCCGGTCTTGGAAGCGCGTACGCGTGGCCATCACCATGTTCACGTAGGTAGCCACCTGGTCGGAGGCCATGCGAGAGGCGGCGTCGATCTGATCCGGCAGTGGACAGTGACAGGTGACCGTCATGCCTTTCAGGTTGCGTGCCACGGCTACGGCCGCATACTCGTCCGGAGTGCCGCGGGAGTGCTTGCACAACTCGGTATGCATGTGGGATTCATACATGCAGGGCTCGTGCGGGCTGGGGGTCATACTGGTGGTCCTGCTGCAGAACGGGGCGGCCGGGGAGTGGTCCGCTCGGATAGTCTAAGGGAAAAACCGGCCAGTGGGACCAAATCGGTTCCGCTGCCGCTGTGCAGAGCCTACGACCACTGCAAGAGCACTCCGGTATATGTGTCCTTCCGGTGCAGCAGTCCTTGGTAGGCCGCTTCGATTTCCCGCGGCGGCAGGCGATGCGAAATCAGCGGTTCCAGCTGCACCCGCCCTTCCCGGATCCAGTCGAAAATCATACGCTGCTTCGCGAACTGGGAGATCGTCGTGGAGATGGTCGGGTACATGGGATACTGCCATTCCAGGGCCCCCAGCACGCGGATGGAGCGGTAATGGGTTTCCCCCAGGAAGTCGGTCAGGTTGCCCTGTACGGGCGCGCGCGGAGTACCCAGGACGACCAGCTGACCCATATTCCGGGTGGCGTGGAGGACCTGCATGCAGACCGCGCTGTGTCCCACCGCATCCACGCCGATATCGGCTCCGACGCCGTCTGTGAGTTCCATGATCCGAGTCTGCACTTCGGCCGCCGTGCCGCCGACGACGCTGGGAATCCCCACTGCCGTCGCCAGAGTGCGTCTCTCCGGGATCGGGTCCACGGCCACTACGCGGCAGCCCCGGGCCCGGAACAGTTGACAGGCCAAATTGCCGACCAATCCCAGTCCGAACACGGCCACCGTGGGAGCTCCGTGAATCGTGGACACTAGTATCGCGGTGGCGGCGACTCCGGCCATGCGTGACGCCGCCGCGACGTCGGCGGCAATGTCGTCCGGAACCGGATACACGAGCTGCTTCTGCGAATACTTGGCCAGGGCCTCGTGGCGGGCGTAGGTGAAGACCCGCTCCCCCACCGCAGCGCGGGTTACCGCGGAGCCCACATCCCGGACGATGCCCACATTGGCGTAGCCGGAGCGCCACGGGTAGAAGCACCACGAGCCCGGCTGACGGGTCTTCGGCTCCACCCCGGTGTAGTTGGCCAGTTCCGTACCGGCGCTGATGAAAGTCCATTCGGTCTCAATCAGCAGTTGGTCCGGGGCCAGATCGGCGGGATCCGTCTCTTCCGTGTCCAGACGTACCGTATTCTGGGCTGCGACGTTGACAAAGCAATTCTGCATGACGGTTCCGCTCCATCAGATTAGGGGCAACGTTCGACAATGCCGGCCGCGCCCATGCCGCCGCCCACGCACATCGTGATCAGTCCCACTTCCAGGTCGCGGGCGGCCAGTTCGTAAATCATCTGCACCGTCAGTTTGGCGCCGGTCGCCCCCAAAGGATGGCCCAGAGCCACCGCCCCGCCGTTCACGTTCGTGATTTCTTCGTCCAGTGCCAGGGCCCGGATTACGGCCAGGGCTTGCGCGGCGAAGGCTTCGTTCAATTCGATCAGGTCTATGTCCGCCAGCGTCATGCCGGCCAATCGCAAGGCCTTGGGGACGGCCTCTACCGGACCCATCCCCATGAACTCCGGATCGACGCCGGCGACCGCGAAGCTGCGGAAACGCGCCAGCGGCCGCAGGCCGGCCGCCCGGGCCGCCGCGCCGCTCATCAGCATGACGGCCGCCGCGCCGTCGCTGGTCTGGCTGCTGTTGCCCGCGGTGACGGTCCCCCGGGCGTGAAAGACGGGCTGCAAGGCGGCCAGGCTTTGCAGCGAGGTGTTCCGGCGAATGCCCTCGTCCGCGGAAAAGGTGAATCTCTCTTCGGAGACGCTGACGCCCGCCCCGCTGTCGACAGCGACTTCCAAAGGCACAATCTGCGCGGCGAAACGACCTTCCGCCGTGGCCCGGGCGGCTCGGCGATGACTGCGCAAAGCGTACTTGTCTTGATCTTCGCGGGAGATTGCGTATTTCCGCACCAAATTCTCGGCGGTCAGGCCCATGGTGAGATACGCGCCGGGAGATTTCCGCAAGAGGACGGGATTGACCTTGACCCGATGGTGGGTCATGGGGATCCGGGACATGCTTTCCACACCTCCCGCCATACAGACTGTGCCCATCTCCGTCATGATCTGTTGGGCGGCCATGGCGATGGTTTGCAGGCCGCTCGCACATTGGCGGTTGACGGTCTGCGCTCCTATCGAGGCGGGCAGACCCGCCCGCAGGGCGGCGATGCGGCCCACGTTCAGCCCTTGTTCGGCCTCGGGGAAGGCACAGCCGATGCTGATGTCTTCAATCCGCTCCGGGGCTACGCCGGAGCGGTCTACGACCGCATCGAGCGTAGTCGCCAGCATGTCTTCGGGGCGTACGGTCCGGAGTCGGCCCCGGGGAGCTTTGCCGACGGCCGTGCGCGCCGCCGCGACGATGACGGCCTCTTGCATGTCGAGAACTCCGCGCATGGCAGTCAGTTGGTCAGAGGTTTGCCGGTAGCCAGCATGTATTGCATACGGGCCTGCGTCTTCGCTTCGCCCAACAGCGAGAGGATGGCCTCGCGTTCCAGAGCCAGGAAGTATCGTTCGTCCATCCACGCCGGCGTATCCAGTCTACCGCCGCTGAGTACGTAGGTCAGGCGGGAGGCGATATGCCGGTCGTAGTCCGTCAGGTAGGCGCCCTCTCGCATGAAATACAGCGTGGCTTCCAGATTCGCCTGTAGATCTTTGCCGCCGGCATAGACGTTTGCGGTGGTGACCGGCGGACAGTAGCCTTCCTGCTGCAGCGTGCGCACGGCTGCCTCGGCGCGGGCCAGAGTCTGACTGGACCGGCCTACCAGGACGTCTCGCGCAGTCAGCAGGCCCATGCTGCGAGCCTGCGCGGCTTGGCTCGAGACCTTGGCTTGACCAATCATCTGCAAGAGGGCCTGCATCGTGAGTTCCGGGCTTTTCCATTCCCAGTCGCCCTCTCGGTCCATGTGGCGGCGTATCATTTCCTTGCAACCGCCCCAGCCCGGAATCAAACCTACACGGGTCTCCACCAGTCCGAGCCGGGCATCTCGGTAGGCTACCGCTCGGTCTGCAGCCAAGACCACTTCCGCGCCGCCGCCCAACGCCAGCCCGCGCAGAGCGACCACCACCGGTTTAGGGGCTTCCCGCAAGGCCTGCAGCGTGGTCTGACCCTGCGTAATGCGCCTTTCCAGCCCCGCCCAGTCTCGCTTCTCGATTTCCTGCAGCAGAAACCGCAGGTTGGCTCCGGCCGAGAAAATGTCGTCGTCGTTGGTAATGATCAGCCCGGCGGCGGAGCCGTACAGCTCCTCCAGCGCTGCCTGACAGACGGCTAGGACCTGATCGTCGATGGTATTGAGTTTGGAATGAATTTCCAGGTACAGGATCTGATCTCGGCCGCGCGTCAGGGAGGCCGAGACGGTTTCCGTAAGCAATTCGGTGTCCGCCAAGGTGTCCCGGTAGTAGTGAAAACTGTCCTCGGGAGGGATGGACACGAATTGTCCCGCGAAAGCCATCGCTTCACGTTCCACGCCGGATCCTCTGTGCAACTTGCCGGCTTCATGCGGCGAGGCGGGGTCGTCCCCCGCCCCGGGCAGTTCCCTGATCCAGGACGGATAGACAATGCCCCGGGCATCCATCTCCACGAGACTGGCTGTACGGTCGACGGCATCCCAAGCCTCGAAGGGGCCCAGCTCCCAGCCGAATCCCCAACGCATGACGCGGTCGATATCGTAGACCGAACTGGCCAACTCGGCGGCAATGCCCGCCAGGTATCCCCAGGAGCGACCCAAGACCGCCCAGCCGAAATCCTGAAACGGCGAGGCTTCGTACAGCAAGGCCGCCAGCCGTTCCGCCAAGGGCAATGCGCCCCATTGCTGCAGGCGGTCGTGATCTCTACGCACGGGGACCCGGTACCGGACAGTCCCCTGTCGGGCCGCCTCCAAGTCCAGTTCCCGAAACGACTTGCGTCCGTCTTCCGCCGTAACGGGTTGATAAAATCCCTGGCCGCTCTTGTGGCCCAGATGGCCCGCCGTAGTCAAGGTGTGCAGCACCTGGCGAGTCCCCCCCGAGACCACGGACTGCAACTCCGAGTCTGCCGGCAGCAAGGCCGTCACGTTGGAGCAGACTTGGGCCATGACGTCCAGCCCCACCAAGTCCGCCAGCCGAAAGGTGGCCGTCTTGGGGCGTCCCAACAAAGGCCCGGTCAAGGCATCCACTTCGCCTACGGAAAGACCCCGGGCGAGAGCCTCGTTGATGGCGACCTGCTGGAAATAGGCGAAGAAACGGTTGCCGATGAAATAGGGCGTGTCCTTGCCCACCACCACTTCGCGGCCCAGCCGCCACTGGCCGAAATTCTTGAATTCACGGATCAGCTCCGGGTCCGTGCGCGGTCCCGGGATCAGTTCCAAAAGCGGCAAGTAGCGGGGAGGATTGAAGAAGTGCGTTCCGAAGCAGCGGCGCGTGAAGTCGGCGTCCAGCCCCGCGGTCAACAGATGGATAGGCAAGCCGGAGGTGTTGGAAGAAACGAAGGTCGCAGCGGAACAGCAAGCGGGAAAACGGCTCCAAAGGGCACGCTTCAGGTCCAGATCTTCCGAAATCGTCTCCAGCACCCAGTCGCTCTGCGCCAGAGCCGTCTCGAAATCGTCTTCCAGATTGCCGAGCTCGATTTGTTGGAGACGGGTTGCGTCGTACAGAGCGGACGGACGCATCCTCTGCATACGTTCCAGTCCTGCCCGGGCCAACTGATTGCGTTGCCGCGGCTCGGACGCAACACCTGCCTCGACGGTCCCGCTGGGCAAGTCCAGCAAATGCACCCGCAGGCCGGCATCACTGAGCAGAGCCGCCAGAGCGGCTCCCATGGTGCCTGCCCCCAGCACGGTCACGGTTTGTACGGTCAGGGCCATGTGCGCATCTCGGGTTGCTGTAGCGGGACCAGGCCGTGGCTATACGGCGGCCGGTCTACCCCCGCGCCTGCAGGATCCGGAGCCACCATCCGACGCTGCCCTGCGCCTGCTTGGGGCATGGAGGCAAAGGTAGGGTACCCCTCTGCCGGAATAGACCCCCGGTCGGCACAGTCAAATCCACGGCGGGAAACCGTCACGGCGAAATCCGGAAAGCGTCGCGGAACCTTGCGTGAACCTTGTGCGGCCGTCTGCACCGGCTTTTTGCCTTTTCTGCATTTGTTCCAGAATCAGAATCAATGTATCCATTGTAAAGGTTGCGGCGCCGCGGGGGTTTATGGCGGATCTACCCTGGAACCGCAGACGGGACGGGCGGACGCTCCGTTCGAGTCTGGGACGCTCCGCCGGGTTTGCAGTCTTTGCGGTAGAAAAGGCTGGCCGGAATGGCTTTGAAACCCAAGTCCAGATTGATCTGGAACATGGGATTGTTTTCTTCGTTGTCCGTCTGCACGATTTTGATGCTCTTGTGCTTGGCATAGGCCAAGGCCCGCAGCTTCAGAGCCGTAGCTACCCCTTTGCGTCGTGCCGGCCGCAATACTCCCGTCAGACCGGTATAGGCCTTGTCCGGGTCGCCGCTGGTAATCCACAGGCTGGTCAATCCCAACCACGCACCGTCCTGGACGGCAATCCAGAATGTGTGGGGATCAAACTCCGGATCTTGGAGATGACTCCGGGCAAACTGCGCAAAGGGCGGCGGCACGAAGGGATCTGCCGACGGTACGTCGCCCATTACTTCCATATCCAGCTCGTAGTAGCGTCGGGCCCAATCCGCATACTCCGCCTGCAATTCCGCCAGGGTCTTGATCGCAAATCCGTAGGTGCGGACTCGGTCCGCTTTGGGCAGGAAAGGGGCAGGATCGAAGCCTTCCATCTGCAGCTGCGACAGAGGTTCTCGCAGTTTCAGCCGGTAACCGCGCTTTTCCAGGAAGCGGACGCCGTCCTTGTAATGTTCCCGAGTCGAGGAAAACAGAAAGTGCACGTCGTCGTGGTGTTGGTTCAACTGCGATACGCAGTGGTCGTACAACTGCGTGCCTATCCCTTGCCGACGCGCGTCGGGATCTACCGCGACATAGAGTTTGTAGCTGCCGGGGCGGGCGTTGGAGAGATCCTTGGCGTTGGCTGCGCTCCCTACCATTTTTCCGTTCTGCATGGCCACCCAATGTTGCCAATGGGCCTTGGCCGGGACTGTGCTCAGCCAGTGTCTTTCCGCCGCTACTGTGGCAATATCGTCGGTGTACACTCGATTGTTCAGTGTTACGTAAGCCGCAAGGTCCGTATCGGTCAGTTCCAGGGCTCTGATTTGTATGGTCATGTAGTTCCTCCCACTGGTCGTCCGGGCGAGATTTGTACGCAGCATCTGGGTCTCAAGGGTCGCCAGGCTCCACCGACCCTGCTCAGAGCGGCTTCGCCCATTCCCGACTTTGGCGTCAGGGCGAACGGCTGGCGTCCTCTCTGCGGTAATGCGGGTCTAGCCGGAATAGGCTGGAACCCCCAAGCCGGATTGATCTGACACATGGGTTGTGCTCTGCGTTGTCCGTCCGTACTATCTCGAGCCCGCGCTCTCGGGCAGCATACCTCTAGGCTTTCGATTTCAAGGCCGTAGCGACACCTTGGCGGTGTGTGGTACGCCGCGTACGTCGCACCCGGTGAGGCCGGCGTATCCTCTTAGGGGGTCCGTGTCGGTAATCCACAACGCGGTCGGACCCAGCCGCTTGCGCTCTTGGACCGCAATCCATACAGTGTCGGGCTCGAAGTCCGGATCCGCCAAAAAGCCGCGGCGGCGGCATTCCGTACAGGCAGGAACTTGGAATCGTCGTGTTCCGCCCGTGACGGAGCCGGACAATGGTCATACGGTCGGCTCCCGAAACCTTTGGACCGGGTCTCGGAAGCGACGTTGAGGTCGGCTCGGCCATGCGGCTGCCGAGACAGGCATCGTACACTTCTCGACTGTCGTAGATCATACCTCGCAGACGGGATCGGCAAAGGCAGACGCGCAAAGGCAGGCCTGTCGAACGTCTCGTTTCCGCTGCTGAGGGTCCCCCCAACTTCACGGGCGTATCTGTGAACAAGCGCCAAGCCGAACTGAGGCTCTTCCTTGGTGGTGGCCGTAACCTTTTCCACTTCCGGTCGGGTGCAGTCAGAAGAAATATCGACTACCACCGCGGGCAAGAATCTTGCGGCTGGGCCGAAGAAGACGGACTGCCCGACTTTCGTGTGGTCTGGCGCACGCCGCGCATTCTTCTAGGCAGGCCGATGCGCCTACGCGGACAGGAGACGCGGCTATTCCTCTGTAAGGTGTTCCTCGGTCATCTGATACCAGTACACCTTATCCTTGCGGATCAGAGAGTCGATATCGCGATCGTTGCGCAGGCTGGCCACGGCAGCATGTGCAGGACACCCGGTAAATCGATGCAGAAGCTCGGCATTGCGCAAGGCCCGGTCGGTGTCCCGCCGATCGGCCGTGTAGGATGCTTCAACGGCGATGTAGTGCGTAGCGCCGTCTTTGGCCTCGACCTTGACGACTAGGTCGGCATTGTAAAAACTGCGTCGCTCTCCTTCAGGAAGGTCCCGGGCATCGTGCTCTCTAACCATTTTCATTCGTTCTTCTTTGGAGACGATTTCGGAACATTGATATCCCATGACATAGGGGATGTCTGCAAAATGTCTTTTGACGACACGTTCGACGTGTTCGCCCTTCAGTACACCAATCGCATCCTCCAAGCGGCGATTGGTATGCCGTTGTTCCTGATTGAACTGTTGTTGCTCTCCGATGAAGGCGTCCACGCGTTCGTTGATTGTCCGCTGCTCTCCGATGAAGGCGTCCACGCGTTTGTTGATTGCCCGTTGCTCTCCGATGAAGGTGTCCACGCGTTTGTTGATTGCCCGCTGCTCCGCAATAAAAGCATTGGTGTTCTCGGTCAACTCATGGACCCGGGCCGTCAGACTGGCCAGGAGTTCGGGCAACTCCAGCAGCTCCCGGCTGAGTACTCTACGGCGCACCGCCTGCCGAAATTCCGGATTTTCGTCGAGAGCGCGGAGAAAGTCTTCCGTGGTGGCCGTCGACAGGTCAATTACCATACGTTCCCCTACCGTTCCTCGAAACGGGATGCATAGAGAGTGGTCGTCGAGGCCTGCTCGCTCCCTCGAGGACAGTGCGGCCTTCGACATCGGAATTCTATACCATATAGTGGGCCGTCTACCGTTCCCCAGACTGGCAAAAGGGCGGTTGCCGGACCGGGCGCGTCACCTCCCAGGGAAACGTCCGGCGCGTTCCCGACTGTCTGTGCCGCAGCGCAGCCGGAAGCCCTGGGAATACCTGTGCAGATCTATCCTGCTTCCCACCGCAGCG
>DAOUKB010000081.1:0-4992 GCA_034421855.1 Anaerolineales bacterium
TCGCCCCGCCGGCTCCGGCCCCGCCGGCGGCGCCCCGCGGCGCGGCCCCTGCGTTGCAACCCGTGATCGGTCCCGTGACCGTGGCCGACCGCTGGCAACTGCCCTTGTTGGAGCATATGCTGGAAGATCACGAACGGGTGGCGGAAGCGGACGAGCACGTGCGCCGGACCGGTGTGTTGCTGCAAGAGACGCTGGGTCTCTTCGGCGTGCCGGCCACGTTCGAGGGCGCGTACAAAGGCCCCTCGGTCACCCAGTACCTGATCAAGCCGGGCTATGTCCAGCGGCTGGACAACCAGGGCCGACCGCATCGGACCAAGGTCAAGGTCAACAAGATTACGAGCTTGAGCAACGACTTGGCCTTGGCCGTAGCGGCCCAGTCCGTGCGGATCGAGGCCCCCATCCCGGGCACCAGCTACGTCGGGATCGAAATTTCCAATACCCGCAGCAATTCAGTCAGCCTCAAGGAACTGTTCCTGAGCGAGCAGTTCCAATCCATGGAGGCGGACTTGCCCTTGGCGCTGGGGGAAGACGTGAAGGGGCAGCCCATCGTGTCGGATCTGGCCAAGATGCCGCATTTGTTGATTGCCGGGGCGACCGGTACCGGCAAGTCCGTCTGCATCAACGCCATCATTTCCACGCTGCTGCTGTCTCACTCCCCGGACACCTTGCGGTTGCTGATGGTGGATCCCAAGATGGTGGAGTTGAGCGAGTACAACGACATCCCGCATCTGATCAAGAAGGTGGTCATCGATGTCGAGGAAGCGGAGCAGGCGTTGGACTGGTGTGTCCAGGAAATGGACAAGCGATACCACAAGCTGAACCAAGCCAAGTGCCGCGACATCAAGCGTTTCAACGCGCGGGGCAGAGCCCAGGGGGAACGCCCGCTGCCTTACATTGTGGTCATCATCGATGAAATGGCGGATCTGATGATGATGGCGCCGCAGGAGGTGGAACGTTCCGTCTGCCGTTTGGCCCAGATGGCCCGGGCCGTGGGCATTCATCTCATCGTCGCCACCCAGCGGCCTTCCGTGGATGTCATTACAGGTTTGATCAAGGCCAATTTCCCGGCGCGGATCGCGTTTGCCGTATCCAGTCAGACGGACAGCCGGGTCATCATCGACGGCCCGGGAGCCGAACGGCTGCTGGGCAAGGGAGACATGCTGTTTGTCTCGCCTGACGCCCCGCGTTCCGGGAGAGTACAAGGGACTTGGGTCAGCGACGTGGAGATACACCGCGTAGTGGAATATTGGAAGCAGGAACAGCAAAAGAAGGAGGAGGTCCACACGGCCCAGAACGCGGTGCAGGAGTGGTTGGCGCAACAGGACGCCATGGGCGCCGCAGAGCATGTCGAGACGCCGGACATGGCGGTGCCGACCGACTTCCCGGAGGTCGTGCATCCCGTTGCGGCCCACACGCTTGCCGAGGAGCCGGCGCCTATTCCGCCCTTGCCTGCGGCTGCGGCCGCTGCGGAGACCGCGGCGCCGGTGCGGGAGACGTCGGATACAGAGGCTGGGGTCATAAATCCGACGGCGGCCCCGGCCGGTGCACCAGACGATGCCGAGGCGGTCGAGGAGCCGGACCTGCCGGTGCCGGACGCAGTTCTGCCCGATGCCCCGTTGCCGGCCGTTCCCGCAGCGGCAGAGGCCGGCGTGCCCCCCGGGCCGGAACGTAGCGAGGACTTCTATCAGATGGCCCTGAACATAGCGGAGGCGGGCACGGTGCTGTCCGTCTCCATCCTGCAGCGGCGGCTCAAGATCGGCCGCAACAAAGCCTTGGCCTTGATCGATCAAATGCTGGAAGCGGACACGGTCGACGAAGATCGGTTGGACAGCCAGACCTTCATGGCTCTGGTCCGTTACCGGGATGCCCGACGGTAGGGTGTAGGGCCTCGGGCTACGCCGCGGTCTGTTTCTCGTCTGCGGCGGACGCAGGCTCCGCCGGGGAGGACAAAGCCGGGGGGTCTTCCAGCGAAAGCGGTTCCTGCATGAACTGGCGCAGGATGTTGGATACTTGCCCCTGATAGCGGCGATTCATGATGACATTGGCCGAAGACTTGCGCATCACGCGTTCCGGGATAGTGCCCCGGAAGTGCTGCGTGAAGAAGCCTTCGTCCGAGGCTCCCAGCATCAGCAAGTCGGCATTGCGGGAAGCCGCCAGAATACCGTCTTCGACATCGTCCGCCTCGATCACCGTGAACGTGGTCTCCACGCCCGCCGCTTCCGCCAAATCCAGCGAGTTCTGGCGGACGATGGGCACGTTTTCCTTGTCTTCCTGCGAGGTGACGGCGTAAATGGTGCGTACCTGTACCGGGGCCGGCAGATCCGCTTCGCCGGCGGCGGCGCGCGCGGCGTCCATGGCGGCATAGTAATCCACCACCATGCGTGTGATTTCGAAAGTCATACGCAGGTTGGCTCCTTGCCCGCGACTGGGAATCACGATGCGCCGGGGCCGTTGCCAGCGGCTGTTGAAGTGCGCCACCACGATGTCGCAGGGGGGATTGCTGCCGATGAGATCGATGACGGAGCCGAAAGCATGTTTGCCGCCGACCTGGGTGCCGGGCCAGCCGAACAGAATCAATTCGGAGTGATACCGCTGTGCGATGGCGTTGATGGACTGGCCTACGTGCCGTCCCACCAGCGTCAGTTCCCGATGCGGTAGTTCCAGGTGTTTGGCATGACGCACGGCGCTCTGCGTCAGTTCCCGATCGATCATGTCCAGGTAGTCCTGCGGCAGGGCCAGATCCATGCCCGGCAATTTGGCGACATGCAGGGCGAACAACTCCGATTGGCGCTGGTGGGCGAAAATAGCTCCCAGTACGCCCAAGCTGCTGGCCATGTACCGATCTTTCACGGGCACCAGCACGGTCCGCAAGCCCTCGGAAGCGGCTTCCAGGCGCAAGGCGGCTCGGCTCTCCGAAAGTACGCGGTTCGGATCCACTTCCCACTTGGTGCGCTGGGGCACGTTGAAGACCAGATACACGGTCAGCCCCACGAGCACCCAGACGATGGCCGTGCCCCAAGCCAGCAGACTCAGACTCACCAAGGAAAGGGCCAGCAGGCAGCAGATGCCGATGCCGATCCACGGCGTATAGGGCACACCGGGCAATTTGAAACTGCGTTGCAAGTCGGGCCGCCGCCGGCGCAGGCTGACCACCGAGTAGCAGACCATCATGAAAAGCAGCAGAAACATGATGCTGGTGCTGGCCGCCACATCTTCAATCGGCAAGACGACGGACATCAGCACGACCAACAGGCCGCTCATCAATACCGCGACATACGGAGTAAAGTTGCGGGGATTGATCCGTCCAAAGACGGGCGGCAGATTGCCGTCCCGCCCCATGGCGAAACTCACGCGGCTCGAACCATACAGAGTGGCGTTCAACGCGCTGGTGGTACTGGCCAGCCCCGCCAGCAACAGCATGAAACGGCCGCCGCGGGGAAAAATCTGCGCCGCGACTTCCACCATGCCCAACTCTCCCAGCTGACCCAAGTAGACGTAGACCGGTATCGAGGGGTCCGGGGACTTGATGCCGGCCAAGACTACAAAGGCGGTCAGCAAATAGATGGTGACCGCGATCGTGATGCTGAGGCCGATCGCCAGCGGAATATTGCGGGCCGGATTCTTGACCTCTTCGCCGCTCTGGGTGATGATTTCGAATCCTTCGAAGGCGATGAATGTCAGGCCCATGGCGACGAAAACCCCCCACATGCCAAAGGGCAGGAAGGGCGTGAAAGAGCTGTCCACTACGGTGGCGACGGCATCCGTCCCGTCGCCGAAGACGGAAGCGATGCCGAAACCGGCCAACAGCAGCAGGATCAGGATCTTGATGCTGGTGACTATGTTTCCGATCAGGCCGGTTTCCGACGAACCGCGAAAATTGACGTAGGTGAAGCCTACGGCCATCGCGACACCCAACCCGATCTGGGTCCGATGCACCAACGGGCAGGCGTGTCCGCTGTCCAAGTGACAATAATCCGTGAGATCGAGACCCCACAGAGCCATGAGTTCCACCGCAAAGGAACCGAACACCAGGGCATACAGCGCGCAAGCCAAGGACTGGGCAAACCAACTCATCCAGCCGGACAGGAAGCCGAAAAGGTCGTTCATGCCCTGCTTGATCCACAGGTACCCGCCGCCTGCGGCCGGAAAGGAGCCGCCCAGTTCGGCGTAGCTGCCGCCTATGATGAGTGCGATGCAGCCGTTGAGGAAGAAAGCCAGCAGCAGCCCGGGACCGGCGTGGCCCGCCGCGAAGGCGGTCAAGGCGAAGATGCCGGCCCCGATCATGGCGCCCACCCCAATCATGGTGACGGCGCCCACGCCCAGGTCCCGGGTCAAAGCCACCTGGGATTTGGAGGAGGAGACTGTCTCGGTCATCGGATCGGCGCGTGCACGGTGTGCGCCGGCTGTGCGGCTGGCGGCTGGGCTTCCTTGCGGCGCCCAACTGGTTCCGCATACGTCTGATCGGACAGCATCGTAGCCGAAAGCCTCCCGCCGAGGATGATGGGGCAATCCAAAGAGAGCGGACCTTCCGCCCCGCGGGCGGGGCGGAGGTCTGGGAGACTAGCGTTCGATGGGGAGGCCCACGGCGTTGCCCCATTCGGTCCAGGAGCCGTCGTAGTTGCGCACGCGGTCGTAGCCCAAGAGGTAGGTGAGCACGAACCAGGTGTGACTGCTGCGTTCGCCGATGCGGCAGTAGGTGACGAGGTCGTCGGTGGGCTGCAGGCCCTGTTCGGTTTCGTAGACGTCGCGCAGTTCGGCGGCGCTCTTGAAGGTGCCGTCGGTGTGGGCGGCGCGGGCCCAGGGGATGTTCTTGGCGTGAGGGATGTGGCCGCCGCGCAGGGCGCCTTCCTGGGGATAGTCGGGCATGTGCAGCAGTTCGCCCCAGTATTCGGCGGGGCTGCGTACGTCGATCAGGGGCAGGCCGGCCTGCGTATGCTGCAGGACGGTGTCGCGCAGGACGCGCAGGGCGCGCTCAGGGGGGTCGGGCAGCAC
>DAOUKB010000082.1:0-4337 GCA_034421855.1 Anaerolineales bacterium
AGAGTGCTACCGACTCGGTGTCCGACCCGCACGGGACGACATTTGGACGATTTGCAATGCAAGGAGAAACGGAATGAATCTGAAACCGTTGGGGGACCGCATAGTGGTCCAACCCTCAGAGGGCGAAGAGCAGACCTCTTCCGGTATTTTTCTGCCCGAAACGGCCAAGGAAAAGCCCCAGGAAGGGACCGTCATGGCGATTGGCCCGGGTGCCCGCGACGACGACGGCAAGCGTATCCCGATGGACGTGGCCGTCGACGACAAGGTGTTGTACGCCAAGTACTCCGGCACGACCATCAAGGTCGATGGCGAGGAAATTCTGATTCTCAAGGAATCCGACGTGCTGGCCATCGTGGCCTAAGCGGATCTTCCCGCGGCAGAACTCATAAACAAGGAACGGTCATAAACCAATGGCAAAACAACTGGTATTCAACGACGACGCCAGACGGCATCTCAAGAACGGTGTAGATGCCCTGGCCAACGCAGTCAAGACCACGCTGGGTCCCAAGGGACGCAACGTGGCTCTGGACAAGAAGTGGGGCAGCCCCACAGTCACGCACGACGGCGTCACCGTAGCCAAGGAAATCGAGCTCGAGGATCCCTTCGACAACATGGGAGCCCAGCTCCTCAAGGAAGCGGCTACCAAGACCAACGACGTAGCCGGCGACGGCACCACCACCGCCACGGTCCTAGCCCAGTCCATCGTGACCGAAGGACTCAAGAACGTGGCCGCCGGGGCCAATCCCATGCTGCTCAAGCGCGGCCTGGAGACCGGCCGGGATGCGATCGTGGGGTATGTCTCCGAGAGTTCCACCCCGGTCGAAGATCGGGAAATGATCGCACAGGTGGCCAGCATTTCCGCTGCCGACGACCAGATCGGGGAACTGATCGCCGACGTAATGGACAAAGTCGGCAAGGACGGCGTCATCACGGTAGAGGAAAGCAAGGGGCTGGAATTCGAGATCGAGTACGTGGAAGGCATGCAGCTGGACCGCGGCTATCTCTCCCCCTACTTCGTGACCAACAGCGAGCGCATGGAATCCGTGCTGGATAATCCCTACGTACTCATCCACGACAAGAAGATTTCCAGCGCCCAGGACTTGGTGCCGATCCTGGAAAAGCTGATGCAGATGGGCAAACGCGAGATCGTCATCATCGCGGAAGACGTCGAGGGCGAGGCGCTGGCTACGTTGGTGCTCAACAAGCTGCGCGGTACCCTGAACGCCCTGGCCATCAAGGCTCCGGGCTTCGGCGACCGTCGCAAGGCCATGCTGCAGGACATCGCCATCCTGACCGGCGGCGAAGTCATCACGGAAGAACTGGGCAAGAAGCTGGAAAACACCGCCATCAACGAGCTGGGACAGGCCGATCGGGTAATCGCCACCAAGGACGACACGACGATCGTCTCCGGCTCCGGCGATTCGAGCCAGATCAAAGGCCGCATCGAACAGATTCGATCCGAAATCGATGCGTCCACCAGCGATTACGATCGTGAGAAGCTGCAGGAGCGGCTGGCCAAGCTGGCAGGGGGCGTTGCCATCCTGCGGGTCGGTGCGGCCACCGAGACCGAGCTGAAGTTCAAGAAGACCCGCGTGGAAGACGCCTTGAGCGCCACCCGCGCGGCGGTGGAGGAGGGCATCGTGCCGGGCGGCGGAGTCGCCCTCATCAATGCCATCTCCGCTTTGGACGATCTGGAGCCGGACGACGAAGATGCCGTAACCGGCAACCGTATTCTGCGCCGTGCCTTGGAAGAACCCATGCGCACCATCGCGGTCAACGCGGGTCTGGACGGAGCCGTGGTCGTGGAGAAGGTTCGCCAGAACCACGACGGCCAGTTCTCCACTACCGGCTACGACGTGGTCGAGAACGAGTACGTGGACATGCTTACGGCCGGCATCATCGATCCGGCCAAGGTGACCCGCAGCGCGATTGAAAACGCCTGCTCCATCGCCTCCATGATCCTGACCACGGAAGCCCTGGTCACGGATATTCCGGAACCGGAACCGCCAGCTCCGGCCGGCGACCCGTCGGGGGGCATGGGCGGCATGATGTAAGCGCCGCCTGTTTTCGGACGACGGAAACGCGAGAGGGGAGCCGGCGGCTCCCCTCTTTTTGTATGCCATGGGCGCATTGCCATGGGACATGTCGGACTCGGGACTGCCCTGCGGGTCTAGCGGACGCCTGCAAGTCCGACAGTCTGACCAGCCTCCCTCGGCTACACGACGAGATACAGGGATCAGATGCGGTCTTCAAGAGGCTGCGTCCCCCTGGAAGTCTCAGTTTGGGCGGCGGGGACCACGGACCCCCGCTCCGATGCTGGATGCCACAGGACCGGCACCGTATTCTCAGGACGCGCAGACACCCGCGGCGCGACGTACGAGCGCGGGTCGACGGTCGACATGACGCGGGCCGCGACCGAAGTCTCCTGGGCAAGGAGCGACAGCAGTCTTCACGCCCCGTGCGGTACCGCACGGTCGACCCGGGCTGTCGGCCGGAACTGACGGGCGTCCCTCACGGGCCCGTAACGCCGCTATTCTTCCTGTAGATGCTCCTCGGTCATCCGGTACCAGAACACCTTATCCTCGGCGATCAGAGGGTCAAGGGCCCGATCATTGCGCAGGCTGGCGACAACCGCGTGACTCGGACATCCCGTGAAGCGTTGCAGGAGGGCCGCGTTGCGGAGGGCCCGATCGGTATCCCGCCGATCTGCGGTATAGGAAGCTTCCACGGCAATGTAGTGCACGGCACCGGCCTCGTCCTGGACCTTGAGGACCAGATCGGCGAGGCAAAAACTGCGACGCTCCCCGTGCGGCATGTCCCGGGCCGCGTCGGGGGCGTATACCATTTGCCGGAGTTCGTTCCGAGAGACGGTATCGACATATTCGTATTCCATGGCATCAGGGATGTCCGCAAAATGGCGTTTGATCACGCGTTCGACGTTTTCGCCCTTGAGGTCGCCGACGGCCGTATCCAGTCGGCGATTGGACTCCCGCAGTTCCTCGATGGTCGTGTCCAGCCGGTGGTTGATGTCCCGCTGTTCCTGCTTGAACTCCCGCTGCTCCTGGTTGAACTGCCGCAGTTCCCGGTTGGACTCCCGCAGTTCCTCGATGGTCGCGTCCAGCCGGTGCTTGATGTCCTGCTGTTCCTGATTGAACTGCCGCAGTTCCCGGTTGGACTGCCGTAATTCCTCGATGGTCGTGTCCAGCCGGTGGTTGATGTCCTGCTGTTCCTGATTGAACTGCCGCTGTTCCTGATTGAACTGCCGTAGTTCCTGGTTGGACTGCCGTAGTTCCTGGTTGGACTGCCGTAGTTCCTCGATGGTCGCGTCCAGCCGGTGCTTGATGTCCTGCTGTTCCTCGACGAAAGTACGGATGCTCTCGGCCAACCGGTCGACTCGGTCCGTCAGTCCAGCTAACCGGTGCGGCAATTCCAGCAGCTCCCGCTCGAACACTTTGTGCCGTACCGCTTGCAGAAAGGCCGGATGTTCGTCCAGTGCGCGTAGAAAGTCGTCTGTGGTGGCGGTGGACAAATCAAATGCCATGTGTATCCCTGTGTTCCGGGTCGCGGTATACCGACAACGTTTGGATTCTATACTATAGTAAATCTCCCGGAGGCTCCTCAAACCCGCTCCGTCTCTGCGGCCCGTAGGCGACTCCCAGCTCCGGCACAAAGAATGTCGAAGCCGTGTCGGACGGTCTGTCTTAAAGGTGTGAGGGACAGAGCCGTCGCACAGGCAGGCTGTACATGCCGCAGGAATGGGACAGATACACAGGTGCATGAGGAGCCGTCCAGGAGGCCTCCGGGAGCGTAGCCTTCTTGGCCCCCGTTCCTATCCTCATGCTCTCACGCAGATGCGGGGTCTCCGAACCGCGTCGGGGCCTCCACTCATGTTGGAAGGAGGAGCGGTGGCAGACACCGAGGACACCCGAGCGGGATCGCAGCGGGCCCGAGATGTACACGCCACGCGGGCAAGTACAAGCGTATCAAGAGCAGGGGACGCTCCCGCGGTACAGAACCCCAGAGACGGCGCGCCTGGGGTATCCGCAGCACCTTAGGGGGTGTCGTCAAAACGATTGAGTCCACAGGACCCAAGCCCAGATCGGACAGATCGCCCGCAACGCAGTGGCGTTCTGGGCCTACCGGGTAGCCACGCCCCGCCATGGCGGGAAGACCAGGAAGGTATTTTCCCCCCGCTGCCGCCACGGATACCGCTCTAGATCGTAGGGGCGGGGTTGCCGGCGACTACGTCGGGGCGGGATCCCCGGGATCATCCCCTGCGCCCAGACGGCTTCCACGACCGGATCGCTGTCGTAACCCCGGTCCGCCACGAGATACTC
>DAOUKB010000083.1:0-4591 GCA_034421855.1 Anaerolineales bacterium
TTTTTGAGGATATCCCCGACCGTCTTCACCGCCGTTTCCAGCTCCGCCTCCGTGATGACGAGCGGCGGTACGAAGCGCAGCACGTCGGTGCCCGCGGAGACCGTCAACAGGCCCGCTTCGTATCCTTGGGCGACCACCGGGTCGACGTCGATGTTCAGCTGTGCGCCCACGATCAGGCCGCGGCCCCGAATTTCCTTGATATGCGGCGAATTCAGCTCGGACAACATGTCCTGCAACAGCTGCCCCTTGGTCCGGATGCTCTCCAGAAACGCCGGCTGCGCAATCCGGCCCAACACGTTGCAGGCTACGTTGGTCGTCAAGGGATTGCCGGCAAAGGTGGAAGCATGGTCTCCCGGATGAATGGCGTCCGCCACCTTCTGGCTCATGCAGATGGCCCCGATCGGCAGACCGCCTGCCAGGGACTTGGCCAGCGTCATGATGTCCGGCGGCGCATCGTCCCCGACAATGGATTGATATCCCCACAAATGTCCCGTGCGCCCCATCCCGCACTGCACTTCGTCGTAGATGAGCAAGGCGTCCACTGCGTCGGCCATCTCTCGTAGCCCGCGCAGAAACTCGGGAGTGGCCAAATTGACGCCGCCCTCGCCCTGCAGGGGTTCCACGATGATGGCGCAGATGCGCTCGTCCATATGGGAACGGGCGCTGTCCAGGTCGTTGTAGTTGGCGAAGCGCACTCCGGGCATCAAGGGCTGGAACGCTTCCTGGTATTTGGGCCGCGGGGTCGCGGCCAGGCTGCCGAACAGGCGACCGTGGAAAGCGTCCGAGAAGGCCAGGATGCAGTACTTGTCGTCCACGGCCTTCTCGTAGGCATAGCGCCGCGCGAACTTGAAAGCGCCCTCGTTGGCGTCTGCGCCCGTCAGACAGAAATGCACCTTGTCGGCGAAGCTGTGTGTGCAGAGCATTTGCGCCAAGCGCGCGTGGGGAGCCGTATGATACAGATTGCTGAGGTGGTAGACCCCGCTGTCCATGACTTCCTGCAGCGCGGTCTTCATCTCGGCATCCCCGTACCCCAACGCGTTCACGGCGATGCCGGACACGCAGTCCAGGTAGGCTTTGCCCTCCATGTCGTAGAGCGTGGCGCCCTCCCCGTGGGAAAAGACGAACGGCGGGCGGCCGTAGACTCCCAAGACATGTTGTTTTTCCAGCTCGATAATCTCTTGCGTTGCGCTCATGTACCTTTCCTTCGTTGCTGTCGGGTTTGTTTGCAATTCGGTGCGGCAGCGTCAACTGTCCCGCCGCATCAGGCTGAAACTCTGGGCCGTAGGTCCGACGGGGGGCTGCGTAGCCAAAAAGAGTGCCAGAGGCACCACGTCCTCCGGCTGCTTGAACCATTCCGAAGACCAGTTGGGGGGTAGATCTTCCTGCCGGCGCGCCCAGCGGGACAGATCCGTGTCCACGGGGCCCGGCACCAGTTCGTTGACGGCAATGCCGACGTCCCACACCTCCTGCGCCAGCACCCGCGTCAGCATCCACAAACCGGCCTTGGAGCAGCAATAGGCCGAAGAGCGGGCTGCCCCGCGGTGCCCCATGCCGGATCCCACCACGATGATCTTACCGCCGCGCGCCTGCAGATGCGGCACCGCCGCGCGCGCGCAGTGATAGGCGCCTATCAGGTTGGTCTGGATCACCTGCGCCCACAGGGCAGGATCGCTGTCGGCGACGGTGTTCTTCTCCAGCTCGACTCCGGCATTGATTACCAGCAGATCCAGACCGCCCCGTTCGGTCGTCGTCTGCGCATACATCGCCTCCACTTGCGAGACGTCGGTCACATCGCAGGTCAGAGCCGAGGCGCGGCCGCCCGCGGCGGCAATCTCGGCCGCCACGGCTTGCACTTGCGCGGAGGTCCGGGCGGCGCAGACCACCTGCGCGCCGGCCCGCGCAAAACCCAAGGCTATGGCGCGGCCGATGCCACGGCCGGCTCCGGTAATCAGAGCCGTACGGCCCTGCAGCGTCTGTTCTGCCGTATTCTTCAACGTTGCACCTGTGCCGCGGACACTACGCTGGTGCCTTGCCCTGGAGCCAGACCTGCCAGATTGGTGATCACGGCCTTGGCCACGCCCTGCTCCACGGCCTGCAGCGCGCTGCGCACCTTGGGAATCATGCCGCCGCGGATAAAGCCTTCCGCGATCCACTCCTCGGCTTGGGCCGCGGTCAGAGCCCGTACCGTGCGCCCCGCGATTTCGACTCCCGGCACGTCGGTCAGAAAGACCAAGCGGGGCGCGGCCAACGCCGCGGCAATGCCCATGGCCGCATGGTCGGCATTCACATTGTAGTGGCAGCCGTCCCGCCGTCCAATCGAAATCGGACTGACTACCGGCACATACCCGCGCGCGAGCAACAGCCGCAGCAACCGGGCATCCACCTCCGCCACTTCGCCCACGTGTCCCAGGTCGCCCCGCGGATGCGTCATCTTCGTGACCTGCACGGTACCGCCGTCCACGCCGGAAATGCCGCAGGCGGGCTGTCCCGCCGCGGTCAAGTGTCGCACCAGACGCTTGTTCAACAGGCCACTCAGCACCATTTCGGCTACGTCCAGGCTGGCCGCGGTGGTCACCCGCAAGCCGTCCAGGAATTCGGGAGTCAATCCCAGCGTCTGCTGGTAGCGGGCGATCGTCTTGCCGCCGCCATGGACCACCACCACGCTTTCGCCGTGGCCGCGTAATTCCTGGACGGCGGCGACCAGCGCCTGCAGAAAAGCCGCGCTGTCCAGTTCGGCTCCGCCGATCTTGACGACAGTGGGCGCGGGAAAGGAAAATTCACTCATGGCTGTCGCTTGCGCGCAGGTCGGAAGGGGATCACTGCAAGCCGGTGGTCTCCGCCAGGCCCAGGGCAATGTTCATGTTCTGTACCGCCTGCCCCCCGGCTCCCTTGATCAGATTGTCGATGCTGGAAACGACGATATAGTCGGTGCCTTCGGAGCGCTCCGGACGCGCCGGCGTGATGCTGATGGCGCAGCCGTTGGAATGACTGACGTGCCGGACGGAAGCCAGCGCCTCGGGCGGCAGGACCTGAATGAAAGGCTCCGCCGCGTAGGTTTCGGCATACAGAGAGCGTATGTCCGCTTCGGATACGCCGCGCCGCACCGATACGTACATGGTACTCAGAATGCCCTGATTCAACGGCGCCAAGTGCGGAGCGAACAGGATGTCGAATTCCTGCACGCGCCCGTTCGCCCGGCCTAGCACCAGTTCCATCTCGGCGATGTGCCGGTGTCGATAGCCTACGTTGTAGGGACTCAGGTTTTCATTGGCCTCGGCGTAGAGATAGGGCAGCTTGGCCTTGCGGCCGGCTCCGCTCACGCCGCTCTTGCTGTCCACGATCACCCGGGACTGCAGCCAACCGGCCTTGGCCAGCGGATACAGCGCCAGATTCACGGATGTCGGATAGCACCCGGGATTGGCGATCAGGCGGGCGCCGACAATCTCCCGGCGGTTGATTTCGCTCAACCCATACACGGCGGACCGCAGCAGATCCGGAGCCGTATGCGGAACGCCGTACCAGCGGGCATACTGGTCCCCATCGGTCAGGCGGTAGTCGGCGCTCAGGTCGATGACCGTGGCGCCCGTGCCGTGGAAGGCCCTGACCGGTTCGATGGATTCGGCATGGGGCAGAGCCGTAAAGACCACGTCCACTTCGGTGGCTCGGGTCAAGGCCGCTTCCAGGGGAATCAGCTCGTGGTCCCACGGACTAGGAAACACGGCGCTGTACTTGTGACCGGCGTTTCGTTCGCTGGTCAGCCAGATCAACTGCGTCTGGGCATGACGCGCCAGAATCCGCAACAGCTCGAAGCCGGTATATCCGGTAGCGCCCGCAATGCCCACTCGGATCATGCTCATACATCTCCTGCTCTGTCTGCATCCATAAAAAAAGCCCTCCGCCCGGAGAGCTTTGCTTGCACGGCTTGCCGCAGCCCGCGCCCCTGCCGGGAAAAATCGACTATGGCGAGCTGGACCTCCTGCGCGCAGGAACCGGCGAGGCGAAAACGACGACCATGCCCAAAGTGTACCATCTGCCGCTGAAATGTGCCAGCCAGAGTCATGGGTCGCCGCGCTGGTCGGCAAACTTGCGAATGGCCGTCGCCACCTTGGGCGGCACTCCATGGCTGCCGTTGCGCAGCACCGCCAGAATTCTGAGGGCGGTCAGGCCGCGGTCCAAGGCTTGATGCAAACTGCGTTGATTGATGCGATATACGTAAACGGTAGCGCTGCGCTGCCAATGGGCCACCTGCTCGATGTTCATTCTCTGGCGCAACGGCAGCGCCAAGGGCACCTTGAGGGAAAAGTCGTCTTTGATGGCAAAGCGCGGCTGCACCTCTTCTCTGTGCGGCGCCAGGTCTGCCCCCTGCCAGATGGCTCCGTCCCGGGTCAGAGACAGCAGAGTCTGGTCGCGTTGGCGTGCTACCCGCAAGGCCCCCAGCCAGACCATGGGGCCACGCAGGTAGAAGCGAGCCAGTTCGCCCTCCACCAGATCCCAATCCTCGAAGCCCTGCGCGAACCGGCCGGCTTCCCGATGGCGTACATACCAGTCGGCGTAGTTGCCGTCGGGCCGTTGGAAATCCGGCATGTGTTCC
>DAOUKB010000084.1:0-16697 GCA_034421855.1 Anaerolineales bacterium
CTCGCGGGCGACCGCCAAGGCATACAAACTGTGCACGCTGACGAAGGGCCAGGATTCGTCGTGAGCATTCCAGAGGGGGAATCCCCCGTCCGATTGCTGGAACTGCAGCAGATCCTCGATGTCGGCTCGGAGGCGGTGCTCGAGTACGTCCCGGGCCGGCAGGTCGGGCAAATTGAAGGCGTACAACACGTCGTGCAGGGCGACATTGGCCAAGATGCGGGATGCCAGCCGTTCCGGATAATTCCACCCCGCGGAGGTTCCCAATTCCCGATAACCGTCGAGAAGCGATTGCAGCAAGGTGGACGAGGTCGAAATCGTCAATTGGCCGAAATTCTGATGGATGTCCGCCGGCAGCTGCAACCCTTGTACCGTCGTCTGGTCTTCCACAATGCCGTAGGCGGCAAAACCCTCCTGGGAAACCGGTACGTAGACCGGCAAGGAACTCCGGATCGTATCGTTCACTTGATCATTGAAGACGGTAACCAGCAAGTGTTGCTCGCCGGTAGTCTGGGCCTGCGCCGGTACGAGAACCTGTTGGCGGCTGTGGGCCGGCAGCGTAAAGGCCAGCACATCGAAACTACGGTCTGCGGCGGCATAGGCCAAGTCCAAGCCGTCGCTCTGTACGACCAGAGACAGATCTTGATCTACGGCAGACTGGTTTTCCACCAGTACGGACAGGGCGGCGGTATCGCCATAGTTCAGAAAACGGGGCCACTGGGTACGGATCTGGAGCGGTAGGCGCGCTGTATAGGTACTTTCGCTCAGACCGAAAAGACGGGGGCCGGCGGTCGCCAGCGCGACGACGCGGTAGCGACCCACGGTATCGGGCAAATCCCAGGATGCCTGGAAGACACCCTGTTCATCGGTCACGCCGGAGGGAATGAAAACGGCTAGAGGGTCGAAGTCTTCTCGGATATGGAATGTCGGGTCCTCCCCGCCTCCGCCTCTGCCCCATTCAGGTAGAACCGGGATATGAGCTTCGGACTGCATGTGTTCGCGCAAGTGATCCCCACGCAGGGTAAGCGGGCGATGAGGATAGAAAGTATCCAGGGGGTGGTCGAACTCGTACCCGGTCAGGGCTAGTATCGCTTCGTTGACCGCCAACAATACTACCTCGGCTCCCGCTACGGGCCGGTCCCCTGAATCTGTCACCCTGACCGTGGCCGCGGCTTCTCCTCCGGGGAGCAAGTCACGGTCGTGCAGACGCAAATCCAAGGCTAATTCTCGGGAATAAGGCGGCACCTCGAGGCTGATGTCTCCGCGCGCCATGACGGGCACGAGGGCACCTCCCAAGGCCGCATGGGGTGTTCCGCCCGTCAACCGCACCGACACATGCAGATTGGGCACATGGCTGTCCTCGATCGGTACGGACAGTGTATACGAGCCTGCGCGGATTGTGATGGGTGCATGTGTAACTATGCCGGCCCGATTCGTAATCACGGTGCCGTAGGCGGGATAGAACGAGGGGCGGATCCGGATCTGCGCGATGTCGCCTGGTTGATATTGCTCCCGATCCCGAGTCAACTCTACGTGCTGCCAAATCTGATAATCTCCAATCGAATCTGCCAGGCTCGCAGAAGCATCCCCCGCGACCGGCTTGTCCCGTACCTCCCTGACTCGACGTTGCAGGCGAGTCAGATTGGTTCTGCCCTGCGCGTCCACCAATGTAATATCGAGTTCCCAGAATCCCGGTTCCGGGAAGACCAACATACAGGCGACAGGGGTTTCCGTAGATTGGCGTCGGCACTCGGGATCGAATTCTGCCGCTGCGTCTTGGGACTCGGGATCGGCCGCCTTTCTGCCTGGCAAACGCGTCTGCACGTGCAGTTCCTGGGCGGGTACGGGTACACCTTCCAAATCCGTGACTATGAGATGCAGAGCATAGGGCTCGTCCACTGTGGCCAGAGCCGAGTCGGTCTTGGCTCCGACGTATAGATTCGTAGGGTGGACCAGAATTGCGTCCGAAGCCGTTACGTTCTGCTGCGACAGATCGGTTACGGTGGCTTCGGCCCACAACGAATAGGGAATGGACGGCAGTGTACCGGCAGCTGCGATCGCCAGTTGGTGCTGTCCGCGCGCGTCCAATTCTTCCTGCGCCGCGATGGAGACTCTCTTTTCTCCCCTGAACCGCCATGCGGGCACTCCGAAGGTATAGTGTCGCCAGCCTGGAGGAGTATAAGTGGCGGGATAGCCCCAAACGCGCCACGCGACGGAAGCTCCAGGGAGCGGGCCGCCTCCGAAATACTGGGCCTGCGCGTTCAGGGTCACGAGTTCGTTCACGAAGTGCGATTCGGGTCCAGCCTCGACATACACCTCGAATTCGGGCCGCCGGAACTCCTCGATGTGGAAGTACATAGTATGGGATTCGTAGGTGTCCTCGCTTACGTGCGCTTTGATCTGCACGGAAGCATAGCCGACATTGGCGTTCTCCGGCACCACGAAACTGAAGTCCAGAGCTCCGTGTGTATCAAGTCGAACGCTGCCTTGGTCCAGCTCCACGCCGCGCGCATCCTTGATGCGATAGTGCATCTCCGCCTGATAGAGTTGCGCCCAAGTTACGTCTCCTGCCGGAAAAAATCCTACTTGGCGCACCCAACCCTTGAGCTGTACCTCTTCGCCCGGCCGATAAAGATAACGGTCGGTGAAGACATGCCACCGATAATATTCGGGCTCTCGTTCCTGGAGGCGCCAAGGACAGCTATAAGGACCAGTACACCACCGGAAACAATAATCGTCACGGCCTTTGCTACAGATGAGCAACAAGGAACTGTCATGGCCTTGCCGGGCCACAATCCAGTGTCCGGCAGCGTAGTCCGACTGGAAACGATCCGCAAGATCAATGTGGACATGGCCTTGGGCATCGGTCACAGCCCTGACGTCTCCCGGCAACAGCTGCAGTTCTACGTCGGGGAGCGACTCTCCAGATGTCAGGGAAGCAGCATGCACCACGAGAGAATCTTGATCCGCATAAGTGTCCACACCCAGATCTGTGGCCTGGATCCACGTACCAATGCGGTCTGTCCTGCGAATGCCGGCTACCCTGTTCTTATTAAGGTAGAAAACGTCGGGAAAATAGCGCTCGCGTATCGGTTGAGGCAGCTCCAATACCATAAACAGATGTCCCCGGCCTTCATCCAGGTACGGACTGAGATCCAGTACCGTGCGTACTATCTGCTCTGATCCAGGTTCCAGGGACAGATAGGTATTAAGGACAGGCTCTCTGGCTTGCAAAGGAGCCGGCAGATCCTGTTCTTGATCAAAAGCTATCACTTTACGCGTGACGTTATAGCCATATCCGGAATAACGTCCGAAATAACGAGTTAAGCCCCGGAATTCACTCCAACTTGCAGGATCTACCAGATAGAGTACGACGCGTAGACGATCCAGATTGCGTGTAAAGAAGGCATACCGGCCCTCATTATGGGGATACAGCACTTCCATAGGAGACGGGAAATGGAGAACGGGTTCGGGTTCTTCGTGTTCCCCCACATGGAAATGCGCTTCCAGCACGGTATCGAGGGATTGCCCAAACTCGTCGGTCAGTCCAGGCCCAAGACGCAAGGTATAGGTCGTATTCGGAGTTGTGGGACCATCTACATGTATTCCCCATGGCCTGGCGTGTACGGCGCCTTCCGGCAGGGGCGGCTTGATGCGCGCCATGCCCGATGTCAGGGAATCCGGGTTCAGCGTGTGATTGAAATCAACATAAAGCTTTTGACCGGGTCTACAAATGGGGTCGGCGCAACGGGCAGCTCGGACGCGCAGGGGAGGATAAGTACGCAGGGCTCTCCGTTGCGGATCCTGCGTCGGCAAGGGACCTTCGCTGGAAGGTGCTCCTCGGCCGACCGTCACCGTAAAGTTCGTGTCGCTAGGCAGATCTTCCCGAGGCTGCAGCAGCAGCGTACGCTCCGGCACCGTATCGGACAGAAACGCCTGCAGATCGTAAGGTAGCGTGTGATCTTCGGGTTGCAGTACGGCATAGGCAAAATCCTCCTCTGAGGAGTGCAGCGTGACGAAGGGCAGCAACATCCGCGGATCTATGGCCTGATTGAATTCCAGTGCCACATAGGGCCGGAGCCGTTGTGGTATGCCATCAAGAGGCCAGAACCGGGTCAGAGAGAGTCTCGACGTCTCAAATTCCCAACCGACTGCCGCCTCCAGGATCGATCCGTCGACCGACTTGATACCGGCCGGAATCTCCGCTCGATACCGGGTAGCTCCAGCCAAACGTCCGGCGGGCTGAAACATCAGCGTCTGGGTACCTAACCAATACCATTCTCCGGCTGGTTGGGGGGACAGAGTCACCGGTATGTCCTGGACGGCCAACATAGCGTGGCTGGTCAGGGGCACCATGGGTTTCGAAAACGTGACGCTGACATAAGGGGCTACATCGACATTCTGCGACGGGGTGAAGCGGAGTACCTGCAGGCTGCGCGCGTCCTGGGTCATGGACGGTTCCAGGTCGCTCGTTTCCGGGGGAGGAAAGGACTGGATTTCCATATCCCCAGCCAGAGGTGGACGCAGCCGTTCCGGGGGCAAATAAAGTTCCTCTTCCCGGAAGGGAACTTCCAGCGTAGGTACTTGCGCCAATAAAGTCAGCGCTTCCTCTTTCGGCACGCGGACTACCCTCGAGTTCTGAGGGACCTGCCCCTGGGCCGTGTCGGCCTGCACGACAAGCGACAGGGAAGTATCAGCCGGTGCCGAAGGTCCAGGAATGGGTCTCTGGTAGGGGACAACCCGCAACTCGCCATACTCGGTACCGTCGGCCGCAGGATCCGGGGTCAGCGCGAAATCTGCGTGGGCCGCCGCCGCAAATCGGCCTACGGTACGTTCTCTTGGACGGGGAGGCGAGAGCAGGGCGGCTGTCTCTGCGTGCGTAGACCGCTTTCCCGATCGGTTCTCGACCGACTTCGGCTCGGCAACGGCTTGCTCTGTCCCCAAGGCGACATCTCGAGGGGCTCCACCCGCAGCCAAAAAGAGCAGACTCAGCCCCCATACTACGGCTCCAGACAGCCTGTGCTTTACGGCTCTATGGTTCTGCATCATCCCGTTGCTCCGTGCTGCCGGCATATATCCTCAAGTCGTCGAGCAAGCGATAGTAATCCACTCTGCTTGGTGAGAGACCTACGGTACCATCTCCGTGAGGCTCTGTCTGAGGAATGCACATGGACCAGGTCATATAGAATTCAGGCTTGGTCGTGGGCTAGATCGTAAGACAGTCTCTTGTGCAGGTAGGTACATGTGGCTGCGGTCGGAGCCGTAAGACAGCGTTTGGCAAGTATAGGGCAAGGCACAATGGAGGAATCCCATACGTCCTTGCTGTAATACATAATGCTGGGAGAGGTGCTGCACTAGTGGAGTGTCTGTAGCCTACAGTACCTACTACCCGACAATACAGCCGTACAAACGACGTTACTGCGGATTACGGACATCGGAAGGGAATCGATGGAGATGAACGAAGCGGTCGCCATTGCCAAGAAGGAAGCCAATTGTGTGTTCCAAGACGAGCACCTTCTGAATCTGAGTTTAGAAGAGGCCGTTTATGATCAGGACAGAGACTGCTGGATTATAACTTTGAGTTTTAGTCGTCACATCAAAGAAGGAACTTTGGGTGCGACACTGACGAACATATCAGGAGGAAGAATCACTTTCAAAAAGTTTGTTGTATGTGAAAGGGATAAGAAAGTTGTTTCGATTCAATCGATATCACGGTCATGAAAAGCGTCTGGTTGGACACTGGCTTGTTGGTCGCGTTGGACTGTACAGAGCAATCTAGGGGAGAGACGCCTCGTGCGAGGGCTGCCCGTCGCGTATTGCTAGGGCAACCTGGCAGCAGACCGTAAACTAATCCGTTGCCTACACCGTTGGAGATCGAACAGGAGATCCATGACATGACGAATTCAGTTCCCGTGCAGACCCGCGATCCGGAGCAGCGCGCCCGGACACGTGTGATCGACTGCGACGTGCATCACAACACCCCGTCGCACGAAGTCCTGTACCCGTATCTGCCACGCCAGTTTCGGGAACAGATGTCGGATTTTGGGGAGATGGCGCCTGGGGTGGGTTACACCAACATGCCAGGCAGAGGTACTCGACATGATCTGTGGTACGCAGCCGGGGAGGGCGACAATCCCAACACCCTGCCGGAAGCTCTCATCGAGCATCACTTGGATGCCTACGATTTGGATTTGGCGGTACTGACCGGGGGGCCGTATGCCTATGCCGTACACCCGTCCCTGGATTTCGGCGCTGCCGTCTGTCGGGCCTTCAACGAATGGACTGCCGAACATTGGTTGGTACGGGACGATCGCTTGCGCGGATCGATTCACATCGCGCCCAATGATCCCGTACAGGCTGCAGCCGAAATTCGGCGCCTTGGTTCCGATCCGCGCTTTGTACAGGCCCTGATGCCTGCGGGGGCGCATTTTCCCTTTGGTCATCGCATGTACCATCCCATCTACGAAGCCTGTCTGGAGTACGGTCTGCCCATGTGCGTGCACTTTGGCGCCGAAGGGGCCGGGACCTCGGCGGCCCCCACGGCGGCGGGCTTTCCGACGTACTATCTGGAAATGCGCATGGCGCGGCCCCAGATCGCGATGGCACACACGGCCAGCCTGATCTGCGAGGGTGTTTTCGAGAAATTTCCCGACTTCAAGTTCCTGTTCATCGAACATGACGTCTTCTGGGTGCCGGGTCTCATGTGGCACATGGACAGCGACTGGATGAGTCTGCGCGATTACACTCCTTGGGTGCGCAGGCTGCCCAGCGAATATCTCAAATCCAACATTCGCTTCGGTTCGCAGCCCATGCCTACGCTCCCGGCCGAAGAGGATTTGGAGACTTTCTTGCGCTGGCTGGATGCTGAACAGGTGCTGGTCTTCGCCAGCGACTATCCGCACTGGGATTGGGACGAACCTTCCAGCTTCTTGCTCGGGGAAGAGTGGGAGCTGCGGGATCGGATCATGTTTCGGAATGCTGCCGAGATGTACGGAATCGATTTTGGAGACTGAAAAACGGCGCAGGCGAGTAGCCATCGGCGTGCCTGCCGATATTCCTGAAGGCACGCGCAAGATTGTGTACGTGGCCGGCCGCTCGGTCGGGGTTTTCAATCAGGGCGGGCAATATTTCGCGTTGCACAACATCTGCCCCCACCGCGGCGCCCCGGTCTGCACAGGACGCTTACGCCCCCGTATCGAAGACGGGGACGGCTCCGAGTTTCGGTACTCGCCGCAGGACGAAGTATTGAAGTGTCCCTGGCATCAGTGGGAATTCGATCTCAGGACCGGCCACGCCCTCCACGGCGATTTGGCCATCACCACCTATGCCGTGGAAGTGGAAGGGAACCAACTGATTCTCTGCTACTGACCTGACCCTATACCACCCGCCGCGGGGTGCTGAGGCGGGCGGTACTTGGACGGATAGGGAAGATTAGGACCGGGCAAGTTCCGTGGGGTTCTCGAGCAGGCGATCAGGACTTGGAGTGTGCCCGCTTGTACCCCTGAAAGTCGATTGGGTTACGTAGGGGAAAACGTGACGCACGACTATCACGAGGAGATTCTGGGGATCAAGCCCAAAGGGCCAAGTCTGTTCGATTAGTACTCCACCAAGGGAGCCCCGAATTGCCGCGGCGGCTTATTCAGCCACCGCGAACCCGGAAAGGCCCGTACCGC
Organism: Anaerolineales bacterium; assembly: GCA_034421855.1. Classification (GTDB taxonomy): domain Bacteria; phylum Chloroflexota; class Anaerolineae; order Caldilineales; family Caldilineaceae; genus Bin34. Next base: position 7,671 of record DAOUKB010000084.1, read on the forward strand.
CATGGCCGCCGACATGATCGAGGCGTCGGGTACTTCGTTGGGTTGAAAAAGATAATCTCTGTTACGGTCTGCGGAATACGCCGCGACTTGGGTTTGCAGCCAGCACCCCATGGCCGGTGCTTCGGAGCCGGCCCATTCGCCCCAGCGTACGATCGTCCAGTGATTATGCGCGTCGACCGTCGCTTGCAGCGACGGCAACCGGGTGGGATCCGGAAACTCGATCCCGACTTCCTGTCGCAAATCCTCCGGATTGTCGGCCGGCGGGTAATCCGGAGGCATGTTGGTGGTATGTGCAAAGTACCCGCCGGCCTCTACGGCCGCGGCGACCACTGCGTACTATCGTACTCTTCTGCATAATAGCGCAGGCTGGCTCTCGGATCGCCGCGTATTCGTCGAAGGCCGTATGCACGTAAGGCATGGCATACAGCAGGGGATCGTAGACGCCACGCATATTACGCGCATGGCTGGGATCGCCGTCGTCCCGCGGCAACTGCAGTACGAGACGCCACCGATAGGTCTCGATTTTATCCCAGAACGCGGGGATACCGGACAGAGCCCGCCGGATTTCGGGATCGGGCGAATGCCGCCAATAGCGCGTCTTTGCGTCCCATGCCTGCTGTCGGGCGGATACTTGTTGCAGTTTTCGCCACAACGCGGGATAGCGACGGCGGAAGGCGCGCACCATCCGGGCATAGCCATCCGGATTATAGTGTTGAGAAATCATCGTGCGGCCGTCGGCTTTGAAACCCGCCGGGCCCATCTTGCGCGCGATATAGGCCGAGATATCCATGTCCGCTATAACAGTTCAGTCCGGTGTGTCCGTGTTCGAGGGCCAGACGCCCTTCAGCGTTTCCCAGGCAGCCCGCAATTAGGCGTCGGCGGCGAGTTCCGCTTGCCACCGGTCTACCATCGCGCGCAGCGTCTGAGCAACCTCTAGGTCCAACGCCGGATTTTCCAAAACGGTTTCGACCGCGGCCAAATCGGCGATGCGTTCGATCCGGTACTGGCGCAACGCGACGATGCGCACGTTGCGGGGCGTGTCGAGATCGAGCCATCGATATATCAAGTCCAGGCCTCGCTTGGGTTCTGCGTAGATTGCAACGCCGTCATACATTGGGTCAACGCCTCCGGTTGCGTCCAGTCGACCCGTCCCAAGACGGCTTGGTTCCCATAGAACCCGTTCGCTGCAGCCCATACGACTGGTCCTCCGCGCGCTGCCGGAGCCGCGGGCCCGGGGCGACGCCCGCGGCGGGCCCGGGCAGACTGCTACAATGGGACAGGAGGCACCGTATGGCTCTGACCGGCATCCAGCGCAACGGGGCGGACCAGCCAGCCGAGGCATGGCCGTGGGCAGGCGACATCCCGTATCCGTCGGACGACGGCGAGCGCATGGCCGAAACCGACCTCCAATACTACGCCATCACGGATGCGGTCTTCGCCCTCAAGGGACACCTCGAGACTCTGGGGCGGAGCGGGACCGTGCGCGGGGACTGCGCGCTGTACTACGATCCCGACATCCTCACCGCCTACGTGGCTCCGGACGTCTTGTTGGCTTTCGACGTGATGGCGCCGCGGGACGCGGGCTTCGTGCCCTGGGTGCAGGGGAAGGTGCCGGACCTAGTGGTGGAGGTGGCCTCGCTCTCGACCCATACCCAGGACAGCGGTTCCAAGCACGCGCGGTACGCTGCCCTGGGCATTGCGGAGTATTGGCAATACGATCCCCACCACCGGTACCTGGCGGCTGATCTGATCGGATGGCGACTGCAGACCGGCCGCTACGACCGCATTCCGTTGTCGTACGACCCGACTCGCGGGGCCTGGCTAGGGGAGAGCGCGGTGCTGGGGACCGTCTGGGGGCTGGAGGAGGCGACCGGCGCTCTGCGCTTGTGGAATCCGGCCGCGCAGGCGTGGTACCTGACGGACCGCGAGGTGGAAGCCGCGCGCCGCCGGGAGGCTGCGCGGGCCGACCGGGAAGCCGCGCGCCGCCGGGAAGCTACGCGGGCCGCCCAAGAGGCGGCGCGCGCCGACCGGGAAGCGGCACGGGCCGCTCAAGCCGAAGCGGAGATCGCCAGACTGCGGGCCCTGTTGCGAGACGCAGGCCACGAAGCCGCGGACTTCCTCCCCTGACCCCGGTCATGGACGCCGGCGCGACCGCCGCGGCCACCTACGACAGAGCTTGACCGGGCGCAGAAGCGGCCAGGCAGCGCCGACGGACTTGCCGCCGTCCCTCTCGGGGTCACGGATTGGGCGGCGGCCGGTCCCGGATGCCACCCTCCCCGGATCAAGCCGCATGCGAAAGTCCCAACGGCAAACCCTGGAAGCAAGTTTCGGAGCGTCGGGCTCTGCAGTGTACATCGGGTGCGGCAAAGCCGTGCCGGGCGGGCCATGCCGGCGTGCCAGCGCTGAAACCCGCCTGGTACCGCATAGAGTACTGCGCACCGTTGCGGCACGGGATGGGAAAAGCTCGTTTCCTGGACCCGGCTCCGATGTGCGAAGCCGTCTTGCGGCTCGTCGTACTGGCTGTCGTAGATCTGCACTTGACCGGGCAACGTTGGGAAGCCGGCCAGCTCGGTTTCCCAACCAAGGCTACCGCTGTCCGCAGATGCAGCAATACGCGCACAAGAACTATGGCCTACGCATTCTGTTGGAGAATCCGGCATAGAGCATGCGGAAGGAAGAGGCCGACGATGTGTGTCGGCCGGCGCCGGCTGATCCCCGGTGCATCATCCGACTTGGTCTGGCGGAGCGGCTGAACCCGCGGCAGTGCAACCGTATACGCCTGCCGCCGAAACACCGACGTGCAGACCGCGCGGCCTGTGCATGAACATGGACGACTTGGCCCATCGGCCGGCGCGCGGGCAGTCGGTTTGTACTCAGGGACGGGCTTGAAAAGTATGTCCGCGGGGGTCTTCCGTCTCCGGAGTTACGTCGCTGGTGGTCATCAATCTGTTCAAAATGGCCTGTTCCAATTGTCTCTGGACATCGGCGTAGTCTTCTCTGTCGATCAGGTTCACCGTCTCCCGTGGATCTGCCGTGAGGTCGTACAGTTCGGAAACATCATCTATGCGATAGATCAATTTGTGGGTTGCGGACCGTACCGTCACGGTCCGACAGACTGATGCGGGGGTGCGCTGCTGGAGTTCGAGCTTGGGCCAATAGGGATTCTCCCTTCCCCATCCTTCATTGCGTCCTTCGAAGCAATGGGGTTCGTGGAGGTCGTATCCTCCCTCGGTGAACGCCAAGCGTTCCGGATCTCCGGCGGCCCCCGCCAGTTGGGGAGCCAGATCGACGGCGAAATGGGTGTGTGTAGCCGCCACGTCCGCCAATCCCAGCATGGTGGGCATGACGTCGAACAACTCGACCAGTTCCGTTACGGTATGACCTGCCTGGCCCCCGGGAGTTCGCACTATCAGCGGCACGCGGGTGATGACGTCTTCCGCGGCGCTGGGCCACTTTTCCACCAGTCCGTAATCCCCGGCATAGTCGCCGTGGTCCGAGCAAAAGAGGACCGTGGTGTCGTCCTGAAAGGGAGAGGCCGCCAATGCCTCCAGCAGCATGCCGAACAACCAGTCGCTGAAGGCGGTCATGCCCAAATAAACGGCGTTGACCTGCGCAAACAATTCCTCCGGGCAGCAATCCAGGCGCCGCAGCGCGCGCATGCCGGCATGAAACGCCGGTCTGTCGGGCAGGTCCGGCGGCCGCAGACTATCTGCTACCTGCGCGGCTGCAAAGCGGCTGTGCCAAGGTTCGGGCGCCGAGTAGGGACAGTGGGGGTATATCAGGGGCAGGTACAGGACGAAGGGCCGGTCCGACTGTGCGGGGCGGCTTTTGAGGAACTCGATGGCGGCCTGGACATTGGCGTAATCCGAATGATCTTCGAGCGGAGCCGTCCATGGTTCATGCAAGAAGCTGTAGAACTCGGGGTCGTCTTGGGACCAGGAGGATGGTCCGAACGGATATCCACGCCCTTTGGAACCGGCTTCGTGCACACTGGAGGCGAAGCTTTCGGGACTGAGGGCATCGTTCTTGCCGAACCAATGCACGTCGTAACCTGCTTGTTTCAAGTATCGAAACACATTGGGTTCGTCGGGACGCAGCAGGTGCCACAAGGTGCGGTGGCCCCGCACATGAGGATACCAACCAGTGAGCATGCTGCACCTCGAAGGGGAACACACGGTGTGTTGTACGTGACACTGGTCGAAGAGCGTGCCTTCGGCGGCAAAGGCGTCGATGTTGGGAGATACGTCCAATGGATGACCGTAGCAGCTCAGGCTCTCGGCGCGTAGCTCGTCCGGCATGAATACGATGAAATTCATAGGCTCACGTTTCTGTTTCCGAATACTGTGATGGCGTGACCGAGTCAGGTTCTACGCGGGTGGGCTAGGCCGCCAGTCCGAGCTTCAGGTCGCAATTACTGGACATAGATGCCCTTCCTTATTCCTGGGTCGGTTCGAGGGTTTGTATGCATCCACTCTCTGGCCCTCTGGTTGTCAGTCACGGCTCGACCCGAGCCCATGTAACCGTCAAGCCCGCGTGCGTCGCCTGCGGGCAGCAGCGACCTGGAACGGCGCGGTGGGAGGGCCACCCGGACCGCCTCGTGCCTGCAGGATACCCAGTCCACGTGCATTGCGCCGCGGGTTCCACGGCTTATGCCGAGACTTTGTCTCGGCATAAGAAGACACTGGGGCAACGAAAGCCGGGCATCGGTGCTAGACATGCTGCCTACGACATGGCCATCCTGCTGCATTGGGCTCTCAATTGGTTATGTCGGGAGTACGGCCACGAAGAAACCACTCGATGCGCAGAGGGGATATTTTTGCTCATTCTACTCCCTCGGGATGCAGAACCTATACGACCCGTCTGGTTGTCACAAATCTGGGACAAGATGCTGGAAAGACGGAAGGTGGCACTATAGAGTACAATGGAGATGTCCACATGCAACGCGCTATAGCAAACGGCGTAGAAGTTTTCGTGTGATACGCGCCATATGTCGTCCATGACCTTGTCTGCAACCCCAAGGTCCGGATGTGTGGACGTATGCAGTTCGAGTCGGACCTGGGCCGCAAGCCGTGCGGACAGCTGGATTTCCTCCATTTCGTAGCCGCGCTCGTCGGACTGCGACGAAAAGCCCACACGACCTAAATATACCTACCAACGTATGTTGTCTGGAGGTTGTTTTCAGATGTCAGAATCCATGTTGCGCGGTACGGAGCCCGCGCAGTAACGATCTCTGGGGCCTGCCAGCGGCGTCCATGTAGATGTAGGGAGTTCTTCACCGCAGTGATTGTCCAGTGGGTGACCGGCCAACCCTTGGGACTCCGGGTCTACGTACATGGGCGGGTTTTTCGCCGCTCTTTCGTCTGGCCCCTCGTGCTGTCTCTGCTGGTGACGCCGTGGACTCTGCCCTTTGTAGAGGCCTGGCCGGAATATGCTCGAAACACCCTGCAATACGGGATGTTCCTGTTGCCCTTGGTGGCGGCCTGGATCATGCCTCGTCTCTTGCCCAACTGGGAGGACAACGGCTGGCTGGTCGCGGTCCGATTGCCCCCTTGGCGTTTGGCGCTGGAGCAAAGCCTCCTGGCCCTGCTGCTCTTTGCCCTGCTGTGGTGGATTTTTCTGGGCCTAGCTTGGGCCACGCAGGCCCTCTTGATCCTGGAGACGGGAGCTATGGCCGCGCCTCCGGCCTTGGTGGGTTGGATAGGACTGAGCGGGACCGTCAGTCTCCTGTTTTTTACCGGGTGCAGCTTGCTGGGTCGTCACTGGCGCGGCACCGAGGTCGCTGGTTTTCTGACTACCAGCGTGTGGATCGGCGGCTTATGGCTTGCCCGCCAAGGAGAATCCCTGAGTCTCTTCACCCCCTTCCATGCCTATTACGCATTGAGTAGCCCCGCCTTCGAGGCGACGACGACAGAACTAGGCATACAACTGGGGATACTCTGCCTACTGTCCCTTGCTCTGTGGACTGCAGGGATTGGGTTTTCGTCCGTACGCGTTCGTTCCGGGCGTGACGGCCCGTTGCGGAAGCCTTGGCCGGGCAGCCTAACCGGGATCTTGCGGGGACCCCTGATTCTGCGCTTGGTCCTGCTGGAACTGAGACAGGTGGTCCGGCGCAAGCTCTTCTGGCTGTATCTGAGCGTACCTCTGGGACTCGTCTTGGCGATGGCTCTGCTCGAGGGCGCCTTGGACTTGACCGAGTTTCTTCCTAATACGACGACCAATCTTCTCTTCTTCACCGTTCCCCTGTTGGCGGTGTTGCTGGCTCCCGCGCTTACGCGGCCGCATCGCCTAGGCTACGACTGGTTCTGGGCCACCCCTGCGGTCTGGACACAGGAGGCTCTGGCGCAATTACTGGCCTTCGGGCTCGTCGCCTTGGGCGCCACTCTGGCGTGGGGAACCTTCGCCCTGTTCTGGGGCATCGGCCAAGCGTACTGGACCTGGTCCCAGGCGGTGTCCCTGATCTATACGTGGGCCACCCTATGGCTCCCGATGTCCGTAGTCCCTGTCTTCCTGCTCTGCGGATTGGCCCTGCTGTTTCGGCAGGGCCTGGCCGTGACCGCCCTGGCCTGCATTACCGTTGTGGGCCTGTGGCTCAGTGCAGCGGTCTACACCTTGACGACTCCCCAGGACGTCATTTTGCTCTCCCTGACCTTCAATCCTTTCACGGGAGCACACCCCGACTACGGGCTGGCCCGATCACTGGTACTGGTCTATCTGACCGGTGGGTTTCTTTTCTGGCTGGTCGCGTTGTGCCTCTATCCCTACAGGGAACGCCGGGTCTCGCTGACCCGGGCGGCACAAGCCGGGACCGGTACTCTGATGGGCATGGGATTGGCGCTGTGCCTGGTTGCCGGCTGGACCTACCAGCGGACAGTGGAGAGCCGGCTCGTGCCCGCCTCCCCGGTAACCCAAAGCAATGCCTGGGCGGTAACCGAGGCGTCGCACCAGCTGGTCTTCGCCAAGGATCAGGTCACCGTGACATCCACTATGGCTTTCCTGCCGGCGGTCACCCCTCTGCCCACTTTGGAACTGTACCTGAACACCGGGTTGCGCGTGCACAGGGCCGTGTGGTCCGAACAGCCCCTGACTTGGGAACAACAGGGAGAAGTGGTGACATTGACGCTGCCCCAGGCGGCTCAGACCGCAGCCGCATCGGAGCCGATTCTGCTGGTCTTGGACTACGGAGGTTGGCCTGTTCTCCTCCGCGAGGACTACGCTCCCACCATTGCTGCCGGCTTAGTAGGCAATTCATTGGTGAACAACTTCAACCGCGCCAGCGTGAGTTACGTCGATCCCCGCTTTTTGCAATGGGTCCGCGACAGCGACTGGACGGTATGGCCCGTGAACGGGGGGCCCCATGTGGCCTCGCAGGCCAATGCCTGGGCCATAGATCTGCCCCGGCAGGCGTTTTCCCGTCTGATTGCCCCGCAGGCCACACGGCAGATCGCGGGCGATCGGATCCGGTTGCAGGGACAGGGAGTCCCCCCTCCGATCCTCTTGCTCGCGGGCAACTATCAAGTGCCGGCGGAAGGCGGGGCAGTACCTGTCTGGCTAGGTCCTTATCAAGGAACTGGGGACCGTACCCGCATTCAACCCATGCTGGAGGTCTACGAGCGCTTGGCTTTGTGGACAGAACCGGCGGCATCACCGCCCATTCAGGTGGCCTACTTTCCCTTCGGGGAGCGCATCCATTTCGCGGATTCCTGGATGATGGCGCCTGCCGTGCCACATGACTTGCGGCTGACGAACGACCATGCGCGCTTGAACATGGCCATACGCGTCACAGAGGACTGGCTTTATGATCATGTGACCTGGGCACCGGCTCCGATCGTCCCCTCGGGCCTGCGCATATGGCATTCCCTGCATTGCGACATAGCCATGGAGGGCCAACGGCAGTCCTGCTCCGTCGCAATGGACATCTACCGGAAAAATCCGCAGGTGCCGCATGGACGATCCCTAGACGTCGAATACTGCTTGTTCCCTTCGGTCAGGCAGTGCGGCGGGATTTCGCCCCTGCGACGGGCTTGGGCTATCGTCTTGGCCTACTATGTAGCCGCCGACCCCGAATGGTTGCATGACGACATATGGGCCCTATGGCGGAGCGCCGCTCATATTCCGGGGCCGCCTGATTCCGATCGGCTTGTCGGGGCCGCCTTCGGTATTCACGACAATTGTTTGGTGGCTAGGGGGTGTCGTCAAAATGATTGAGTCCACAGCGCCCAAGCCCGGATCTGGCAGATCGCCAGAAACGAAGCGGCGTTTTTGGCATACCGCGTGGCTACGCCCCGCCATGGCTGGAAAGCCAGGAAGGCGTTCTCCACCCGATGCCGCCACTGGTATAGCTCCGGGTCATAGGGGCGGGCTGGCTGGCGATGGCGGCGGGACGGGATCCCCGGGATCATCCCCTGCGCCCCGGCGGCGGCCACGACCGGATCGCTGTCGTAACCCCGGTCCGCTATGAGATACTCGGCCTCCAGGCCCGCCATCAGGTCCACGGCCTGGGTACAATCTGCGCGGGTCCCCGGGGTCAGTCCCATCCGGACGGGCCGCCCTTGCGCGTCTGCGGCCAGATGCCACTGGGAATTCAGCCCCCTTTTGTGCGTGCCATCTGCTGGTTGCCGCCCTGGGCGCCGGCGGCATGGGGAGGGACCTTGATATGGCGGGCGTCGATCATCCACGCCGCACAGTCCGGTGCGTCTCTCACTGCCGCCCACAGAGCCGCCCACACGCCCCGATCCCGCCACCGGCTGAAGCGGCGATGCGTATTCTTCCCGTCGCCGGAGTCGGGGGGTAGGTCCCGCCCCGGCGCTCCGGTGCGCAGAATCCCAAACACGGCATTCAGAAACCGGCGGTTGTCCGCGGCGGGGCGCCCCACCTGGCCCGGACCTCCGGGCAGCAGGGGTTCCAGACGGTGCCCGACGCGGTCCGAGAGGTCGGGGCGACGGTGTGCAGCAGTCATGCGAGGCTCCTTCTTCTGTGTGTGTCCCCTCAGTGTACCCGCAAATCCCTGGTTTGACGACACCCCCTAGT
>DAOUKB010000085.1:0-21637 GCA_034421855.1 Anaerolineales bacterium
ACTCCCTGTGCGCCGGGAATCAGGCTCACGTTGTCCAGGGCATGCGCCACGAACGATTCGGCACACCCGGCCGCCGCCATGAAGGGCATGCGGGTGACGATGCCCACGGTGTGCGCACCATGCACCATCTGTACGCTCCGGCCCTCGGGTCCACCGATATCCCAGGGCCGAGTACAGGCGGAGAGAGTCGCCAGGAGACTCGCGAGCCACAGAACCCGACCCAGCAGGGCCCGGACAGGCAGGTCGTATGGGCCGACGTGCATGACGCTACTCCTGAAAAACCCAGCGCCGCCGGATCGTCCAATTGAAAGCCGTGACCATGAAGGTCAACAGAAACAGGATCCACGCGACGGCGGAAGCGTACCCCATCTTGAAGAACCGGAAGCCTTGTTGATACAGGAACATGGAGATGCTGATGGTGGTGTCCCGCGGTCCGCCCTGGGTCATGATGTACATCTGTTCGAACACGGCCAGACTGGAAGAGAGGGAGATGATCAGCACGAAAAACAGTGCCGGAGACAGCAAGGGAATCGTCACGCGCAGGAACAGTTGCCGGCTGTTGGCCCCATCGATGGTGGCTGCTTCGTTCAGTTCGCGCGGGATGCCTTGCAACCCCGCCAACAGGATGATGGCGTAATATCCCACCCAACGCCATACGGACATCACCACGATCGCGGTCATGGCCCAACGCACATCGCCCAACCAGGCTTGGGCCGGCAGTTGCAGCAGATTCAAGACCCAGTTCAGGACCCCGAAGCGAAAATGGTAGATCCACGACCAGACAAACGCCACGGAGATGAAGTCGGTGACGATCGGCAGAAAGCAGAGCAGCCGTACCGCCGGTACGATCCCCACCTTCTGGTTGAACAACAGAGCAAACAGCAAAGCAGCCCCGATCACGAGCGGGGTGAATTCCAATGTATACACGAGCGTGTTGCGCAACGCCGTGCGGAAAACCTGGTCCGCCAGCAGATCGAGATAGTTGTCGGCCCCTACCCATTGGGCCGGGCTGATGCCCGACCAGTTGGTAAAGCCCATGATCAGGGAGAAGACGCCCGGCCCGAGCGTCAAGAGCAGAAAGCCCATCAGGTTGGGGGCCAGAAAGAGCAGCGCGATCAGGGCCTCCTTGTGCCGGGGTACGCGGAAAAAGCGCGGGCGCGAGGAACCCGGCGCCGGCCCATGGACGGCGTGGACGGACATGTCAGCCTTTTAGTCCCGACATGGCGACGCCTTCGATGTAAAACCGCTGCAACAACAGAAAGACTGCGATCACGGGCACGATGGCCATCACCGATCCGGCCATCAGCTGCGGCACGTCGGTATGCCCCTGTTCCTGCTGGATCGCCGCCAGACCGATCGGCACGGTGCGCAACTCCCGCGTCCGAATGATGATCAGGGGCCAGAGAAAATTGCGCCAGGTCCCTATGAAGATGAAAATGGCCGCGGTCGCCAGGGCCGGCTGCGACAGCGGCATGACGATCTGGGCGTAGCGCCGGAAATATCCGGCTCCATCCATTTTGGCCGCGTCCTCCAACTCGAAGGGGATGGTCAAGAAAAACTGGCGGAGCAGGAAGGTCGTGAAGACGCTGAAGAGCCCCGGGACGATCAGGCCCGCCAGACTGTCCACCAGCTGGAGCCGGCTGATCAATACGAATGTGGGCACGATGGTGACTTCGGCCGGGATCAGCATGGTGGCCAAATACAACAGGAACAGTTTGTCGCGGCCGGGAAAATGCAACCGGGCGAAGGCATAGGCGCCCAAACTGGCCGTCACCAGTTGCGCCGCCATCACGGTAACGGCTACCAAGGCGCTGTTCAGGATGTAGCGTCCGAAGGGCTGGACGGTAAAGACGCCGCGATATCCGTCCAGCTCCAGATACGTGGGCAGCCAGATGGGCGGGAACACGGCGGCATCCACTTCCTTGAGCAAGGAGGTGCGCAGCATCCAGAAGAACGGAAACGCCATCAAGACGCCCAAGACGGCCAGCCACAGAGTCGCCCAACTCTTGCGGCTAGGGCCTGCGATCCACGCCCGCCCATCTGTCCGTCTCAGGAGTCGCATGTCCACTCAACACAGCAACCGGGGCCATGCCGGAGGATACACGCGGCGGCGATGGCGACAAGCTCCCAGGAGACTGCCGCCATGCCTGTCAATGCCGCCGAAAACGCGTCACGCGTCAGACGTCAATGGTCACGCTCTGCCATTTCTCGGCCAGCGCCTCGTTGGTCTCGTCTTGGATGAGGGCCAAGGCGGCCTCTATGTCTCCTTCCCCCGTTTCGTATATGGCGCCGTAGTGACGGGCCCAGGAATCGTTGAATTGGGGGCTGGCCAGGGTGGCCCGATCGTTGAAAGCCCATTGGAGCTGCTCCACGAAGGCGCCGGGATGTTCCGCTTTGCCGCCGGCTTCCAGGTAGGCGGGCGTGGCGCTCCAGCGGGCCGGAATACCCCGGCCGGGCCGTCCGACCATCTCGGCCAGGGTTTCGCTGCTGGTATAGCTGGCCAAAAACTCCCAGGCCGCATCCGGATAGTCGGTGCCGTTGCTGCAGCAGAAGCCGGAGCCCCCCGTCACCGTGCTTTGCACGGCGTCGATCGGCAGGAACCCGATATCGAAGTCGAACCCCACTTCCGCATTCTTGGACTGCAAGTCCCATTGGCCCTGCAGTTCCATAGCTACAAGACCGGCGGCGAAATAATCGATGCCGCCGCTCCCGGCCATTTCGGCGGCCGTAGGCGCTACTTGATGCTCATACACCAGATCTATCATCCACTGGAGAGCCGAGGCCGATTCGGGAGAGGCGATCAGGCATTCCCGGCCGTCGTCGTCGTAATTGCGCCCTCCGGCCGAATAGATGAAGGCGGAGTGCAGGTACTGGCTGCCGCCGACGAGGGCGCCCCACTGCTCGCCCTCGGGTTTGGTCAGCGCAGTCGCGGCCTCCACGAATTCGCTCAACGACCATTGAGTCTGCCCTTCGGTAGGAGGATACGCCAAGCCGGCCTCGTCGAACAGGGTTTTGTTGTAGTAGATGCCCCAGGTGGACTGGTCGTACGGAAATCCCCACCACCGGCCCCAGAAATTGAAGCCGCGGGATACGCCGTGCGCAAAATCGTCCACGTCGATGTCCGGCGTGGCGTCGATGTACGGATTCAAGTTCAGGACCAGATTCACGGAGGCCACAGGCGGTACATGCTCGTCGCTGGCCATGAACACGTCCGGCAAATCGCCCGCCGCGGCACCGGCCAGGATGGTGCTGGTGGTATCCCCCCAAGAGGCAAATTCCAGCTTCATGACGACATCGGGCCGCTCCTCTGCGAATTGGTCCAGTCCAATTTGCCAGGTATGCATGTCGCTTTCGTTGAACCAGTTCTGGAAACGCAGTTCGATCGTTTCCATGGCAGGTTCTGCGGCCTCGCCGTCCGCGGGCGCGGGCGTGACGCAGGCGGCCAAGGCGGTACCGGCCAAGGACAGGGAAGCGAGTTGCAGAAACCTGCGGCGACTCACAGTTGCGGACAATACAGTCGATGCTCCGTTCATATTCGATTTTCCTCTTCAAAGCGGTCTTCGGTTCCCGACTCGGCACCGCTGGCGAGCACGGCAGTCAGGACCGAAGATTACGTATGGGGGTTGGGCTATTTATGCAGGTCCTTGTCGACTCCTTGGACCGCGTACTCTGCTCGTCGGCGTTACCCGACCCGATGATAGCACCACCGATTACGACGGAAAAACCGGTTTTTCGCAAAGGGATGGGAGCTCCGACGATCGACTGAAATCCATGAACGCAGGAACCATACCTGCACCACACAACGTCACGACGCATCTAGTCCGATACACAGGTCGTACCTGTACCCGCTCCCGGCGGAGTATGCCTCCCCGGAAGCCGGCACCGGCCTGTTCGATCCGAACGGACTGTTTGCAATCACTCCGAGCCGGCCTGCTGATGTGCATTGCGACCCAGCCCAGACGCCCCAATCGGTTGCCCGATGTTGTTTGTTTTTCTGCCCCTTCGCCTCTGGCATGCTGCAGGGCGTTCGTCTTGCGAAGACGAGGCGCAGTGCAAGGCGTCAAACTTCCTCTTCAGAGAGAATCCCGGATCCTCTCGAGGGAAACGGCACGACGCAGGCCGTCGGCGCCACAGGAGGTTGGCGCACTCCCTGCGCCGGTACTTCCGGGGGACCCGTGCGCGGGCAGTACCGTATATAGCGCGGTACCGACACCTAGGCGATACAGTCCGTATCGCTCCACGGCTTGTCTCGTAGATTCAGTGTCTGCCGCGGTATGGGCTGGTGTTCCTCCCGTAGTCTGGAGCAAGAACAAAGACCCGCGAACTTCCTCTGCATATGAACCACTTGGCGCCGCGGTAAGTCAACCTGGAGAGGCCCGGCTGTGTCGGGCCATCCCTGCACGGACCCCGATGGCGGGCGACGTACCGGCGTGGTGTGTACGATGGATGGTCCGGGGCGATCCCGGTCGCCCCAGGGCCGGATAGGTGTACAGAGCTCGCACAGCGACTTTCATCTGTCCCCGTAGGCTGGGCCGGCCCGCGGCAGAGAAGCGGAGCCAGCGTCTCAATTTTCCTGATACCAGTCAGACACCTTACCTAGGCAGAAGGTATCCTACGTGTGCAAGTTTTTTATCCAGCGGGAACAACCAGACCCTGGCGTTTCTCATAGGGCGGCGCCGCCCTCGCGGTCTCTCTCCCAGGACCAGCACCCGGCAACCCCTGCCGCCGACCCTACGCTCCCGGCTGTCTCGACAGCCGGCCCCGCGACTGTGCCGACGTGTCGGCGCTCCGGGCCGCGTCGGATGCCGGAAGATACCGTCTACGGTCCCTCCCGGGAGTTTATGGGCGAGGCCGGAAGTAGGCCCTGCCCGCCGTAGCGGACAGCCCTTGGCCTTGGGGGTCTATTCGGCCTGCATTGCGTTCCCTGGCTACAGCAGCAGATGCGGATATGCCGCCACTATCAGAGGCTTCACGTCCACCAATGCAGCCTGGAATAGGTGCAGGGCTTTGTCTACGTCTGCTTCGGACATGACGGTAGAGGTATTCAGACTGGATGCCGGAGAGAGCATCAGTCCATGGTTGAGACAGGCCAGAAAAAAGCTGTGCCGCAGCTCCGCGGGCGCCAGCCGGGTATCCCGGTAGTTGCGCACGGGGTGCGGACTGAAGTGGTAACCTACCAGAGATCCTAGACCTGTGGTTTGCAGACGAAGACCCTGCTCCACCGCCACCTCCCCGATGCCCGCCCGCAGCCTGTCTCCCAGCCTGTTGAGGCGCGCCACCGCAGGGGCCGTCAAGTGCCGCATGGCCGCCAGACCCGCGGCCATCACCATGGGGTTGCCGTTGAAAGTGCCGCCGTGCGCCACCGCCTTGGCGCCTGCGGGGTCAAAGAGAGCCATGATGTCCGCGCGGCCGCCCAGGGCGCCCACAGGCAACCCGCCGCCGATAATCTTGGCCATAGCCGTCAGATCCGGAGAGATGCCGTACAGCTTCTGGGCTCCCCCCGGGTCCAAGCGGAAAGTCTGTACTTCGTCGAGTATAAGCAGCACGTCTCGGTCCGCGGTCATGGCCCGAACCGTCTGCAGGTATTCCGGAGCAGCGGTTACAAAGCCGTGGGAACCCAATAGGGGTTCCACTACTACGGCCGCCACGTGTCCTGCATGCGTATCCAGCACATCGGCCAGAGCCGTACTGTCGTTGTAGGAGACAATACGGACCTGATCCAAGACGGCATTGGATAATCCCTGGCCCTGGAGCACGGTGCGAGGAGCGGAGGCCGGACCTGCCGTTTCCACCTCCGGCTCCACGCTGGCGCAGACCAGATCGTGGGTGCCGTGGTACCCGCCTTCGATTTTCACGATCAGCTCTTTGCCGGTATGGGCTCGCGCCGCCCGAATGGCCATGAGGGTGGCTTCCGTACCGGAGTTGGTGAAACGCACCTGCGCCAGCGAGTCCACGCGTTCGCAAAGCCACTCCGCCAGCTCTATCTGCTCCCTGCACGGAGCTCCCCAGGCTGTGCCGCGGACAGCCTGCCGCGCCATGGCTTCCACTACCGGAGGAAAGGCATGACCATGAATAAGGGAGGTTGCATTGTTCATGCAGTCCAGGTAGCTGTGGCCGTCCACGTCCTGCAAGGTTGTACCTTCCCCGTGATCCATCACTAGGGGGTATGGCGCGTAGTAGGTAGAAGTACGGGTATCGCCTCCGGGCAGGACCTGCCGGGCCCGCGTGGCATAGGCAGCGGACTGGGAAGTCCGTCGACGGTACTCTGCTTCTATACGTTGGGAGATGGGATGCATAGGAGCTGTAGGGTTACACGGGATCACAATCGGGAGCGAGCAGCTGCGCGGCACAAAGCATAGGGTAGCCCTCAGACAGCGTGATTGGCCGAGCTTCCTGACCGAAGGCCCTGACGGGGACCTGCTCCGCAACGTCCTCGACCGCGCGGCGAGGAAAGACAAGCCTGCAATCGCCGTAGACGGATCACTTCAAATCCCGAGAGACTCCACGGGGAATGCAGCTGCAATGTTTTGCCGGCTACGTTGTCACCATAGGCCCTGTGCTTTCCGAGACAAAAGCACGCTTTTGCCGCAGCAACGCCGACCCTGCGCTGCCGGCTCTCCCTGATTATCTGCACGTTTCGACCTTCTGCCGTACCAGCCCGAGCCCCAATCCAATGGCGGGATGTTGCCCCTTCGACAGCTAAATGCCCAGCAAAAAAAAGTACACCGACCAACCTGTACGGTAGGCTTGTTCCTTCTCCCGTGGCTCGGTCGCATACACTACGCTGCTGCCTTCCGGCGTCGGCGTCGGCGTATTGGGATCCTCATACAAAAATACTGGCGAATAGACCAGCCTGGTGTCCAAAGAAAGTTCCGTTACCCCTTCAAAACACAGAAACCGTTCACTCCCGTCACTCAATCCTTTGACAAAAGCCCGCAGGCCGCCTTGATTCTGCATGCTGCGCAGGCCACTGGCGTGCACACACCGCACTTGACGAAACGGTTCTGTCTCCGGACTGCCTCTCAAGAGCTTGAAATCCTCTTGCACCACGTACTCTTTCGAATTGCCGTCTCGATTGGCGATCTCGATCTTGACCGCCAGGCAACCGTCACAACTCTGCCCCCCTCGACGCTCGATGTAGGACTGCATCCGACTGTCGTTCCCGTAAATGACGTCCCGCACCGTGATCTCCAGAAAATCCGGCGCCAGGAACCCTACATTCCTATGGATAGGTCGAGACCAGTCCCCCAGTACGGGTACGGGCGTATGGGTGGGAACGGGGATAGGAGTCGCCGGCACCGCCGTAGGCGGAACGGGAGTCGGGATCGCCGTAGGCGGGGGAGGTGGTAGATTCGTCGCTACCGGCAAGCCCGGCGGAATCTCGTCTACCAGTTCTGCATAAATCCAAGCGCCGGTGTCCAGCTGCAACCACAACCGGTCGCGCGTCTGGGATACCGGCCGGATATTCGTGTTTTCTTCCGCTTCGCCAATTTTGTCGTACGCCACACCGGGACCTGATCTGAGATTAGCGTGGACGTTGGTACGCGCACGAATTGGAACCGACGTCGGAGTAAGCACCACGGTCGGCTCTGGGGTTGATGTGGGAGCCGGAGGCACTGGTGTGGGTGTGAACGTTGGGATCACGACCACTTCCACCAAGGGAGTGACCGTCGGCTCTAATTCAGTTTGCTCTGCCTGGTTGCCGCCTCTGTTACCACAGCCTCCCGTCATCAAGACCGCAATCAAAAGCAGAAGACCAACTCCTGCTTTGCGCACCGTTCGCCCCATCACAAGCCTCGTTGCAGAACCCGTACTTCCGTCAATCGCTTCATGCGTATATTTTCTTTTATAGTAAAACGCGCTGCCCAACTCCTTGACCAACAATATAGGCAACGCGGTCGCAGCAACGTATACGTCGAATCCAACAAGGGGTTGAACTCGCGAGTCCATTCTACTCTACAATACGTCCGGGTTCCGTACTGTGAACGGAGGCTCCAGGTTCTGTCTTCCGCGTGAGAATTCTCTGTAACCTGCGTTGCGCCGTCAGGCGTATTGCCAAGCAAGGACGCCCAGACTCGAAACGTAATGCAAACCAATAACTTGCCACAGAATTCTGTATAGAAAATCTAAACTGCACCGCTGCATTCCGCGCCTGCTCTCCGTAGAGGCTGTCACGTGGCATGCCCTCTCGGGCAGCCAGACACAATACAGTGGTTTTCCCGTTTTCCCATTGAAAGCGCTGTATAGAATGGACTTGTCTGGCCTTGGCAGTATGGGTCTCAGACTGTGAAGCCTTGGCCGTATATGGAGGTAGACATGGTCCTGGGATCGTTTCGCTCATGTGGGATTCTGAGTCCATGCGAAACGCCCCCGGATCTACTCTACGTCGCCGTATCGCTGGAGGCCGTGGGCTGTAGACCCTCAATAGTCCAAGCCTGTAAGGCGAACTTATAGATTGGCTCCGGCTCCGCGGGCGGTCCCGAAGGTCAAGTCCTCATCCGTAGAGACGGTTCGAAATATACGCAAAAACTAGAGCCGCCTGGATGAACGCTCTAGCCGGTGGACGAGGTCTCCTGCTCCTAGAGCACACCACCTTACCGACGTGATCCGAATCGGCTTGACGGTGAAATTTGCAACAACTCGGCCGAGGACCCCCGTCCGTATCTCGGAAGTGTCGGGGTGTGTTCTAGCCGCGTAGGAATTTGGCATGGATCCGAGAGTTGCAAGGATCCGGGCTATGCTGCCATCAGTTCATACCCAAGAAATACCCGACGGGAGGCTTGACCTCTCGTTGATATTTGTCGCTCCGGCGCCTAGCCTCGTAAGTGTAAGTTGCCGACCCGGGCTTGCGGCTGGTCCAAGATCGCACTGTCCCCTCTCCGTCTCGTAGCGCAATGGTACTCGATTCGTATGCTTCCTCGGGTCATCGGTCGAGTGCGTAAGGCGACCGGACGGTAGACAGCATGTGCCGGTCGGGCTGTCCCTCGGCTGAAATCGGACGGCCTGGGTCTCCCCGGTGTCCTCGTCGTTAGGTCATGTACTCTACAGAGTACAGGCAGCGAAGTGGGTTGTTCATCTGATGACACCGCCGCTTCCATTTCCTTGCAGCACCTGCACAACTTCCCTACAAACAAAAGTAAGGAGGGGGCATGCGCCCCCTCCTTAACAATCAATCTTCACGCCATTGTTGGCGGTTGATGCTACATGGCTTCGGAGCCACCATCGCCGTCAGGACAAGGACCGCTCCCGCGACGGGTTGCAGTCACGGCGATCCTGCCAATCACAGGCTTCGTCCACAGTTTCATGTCTCTGTCTCCTTTCAGATGCTCAGCGGCATACTTGCATACTTAGTTGTAGAGGTTGTTCAGGTAAGCGATCAACGCGTTGATTCTATTATCGTCCTCGTAGGTCGTCTCCGTCACACTCGACCCGTCGTCCGCAAGGTCCGGGTAATTCCAATCCGAGTCGTAGAAAGCGTCGAAATCGTCTTCTTCCCCGGCAACAGTATCAATAATGTCGTTCAAAAGGCCAGTGACCTCGGCATTGTCCTGATTATATCTTGTGTAATGGTCAGGAATGTCGAACTCGACTTGGGCCTTGTCGCTCAGAGCATAGAATTTGTTGTCGACTACATAACCGACATCCACGGCAAAAGTGTAAGTGCCGTCGTTCAGAGGGATATCAGTTTTGTAGACACCGTTTACTGCGGTGTCTTCGCGGACGAATTCACGGTATTCGGTATCCCCGTCTTCGTCGGTAACGGTCACCCGGTAATGGGTAATCCCCACGACGTCGTCGTCATCGCAGTCGTCTTCCAGATCACCATCCTCGTTGGTGCAAAGAATATCTGCTCCCTCCCAGTCGCCGGCGTCTGCGGGTGGGTCCGCGGTCGGATCATCATAGTCATGCTTGAACACGTGGTCGAAGGGACCGAAAGTGTTCGGGTCGAGCCAGCGCAAAGTATGCAGCTCTTGATCCGACTTGTACACCAGGTAATGTACGCCTCGATCCGCAGGCGAGCGGGTCGTTATGAGGTCGTCAGTCATCAACGCAACGCCGCTACCCAAGAAGGGGGGACTCAGGAACGTCGTGCCGCCCAGGCTGTCCTGGTCGCTCTGATTCGGGCTGGTCTGGACCGAATAGAAATTGGCCACCACGTCAATGTCGTAGCGGGTACCGGGTTCCAGATCAAGCGTCGCCGTGACGACGGAACCCACACTGCTGGGCCGATCGACCTCGGTCACCACTTCGTCGATACCCAATTCCTCGGAAGTGCCGGGTTCTTCGCTGGGTGTAGCAATCACGTCGTAATGCGTAATCTTATATGCCGTATTGAGGTCCCTGAATCTAACCTCCAACTGGCCCGTCGGATAGGTGCCGGCTGCGCCGTCACCGTAGGACAGCAAATCGCCTTCATCCCAAGTGAAGGTGGATTCGACCGGGGTTACCGAAAGAATCTCGACTTCATCCAACATCTGCGCATCATCACAAATTTCGTCCGCAGCCGCCGCGGGTACTGTCAGAGCGACGACCAGCAACGCCGTGATCATCGCCAATACCCCAAGGCGGAACAAACTCCTAATTCCCTTCATACCAAACAGCCTCCGTCTAGTCTTCAACGTTAGACACCTATCATATTTGCGAGCGTCAGCTTGTAGGATCTGTTGCACCCACTCGTAAGAATCTTAACACAATGGAGGGCCTGTTTCTACCCGCTCGGCTCTCGATTGCATACGAGTCGCCCTGCTGTTTTTCGCTGCTGTCGATTCCGCTCTCGGCTCCCTTTCCCGGGGGTGCCCGCTCGTAATTTCAGGACAGCGGCAAATGCAATTTGCGCTGTCCGCAACCATACGACAGTAGCCATAGATCGATTGCGTTCCCCCGAGACAGGCACCCGTCTAATTGTCGGAGGTCGACTCGGCGGCGTTGCCGGCCGCGCTCCTGCCCCGGCGAGCAGAGCTCTGTCTACTTCGTATTTCCGCCCCAAAACCACATTTCGCTGTTTTTGAAGGCAAAGCCTGCCAGGCCCTGTGCAGGCAGATTATGTAGGCGCCTGGAAAAGATCAGGGATGGTGTGGCAGGCCCCACCAAGCTCAACCCGAATTGCATTTCGTCGTGAATCTGAACGATTTCGCGGACCATCTCCTTAATTGCCGGACTGCCGGTCCGACTCTGCGTATGGGCCGCATGCAGCGCCAAGAGCCTTTGTACCGCGGGGGAGGGCGTCTCGCCCTTTGCTGTTCCCGTGTCGTGCCATAGGCGCCATAAACTTCCCCAGGCATCACTGGGCAGGTAGTCGCTTTGCAACTCGCTTTCCCACAGCGGATATCCGAGTGTGCCCAGGGAGCCCTTGAGCTGGTTGGCTCTGCCTCGGGCCTGCAGTACCAGAGGATCAATCCCCAGCACCTCGGATTTCAGCCCGATTTTCTGTAGATCGCCTTCCAGCTTTTCGGCAATCCGGCTGAAGTCCGTCAGGTTTTGATCATATTCAATAGGCAAGAAGAAGATCGACCCGTCGGCAGCCAGGCGCCACCCCTGATCGTCTACTTGGTCCAGCCCCAGGGCGTCGAGCAGACTCTGGGCGGTACCCGGTTCATATCCATACACAGGCTCGACAAAGTGGTGCATCTGTCCCGGGGCCAGCAGTTCGGCTAACGCATCCTGATCCACCCCCAGCAACAGGGCCCGTCTAAACTCCGGCTTGGACACGATGCTGCGCCAAGTCTCGTCTGCATAAGTACGGTTTAGAAACAGCGTGACCGTAGACGTGTGGCCCTGCAGCAAACCGATCTGCACGCCATTGTCTTCTTCCGGCACCGACCATACACCGGCAGCCGGGTCGTACCCCAAGAGGTACAGATCGTGCCGTTCTTTCTGCTGGGCCGTAAGTTCATCGGCGACCCGTCCCATCCTCAAGTTGATCTTGTCTATGTAGGGAAGCTGCCTACCGGCCCCGTCGACCTTGTGGTAATAGGGATTACGCTGCAGGAACAGTTCGGAATCAGGTCCGACTTGGGGAATCCAGGGCCAAAGCACGGGAAAGTCCAGACATTTGGCGGCTCTGGCTTCATGGGGATGGCAATCTGCGGCCCCAAACAGCTCCCACTCGTAGCGAATTCCCCTTTCTTGCAGCAGCTCCTTGGTACGTTCGGGGGTTATGTACGTCGGGTGAAACCCCTTCAGATAATGGGCGGGCTTCAGAAGATCCGCGTAGTTGAACCAGCCTGTGTCTCCCAGTACGCTCAGAAAACTGCCGTAGGGCGCGTCGAACGACAAATAAAAGACGTAGTCGTCCTGAATTTGCAGAGAAACAGGACTGCCCAAGGCCTCTCCCGCAGTGCGTAGATACCGGGGCATGCCCATGAAGTTCAGCAATTCGTTCTGCCAGATCTCTGCATGCGTAAAGGCTACGTCTTCCGTAGTGACCGGCGTGCCGTCGGACCACTTCAACCCCTGTCGCAGAGTAAGACGAAAGTGCGTATTGCCCGGATGGACATAGAAATCCTCCACCAGATTCCCGTACAGTCCTTGCATCCCGGGGCCCGGGACTCCCAAAAAATTTTCCGCAAGCATGAACGGCACGGGATTCAATCCCGTGGCTGTCGGCTGCATGAGCCACAACTGGCCTCCATGAGTGCCTAGTTGCCAATGTGGCTGATCGGCAGGCCCGACTGCCGTTCCTTCGCCCATGACCAGAGGCTGCAAGGGCAGCCTCTGATCCACCGGTGGAAGGGCGGCTGCCGGATCGATCATGTCATGTTCGCTGGCGGCCTTGTACATGGGGGGTACCGCATGGACCTGTTCCACGGCAGGGCCGGCATACCCGCTCAGGCGCAGTCCCGCGACGAGCGCCAAGGCTGCAATACACAACCGGCCCCTGCGGCTTGTGCGGGCCGCGAGTCTCTTCATGGTGCTGCGGCAACCCAAATGCGTAGGGTTACATAGGGACAAGGAGCGGAACCTGAAAACCAACCCGTCTACCGGACCGTAGGGAGTACCCCGCGTTTCGGTTCCCCGGCTTGCGCCTCAGCCCTCTCCGGGAGGAAGCAAGGGTCGTGGTCGAGCAGCCGCACTGGGCAGGATCGACCACGGAGGGCACAGGAGCATCCTCAGGCGCAACGGGGATCCAAACATCCCTCCGAACTGGTTCCCAGACAGGAACCGAGGGCGGCTCCTGCGACGGCGAAGACGCCCTCGGTCTATACTGAGATGGTGATGGGATCCTGGATCCGATCCTTGTGATCGTGCAGCTGGTTTTCCTGGGCCTTTTGCAACTGGTCCGGGGCAATCAGATCGGCTTGCTTGTAGATGGCCATATGCAATGCGGTCCGCTCTGTGCCTTCGATCACGACTTCCGTGAAGCTGGGCACGGCCGCTATGTCGATGTTGTCTTCCTTCAGATAACTGCGGGTGATGGCCAAGGCCTTGATGGACTGGTTCACCGCGCTGGCCCCGATGGCCTTCATTTCCGCATATCCTTCCTCGCGCATGATGCCCGCCACGGCTCCGGCCACGGCGGTGGAACGGGATTTTGCGGACACTCGAATGACATTCGCCATGGTTGCTGCCTCAATGTCGTGATGTGGGGTGCGATGCAGTGCAGCGCAAGGCATTGCCTTGCAGGCCAAGACGCCGAGACGGCGCCTCTGGGTACAGCCTGTTTATATGGGACGTGTAACCGGTCGTTTTGTTGTATGACTGGAGGCGGCTCCCCCCAGGACCGGTGGTGGGACCTAAGTGGCTACGGCCTCGGAACGCGACTCACGAATCACCGTAACCTTGATCTGACCAGGATACTGCAACGTATCGTGGATCTGATCGGCGATCGCTTCGCCCAGCTCGATGCATCCCTGGTCGTCGATTTGTTGCGGTTTGACCAACACCCGCAGCTCGCGGCCTGCCTGCAACGCGTACGCCTGACTCACTTCTTCGTACTCGGCAGCCACGTCCTCCAGTTCCCGAATGCGCTGGTAATAGTTTTCCACCGAGATGCGGCGGGCTCCGGGGCGGGCTCCGCTCACGGCATCGGCAGTCGCCACGATTACCGCTTCCATGCTGGTCATCTCCACTTCGTGATGATGCGCTTCGATGCAGTTGGCTATCTTTTCGTTAATGCCGTATTTGCGGGCAATGCTGGCTCCTACGATGGCATGCGGGCCTTCCACTTCATGGGTGACGGCCTTGCCGATGTCGTGCAGCAGACCGCCGATGCGGGCCGACTGCACGTCTCCATGCAGTTCCTCGGCGATCATGGCGGCTACATGGGCAGTTTCAATCGCATGGTACAGCTGGTTTTGCCCATAGCTGGTACGGAATTTCAGCCTGCCCAGCAACTTCTGCAGCTCTCGATGCAGACCGGGTATGCCGGTTTCCAGCAAAGCCTGCTGGCCGGCATCCATGATGGTTTCCTCCACGGCGGTGGTAGCCTTGACGACTTCCTTCTCGATGCGGGCGGGATGAATGCGACCATCCCGCACCAGGACGGAAAGCGCCATGCGCGCGATCTCCCGGCGCACCGGGTCGAAACAGGAAACCACAATGGACTCGGGAGTGTCGTCTACCACGATGTCCACGCCTAGAGCCTGCTCGATGGAGCGGATGTTACGCCCCTGTCGGCCGATGATGCGGCCTTTCATCTCGTCGCTGGGCAGGGTTACGGTGGATACTACCTGCTCCGCCACGTGGTCGCTGGCTACCCTTTCCAGGGAAAGGGAGATGATCTCCCGGGCTCTCTGATCCGCGATCTGCCGAGTCTGGGTTTCAATGTCGCGGACTACTCGCGCTACGTCTTGGCGGGCTCCCTGTTCTACTTCCGCCAGCAATCTGTCGCGGGCTTCCGTACGCGTCAGACGTCCAATGCGTTCCAGTTCCTGCAACTGCTGCTCATGAGCCAATTCCAGTTCTGCTTCCCGGCGGGCCACTTCTGCCCGGCCCGTGTCCAAGGCCTGTTCCCGCCGGGCCAGATCGTCTTCCGTCCGCTGCAGATGTTTCTTGCGATCCTGCAGACTCCGATCTTGGCTGGTGTATTCTCGCTTCCACTCGGTCCGTTCGGCTTTCCGTTCCCGTTCCCATTCCAGTTGCTCTACGCGCATCTGCTTTTGAAAGGCGGAGCGCTCTCGCTCCGTCTCGGCTTCTTTGCGGGCCTGTTCCTTTTTCCAGGCCTCCTCCGCGAGTCTGAGGTTGGTCCGGATGTTTTCCTCGCCGATGTCCCGTATCTCGCGACCTCGCCGATAGAAGATCGTAGCTCCCACGGCCCCTCCTACGAGAAGGCCTACGGCCAAGCCCAGTACCAGTACGAGAAAGATGTTGCTGTCCATGGAAAATACCTGCTGCCTATACCGAGTCCGGATCGAGGGACACGGCCAGCCGCGCTCCCAAACCTACGACGGCGCGGGACGCGCCTGCATCCCGCTACGGATGCACGTGGAGCGAAAAACCAAGTTGCCCAATCCTGCTTTTGGCTTGGACCAAGCGCAGGAACCTCGCAGTCGGACCCCAAAACTTATGCGGCTGCCTCTGTGGCTACCTCCGGCTCTGCGGGCTGGGCGAGGAGACCAGCCTTCTCCATGATCATGGTCCGCAGAAGCTGCACCAATTCCGGCCGACCCTCCAACACGCGCACTGCAGCAGCCCGACCTTGTCCCAGCATTTCGCCGTCATAGCGATAGTACGCGCCCCGTCGTTCCACGAGATCGTACTCCTCGGCCAAGTCCAGCACGTCGCTGACGGCATCGATGCCTTTATTGTACATAATGTCGAATTCGGCCTGCCGAAAGGGCGGCGCCACCTTGTTCTTGCGGACGGAGACCCGGGTGTGGTTGCCCACTACTACGTTGCCCTCCTTCAAAGCCTGCAAACGCCGAGTTTCCAGGCGCATGCTGGCATAGAATTTGAGCGCCATGCCGCCGGAGGTGGTATCCGGATTACCGAACATGACTCCGATCTTCTGCCTGATCTGATTGGTGAAGATCAGAGTGGTGCCGCTGGAGCTCACGGGACCCGTAATCTTGCGCAAGGCCTGACTCATCAGGCGGGCCTGCAGGCCTACGTGCGAGTCTCCCATTTCGCCTTCGATTTCGGATCTGGGCACCAGCGCGGCCACGCTGTCCACCACCACCACCTTCATGGTGCCGGAGCTGATCAGACTTTCGGCCACCTCCAAGGCCTGTTCCCCCGTGTCCGGTTGCGACACATAGAGATTGTCTACATCCACGCCGATGCGTTTGGCATATTCGGGATCTATGGCATGCTCCACATCCACGAATCCGCAGATGTGTCCCAACTTCTGGGCCTCGGCGACGATATGCAGGCAGAGCGTGGTCTTGCCCGAGCTCTCCATGCCGTATATCTCGACGATGCGCCCCGTGGGTACGCCGCCGATGCCCAAGGCAATGTCCAAGGACAGACTGCCCGTGGGAATGGCTTCCACGTCCAAGGCTTCGGCATCCCCCAGACGCATGATTATGCCGGCGCCGAATCTGCGTTCCAAGCTCTTTAGAGTGGATTCGAGCATGGTGTCGGTATTTTTGTTCTTTTTTTTGCTCATTAAATGGTGTCCTCGGCGGTTCCCGCATAGATAGGGAAGGCACACGCTGGTGCGGGCCCTTCAGTGTACAGAATGTCTCCAGGCTCTACAAACCATTTGTGCCCAAAGATTACCAATGGTCGTTGACTATTGTAGCCCCGGAATCGAGACCGAAACGGATCGAGCACCCTGGAACGGCGATGCAGCCGGGACTGCCAGGGAACCGGCGTGAGTGCGGCCGCGCGCCCGGTGTACGGCGTCCAAACAGGTCCGGAAGTCCCGATCACGCCCTTCAAACCAAGTGCGGCGGCTGTACCCCTTCTATGTGCCCTTGCCCTACCTCAGGTCCCCGTCCCACCTGGCTACGGCTGCCGTTTCCCAACTATCCCTGTCCTTGGCCAAGCGATAGCGACACCTGACACGTCCACCAAAGGCACAGGCGTACAGTCCGGTCTCTGGGGCACGGTGCGGAACCGCCGCGCGGGCGATGCAGAGGGCGGAGCGGTCCAGGGGCCGACAGCGGTCTGTCCGGATGCTGCCTGCAGCATCTCCGACCGAGGGGTCGGATTTCCATTGTGGTTTCGAGGGCCCGCGCAGCGGGGGTGGGGCAAGTCCGGCTTTCTCTTTCCGCGGGTTTGATGCTGCCTACGCAAGGACGGCCAACCTAGAACTTGTGGCTGCTGTTCGATACTTTCCCCATTCATGCTTCGCGAAATCATCGCGAAAAACGCCCCTCCGGCCGGAGGGGCGTTTCCACTGAAACATTCACGATGTTGGAGGGAAGGCTACATGGCCTCCGAACCCCCGTCCCCATCGGGACAAGGCCCACTGCCCCGGGCAGTGGTAGAAACTGCGAGCCTACCCACAACAGGGACGGTCCACTTCACCACAATCTTGCTCCTTATGCATTAGGTAAGTCCCAGGCAAACTACTAGTCCTCTTCCTGAATAGAGAAGCCGTATTGCGTGACAGGTTTCTGAGGTTGAGAAGAGTCCCAGTCCCTTTGTCCATTCGCATCATATCCTTGGTAGGTAGAAGCCCGGGCGGGACCTCGCTCTTGGACGCTCAACGTAATGGACGCCTGTGGGCTGATGCGCGTACCCTCGTCGTCTTCGGCCCACGCCTTTATGACGTAGTTGCCGTCGTCTTCAAACACATCCTTCGGAAAGTCGAAATATTCCACCGGGGGCTCGGCATAGAAACCAGCCGCGGTCAATTCCGTGAAGACATTGGTCGGATCGGTCGTATTTTCTGTGACGAAACCGACGTGTCCATGGGCCAACCCATTCAGACCGTATTGGGAAGATACGCCCGACGTATAGTAGGGCGCGACGGCTGTGTCACGCACTTGGTCGGACAACCGCATGTTCGTGAAGTAAGCACTGGTAGTCGTAGCACCGGTTCCGAAGATAATCTTGTTGGCGCCATAGGTGTTCCAGGATGGAACGGTCTCAGCCTGGTAGCCCAGAAGGTCTCCGTTCGAATCCTCGATGGTGATCCGGTAATTCTCGAAATCGGCTTCGTCGGGGTCGACTGGAGACGGCGTCACGGTGCCGTTACTCGCCACAGACACTCCCCCATGCGCCAGACCGACCCGAAACTTCGGAGAGGCAGGGCGCAACGTCAGAGTTGCGTCTTCCGAATACCAATTGTCGAAGTGGTCGTTGAAGCCCAAATAGTAGAAATGGCCGTTTACGTTGCCTGAACCGTCTATGAAGGCTCGATTGTTGCGGAGGTCGCCGAGACTCGAGTTCATGATGACAGTTTTGAAACTAGGCGCGGGCATACCGGAGACGAAATCGACTTCTGCAATGTCGCTGATGACATAGTCGCCCAGAGTCACGGCCACGGAGACAGTCAACTCGTCGGTGAATTCGATCTCTTCAAAGAGTTTGCTCGTATCGCCGAGTGCCACATTGGCTTCCTCAGTGGTGCCGTCGTCTTCGTCTTCGACAATCACGGTGAGGCGGGCCCTGTAGCCGTTGGGTCCAAGACTAGCCAATACCGCGTCGTCCAACGTGTCCCAAGAGACCCGAATCTCGTCGTCTTCGTCCGTCCGATCGATAGTCAGACCACTTACGGCATCCAGTCGCGTTCTCGCCGGACAGTCGTCGTAGTCGTCGTCAAACGCATCTCTGGCCAGGGACAAACTCCCCAATGCGCCAAAAATGAGAACCACGACCAAGGCCATCAGACCCAGTCGCAGTGAAAAACGTTTTCCCTGCATATAATCCTTCCTCATTTTCCACCAGCCATGATAATCATCTCAAAGATTACGGCAAGAGCAATAAGATCCTACAGCGCACATTGTAGCAGAAAACCAAGCCATGTTCATTGACGGTAAAGCAGCCGAAGGATCCTCGCGGCCGCCCGGCTGCCCGGCAAAGGGATCCGATTCTCGACCCCGAACGAGCGGCGCCGGACCCAAAGGCCGCCTGCCCCCGGCATATCGGTTTGGATGCATCAAGCGGCCCGCATCTTCCAAAACATATGGGGAGGTACCGGGTCCCCGCCGGGTCTTGCTCTAAAGGCGAGCATGTCCCACCCCGACAACTGTTGTAGAGTACGCTTGCGGTCTTTCTCCCGGACGCGCGGGGCCGGCAGCCGGCGATCTTGTCGTACAGTCATGGCCACGACAAACGTAAGGGGGTATCCCTGCGCTCTTGGAGACGGGGGCTACACGGGCTTGGAGCTCTGTGGTCGGCGTACAGGTGAGAACCGTCTCTGGAGGTCGTGGTCACGCCGTCGGTCACAAGTTGCATTCATTGGTTTTGCTTTGCCGACTTCTTGCGAACATCCTACGGCATGCCTGACCTGCAGGCCTTTGCACTCAGTCTGGACGAGACCATAGAACAGGGTTGCCGAAATCGTAGCAGGCCATAAAAATTCCGGCTTTACGGTGGTTTCCCTGCGCATAACGCAGGCTATATTAGGATAAGGACATCTTCGGTACCCAAGGAAAGAAGGATCCTTACGTGGCCAACTCTGTTCCAGAGGCGTCCCTTCGATTCTACGGCACACACTCTCTCTGTTGCCATGTCGAGGATGTCCGCCCCACAAGCCAGGCTGCACCGGCGTTCCAATCCGGCAACGGACCTGCCGCTCTCGCCTCCGACGGGCTTATGACGCTCTTGGTTTGCTTTCCTCAGGGACGCGCTCGGGACTGCCAAAGCCATGGCGCCCTCCATGGCCCGCCGTCTCTGCGGTTCATGTTTTTCGGCCGGTCCCGTTAATTTTGCTTCTGCGTGGCCCTGATGCCCCGGGGGCGCGGTACGTCTGGCCGACCCGCGGCCCTGCCGTGGTTGCATCGTCTCGACGTACCGGCGGTCTGCTGCCACCGGGTCTGCGCAAGTATCGTCCGGCAGGTTCTGATGCCATGGACGGGGGCGGGGGCTTCCTGCCGCACTCTGGGGATCTACGAGCGGGCTGTGGGTCTTTGGTCTCATCCGCCATAGGGACGATTGCCCTGCCAGCCCATACCCCAGGCTCTATCTTCCCGATCCTAGAGACCGAACTGTATATCCGGGGTCTCCGGGGCGCCCCAGATCCGATTCCACAGGCAAAACAAATTGCCGGCGCGTGACCGCCAGGGGTGGTTTGGATCGTGTACCTGCTTCGAGCCGCGTCGGCTCAAATACGTCTTGCCCGGAGAGGACTGCACGCCTTCGACACCTGGCATATGTTCTGCTGCCTCTGCGGTCGGGGCCGAGGACCTGCCGGCGCCAGCCTCAACCCATGCTCAGGTCGGGACGCGGTCTTCCTGCAGAACACGTCCGGTCTATAACTCACGTTCCGTAATATCTTGCTGCGCTTGCAAGGCAGCCCGCGGCCCACAAATTCCGCATACCTTCCGTGCTCGACCGGATATCCCGCATCGCTTGTGCATCCTGCCTATTCCTTTTCTATGTACGGTCCAGGCTATAGAGGGCCCACGAGATACGGGCCCGAATCTCTACGGGCGCGGCGGACATGCCCAGTTCCGCTCCGTTTCCCTCCATGCCGCATCGCACATGGGCGCAGGCCCTTTCCGCCTATACCCAGAGACACAGGTTCTGTGGCCCACCGTTCCGGTCATACAGATAGGATGGAGCAATGCCGGGCGGATTTGGACCGTGCCACCCGACCCCGCAGACATCGGCTACCTAAAAATACTAGGCGGGTATGTATCTTTGTACGGTGTAGTGTTCCGTTGCCGGTAGAAGCCGTGGGGGAGCTGGCAGCAGACAGGCCTATCGGGTCTGTTCCGCCTGGTTGTTTGCCTCCCAGAAACACAGGCAACCGGATTCCCGCGGCACGGTATCGACAATTATTTCGCTGCAACGCGTATCAGAGGCCTGACTACCCATGCAGGAAGGATACGACAGCGGGCAGGATGTCCTGATCCGCCTGGACCTGGAAAATCTAGGGTTGCTTCCAAGGTGCATATGCCGGGCAGACAAGCGGAAGTCTCTGTCGTGCCTCCAGGGTGGAGAAGCGCCTGTCGGGGGCGTGGACGGCGTGATCCTCGTCCTGCAGTGCCGTCACCTTGCACTGCAGGGTCTCCGCGTCGATGCGCGGGTCGGATCCTCCTGCACGCCGAGTGTGGACCCAGACGACCTTCCGGTACGTCAGGCCCGTGTAGCCTGCCACAGGATCAGCGTCTGCAAACTGGGCGCGGGAGGCAGTATGGGTCAGGCCTGCTGGATTGAGGGCATCATAGTATGCTTGGGGCCCCGAGGTCGGCTACCCTCGCGGACTAGGGGATGTCGTCAAACTTGGGATTTGCGGGTACACCGAGGGGGTACACACATTAGGGAGGAACCTCGCATGACCACCACACACCGGCGCCACGACCTCTCGGATCGCGTCGGGCAACGTCTGGCACCCCATCTGCCGGGCGGTCCGGGCCAGGTGGGGCGCCCCGCCGCGGACCACCGGCGGTTTCTGCATGCCGTATTGGGGATTCTGCACACCGGGGCGCCGTGGCGCGACCTGCCCCCCGACTCCGGCGACGGGAAGCATACCCACCGCCGCTTCCGCCGGTGGCGGGATCGGGGCGTGTGGGCCGCCCTGCGGGAGGCAGTGCGGGACGAACCGGATTGCGCGGCGTGGCTGAGCGATGCCCGCCTTATC
>DAOUKB010000086.1:0-9884 GCA_034421855.1 Anaerolineales bacterium
AACAGGAACAGGGATTCATCGGCTTCGAGTCCGTGTTGCAGCCGCGCCACGGGTACTTCCTTGCGCTGGAACAGCCGGTGCATCTGCTCCCCCAGCCATTCGGCGAAGGGATGTACTTCCCACAGAAACTGGGTGCCGGGCCAGCGGCTGTCGGCGGCCAAGGCCCGCTTCACGTCTGTGCGCACGAGATCCTGCCGGTCCGTCAGTTTGATCAGGCCCGCTTGCAGGGCTTCCCGGGGCATCCAGCGCGGTTCTCCCAATACCGGGTCCTGCAAGGCGGAGGGGGCCTCCAGTTCAATGATCCGATCGGTCTCGTGCACCTGCAGTCCCAAGGCGCGGCGCCTGTCGATTTGCTTCAGAGCCTCGACGGCATACGCGAAGAAGGAGTCGAAAATGGTGGCGCCCCCGTGGCGTCCGTCTGGCTCCTCTGTCGGTGATTCGGCTCCTGGGATCTCCAGGGACGCACTGGTGCGGAGGAGATAGTCGAGCGCGCTGTAGCCTGTATCCGGCGTCTCCTGTCGACTCCGTGTCTCCAGTTCCGCCTCCCACGCGGCGCTGGAGACGTTCTGCCGCATCCGCTGGGCCACGATCTCTTCCTGCGCGTCCGGGTCGCTGGTACCCAACAGGATGCCCGTGTCTCCGATGTTGCGCTGCACCTGTTCTTCCTTTTCGCTCAACAGCTGCACGATGCGCAGGTCGTTGTGAATGCGACTTTCTCGGCATTCGGTGTAGAGATAGACCACCAACGGCTGTCGGGTCTGACCGTATCGATCGATGCGGCCGTTGCGTTGCTGGAACGTCGTCAGGGACCATGGCAAATCGAAATGCACGAGCCGGAAGCACTGAAAATGCAGATTGAGGCCTTCGGAGGCAATGTCGCTGGCAATGAGCAGGCGGACTGGGGACGTGCCCTGTCCAAACCGTTCCTTGGCCTCGTTGAGATCGACGTCGCTCATGTCCCCGGACATGGTGACCACTTGTTCCGGCTCCAAGCCCAGATCTGGCCCCAAATGCTCCTGCAGCCACCGCAACGTGGGGATGCGTTCCGTGAACACCACCAGCCGATCGTGGCGGTCGCGGCCGTGCCAGTCTTGCTCCCTCAGGTGGGAAAGCAGCAACTGATACCGTGAGAAATCCTCCTTGCCGATGGCCGCTACCGCGGCCTGGAGGATCTGCAGCTGCGCGGTGTCGGACATGACGTCTGCGGAGTGCGGCGCGTCTTCCAGCTGGCGTCTGTGACGCTCGAGGCGGCGCGTCAAGGTTTCCAGACAGGCGGCCGGACTGGAAAACAGGGCTTTTTCCAGCACTATACGGAACAGGCGCGCCGACTTGCGGACGGTCCGGTCGGCTTGGAGCGTCAAGCCGGCCAAAATGGCAAAGGCGCGTTCCTCCTTGTCGGAGGCCTGAATCGGCAGCCGCCGAGTCTGGCGACGGGGCAGAGCTTTCGCGAGATCTTTCTGGACCTCGTCGTCGTGCCGGAAACGCCGCACGAACAGGCCCTTGATGTCCTCGGGTCCGTAGTCGTCCTGATCCGTAATCGCCAGGGGAGACAACATGCGCATGAGGCTGGCGAAGCTCCGATAACTGCCGTCGTGCGGAGTGGCGGACAGCAGCAGCAGCGCATCGGAGCGGTTGCGCAGCGTCTGGGCCAGGCGCGCCCGCTGACTGATGCCGGAGCCGTGACGCCGCTCGGCCACGTTCTGGGCTTCGTCGATGACGATGATGTCCCAGTCGGCTCCCTCCAGCGCAGTCCCAAACCGCTGGTTGTTCTTGAGCGTGTCGATGGACACGATGGTCCGATCGAAGTAGTGGAACGGATTGTGGCGTTCGGGCAGCCGTTCCTTGATGCGTTGCAGGACCACGCTGTCCAAGCGGGTGAGACCAATCGAAAAACGCACCCAGAATTCCTTCTGGAACTGGGTCAACATCGCCTTGGTGGTCACCACCAGGATTCGTTTGCCCCGGCCCCGAGCAATCAGTTCGCTCACCAGGATGCCGGCTTCGATCGTCTTGCCCAGCCCCACGTCGTCGGCAATCAGGATGCGGGGCCGGGGCGCCTGCAACGCCTTGCGTGCCGGTTCCAGCTGATAGGCCATCGGATCTACGGCGGCCCGGAGGCCGAGAGATACTGCGGCGCCCTGGGGGGCGGCCGTGCGCAGCAGACTTTCCAGGGAAAGCAGCGTCTGGATATAACGCGGCGAAGGGTCCGGCACCAGCGTCACGTCGGCCGGATCCATGATCTTGACGGTGTCCGCGCGCTCGTATTCCAGAATGAAGGACATTTCTTGGTCGCGCACGATTTCGGACAGACCAACGGCCTCGATTAGGTGCAGCTTCATGCCTGTGGTCAGCGTGCGCTTGACCAGCCATTCGACACTGCGCAGTTCGATGCGCATGCCCGGCGCGATCTGCAGGGCTACGTTGCTGTGCATGATTTTCCGGGAGTCGGTCACCCGACGCACCCGTTCCCAGGAGCGTGCAGAGACGCGCGGGACTTTGAGGCGGTTCTTGATGCAGCCGGGTACGGAGACCTGGCAAGGTTGGCAATCAAGGAGTCGGGATTGTGTAGTTCTGTCGGAAACGGCGGCCTGGGTACCCAGCCCTAGCCTTCATTTTATGCGTTACCGGGTAGTTCTCCCTGATTTGGAATTCTCCCCCTCTCGGATTTGGGCTTCCGTAACCGGATGGTGTCCGAACCTGCGTCGAGATCGGGCGGAAAATGGAGTACCCGCCGAGTAGAGGCGGGATACAGAACACCTGTGCACGGCAGCTAGGGCCGACGTGCACACCGGCAGCACCGGTCGGGCTCAGGATTTGTCGGGGGAAGGGAGGGCGTCAGACGTACCGCGCAGGACGGATTCGACCGCGGCGGCCGGCACCTGCGCGGTGGTTAGGGCCTGCATGAGGGTTTCCACGCCGGGCAAATCCTCTCGGGCCCGGTTCTGCAGCGCGGTCCGGCAAATCTCCAGGCGTTCTGCGTCCAGATAGAACCTTGCCACCCCCATCAGGGATTCCACCAGGGTCTCGGCATGGCTCTCGGCACGCACCTGTTTCTCCACCTCGGTACGCACCTGTTTCTCCACCGCATACCAGTCGTCCAGCTCCCGGTCCCACCATTCCAGGCGGTAGGCGTGACCCCGCAGCCGAGTCTCCAGGACGGCGCTGTCCAAGGTGCCGTCTCGATCCGCTGCGATGGGTTGGTAGTGGCCCGCCGCATCCAGTCGCCAGCCCTCCAGAGCCCGTATGGCTTTCCGAGGATCCAACAACCAGAACTCCGCGACGCCCATCCGCCGGCAGATATGCCGCTTTTCATCCCGGTCCACCCGCTCCGTCTGCTCCGACAGCACTTCGAGCACCAGCCGCGGCGCCCCCCACTCGGTCCAGGAACTGGACTTGAGATTTTGACTGGGCACGCGGCGGGGGGCGGGCGGCGAAGCCCACAGGCCGATGTCGAAGGCGACTTTCCGCCGGTATCCCGTCCCTTGCAGATACGCGGCGGGAATGGCGTTGAACTCTAGGTCCGAGGTCAAGCGATACGCCAACTCTTTCTCCTGTAGATACCGTGTCAGCTGCACCCGCACGTGCGCCAGCGCGTCGTTGTGATTGTCCGACTGCAAAAGACGTACGTCCTCTTCGACCAGATACGGGTCCTCAGTGAAAAAGTCGTCTCCTCGCCGGGGAGGAACCTTGTCTCGGAGCCTCGGCACTGCCAACGCATCCGGAGCGGTTCCAAGCTTCAATCTCGACATGGGCACATCGTCTTGGAATATTGCTCCCGGTCCGGTAATGGAACACCACTCCGGTGCCCCTGCCCCATATTCGAGTGCCTCTCCACTGTCGAGGTACAGGGAACCTCCCGGCCCGGAGCGGGCGCATTGTATAAAAAAGCATACAAGAACTCAAGATATTGCCGCGGCATGTCCTTACCCATTGGAGTATCGGCCACGTATCCTCGTGGAAACCAGCACTGGTGCGCACGGGATTTCACGCAGTCCAGGGCCGCGAGAGGACTCGGGTCACCAGCGGCGTGCAGGCAATTCCCTCGGTCAATCCCAGGTGTAGTCCTGCCAGCCTTCGTCTCGCACGCGCAGCGCCGAGGCGAACATGGCTTCCACCGTCCCCTGCGGTCGGTAATGGATCAAGCGCTTGGCCTTGGCGATGGCATGGTCGTATCGGAACCAGACCGGCAGGGCGACTTCCAAGACTTCCTGGTTCGTCAGCTCCGCCAGCAGCGGAGCCGCATGGGTGTAGTAGAAGGGTTCCGGAGCTCCGCAATTGAAAGTTTCGCCGACGGCGGCCGGCGCTTCGACCGCGCAGACCAACATGTGGGCGATGTCCCGCGCGTCGTTCGGTTGGTAGCACCAAGACCGTCCTGCCTGGTCGCGCACGCTGCAGGGCTGATCTTCCCCTTGCGCCTGCGCCAGCACGTCGTGCCACAGTTCGGTGCCGTCCGCCATGTACAGTTCCCCCAAAGGATTGGCCTGCCCAATCTGCAGGATCTGGCACACGCGGCGCACCGTGAACTGACCCAAAATGGCCGCTCCGGACTGCACGTGACTGGGCCGCACGATCACGGTCCGCAATCCGGTGTAGGTGGCGGCCATATTTACGAATTCCTCGCCGATCAACTTGGAGAGAGAGTATTCGCCGTCGGGTCTCTTGGGATGTTCTTCGTCCACGGGATGGTACGCACAGGCCAGTTTTTCGCCGTTGTTGGGAAAAACTCCCGAGGAACTGACGTACACCAGCCGCTCCAGGCGATCCGCGTGTTCGCCGCAGACCCTGGCCACCATGCGGTTGATCTGCAGATTGTTGTCGAATTGAGGCCCTACAAAGTTGGCTGTATGGATGACCGCATCCACGCCTTTCACGGCGGCTCGTACAAAAGCCTCCCGAGTCAGATCCCCGTGCATCAGCTCTATGTCCAACCCCTCCAGCCGGTGCAGGCAAGAATCGTCCGGCAGGACTGTACCCCGCACTTCATGGTTGTGGTCCAGCAGTTGGCGCACCAGGCGACACCCCACTTGACCGGCAGCGCCGGCGACCAGTATCTTCATACAGCACCTCTCCTTGCGTTAGATCTCGACGTCGGCGAATGGATACTCATACCAATCCAGCAGTCCCTTGCGGGTAGCAGCCGCGGCAAAAAGCAACAGGGAAGAGTAGGAGTCAGCAAATTGACGGCCCCCGCCCTTGCCGGATACGACAGCGCCTCCGGTATCCACGAATTTGGCGGTAGGCTGCTTGTCCAGGCTCTGGGCAGTCAGTGCCGCAAACTGACGGGTCCCGATCTGCAGGTACTTTTCGTTTTCGGTTATCCAGTAGGCGTGCACCAAGGCTTCGAGAAAGTGGGGGGTGGGAGCTGTGCCGCCCAGACTCGGCAGCTCCTTGTAGAAGGTGATGCCATCCGGTCCCAAGGTGTGACGTAGCAGGTCGTCTACGACTTCGACAATCAAACTCTTCACTTCCTGATGGTTGTCCAGCAGCAGGTACCGGGCCAGCGAATTGACAGTTATGGACGCCATGAATGGCACCCTCGGCATGGAGTGACTTGTGTAGGGGGCCAGGAGCGCGCCGTATTCCTGCTGCCAGCTCACGAAGAGTTCGGCTATGCGGGTCGCCTCCTGTTTCCACTCTGCCGCCCCCGTACCCAGATACAATCCGGTCAAGGCACGTAAAGCCCAGCCGCCTTCCCGTACGGCGGCTGCCCCCGGCTGGCGCATATGGGGCAGCTCCATATGACGCAGGATGTTGCGGCCGATGGACTCGGCAGCCGCCAGCCCCTCGGCGCGGCCGGTGAAAAAGTAGTAGTCCAGACATCCTTCGGTCCACTCATGGGACGGGACGACTTTGCCGGTTCCGTGATAGGCGGTGTGCATCTTCAGGCCTCCCGCAATCAGGGGGTCTGCGTGCTTGTGGCAGAAGTCCACATCCAGCCAGTGACGGGCACAGACCAGAGCAGAGTCCAAGAGGCGGCGTTGGGCCGTAAGGCCGTAATACAGGGCGCTGGTGTGGGGTCGGTCGTATTCATTATTGACCCACACCGACTCGCCTTGGCCCCGGCCCTGGTCCGTGTATCCGGCATCGGGGGCATCCCCGAAATGCATCATGCCCAAGGCCTGGGGCCGCGCGGCATGCATTTCATTGAAGCGTGTCAACAGTTTTTTCGGTACTGCAGCCGGGAAGAAATCCATGCCCCACGGGTTGTGCTCCCGATACCACGCGCGGGGCAAAGAAGGCACGTCCGGCAGCTGAAACTGCAGGCTGCGCACCAAAATCTCCTTCAGGTCCGGCTCCTCTCTCGCCTGTCCGTTTTCCTCTCGGGTGTGCAATGCACTGCAGTGGAAATGGAAGAGCAGGCGATGCGTCTTGCCCATGCCTTGCAGGATACGGGCAGGGTCTGCCCCCACGGGATACAATCCCGCCTCCATGCCGTCCCTGTCCGCCTGCAGATGCTTGGGGTAATGTTGATGTGCTTGGTAGTGGGAGATGGCCAGTCCGCCCTGGGCTCCCCGCCAGTCCACCCAGAAGTCCCCGTAGAAGGACTCGGTAAAGTGTTCATTGGACTGATACAGCAACGTCTCGGCATCTATGCACTTGGCTACGACGGACTGGGATGTTTCGATTCCCGTCCGGTAATAGCCTTCGCCCAGCGAAACCCGCTGGAATTCCCGCAAGGCAGCCGGCGCGGGGCGGAATCCTGTACTCAAGGCGGCCAGGTGCAGATCCTCGGCCTCTCCCATGTGCACAAACTTGTGCTCCACTTCCACGTAAGGCTTGCCGGCATAGGCCGTAACACGGCCGTGGTAGGCCATAGCCGAAGGACCGTCTGGACCCACATGCCGACCCTGCAGACAGATCACCGCGCGCAGAGGGCCAGCCTCCTCGACGGCCACCTGCTCCACCATCGGCACGAGAGTGTCCGGGCGCTCGACCAGGCGCATTTGAAAGGCTCCGGCCGTGAGCTCGGACCAGAATTCGCTATTCTGCAAGGAGACGGCATACAAGGCGAACGCAGATCCCTGACGCAATACAAGGGTCAAGGGTCCTGTATGTATCCTCCATTCCAGGTCGGTCTGAGAGACTGAGACCTGCTCCTGTGCCTCTACCGGCGCTACTGCCGGCGCTACCTGGAGTTGAAAATCCTTGGCCTTGTTTCCCGGCAGATCCGGCTGAAAGTGCACCAGGGTCCAACGCACGGATCCATCGGGCCACGTACCCAAAGTCTGCACCTGCACCGGCAGCTGGGTATCACCATCGGCAATGCGCAGGTGACCCGGGTCTGGCAGCCGCCCTTGCGCCCAGGGAATACTGATGGAGACCGGCTCCCGTCGGCGGGGATATTGAGAGAGTTTGGGAAAGTGTAGAGGGGTCATGGTACCTGCGGGGTGAGGGGGGCGGATCCGTCTGGCCTGCGAGGCCGGAATTGACTAGTACAACCTGGCATCGTCCTTGCGTTTCCATTCCGCCAAGACCACTCGAGCTTCGGCAGCCAACACCCGCCGTCCGGGAATGGAGCGGGCGTCCGGCGGCGCCGCAAATTCGGTATAAATGAAATCGTCGTCGAAACCCGCGGCCGCGGCGTCCACCCGGGAGTTGCCGTAGTATATGCGCTCCAGCCGGGCCCAATAGATGGCTCCCAGACACATGGGACAGGGCTCGCAGCTGGTGTAGATCGCGCAGCCCGTCAGATGGGGATCTCCCACCGCTTGGGCCGCGGCCCGAATGGCCACCACTTCGGCATGGGCCGTGGGATCGGTGTGCAAGAGCACCTGATTGTAGCCTTCGGCGACCACGAGGTCGTCCCGCACGATCACCGCTCCGAAGGGTCCCCCCGTACCGGTGACCATCGCCTCCCGGGACAGGGCGATGGCGCGCCGCATGTGCATGGGATTCACGGATGCTTTGCTCCTGGCAGGATGGCCGGTTCGTTGTCTGCAGGGCCGTCAACTGCCCCGGTAGGTGGTGTAGCTCCAGGGAGAGGTCAGCAGAGGCACATGGTAGTGGGCCTCCTCCGCGAAACCGCACCGCACAGGCACCAGATTCAGGAAGGCGGGGCGTGGCAGCTCCGACAGTGTCCGGGCGAAGTATTCGCCCACATGAAATACCAATTCCCACTCCCCGGTCTGAAATTCCGCCTCATCCAGCAGCGGGGCACGACAGCGGCCGTCCGCCTGGGTCCAGGCCGTTTTGACCCCGATCCTGCGCTCGCCCTCCCAGCGGAAGAGCTCTATGCGCATGCCGGCGGCGGGTCGCCCGTGGGCGGTGTCCAGCACGTGGGTGGTCAGTCGCCCCATGGCTTCACGCTGGGGCACGGAGCTGGAGAGCATACCCGCGGGGAACCATCGCTCTAGGCCCGGCGGAGGGTGGCCTCGATGTCGCCGTGCGGTTCGTCCGTGGGCAGGAACAACCGATTGGCTGCATCCTGCCCAAAGGCGGAAAGATCTATGGGGTGGTAGTGGATGTTGGGCATGGCCAACGAGATTTCCCCGATTTCCGGCACGGCGGCCAACACCGCCTCGCCCATGCGAAACAGGCTGTCCTGTACGGACGCGCTGTACGTGGCGGCGAAGACGCGCAACAGGGCGCGGCGCACGGCCGCCGCCACTGCCGGGTAGCCGACAGGGGTTGCGACGTAGTTCCAGACGGTTTGCAACCGGGTGCAGAGAATGCGGTCTGTCGTCTCCGGCAGCGTGGTATAGGCGTCGCGCCGGAAATCGCTGAACCCCGACTCCGTAGTCTTCATGATCCGCAGGTTGCGGATGCCGGACAGGAGGTCCCCGGTGGAGCGGGTCCGCGTGACCTTGCACCAAGGCCGACTGCCGTCTCCGGGCAGAAAGCTGTGCGGATGCGGCCGACCGTCTATTTCCATGCGCTGCCAGGCCGCCTCTTCCAATTCCACTACGACGCGGGAGACATGGGCGTACCGCTCCAGAAAAGTCCGGGCCATGGTCTCGGCGAAGGGCTCGTTGTCGGCCTGCAGGTGCTCGAGGGCCAGCACGTGCACCAGATTCTTCATGCTGTCCGTGGCTATCACCTGCGTATTGTCCGCGGCGACATAGGCCGCCGTGAAGTCTCCTTCCAGCATCACCTTGACCCGTACTTCGCGCACGTCGTGACGATCCGCCTGCCGGCACACCCGGAACAGACGCATCTGGGCTTTGCCGTATTTCTGGTGTACAAAAGGCATAGGGAGTTCGGGCTGGCCGCTGCCCGGCGGCGATCGGGCAGGCGGTCCGCTCGGCAAGTTCATTATATCCGCTTATCCGCGAGGTGCTGCGCATGAGCAAGTCTTTGGTCGCCTTCAACGGCATGGCGGAAGAGGACTGTACCGATTTGTTGAGGCGCTGCTGCGGTTCCAGCCGCTGGGTGTGCCGCATGGCTGCCGCCCGCCCCTTTGTCGACTGGGCCGCAATCGGGGCCGCCGCCGACCGCATTTGGGCGGAACTGGATCCGGCCGACTGGCAGGAAGCTTTCGCGCATCACCCCATGATTGGCGATCTGGCCAACCTACGCGCCCGATTTGCCCGCACGGGAGCCTGGGCCCAGAGCGAACAAGGGCAGGTGCAGGACGCGGAGGAAGCAGTCCTGCGGGGCTTGGCTGCCGGAAACCGGACATACCGGGAAAAATTCGGGTATATCTTCATCGTTTGTGCTACCGGCAAAAGCGCGGCGGAAATGCTGTCCCTGCTGCAGACCCGTCTGTCCAACGACCCCGTACGGGAACTGCCCATCGCGGCGGAGCAGCAGCGGCAAATTACCCGGCTCCGACTCGACAAAGTCCGCGCGGACCTGCAGGCTGCCGTG
Organism: Anaerolineales bacterium; assembly: GCA_034421855.1. Lineage (GTDB taxonomy): Bacteria > Chloroflexota > Anaerolineae > Caldilineales > Caldilineaceae > Bin34. The sequence continues at coordinate 9,808 of DAOUKB010000086.1, forward strand.
ACCTGAACCGTCGGACGGCCTGCTCGTCCGCAGCGCTGCGGGAATCCGGCGCCTGGGAATCAGCGAAAGCCGCCCGT
>DAOUKB010000087.1:0-13141 GCA_034421855.1 Anaerolineales bacterium
GATCCCGGGGATCCCACCCCGCCGCCATCGTCCGCCCCCTACGACCCGGAGCGGTACCCGGGGCGGCCTCGGGGGGGGGGAACACCTTTCTGGCTTTCAAGCCATGGAGCGGGGTTACCCGGTAGGCCCCCGCACGCTGCTGCGTTGCGGGCGATCTGCCCGATCCGGGCTTGGGCGCTGGGGACTCCATCATGTGGACGACACCCCCTAGCATCCCAGAAGGGGAATTCGGTCGACACCTACCAGGGCGGGAAGTTCCGTTGGAGTAAGGAGTAAAAGGTTCAGCCGGCTCCGGGAGGGGTTCTAAGATCCAGCCACTGCCGATCCAGTCCCTCGATCCGGGCATACTCCACGTCCCAAAACGTCGGTGCGCGCATGGCATCAATACGATCAGGGTCCACGCCATACTGCTGCCACGTGTCCTTTTTCATGGCATGCAGGTGGTCGTGCCGTCGGCCGTCGGCCAGAGAGAGAACTTGGCGTTCCGGCTGGAGAGAGAGGATGTCTGACCACCAGACCGCCATTTCCGTCGCTGGAACTTGACCACGGCTGCCGGTCAGCGAAGCTAGGACGGAGCCGTAGCGGTCCCCGCCGTCCGTGGCAATGGTAACCACAGTCTGGTCGGGACCGAGCGCCAGGTGCCGAGATGCTTGGATGGCGCCCATCAGATTACAGATCCCGCTGGGGCCAAAGCACCCCTGTAGCCGGACCGCGACTTGAGGTTCAATCCCGAAGAGGTCCATCAGGGCAGTGGTCGAGGCGCTGAAGACGGCTGTTCCGCGTACGGTCAGATCGCCGGGAACCCGAACCACCAGATCCGTGGCATCCACATTGTGGATCAGTGTGACCATCTGGTCTCCAATGCCCTCGACGACATGGGAACCGCGGCCGCCATGCGTCAGGGTCGCACACTCCTCAGGTTCCACGGCAGCGATCCTGATATCCGGCCACGTCTCTCGGAGGCCCTCGCCGGCTGCCAGGGTTCCAGCGCTGCCAGGAGCGGAGACGAACAAGTCCGCGCTCGGCAGTCCGAACGCCTGCAATGCATCCCTGCAGGCCTGAGCGGTCACGTGGCGATGGAAACGATAGTTCGCCATATCCGAGAACTGGCCTAGGACCACGCAGTCAGGTCGGTCGGCATATCGGTCGCGCGTCCGTTGCAGAGTCAAGTTTACGTCCGCTTCCGAGCCCGGGGTCAGGTCTGTAGCGGCGCCGAACTGCTCGATCAATGCATAGCGTTCCTGGCTCATGCCGGCCGGCATCACCACTCTGGCCTCATATCCTTTGACCCGGCTCACCCAGGCGGCCCCTATGCCGAAATTGCCGGTGGAGGGCGCAACCACCGTTGTCTGTCCCGGACGGATTTCCTGTAGCAGTTCCCGCTCCATGAGCATGGCGTAGGCCGGTCCCACCTTCATACTGCCGGAGGGGAAGGAACTGCCCGTCAAGACGACCAGACTGGCCTCCAAGCCGGTTATGGCGTGGGGGACCCGCACTGCCGATACCCCGCCGGCCCCGTCTTGCCAGTGAATGTTGAAGAGGTTGTCTTTGTGCAACGGATTCCGTTCCCGCAGACCCGCGGCGTGCAGCCGGAACTGCGGAGACAAGCGCGCCGGATTTCGCATCTCGGCATATGTCGGACCATACAGAGGAGTTGGAGATGTATGCATGAGAGAACCCTTACGCGCGCTCGAGCGCACAGAGACTACCCTATCATGGAGGATAGCACCGGAATTCCACGTACAGGCATAGATGCATCTGGCTGCACAGGCGGCGACCCATCAGTTCTCGGCCGACGGGTATCTACGGGATTCGTCAGGGCTCCCAGTACCCGCGTCCCCCCACAAGGGTTTCGTAGTCGGAATCCGGGCCTGTGGTCACTTTGGTTGCGAAGATCGGGGTTGTGCGTACGGACATCTTCCCGTCAGGCCCTTGCTCTTTGTCCACGGAGAGGCGGAAGCAGGTTGCAGAAGACAGGGCCAGACGCAGCCGATCCCCCGTCTCGGCTCTGGTCCATCCCACTTATCTCCAGAGGATTGCCATGTATGACCCTAAATCCCGCCATGTCCTGATTACGGGGATCACCGGCCGCGTGGGCTCGCATCTGGCTACGGAGTTGTTGGCACAAGGCGTCCGGGTGCGCGGCCTCGTAATGCCGTCCGATCCCCTACGGTCCCAGGTACCTCGAGAAGTAGAGGTGATTGCAGGCGATCTTTCTGACCGTTCCGCTCTGGAAGCCGCCGTCACGGACGTGACCGAAATCGCGCATTTGGCGGCTGTCATCCTCTACCAGCCCCATGAGAACGAACTGATCTGGCGCGCCAACGTAGAGGGCACTCGCAATCTGTTGCATGTGGTCGGCCACCGGCGACAGGTTCCGCTGCGACTGCTGTTTGCCTCGAGCGACCAAGTGTATCCAGGCCCTTTTCCCCGCTACATACCCACGGACGAAGACCACCCGCTGGAACCCACTACGCCGTACGGAGTCAGCAAGCTGATCGGCGAAGAGCTGGTCCGCCATGTGGCTCGCACCGTGCCCGAGACGGAATTCACGATTGTCCGCTTCTGTCACAATCAGACTTGGCAGGAGGTTACGCATCCCCAAGGCTTCTTTGCGGCGCGTCAATTCTTCGTGCGAGGCCGGTTGGCCTATCTGCAAGACAGCGAACGCCAGGATCCCGTGACGACCGAAAGCATCCGGAGACTCAGCGAGGTGGATCTGACCGACGACCCGCTGCTTCTGGAGTTGACCGAAGACGGGGAAGCATTGCCTCTGGACATCATGGACACGCGGGATATTGCAGCAGGCCTGGTACCCGCCCTTTTCCATCCCAATGCCTGCAACACGGTCTTCAATTTCGCCCCTGAGGGTCCCGTTTCCCTGGCGGAAGTAATTCCCTATATGGGCAAGGCGCTCGGTCGCCGCTGGGTGGAGGTACGTCTGCCCGGCACGCCCGCGCGTTCTCACCTGAGTGGAGCCAAGGCCAAGAGGCTGCTGGGAGTACAGCAGAGAATTTCGATCTTCGACATGATCGACACCGCGGTGCGCGGAGGCCCCGTTTGACCTGACGACCGCTGCTGTACCGGGCACTGGACAACCTCCGGTCCGCCTTTCGCGGCTCCGATCCGCCTGCTTTCTGCCCGAAACCGCGCAGGCACCGACATGAACTGCTCTGCCGCTCACTGAAATCGGATATGACCGACGCGGCCTCACCTGTGTATTGGACGTCGTCCGGCGCAACCCGAATCTCCATCTTGAGGCCGTGGGTCTGATGCCTCGACTCTGCGGCGGGACTTGGCACTACAGCGACTTCCGTATTTGCACGACATAATCTGTGGTTGGAGTGGTGAAGAGCACCTTCAACGATGTGCATTGCGCTGTCTGCCCTTTGTGGGGGAACCTGTCCAACCCATTGAGGTGTCATGTCCGGCTTGCAGCAGAGTTCCGGGATCCCTTCCCTTGTGCCGGAGTCTTGATCGATGGACTGTCCATGATGCCGGCACGGGACTCCGGATCTCGGTCCTCGGCGGGTCGGCCGCGGGACTGGTACCGTCTGCGGGATTGTCGGGTCCCGAGGACATGAGCGCCGGCCTTGAGATCCCGACGCAGTCACCCTGGTGGATTGGCCTGTCTCTAGTTGACATGCAACCGTGAGCGGACATAGAATTCCATTTCTGGCTTCGGTTGAGCCTACGGGTTGCGGCTGGGTCTGGGGCGCATTCGTCTAATGGTTTAGGATTCTGCCCTCTCAAGGCAGCGATACGGGTTCGAATCCCGTATGCGCCATTCCCCAAAGCGTGTAAAAGTCAGGTAGTCCCGCAAGCCCTTGTGGCGGGACCAGTCCACGATACACGTGCCTCCAGGCTCCCACACCATAGCGGCGCAGATGCGCAACCCATCCGCCGCGCGGGATACCCGGATCCGGCATCGTTCCGTGCCGTCTATTCGTGCAGGCAATACTGTCGTCGGCATCGCCGGCATCAAGTATCCTGAGTCCTTTCCCTTTTACATGCACAGTTCCGGAAACCACAGTCATGCCCTACACCAAGAAGAAGACCCGAGCGGCGGACCGCCACGATTCCGAAGAAAGCCTCCAGAGTGCGATCCTAAGTTGGATTGAAGAGTGCCGGCCTGATCTGATGTGCGTGCACTTCCCCAACGGGGCTATCCGTACCCACAAAGAACGCCGCCGGATGCTGAAACAGGGCATGGTCCCCGGCATGCCCGACTTGCTGCTGATTGATGCCGTGGGGAATCATGGCTACATGGAGGTCAAGACCGACCGCGGTTCCATTTCGATGGCCCAGTGGGATGTCCGGGAAGAGCTCGTGCGGAGAGGGGTGCTTTGGGCATTGGTGCGTTCCCTGTCCGACGTACGGGACACCCTGGCGGACTGGGGCTGGGAATCCCCTGCTGTCCCCGCTCCGGCCTCCGACGAGCCTGCAGAGTGGCCAGACCGCATAGAAGGGTTGCCCCGCCTCTTGCGCAAAGCTCTGATCGATCTGCCGTGGGCGGAAGCAGAGGCCGTCACTACCAAGTACGGTGCAAACTGGGTGCGCAAGCTTGCGCCCACACCGGTGGAATTCCAGGAACTGTGGCAGGACCACAAGGCCGATCTCAAGAAGGCCGGCATTACCCTCACCCAGGTCCGGGGTCAGGGTTGGACCGCGACTTGGTATTTCTATGCCAAAGGGGAAAATGCAGGATCATGAGGAGCCTGCATTGAGAAACTGCCAGAGACGGCCGAGCTGCCGGGCCACTACAGACGAAATTGGCGGCTCTATGCGGAAACCCGAGCCTCCTGATGCTCCGATATGGGCCGAAGGGTGCGTAGCAAGGCGCAAGTGCAAGCACGGGTCTCACCCCAGAAGAGTGTCCTGGCTGCATGCATACACCGCGGCGGCAGTTCGAGGCGGAGGAGCTTCTGGCGACGAGAGGCGGCTACCGGCGACTTGTAGTTGTTACGCCCAAGGGACGCTACATGCAATCCGACTGCATGTCGAAGGCGGGGTATGGCCGATGCTCCCCGAAGGTGTTCACCGCGGAATTGCCTTGGCAAGCATCCCCACACAATGTTTCCGGTTCAACGGCATTCCTTGGATTTGGGTCTGCCGGGCCTTGCTCAGAGTACCGGCAGCTCTTGGCCATGGCCCGCGGAGTGGGTTTTTAGCCCCTGTTTGGGCAAACAGAGAGCGTTACCTATAATTCAGACTGTTACGCAAGGGCTACATTCCAAAGTCGTGTGGCATGGTGTACACCATCCTGGAAGCGGGCCTTGGCAATTCCAGCAGCAACAGGAGACGACTGATGGCAGGAAAGGTTAGCCGACGCGCGTTTCTGCAGGGTATCGGCGTGGCGGGCGCCGGCCTGGTTTTGGCCGCCTGTGCCGTACCTACGGCCAGTACGGAAGAGCCCGGTACAGCCCCGATTCACCTGACCTTGTGGGGCTGGTGGCAGCCGCGCATGGACGTATACGACGGCGTTGCCCAGCAGTGGGCGGAACAGCGGGACGGCTACACCATCGAAGTGTTGGCTATCTCCAGCCGCATGGAGAAGATAGCCTCTGCCTTGGAAGCCAACACCCACCCGGATCTGTTCAAGATGGGCGAGGAATTCTTCCCCATGCGCCGTGAAGGGTTGTTGCTGGAATTCCCGGAAGAGATATTCACCAATGCCTGGTATGCGGAAACCTATCCCACTGTGAATTGGGACGTGTATGGTCGGTATGTGATACCCACCGGTGTGAGCAGCACCATTCTGGTCTACAACCGCACCATCTTCGAAGAGGTGGGCTTGGATCCGGATACGCCGCCGGCTTCCTGGGCCGATTTCCTGGTGGCGGCAGAAGCCACCACTACGCGGGACGCCGGGGGCATCACCCGCTGCGGCGTGGTGCCGGCGGACGAATGGAGAGCCTACAATCAAGTTCTGCAGCTGGGGGGCAACGTAGTGGATGCCTCCAGCGGCCAGGTGCAGGCGACCTTCGACAGCGAGGAGGCCATTGCCGGGTTCAAGTACATCGCCGACTTAAACTTGGTACACGACGTCTGGGACCAGGATTTTCCGTGGAACGGCGAGGCGGTCGGTACGGGTCTGGCCTGCATGACGGAAGAGCAGGCTTGGATCGTGGGCGAACTGCGGGCTACGTTCCCGGACATCTACCCGCATCTGGGCTTTGCCCCGCCGCCGACGCCTTCCGGCTCTCCGGATCCCCTGTACGGCTACAAGTCCACCGTATTGTCCGTGGCGGCCTTCAAAGGGAAGGCAGAACACTATGACGCCGTGTACGACTTCCTCAAATACCTCTACGTGGACGCGGGGACGGAGGCCTACTGGGCGCTGGCGCAGATGATCAGCATTGCCCCGGTGCGGGCGGAGTTGCTGAACGATCCGAGACTCCACGAGGATGCAGGTCTGGCTATGGCCGCACAAGTGCTTGCGTTGGAACATGACCCCGTGGAACCCCCGCCGGAACTGGGCAGAGTCTACGGCGATGCTTTCTTCCGCATGTTGAACGAAGGCATGGCGGTCGAAGAGGCCATGGTCTTGGCCAACCAAGAGGCCCAGCTGTTGTTCGATCAGGGCTTGGGCGCGGAAATGGTCTAGCGGAGAGTATTCCGCAGGAGGGAGCCCGGCGGGCTCCCTCCTTATGTTTTTGCGGGTTTTGTCGACCCGAAACCCCTTCAAGCTCCCTCGACATGTCGGCACGCCTAGGTCTGGGCGGACGGCCTCCGCTGTCCGGGCTCCAAAAGACGCAACGCCGCTTCGTGCTCATGGTCATGATTCCGACCATGGCCTTCTTTGGGCTCTATCGCATTTTTCCGGTCGGATATGCCTTCTTCATCAGCCTGCACGATTGGCGCTTGCTCAGCGACGCGCATGTTTTCGTCGGGGCCGACAACTACCAGGCGATTGTGCGGGATCCGATTTTTCTGCGGTCCATCGGCAATGCCTTCTACTACACCATGGGAGCGACCTTCGGGGGAGTGTTGTTGTCCCTCGGCCTGACTCTGATCATCAATCCGATCCGGTACGGCAGCCTGGCATTTCGGCTCGTCTACTTTCTGCCCCAGATGACCAGCGGCGTAGCGGTGTTGCTGGCCTGGCGTTGGTTGCTGCAACCCCGTTTCGGGCTGCTCAATCAGGCCTTGGTGGCCATGGACATGGAAAGGATCAACTTTCTGGGTTCGACTACCCTGGCCATGCCCACGCTCATCATGATGGCCGTATGGGGCGGGCTGGGCTTCACCATGGTGATCCTGCTGGCCGGCCTGCGGGGCATCCCCTCGACATACTACGAGGCGGCCCGCATCGACGGGGGCAACCGGTGGCATCTGGCGCGTTGGATCACCATTCCGCTCATGAAGCCGGTTTTGACTTTCGTAGTCGTGACCGGAATCATCGGCGGCTTCAACGTGTTCGGGGTAATTTACATCCTGACCAGCGGCGGGCCCTTGAATTCGACCATGACCATCTCCTACTACATCTTTCTGAATGCCTTTCAGCGCCGTTTTGTAGGCTTGGCTTCGGCCATGGCCTTCGTCATGTTCGCGATCGTGCTCTTGATGACGGTAGTCCAGCTCCGCATCACGCGCGAGAACTGGGAATTCTGATGCAAAACGTGACGACCGCGGATCTTGCGCCGCGCCGCGTGGCTCCCCTGGGGCGCGGCGGCACCCTGTCGCTGGGCTTCAACTACGTAGCGCTGGCCTTGGGAGCCGTCGCCATGCTGGTGCCTTTTCTGTGGATGATCTCCACGGCCTTCAAGCCGCAGTCCGAGTGGATCACGTTTCCGCCGGTGTTGCTGCCCCAGGAGCCGACGCTGGAGAATTTCGTGATCGCCATCGAACGCCTGGACGTGTATCGTCTCTACGGGAACACGTTGTTCATCGCCATTACCAAGTCGGCGATCAACATCTACGTCAGCAGCCTGGCCGGGTACGTCTTCGGCAAATTCGATTTCCGATACAAAGATTTCTTCTTCTATCTGATCCTGGCCACTTGGATTATTCCTTTCGAGGTCTACATGATTCCGCTGTACCTCATGGTGGTGCAGCAACGCATGGCGGATTCCTGGTGGGCCCTGTTCATCCCTGAACTGTCCAGCGCCTACGCCATTTTCATGTTCCGCCAGTTCATGTTCACCATCCCCAACGCGCTCATAGATGCCGGACGCATCGACGGGGCCAGCGAATGGTATATCTGGCATCGGCTCGTCGTGCCCCTCTCCGTGCCGGTCCTGGCAACCCTGTCCGTCTTCTACTTCATGTGGAACTACAACGACTTCATGTGGCCCTTGATCGTGCTGGTGTCCCCCAAGAAATACGTGCTTTCCATCGGCTTGGCCGATTTTCTGGGCGAAAACGGATCCTTCCATGGACTGATCATGGCCGGGGCCACGATGGCCTCCGTGCCCATCATGGTGGTATTCGTTTTTCTGCAACGCTACATTACGCAAGGCATCGTCCTGACCGGGATGCGCTAACCCTGCGGTCGCTGCGTCGAGACTCGGCGTATTGAGGAGTACACCGCCGTGCAAGTCCGTTTTCCTGCCGGTTCGCTACCCGTCCTGCACACCTGCGACGTCTTCGTGCTGGGATGCGGCTTCGCGGGCATGGCCGCAGCCCTCGAGCTGGCTGCCCGCGGGCAGGCGGTCGTCGTGGTCGAGCCGCGTACGTATCCCGGTCGCGAAATGACGGCTGGGGGTCGGCCCTTCCTCGAGGTCGAACGGGTACGGGCGGGTCCGTTGCCGGAGCCTCTGCATACGGCTTTCGCGGCGGCACGGGATGCAGAGCGACAAGGCTACTGGACCCTGCACGAGGATACGTTCAAGAAGACTCTGGAAGACCTGCTGCGGACAGCCGGGATCAAGACCTATTACGCGTCCGTGCCCGTCGGCTTGGTCCGCACCGTGGACGACGGGATTGCCGGCGTAGTGGTCGGCAACAAGTCCGGCCGCCAGGTGGTGTGCTGCACGCATGTCCTGGACGCCTCGGAAACCGCTCTCATGGCCCGTCTGTTGGGAGAGGACTTCAAAGAGCCGCCCGCCACGTCCACCTATACCCGATGGCTGGAATTCACGCACGTCGCCGAGTTGCCGGAGCCGACCGTGTCCGTCCCGGTGGAGGGGTTGGCGGCGCAGGAACTGACGGTATGTCCGGGATTGGGCGGAGATGGTCACTACTATGTGGAATACGGCATGGAACTAGCCCGCGTCGAAGACTCGGCGGTGGACATGACCCGCCGGGACCGCATAGCCCGCCTGAAGGGGTTGGAGATCGTGGAGTACCTCAAACAGCAGCATCCGGCTTTCGCCAGGGCGCTGTGGGCATCCTCCAGCCACGAAGCGAGGGGTCCGGTTACGACGGCTCTGGCGGGTCCGGCCCCGGCGAGAACGCTGCCGGCCGTACACCTGCAAACCCCTGCCGGGGAAAGGCAAATCCTCGCCGGAGCATGCTTCGGCGTGCGCGCTCCACGCGTTTTCATGGCCAATCCAGCCGCTCGGATGCCGGCCGCCGTCGGTCTTTCTTGGTCGGAACCTGTAGACGCTTGTTTCCTGGGAGTTGCCGTGGCCGGGCTGATACAGCCGACCCGAGAAAGGTTCCCCGCGGTGCCGGCGGCGCTCTCGGCGACCGAAGATGCCATCCAGTTCCGGGCGCAGCAGCAGCCCCAGCGCGGGGCGGAATATGCCTGGGTCGATACTCCCGCTACGCCCATCGCCACCCCGGCGCCGCGGGACGTCATCGTGGTGGGGGGCGGCACCGCGGGAGGCATTGCCTGCATTACCGCGGGGCGGTTGGGCATGAACACGCTGCTGGTGGACATGAATCCCGGTCTCGGCGGCACGGGAACCTACGGCGGCATCCATGCCTATTGGTTTGGCTGGCGGGAGGGGTATGCGGGCCAGGTAACCGCCATGGTCAACGAATTGCATGCCCGCACGCGCCACCCCTTGCAGCAGGGGGCAATCCCCCAGTGGAATATCGAATGCAAGATTCACGCCCTACTGCAGGCCGCCCACGAGGCCCAGGTAGATCTGCTGCTGAATGCCCTGTTCATCGGCGCGTTGGTGGAGGACACCATGGTGCGGGGCGTGGTCATAGCCACCCGGTATGGCCCGACGGCCGTACTCGGCCAGGTGACGATCGATGCGACGGGCGACGGCGACATCGCTGCCTTTGCAGGCGCCCCCTACGTCTTGGGTGCCGCGCGGGATCATTCCATGATGTACGGCTATATGGCGCAGGTGATCCGGCCCGGAAAGCCGCGCAACGTGAAAACCCGTTCCGTGGACGTCACCAACATCGAGGACTACACCCGCGGCATCATGGCGGAACGCCGCAGCGGGCAGAAAGGAGACGTGGATCACGGAATCTACTTCGCGCCCCGTGAGAGTCGGCACATCCAAGCGGACTTGACCCTGACCTTGAGCGACCAATTGGTGCGGCGGGCCTTTGAAGACGTCGTGCTGCTCGCGTTCAGCAACAACGACATCAAGGGGCAGAGCACTTCTGACTGGGTGCTCATGGGGCTGCAGTCTCCGCACTTGGACATCGAGATTCCCTACCGGGCTCTGTTGCCCGTAGATCTGGAAGGTCTCATCGTGTCGGGGAAAGCCTTTTCCGCCACGCACGACGCCTTGGCGGCCCCGCGCATGCAGCCGGACATGGAAAATTTGGGAGGCATCGCGGCCTTGGCCGCCGCGATGTGCGTCGAAAAGGGCGTCGCTCCGCGGGAACTGCCTATCCGCGCGCTGCAGGAAAGGCTGGTAGCCACGGGGACTCTGCCGTCTCGCATTCTGGAGCGCAAACTGCAGCCTTTGCGCTTCTCTGCGGAAGAGCTGGACGTCAAGATGTCCCGGCTGGATGCCGAGACGCCGCTGCATCGCTACTCCCATATGCAGAACAACATGCGTTACGAGGGTCGGGTGGACCTGGCGGATCTGATGTGTATGGGACCGGAAATCGTACCCTATCTGGAACGGCGGTACGCCCAGTCCGCAGGTCGTATGTCCCTGCTGTTGGCCCAAGTATTGGCCGTGCTGGGCTCCAGCGCGGGGACCACGCAACTGGTGGAGGCCTGCTTGGCCGCTCTGCAAGGCGACAGACTGCCCACGCAGGACGATACCATCATGTACAAGGGTATACCGCCGGATCAGAATGCAGCGGCGGACGTGGCCTTCCTGATCTACAGCCTGGGGCTGGCCCGGGACGCTCGCGCCTTGCCGGTGTGGCAGCGCGTGATCGATTTGCTGGCCCACGAAGCCCCCGCCGACATCATGGACAAGGATCGTTCCACGTACTACTACGTGACGGCGGTCTGCCATGGTATCGAGAGGTTGGGCGACGTCCGCAGCGTAGAGATGTTGCGACAGCTGCACCGGCATGAGGCTTTCCGACACAAACAAGCGCTGGCCCCGGATACACTGGAAGAGGACTACGTGGAGGAACGATTGGCCTACCTCGAATTGCTGATTGCCCGGTGTCTGGCGCGCTGCGGCCATCCCGAGGGATACTTGTCGCTTATCGAATATCTGCAAGATGCCCGGGCCATGCACGCGGAGCATGCGCACACGGAATTGATCCATATCACCGGGGAAGACTTGGGCAAGAATCAGGCGCGGTGGGCGGACTGGCTGGAACGGCACGGTGAAAATCTGCCCTGCGTAGCCTTCACCGAGGCTTCGGACCCCGTCAAGGCTTGGGCGGAGGAAATCCTGATCGATCCCATCCACGAAGAGGCTATGCGCCAAACAGCGGTCGCAGTCTGAGCAAAGCCGAACCTTACGTTGCTTCCTTTGTGTCCGACGCTTTCTGCCCCATCCTGATGCCACTCCTCGGTGGGTGAGCCCCCGGCACCATCAGGAGCGGCGGCCCAGCAGCACAAGCGCACTTCACGGACGTCGGCCTGATCCGATCGGGACGTATACGCATCTCTCTGCATCTGCTCGAAGCGAGTGTTGCGAAGGTTGACGGCGGCGTTGTGGTCTTAGTCCCCGACGAGACTGCAGGCATCCTGGAATATTGTCTGTACGACCCTGATGGGCCTGCGCGGAGTGCACTGATGTTTGTCGGAGCCAGCATGAGTTCGACGAGATGGCCCTCCATACTGCGTTATGTTCTCGGGCGGCAGCCGCCGAGTGGCTGGCTACGGCCGGAGGCAGTCCCCCTGACCTTGAAACAGCCCTCGGCGGCGAAGCGAAGTGGGATAATTCTCCTGGAGACGATCGTGGAGGTCGATCCCCTTCCTCCTGAAAGGGCCTGATCGGGGGCAAAGCCATGACTGAGCCAGTAACCAGAGACGAAACGCTGAAGCTGTTGCGGGCGCACAAAGCTGCGTTGGCGGAAAACTTCGGCATTGCGTCGCTCGCGCTCTTCGGATCGACCGTGCGCGGGGAGTCGAGACATGACAGCGATATTGATATCCTAGTCTGGTTCGTCGGACGAGCCGACTGGCGGCGCTACTTTGGGGTGCAGTCCTACCTCGAAAACCTCCTGGGCCGTCCTGTTGACCTGGTAACGCACAAAGCGCTGCGCAAAGATCTTCGCCCATACATCGAAGCGGAGGCCGTGGATGTCTAGTCCGGAGCAGAGGTCGCGCCAGTGGCATTTCTTTGTGCAAGACATGATCGATTTCTGTGAGAAGGCGCTGGCCTATACAGAAGGGATGACTCAAGAAGCATTCGTCGAAGATTCACGTACCTACGACGCCACTCTCCGCAACCTTGGACTCGTCGGAGAAGCGGCGACACATATCCCGGTCGCCGTGCGGGACGCGCACCCGGAAATACCTTGGAGAGCAGTCATTGGCCCGCGCAACCACATCGTTCATGCCTACCTTGGGATAGACGACGACACTGTATGGTCGATCATTCAAGACGCTATCCCGACAATCCTGCCGCAGCTGCGCAGGTTGCTGGAAACGAACGAATAGGGTGAGCGAAAGTAATGCTTAGGGGGTGTCGTCAAAATCATTGAGTCCCCAGTACCCAAGCCCGGATCGGGCAGACCGCCCGCAACGCAGCGGCATGCGGGGCCTACCGGGGAGCCACGCCCCGTCATGGCGGGAAGGCCCGGCAGGCGTGCTCCCCCCGATGCCGCCCCGGGTCCCGCGCTGGGTCATCGGGGCGGCATCGGGGGG
>DAOUKB010000088.1:0-29302 GCA_034421855.1 Anaerolineales bacterium
GTTTCGGCATGGAGGTCATGCGGCCCAGTCCGCGCCAGAGCGACCTGATGATCGTGTCCGGAACCGTCACCAAGAAGATGGTGCCCGCTATCGTACGCATCTACAACCAGATGGCGGAACCCCGGTATGTACTCAGCATGGGGGCTTGCGCCACCGGCGGCGGCCCCTTCAAGGAAGGCTACAACGTGGTCAGCGGCATCGACAAGTACATTCCGGTAGACGTCTACGTGCCCGGCTGCCCGCCCACCCCGGAAGCATTGATATTCGGCCTGATGAAACTGCATGAAAAGGTGGATTCGCAAAGCGTTCTGACCGCCGACTGGTATCAGCGGGGCGTGTCCGGCTACGTACCTGTGCCGCAGTTGGGGCCGGACATCTTCGATCCCCGTCAGGCCGAACTGGTGCGCAGCGTGACCATGGCCGACAGCGGTGAAGAAGCCAGCGAAGCCGGCCCTACCGAGGCGAGCGGCATTCCGGCCGGCCTGCGCAACCTGCAGCCCGGTGCGATCGCCAATATCGAGGAAGCCAAACGGCGGGCCGCAGCCCGGCTCGCCGGCTAATCCTGTCTCCGCGGTATTCCGGGCCGTACCATGGCAGTTCCCTTGGTCAAACCTTCCACCGCTCATACTTTGACGGGGACGCCGAGCTCCGTTCCCGGCACCTTGCAGGTGGCGGCCGAACAGCTGCCGGCCGTCCTGACCCATTTGCGGGATCGGGACGGCTTCGACTTCCTTTCCAGCGTCACCTGCACCGACTATCTGTCCTACCAAGGCAAGGCCCGGGACAAGGACGCGCCGCGTTTCGACGTGGTGTATCACCTCTATGCGACGTCCCGCGGCGGGGGGCCTTTGACGTTGCACGTGCCCGTACCGAGCAGCGGCGAAGTGCCTTCGGCGACAGGCGTATATCCTGGAGCCAACCTGCAGGAGCGGGAAGTTTGGGACCTGTATGGAATTCGGTTCGCCGGCCATCCCAATCTGCGGCGCATTCTGCTCTGGGAAGGCTTTGCCGGCCACCCCATGCGCAAGGACTGGCACGAGGCCTACTACGAAGAAGCGCAGAAGCCGTTCAAAAGCCGACACCCCCGCGCAGATTTCTTCCGTGGCGAAGACAAAGTGCCTTGGGGCAAGAATACGCGTTATCCCGAGAACTGGGATCCGGCAGATTGGCAAGAGCCGGTGTCCTACGTGCCTGTGAGTCAGGCTCCCAGAGCCATGAACGGCTCGGATTCGGGGCACATGGCTACGGAAAGCGTGGTCGTCAATTTGGGCCCTCATCACCCCAGCACCCACGGCGTATTCCGCATGGTGGTGCGGATCGAAGGCGAGACCATTACGGCCCTCGAGCCCGACATGGGGTACCTGCATCGCAATCACGAGAAGATCGGCGAACGCAACACCTGGCTGATGAACATGCCGTTCACGGACCGGCTGGACTATCTCAATTCGATGAGCAACAACTGGTCCTACGCGCTCGCCGTCGAGAAACTGCTGGGGCTGGAGGTGCCGGAACGGGCCGAGTATCTGCGTGTGATCATGGCGGAACTGACCCGTATCGTGAATCACCTCTGGTCCGTGGGCTTTATTCTCAACGACCTGGGAGCCTTGCAGACGCCGGCTCTGTACGCCATCGAAGAACGAGAGATGATCCTCGATCTCTTCGAAGCCGTCAGCGGGGCCCGCATGATGTGCAACTACATGCGCTTCGGCGGCGTGCATCGCGATCTGCCGGCAGGGTGGCTGGACCAGGCCCGGTACGTAGTGGATCAACGATTGCCGCGCGTGCTCAATCAGCTGGACCGGATGCTGACCGACAACGAAATTCTCCGGGCCCGGGGCCGGGGCGTAGGGTACCTCGGCGCCCAGGAGCTGCTGGCTCTCGGCGTGAGCGGCCCCATGATTCGGGCCGCCGGAGTGCCGTACGACATTCGACGGGCCGAACCGTACGGCATCTACGAGCGGTTCGAATTCGACATTCCTACGCTGCCGCACAGCGATGTCTTCGACCGCTACTACATCCGGATCCTGGAAGCCCGGGAGAGCGTCAAAATTCTGAAGCAGGCCCTGCGCGACCTGCCGGAGGGCGACACCTTGGGCGGCAAAGGCGGATACGTATTCCGGCCGCCGGAAGGCGAAGTCTACAGCCGGATCGAAGCTCCCAAGGGGGAATTGGGGTTCTACTTGGTCAGCGACGGGAAGCCGAATCCGTATCGCTACCACATACGCGCTCCCAGCTACATCAATCTGAATGCCTTGGCTCCCATGACCGTAGGCTACAAGGTGGCGGATGCCATCGTGATCTTGGGCGCGATCGACATCGTGCTCGGAGAAGTGGATCGTTAGCGGCCGCTGGTCCGCCGCTCAAGGAGGCTGAAAATGTTCGGTACCGGTCTACTCAAAGGTCTGGGCGTGACCTTCAAGCATTTGGCCGAGACTTATACGGACGACATGCAGAAGACCCCCAGCCGCTATCAAGGCAGCACCAAACAGAGCGATGCCTTGCGGATCATGGAGCAGCCCGTGGAACAGGAAGGGCTGTTGACCATCCAATATCCCGAAGAACGGCGCCTGCTGCCGGAGCGGTTTCGGTACATTCCCATGCTGATCTGGGATTCGGAGATTGACGAAGAACGCTGCACGGCCTGCGGGATCTGCGCCAAGGTCTGTCCCCCGCAGTGCATTTGGATTACCCGGGCCACGGACGAACAAGGCAAACCGGTCACGCGCCCGCAGGATTTCTTCATTGATGCCACGATCTGCATGAGCTGCAACTACTGCGTGGAGTTCTGCCCCTTCGACGCCATCAAAATGGACCACGATTTCGAACTGGCGGCGTATGAACGGCATCCCCATCTGGTCTACGACATTTCCGAACTGACGGTGCCGTTGGAATACTACGCGGCCCTGTGGCCCGATCAATATGCCCAGGAACAAGCGGCCTTGGTCGAGAAACGCGCCGCAGAGAAAGCCAAGGCCGAGCAAAAGGCAGCCAAACAGGCGGCCGCGGACAGGGCGACCTCCGGAAAATCCGCGGCCGCCACGCGGGCCGCGGAATTGAAAGCCAAGGCCATGGAGAAAGCCCGCGCGCGCCGCAATCGGTAGCGCGCCGCAATGGCATGGAGCAGGCCGGCAGCCCGCCCTGCCCGGCCCTAAGAAAGAGTCGGAATAGGAGATCGTGGTGGTCGACAATGCAGGCATTGGGTGTTCTGCGCGCTGCGGAAGCCATGCCGATACCATCCCAGGCAGGTCTTGCCGCTCGAAATCCGCGCGCGTATGCTCAAATCGGGCAGAAAATCCCGGCCGCCGGAGTCCAGCGTGCGGTAGACTGCCGTTGCACCGAAAGAGCCATTGCACGCCATGGGCAATCTCCTGATTGGTATCATTGCCGCCGTAGCCCTGTGCGTGGTCGTTTACCTCTTTGGATACGAGGATCCCGCAGAAGAGAGAAAGCCGCCGGGGCGCGACAGCTGATGCAGACCCAAACTGCGGGGCCGGTTGCCCAGGAGCCGACTCCGCAACTTCCCGGCCGTCCCGACCCGCCTTTGCGGGAGTTGACCGCAGGCGGGGTGCGCGGCGTCTGGAGAAACAGAAATATCTATAGGATAGGGGCTGCGCCCCGGTGCCGCCTTGCAGCCGCCGGGACCGGCGGACGAATGCCGAAAGGACTAGGAAATCCAGAACTGGAGCAGACATGAATATCGACGTCACATTCCTGGGACATGCCACTTTCCACATTGATGCGGGTGGCGATCAGATAGTCGTTGATCCCTTCCTGGCCCCGGACAATCCGGCGTGTCGCCACAAAGTGGAGGATCTGCAAGCCGATTTCATTGCCGTAACGCACGGGCACAGCGATCACACGTCCCATCTGAAGGAATTGGCTCAGGCCACAGGAGCCAAAGTCATTGCCAATTACGAGATCTGTGCTTGGCTCGGTGACGACTACGACACCCATGCGATGCACATCGGGGGAGAATTCCTGTTCTCCTTTGGACATGTGAAACTGACCGTTGCCCTCCACGGCAGCCAGTTGCCGGACGGCAGCGACGGTGGCGCCGCGGCCGGTTTGCTCTTCAACTTTCGGGACGGCAGGCGGCTATACCATGCCGGCGACACCGGTCTGACCTACGACATGCGGATGATCGGGGAAGAAAAGAGCATTGATCTGGCTTTGCTGCCCATTGGGGACAATTTCACCATGGGGCCGCAGGATGCCGCGGTGGCGGCCCAGTTCGTGAATGCCGAGAAAGTGGTGCCGATCCACTACGACACGATGCCGATCATCAAACAGGATCCGCAGAAGTTCGCAGATCTGCTGAAACCTGAAGGCATTGCTTGTGAAATCATGCAACCTGGCGAGGTCCTCTCGCTGTAGTCTTCGCTTCCGGCTCGGTGTATCGGGCCGTGGGCTTCCATACTGCAGCCGTGTCTCTTTCCGAGCCGACGGCGGCGCGGTCGGCTTTCTTGAAAGGGGCCGCAGGGGCGGGGCGTGCCGGGTTGCGCCGCGCCGCCCAGGCGTGGGGTCCGCTTGCGGAAGGTGGACCCTCGGCGTACGGCCTGGCAAACAACAAGGGGGAGAAACCAGATGCATGATCCGACGGCCGAATTGCTGTTCCCGCACTCGTTGATTCCTTCGTTACGGAACTTGCGCGGACCGGTGTGGGCGCGCCTCGTGGACCGCGTCGTGGCCGTGGAGGAAGCGCATCCCGAAAGCTTGGCTTTTATTCTGATGATGATCGACTTGGGCAGCTGCTTGCCGTGCAACAGCAAGAGCTACAAATTCTTGCAAGGCTGCCGGATCTGCAGCGCCCGTACCATACGCTGTTTCAAGGGATCCGATGAAGACTTGGCCGAGCTCTTCGAGACGTCGCTGCAGCGGATCAAGGAAAAGTTGCCTGCCTATTCCTGTTACTTCGCTTCCGCCCAAACCTATGCTGCCGCGGTAGAAATTCCCTTGCATTCAGGATAGCCGGCGCGACGCCGGGGGCAAATTCATTTCCGCCGAGACCGTCGCGGTGCCCGCCTCTCCCGTTCTACCGGCAGCGGATACGTGAGGATTCCGCACCTCCATCCCTACCGACGCGCTCTGCGAGACTTGGGCGACCTCGGCAATTGTCGAACAGCGCCTGCACCGCGGCAGCGCTTTCTGCCGCGCCCGCGTGCTCGCGCGTCCGGCATGCTTGGTGCTGGTCGCCGCCGAGACGGCGCCTCCCAGCCTGTTCCCGGGCAGGTGCCGCGTACGACGGCATCGGGTCGATTTGTCCCTCTCCTCCGCGTTCTGGGTAGTCTACGGCGGCGACAATGCCCGGGCGCGCGGAGACGGACAGCGGATGCCGGGGTCCCGGGTGCCCGTATCGGTTCCGCATCCGTAACCGGTGTCTATGGTCCGAGATCCCGCTGGGGTCGTGCAGAGCGTGGTCTCCCTTGTGCCGACGGTACGCCGTGTCTCTGCATGACCTCCCGTTGATCTCGATGCAGCATTCTGCGGAGTTCTCCATTCATGCGTATCGTCGTAATCGGAGCCGGTCCTGGTGGTTTGGCCGCAGCTCACTATCTGCAGTCCCGCTTCGCCACGAAGCCCGCGGTGCGTATCGTGGACGGCGCCGCCGCGGCCGGCGGTCTCGCCTCCGGGTTTAGGGGATTGCCGGAGTGGGATTGGCCTCTGGAACGGTTCTATCATCATCTCTTCACGAACGACGACCACATCATCGACCTTACCCAGGAGGTGGGATTGGCCGATCTGTTGGAGGTCCATGCCCCCGCCACCGCATATCGCTTCGCGAGTGCAAACTACCGGCTGGACAGCGTCCGGAATCTGCTGGCGTTCCCGCATCTGTCTCTGCTGGACAAACTCCGCATGGGGTTGACCTTGGCCTATCTGCGCTGGCACCCCAGACCTCCCTGGCGTGCTTTCGACGCCGTCACCGCCGATTCCTGGTTGCGGACCCGGATGGGCGACTTGGCCTACGAAACCCTGTGGCGGCCCCTGCTGCAGGCCAAATTCGGTCCCGCCTACCCGACGGTGTCCCTGGCCTGGTTCGCGGCCCGTATCATCAAGCGCACGCCACAACTGATCTACGTCAAGGGAGGCTTTCAGGCCTGGGCCGACGGCCTGTTGGAGGCAAATCGTGCTCTGGGCGCAGATGTCCATCTGGGCACCCGTGTTTCCGAGATTGTCCGCGTGGGAGAGATCTGGGAAGTACGTAGCACAGGAGGAAACTGGGCCGCGGATGCCGTACTGTATACCGGACCCCCGTATGCGCTCTGCCGTTTGTGTTCTGCGCTGCCGCATTCCTTCAAGGCCCAGGTAGGACAGGAGCAATACATGGGGGCTGCCGTACTGACCGTGGCCTTGGATCGAGCCCTGACCCACGGCACGTATTGGATCAGCATTCCCGCGGACGCGCAGCTGCCTTTCCTGGTCTTGGTGGAGCACACGGCCATGGTGGACCGCAAGCACTACGGCGGCCACCATCTCTGCTATCTCGGGGCTTACGTAGAGCAGAACCATCGCTACTTGACCATGGACGAGACGGCCCTGGCAGAGGAATTCTTGGCCGGCCTGCAGGGCATGGCGCCGGAGTTCGAGCCTCGACAGGTATTGGGGTGGTGGCTGCACCGCGCCGCCTATGCCCAGCCGATTCCGGTGTGCGGCTTCGGGAGCCGCCGTTTGTCTCTGCAGACTCCCTTGAAGGGTTTGTATCTGGCCAGCATGAGTCAGGTCTGGCCTTGGGACCGGGGCACCAATTACGCAGTCGAGATCGGCCAACAGGCCGCTCAGACGATGGGCGCCGAGTTGAGTTTATAGAATAGAGGCGCGCTCTTGGAGAGGATACAGGCTGGAATGCACGGCGGTCGCGTTCTTGACCCTCCAAGCGGATTGTGTCTTAATGAGGCATCCTTGTCCTCGGTTTCCGTGAAGCGGTGATTTTTCATGTCTGTTGCCACTCCCTCCTCCATCACCACCGCGCACATCACGCGTGCTCTGCAGAAAGTCATAGAACCCGAACTGCATCAGGATCTCGTGTCCCTGGACATGGTGCAGGACATAGAGGTGGACGGTACGACGGTCTCGTTTACCGTCGAATTGACGACTCCGGCGTGTCCCATGGAGGCCCAGATCGAGTGCGACTGCATCGAGACCGTGCGCCGGGAGGTGCCTGGAGTCACGGAGGTCACGGTCAATTTCACCAGTCAAGTGGTGCGGGATCGACGCATCTCCGACAAGCTGAATCTGGACATCAAGAGCGTGCTGGCCATCAGCAGCGGCAAGGGGGGAGTGGGCAAAACCACCTTCAGTGTCAATCTGGCCGTGAGTCTGGCCTTGGAAGGGGCCAAAGTGGGCATCATGGACACGGACGTCTACGGTCCGAACGTGCCCATCATGATGGGTCTGTCCGGACCGCTGTCGGTGCGCGCCGGCAAGATGGTGCCGCATGCAGCCTACGGCGTGAAAGTCATGTCCATGGGCTTTTTGATGCCGGAAGGCGAAGCCGTCGTCTGGCGCGGCCCCATGCTGCACGGCGCCATTCGGCAGATGCTGACCGATGTGCACTGGGGGGCGCTGGACTATCTGATCGTGGATCTGCCGCCCGGCACGGGAGATGCCCAGTTGACCTTGGCCCAGAGCGTTCCGATTACGGGGGGGCTGATCGTGACCATGCCGCAAGCGGTTTCGGTCAGCGACGCCAAGCGGGGCGTGGGAGCCTTTCGGAAGCTGGACGTGCCGATTCTGGGTATGGTCGAAAACATGTCCGGGGACGTCTTCGGGCGGGGAGGCGGTCGTCAGGCAGCCAAGGAAGTGGGGGTGGACTTCATCGGGCAAGTAGACCTGGACCCCCTCGTGCGCCGGGGCAGCGATGCCGGGGAACCGTTTGTCGTGACACATCCCGACAGCGCCACGGCCCAGTCCATGCGTCAAGTAACCCGCGTGACGGCCGGCCTGCTCAGCTTGGCCGCGCGTGCGATCCCCAACACCGCCATCTCTTTGGAGTAGCCGTACGTCTCAGGCCGCAATGCCGGCCGGCCGATCCAATCGGGGCCGCGGCCCCGCCGCCGGATGCCGAGACCCAGGTCTGTGCTATATTGAATGCGCCCTGCGGGCCGGACAGGACGGCGCGTGGGGCCAATCGAGGATGCCGTCGCATTACGATCGAAGCACGACACAATGTCTGCGTGGGTATACAGATTGGCAATAGGGGTCGGCTTGTGGTCGGCGGTGTGGCTTGTGGGCTGTACCCGCGATCGGGTGGAAGGGCTGGGCCTGACGATCGACCTGGATCCGGTCGATGTGGCCGCAATGGCCAGCGAGCAGGTCGAAGCGGCGCGCAGCGACCCGTCGACCGAGGATCCGCAACCTCCCATTACCTACATCGTGCAGGCCGGCGACAACCTGGCAACCATCGCCGCCGCCCATTACGTCTCTCTGGACACCCTCAGACGTCTCAATCCGCAGCTGCAGAGCGACCGGCTCGTTCCCGGGGACGAATTGCTGATTCCCGTCGTGGACCCGCCCCCTGAGTCGGCGCGGGTCCGGGAGGAGACGGACAGCGGCACGTTCTTCTACGTAGTGCAGGCCGGAGATACGGTATCGGGCTTGGCCGAGGAATTTGGCATCACCGTAGAAGAAATCAAAGCCACCAATCCCTCGATCGTCTTGGACCGCATTGCCGTGGGTCAGCGGCTCGCCATTTCCGAGGCTGCCCAGCGGCCGTCCGAAGAGGAGCCGGAAGATCCGAATGCGCTGTATCATCTAGTCCAGGCCGGCGAGAACCTCAGCAGCATTGCCGCCTTGTACGGCGTCGATTCCTTGGAGATCGCCAGGCTCAACCGCTTGGTCTCTCCGGATCGGCTGGGCATAGGACAGAGACTGCTGTTGCCCGCGAACGCCACCTTGCTGGAGTTGCCCACCGAGGAAGCCGCCGGCAAGGAGGGCCTCGTGCATACGGTCGCTGCCGGGGAGACGTTGTCCAGCATTGCTTTGCGGTACGAGGTGCGCCTCAGTACGCTGGTCGCGGCCAACAATCTGCAGAACGCGGACCAACTGGCCGTGGGCCAGGAGATCTACGTGCCGGGAGTGGCGCCGCGTCTCGCGGAGGGCCCGCGGATTCATACCGTGCGCGCAGGCGAGACTCTCCTGTCGATTGCGGAACTGTATCAGGTTCCCTTCGCGGTCTTGGAAGCCGTCAACAACTTGGTCGACAGCGATAACCTGGCCGAAGGGCAGGAACTGATCGTGCCCGAGATTCCCTGACTGCGGGAATCCCGGTCGCCGGAGTACCCGACATCCTTCCGGACCGCGCCGCTCCGGTTACACCGGCATAGAGCGGCCGGCGTGGGCGCGCACCGCCTGCGCGATGGGGGCGTGGGCGTCTCCACAAGCGAAGATCCGAATTCCTTCGTCGAAGCGGGCACAGGCGTTCTCGGCCGTGAATTGACCCTCGAAGAACGGTACCTCGTGGGCCTGTAGGACATTCTTGATGTGATTGCGGGCATTCCACATTTCGGGCGGGTAGGGCGGGTCGTGGTTGTCGATGTACCCAAAGGAGAGTCCCATGTCTCCCGGGCCCCATTCGGCGAAACCCAGTCCCGGTACCGCGGCGGTTGCGGCCGCGTAGGACAAGGCTTGCTTATTCTCGATCTTCACGCCCAACAGCAGTTCGCCGTCCGGGTTGAGCGGCCAGACGTCGGCTTTCTCGATGTATTCCGGCCCAGACACGCCCCAGCGGGCTCCGGCTCCGGCCTGGGCTCCCGCACCGCGGGTTCCGATCTGCAGGCCGAAACCCACTCCCTGGGTGTGATATCCATAACGACAGCTTTCGATGTAGGCGGCTACCGCCGCCGGGTCTTCGGCATGACAGAGCAGCAAGGAATGGACGCCGCGGGCCAGAATCTGCTGGAACTGCCAACTGTTGGCGCGGACGCCTGCAGAACTTTGGCCCAGGACCGGCAGTTCTACCATCACGGTCGGGGTGAGATGGCCGGAAGGCGTGGGACCCGCGTCCAGTAGGCCTTGCATAAAGCCGTCCAGGCCCACCAAATCGAAAATGCCGTGTTCCATGTTGATGCGAATCATGTCGGCCCAAGTGCCGGCCATGGCCCGGCCGCCGTCGTAATCGAGATCGCCTCTCTGTCCGATACAAAAGACCGGTTGGCCGAGCTTCAGCAGATCCACAGCCTTGTTGATACCCATGGGACAGATGCTCCTGCAGGTGTGAAACAGTGCCGAGCGGCACTGGGGACGGGCTGGATATTAGCCCAGTTCGGAGCGATCCGCGAACTGGACCGTAGCGGCTCCGGACCTGCGTCTCGCGGGACGGTGGCAGGCTACAATGAAAACCACCCCGCCAGTCAGGAGACAGAGATCATGGGACTCGAGATAGGAGTGTCGGCTGATTTCCACGCCTTGGGACCGGACGTCACTGCTCCCATCGAGCGCGTGCTGGAGCAGGCTCCCCGCCATATCCGATACCGCTACTTCGAGGCTTCCGGCCGGGATGCCGACGGCAAGCCGTATGTCGCCCCCTCAGACATCCGAGGCTTGGACGGCATCGTGTTGTTGGGCTATCGCTTTCCGGCCGGCGCCTTGGACGCTTCCACCCAGGTAGCCGTGATTGGCCGCTGGGGCGTGGGTTACGATACGGTGCATGTGCCCTCCCTGACCGCGCATGGTTGTCTGTTGGCGATTACACCGGACGGCGTGCGGAGGCCCGTAGCGGAGGCTATCCTCACTTTCATCCTGGCGCTGGGCAAGCAGCTGTTCGCCAAAGACAGAGTGGTACGCACCGGCCGGTGGGAAGAGCGCAACCAGCCGTGGTCCGTGGGCCTCACGGGCAAAACCGTAGGCTCTGTAGGACTAGGCAATATCGGCGCCGATCTCTTTCGGCTGCTGGCTCCCTTTCGGCTGGGCCGTATGTTGGCCCACGATCCCTACGGAGATCCGGCGGGGGCGGAGGCGCTGGGCGTGGAATTGGTGTCGCTGGACGAGGTCTTGGCCGAGTCGGACTTCGTTTCCCTGAGCTGTCCCCTGAACGAGGATACGCGACATCTGATCAACGCCCGCCGGTTGGCCCAAATGAAACCGACGGCGTACCTCATCAACACGGCCCGCGGGCCCGTGGTCGATCAGGACGCCTTGATTGCGGCTTTGCAGCAGAACGTCATTGCCGGAGCGGGTCTGGATGTACAGGTGCCGGAGCCTCTGCCTCCGGACCACCCGCTCACCCGTCTGGACAACGTCGTTCTGTCTCCGCACACGCTGGCCTGGACCGACGAACTGTACCGCCTCAACGGAGAAGGCGCGGTGCAAAACGTGCTCGCGGTGCTGACCGGCGAGATCCCGGCTGCAGTGGTCAATCGGGACGTGCGGCACCACCCGCTGTTTCGGAAACGACTGGCGCGGTTCGCGGACGCGCGGGCACGGTCCTCCTAAATCGGGCGATCGGAGCCTTCGGAGGCGATGTCCGTCCCGATTGCAAGCGACGGTTAGGTATCGGGTCGAATCGTAGTCCGGACACGCTGCCAGCCGTACGCGCAACTCTGGAGCGACGACCCTACCGCCGTTTGTGCGGAGCCGGTGGGGTTGCAGGAGCGGATTCGAGTCTCCGTCTTGGTGCAGAGCGGAGGTACGAGCGTGCCGTGTCGGAACGTCGCGACTCGTTTCGAGCGACTGCGCCGCCGCTGCTCCCTTGAGCCCAGACACACGCCGCGGTTCCGTATCTCCGCCCTTGTACCCATTGAGTGGAGTGCCGGCCGGGGGCGCAAATTCTTCGAAGTCGCGAAGCGGAAACTTGCCTACCACTGCGCTTGCAGTCACCTGCGTACGGATCTGGCGCTGTATTTCGGTGTGGCTGTTGTTACAATGGTCGTTGTTCCTCGACCGAGCTTGCCGCGCCGATAAGGCTGTCCTCTCCCAGACGGCCCCCGAGTGCTGGGCGGAGCAGGAACGACCATGGACGACGTGCAACCTCGTCCGGCGTCTGCGACCGCATTGGCGAGGCGCAAGTCGGCGAGTATGGATCTCGGATAGAGTCCCCAGAGGAGACGGACCGATGGCAGCCGATTTGAAGGCCGCAATCATTGGCGCCGGCGGCATCGCCAACAGCCATGTGCGCGCCTTGAGGGCCCACGCGGACAGAGTGACTCTGGTAGCGGCTTCGGACATAGACATGCCGCGGGCCCAGAAATTCTGTAACCGACACGAAATTCCCCAGGCCTACGCCAGCGCCGAAGATTTGTTGGAGCAGGTCCGGCCGGACGTGGTACATGTTTGCACTCCGCCGGGCGTGCATGCCGACCTCTCCATCCTGGCCATGGAAGCCGGAGCCTGGGTGCTGTGCGAGAAGCCGCTGTGCGCGTCGCTGGCGGAAATGGATCGGCTGGCGGCGGCGGAAGCGGCTACGGGCCGGTTCACCAGCAGCGTCTTTCAGTGGCGTTTCGGGACCGCGGGCCGTCACCTCAAAACCCAGATTCGGGAGCAGGTCATGGGCCAGCTCCTGGTAGCCAACGTGCTGACCACTTGGTATCGGGGCGACCCTTACTTCGCGGTCGAATGGCGCGGTACTTGGGAAGCCGCCGTCGGCGGCTGTACCGTAATCCACGGCATCCATATCATGGACTTTGTGCTCTGGCTGATGGGCGAATGGCAGGAAATCCGCGCCATGATGGGCAGCCTGGAATACGATATCGAAGTCGAAAACGTGTCCATGGCCAGCGTACGCTTCGCGGACGGAGCCATGGCCAATTTCTCCAACAGCCTGCTGTCCCCGCGGCAAGAGAGTTATCTGCGGTTGGATTTCACCCACGCCTCGGTCGAACTGCGGAGTCTGTATTCCTATCGCAACCAGGACTGGCGTTACAGCACATACCCGGATTCGCCGTATCTCGATCGGGTGCCGGTTTGGGGGCGGATGCCGCCGGAAGTGCCCGCCGCGCATGTGACCCAAGTGGGCGCCTTTCTGGATAGTCTGGCCCGGCAGGAGCGGCCGGAAGTCAGCGGGGCAGATGTGCGCGGCACCATTGAATTTCTGACGGCCTTCTACAAGTCCGCCCAGCTGGGTCGGCCGGTCGCCCGCGGCAGCATTCAGCCTGACGACGCCTACTACCATCTGCTCAACGGCCAGTTCCAGGCTTGACGGGATCTGCCACTATGGCGAAATTGGTTGCCCGCGCCGGCGGGGATCGGTACATCGAAGTCTGGTACGGCGCGCGGCGGCTGTGTCGCTACAACCTGCGCCCGTTTATGACGAATCTGCAAGGACCGCGTCCGTACTTTCACCCCGTCGGCACCCTGCAGGGCGGAATCGTCACCCAGGAAAAGCATTTCGACCACGAGTGGCACAACGGACTCAGTTTGGCCTGTCCCTGGGTTTCCGGCTACAACTTCTGGGGAGGGCCTACGTACGTGCGGGACAAGGGATACCGGCAGCTGGACAATCTGGGCCGCCAGGTGCATCAGAGTCTGAGCCCGCGGGCCGCTCCCGCGGGCAGTCTGCGGTGGCGGCAGACGGTAAGTTGGCAGATCCCGGATCCGCCCGAATGCGAATTCCTGCAGGATGAACGCGATCTGACCGTAGGCGGCGTGGACGAGGCCGCCGGCCTTTGGCACATCGATTTTGCATTCGCCCTCACCAATCCTGGTCGCCGCGATGTAGTCTTCGGCTCTCCCACTACGGAGGGGCGTCCGAACGCCGGATACGGCGGGGTCTTCTGGCGGGGACCGCTGGATCTCCTGCATGGCACGATCCTGACCGGAGACGGTCGGTCCGGCTCCGATCTGATGGGGGTCTCCGCGCCTTGGTTGGCTTATGCCGGCGTTTCCCGCGCCACGGGGGCGGAGATGACGGTAGTCCTGCTGGATCACCCGCAGAACACGCGTTTCCCTCTCAAATGGTTTGTACGCACTACGCCCTTTCCCGTGGCCAGTTATGCCTTCTGTTTCGACGAATATCTGACCCTGCCGCCCCGGGCAGTCCTGCAGCGGCAGCAGCGCATTGTGGTGTGTGACGGCCTGCGGAGTCACACCGACATCGATCGCCTGTACGCGGCCTGGACGGACGCGTCCGGTTCCTCGGTTTGAGCTTCGGCTTTCGTCTGTACGTCGAGGCGCCCCGATGAAGTACGCTTTCATGAGCTTTTCCTGTCCGGACTCGACATTGGCGGAAATGCTGGTCGTAGCCGCGGAATTGGGCTATGCCGGGCTCGAACCCCGCTTGGACGCCCATCATGCCCACGGCATCGAAACCTCCCTGTCCGGGCCCCAACGGCAGGCGGTGAAAGCGCAAGTGACAGACAGCGGCGTCGCTTTGGCTTGCCTGGCCGTCTCTTCCCGCTTCGCAGATCCGGAGACCGCCGCAGGGCATCTGGACAATCTGGAGAGGGAGTTGGAGCTGGCGGCCGATCTGGGCGTACCCGCGGTGCGGGTTTTCGGCGGGCAGTTTCCCCCGACGATCTCTCGCGACGAGGCGATAGACAACGTGTCCGCCGCGCTGGCCGCCGTGGCCGCGCAAGCGGCGGCAGGCGGGATTGTCCTTTGCCTGGAAACCCATGACGCCTGGTGCCATCCCGCCCACGTCGTGAAAGTCATGGAGGCCGTGAACCAGGACAGCGTACGTGTCAACTGGGATGTGTTGCACCCGGTGCGGACCGCCGGCGTAGACCTGCAGGCCTCTTTCGAAATGCTGAAGCCCTGGATCGCCCACGTGCACGTCCACGACGCGGAAATCACCCCGGGACGCATCGGCTATGCCCCCATGGGGACTGCCGCCCTCGACCATCGCCTCGTGCTCACGGCGTTGCACGGCATCGGCTATGCCGGTTATCTGAGCGGAGAATGGATCGACTTCTCGCCGTGGCAAGAACATCTGCCCCGGGAAATCTCCCGCTTGCGACGCTACGAAGCGGAACTGGGAATCTGAGGCGGAGGGGAAGCGTCGCAACTGCCGTGACCGTGCAGGTACTGTCTTCAGAGCTGCGGGTGCGCGACATGCACACTCGTATGCCGTTCCGCTACGGCATTGCGTCCATGACGCAGGTGCCGCATGTGGTGCTGTCCCTGCAGGTGGAAGCCGCGGGGCAGGTGGCGACCGGCAGGTCGGCGGAAAGTCTGGCTCCCAAATGGTTCACCAAAGACATCGCCTCCCCCTTCCGGCAAGACCTGCAGGACATGCTGCAGGTCATACAAGAAGCCATAGGCCATGTGACGGCGGCCGGGCCGCAGCCGGACCTTTTTGCGCTGTGGGCGGCCATGTACGAAGCTCAGAACGCCAGAGACGTCGGCCCGCGCTGGCCCGCGCTGCTGCTTAATCTGGGTACCAGTCTGGTCGAGCGGGCTCTGATCGACGCGGCATGTCGGGCGCGGGGGCAAACCCTGGCGCAGATCCTGCGCCGAGACGCCTTTGGGTATCAGGGCGCATACTTCCATCCCGCGTTGGCGGACATGCCGCCCGGCAAGGCGCTGCCGGCCCAGCCTTTGACGGCCATCATCGCCAGGCACACCATCGGGCTGGGCGATCCTTTGCGGGAGAGCGACATCGCTCCCGCAGACAGAGTCCCGGACGGTCTGCCGCAATCCTTGGACGCCGTCGTCCGCAGCTACGGGATCAAGTACCTGAAGATCAAGATCGGCGGCGACGTCGCCGCCGACGTCGCCCGGATGCGGGCCATCGCCCGTGTGTTGGAGGAGCATCCCCGCGGCTTCCGCTTCACCCTGGACGGCAACGAGCAATATCAGTCTTTCGACGATTTCCGAGAATTTTGGACAGCGCTTACGCAGGATCGGGCGCTGACCGACTTCTTGCAGGGTCTACTCTTCATCGAGCAGCCGTTGCACCGGGACGTCGCCATGCGTCCGGAAGCGACTCGCGCGCTCAGGTCGTGGGCGCACCATCCGCCCGTCATCGTGGACGAATCCGACGGCGATATCCAAGGTCTGGAGCGAGCCTTGGCATGCGGTTATCAGGGCACCAGCCACAAGAACTGCAAAGGCGTCTTCAAAAGCGTAGCCAACGTCTGCCGCCTGCATCTGCTGCAGGCCGAGAAACCCGACCAAGTCTGGGTCATGTCCGGCGAAGATTTGACGAACGTGGGTCCCATTGCGCTGATGCAGGACCTGGCCGTGCTGGCCAGTTTGGGCATCCGCCATGCCGAACGGAACGGCCATCATTATTTTACGGGTTTGAGCATGCACGAGCCCTCCGTGCAGGAAACCGTGGCGGCCCAACACCCGGATCTGTATCGATGGCGGCAAGCCGGAGCTACCCGCTGCCCTGCCGTGCACATCGAGGATGGCCGGTTGCAAATCGGGAGCACGGTGCAGGCTCCCTTTGGCTATGGTCCGGAACTGGACTTGGCCGGCTTTCAGCCGTTGGCGACTTGGGACGATCGGCGGTACGCCTGAGGCGGAACCGGCATGGCGGCTCTGGAACCCATCATCGTCTGTAGCGAGAACGGCGCGCGCGGAGCCGCGACGGCGATGGCTGCACTGCGGGCCGGCGCCAGCGCCTTGGACGCCGCGGTCGCCGCCGCTTCCTACGTAGAGCAGGATCGGGCGGACAACTCGGTGGGCATCGGTGGTATACCCAATATTCTGGGTCAGGTGGAACTGGATGCCAGCATCATGGACGGCCAGACCCGCCGGGCGGGCGCCGTAGCCGGTCTGCGCGGTTATGCGGACGCGGCGTGGGTGGCCCGGTACGTCATGGAACATACGCCGCATGTGTTGGTGGTGGGGGCCGGGGCCTGTCGTCTGGCCCGGGAAATCGGATGCCGGCCTACGCCGTTGGAAGACGAATCCAGCCAGGCCTTGTGGCGGGAGCGGTTCGTCCAAGCCGGTCTGGAACCTCCGGCGCTCGAGACTTCCGCCCTATTGCCTTACGTCGACCGCATGACCACCCAGCTGAGTCTGGCCGCATCCCGGGCTGGTCTGGACACTGCGTCCTCTCTGCCCGCACCCGAGACCGGCACCGTCAACTTCCTGGTCCGTGATCGACAGGGGCGGCTGGCTGCCGTGGTCAGCACATCGGGTCTGGGTTGGAAGTATCCGGGGCGGGCCGGCGATTCGCCGGTCATCGGCGCCGGCAACTATTGCGATTCTCGATATGGAGCCGTCGCCTGCACAGGCCAGGGGGAGCTCTGTATGCGGGTCCTTACGGCTTACGCCGTGGTCGACGGCCTCCGGCGCGGCGAAAGCCTGCATCGAGCTTCCCGCCGAGCCCTGCAGGATTTGGCGGCTTTGCCCCGCGGCCCCCGGCAGTTCGTGGGCTTCGTCGCGCTGGCGCCCGATGGACGGCATCAGGGCTTCAGTGAACGGGCGGACCAGGCATACGTATATATGACCGGCGCCATGTCGGAGCCGGCGGAACGGCCCCGGCTGACTCTGCAAGACTTGCCGGCGAGCAACCCGGCAAGGAAGTAAGCGAACTATGGCGGTAGCCCTCGCGATGCCCCAGTTCGGTCAGAGCGTGGTGGACGGCACCGTATCCGCCTGGCTCAAGGCGGAAGGAGATACCGTGGTCCGGGACGAGCCCCTGGTGACCGTGTCTACGGAAAAAATCGATACGGACCTGCCGGCCCCGGAAGCCGGGACCGTGCTGCGTATCTGTGTCCCACCGGGAACTACCGTGGATGTAGGGACGCCGTTGGCCTATATCGGGGAACCGGGCGAAGAACTTCCACTGCCGGCTGCTCCGGAGCCGACCGCGGCCCCCGCGGCGGCAGAGCCTGCCCATGAAGCCGCGCCGGCGCCGCGGGGGCGGAGGACGGGATTTCTCTCGCCGGTGGTAGCCCGTATGCTGCAGGAGCACGGATTGGATCCGGCGCGGATTGCCGGCACGGGCCGGGGCGGACGCATCACACGCCGGGACGTGCAGGCCGCCGTGGACGCGCTGCCGACGTCTTCGACCGCCTCGGCGCCGGCGTCGGGAGTGCAGCCCCTGACGCCCATGCGGCAGGCGATCGCGGAGCACATGACCCGCAGCGTGCAAACCAGCCCGCACGTCACCTCGTTCTTTGAAGTGGACATGGGGGCCGTAGTTCAGCATCGGGCGCGGATACACGCGGCGATGGCCCGCGACGGGTTGCGCTTGGGCTTGCTGCCTTACTTCATGCGGGCCGCGGTGCAGGCCCTGCAACAAGTGCCGCAGGTGAATTCGTCGCTGGCGGCAGAGGGCCTGATACTGCATGAGGCCGTGCATCTGGGCATTGCGGTGGCCGTGCCGCACGGACTGGTAGTGCCCGTGATCCGCCAGGCGGAATTGCTGGATCTGCAAGGGTTGACGCAAACCTGGGCGGCCTTGAGAACCAAGGCCCAAACGCGCAGGCTGCAGGCGGCGGATCTGGAAGGCAGCACCTTCTGCATCTCCAATCATGGGATCAACGGCAGTATTGCCGGTACTCCCATAATCCACCAGCCCCACGCCGCCATTCTGGGGGTGGGGGCCGTGGTCAAGCGTCCCGTAGTGCGCGGCGGGAACTCTCTACTGCCGCAGGCCGACGACGCCATTGTGATCAGGCCTATGTGTATGCTCGGCCTCTCTTTCGACCACCGCATTCTGGACGGGGCGGTAGCCGACCAATTTCTGACCCATATGCGTGATACGCTTGAACAATGGCATTGAATTTCGTTACCGGTCGCTCAAAGTAAACCGATGCATACGGACGTAGCCGTCGTCGGCGGCGGCCCGGGGGGATACGGCGCGGCCATTCGGGCCGCCCAGTTGGGACGCCGGGTGGTCGTCGTCGAAAAGGAGCAGCTGGGCGGGGTCTGCCTCAACTGGGGGTGCATCCCTTCCAAGGCCCTGCTGCATGCGGCCGAAGTGCTGGAGACAGTCCGAGACGCCCGAGCCTACGGCATCACGTACGAGCGTCTCGACTGGGATTTCGGGCAGGTCGTCGCCCGCAGCCGCAGCATCGTCGAGAAGCAGACGAAAGGCCTGCAGTTCCTGATGCGCAAGCACGGGATAGAAGTCCTCTACGGCACGGCGCGTTTCGCCGGTCCCCGGCTTCTGCACCTGCAGAAGCCGGATGGCGCGGTTTCCGAGATGACGGCGGCCGATGTCGTGATAGCTACGGGCGGGCGGGCCCGCCCGCTGCCCGATCTGGCCTTCGACGGCGCCCGCATTCTTTCGGCCCGCGACGCGTTGGCTCTGACGGATCTGCCGGATACCGCCGTCGTCGTGGGGGGCGGGGCCATAGGCGTGGAATTCGCCTGCATATGGCATGCCTTTGGAGTGCAGGTCGTCTTGGTGGAATTGGCCGAGCGCCTGCTGCCGCAGGAAGATCCCGAGATTTCCGCGGAACTGACCCGGCAACTGCAGGGGCGGGGCATCCAAATCCACACCGGCAGTACGGTGACGGCATTTTCCGCCGCCCAAGGCCAGGCCCAGATCAGCCGCCACGCCGGAGAGCCCAGCGCGGTGTCGGCGGAACTGTTGTTGATAGCCGTAGGCATCCAACCCCATACCGACGCCCTGAATCTGTCCGCGGCAGGCGTGATCCCGAATGCGCAAGGGTTTATCGACGTAAACGAGCATATGGCTACCAACGTGCCTCACGTATACGCCGTGGGCGACGTCACCGGCAAGGCGCTGTTGGCACACGTGGCCATTGCCCAAGCCGTCACGGCGGCCGAGACGATCTGCGGGGCCGGAGCTGTGCCCATCAGCGCCGAGCAATATCTGTTCATGCCCCGGTGCATATACGGTTCGCCCCAGGTGGCCAGCATGGGCCATACGGAAATCCAGTTGCAGGAAGCGGGCATTGCGTACAACAAGGGGTTCGCGCCGCTGTTTCCCAACGGCAAAGCCAAGGCGCTGGGGATCCAGCGCGGCTTCGTCAAGATTTTGGCGGGCGCGGACTACGGGGAGATTCTGGGGGCTCACCTGATTGGGTCCGGCGTGACCGAACTGCTGCCGACGGTCTCGCTGGCGCAGATGACGGAACTGACTCCGAGCGAGATTGCCCGCACGGTGCACGCGCATCCTACTCTCAGCGAAGCCGTAATGGATGCAGCGGCCGCCGTAGAGGGACAGCCCCTACATATGTAAGGAGGCCTGGGGCACGGCTTTGGTTCCGCTTTTCTTCCCGATGACAGTTACCGGCCCCGCGGAACCGATCCTGCCGGAGATCACGCCCGCCAAGAAGCTGGCCGCCGTCGTGGCCCTGATCCTGACCGGCACGGGCCTGACGGCGGGTCTGCTTTGGGGCTTCCCGTTTCTGGTCTGGGCCTACCACGTACATCAGGCCGGCACGTATATGGAGCGCGGGATGACGTGGCCGGAAGAACGGCACAGCGATTCTTTGCCCCAGGCGCGCGACATCACCGCCCTGGAGACCGCCCTGACCTTTCTGGACAAAGCCCAAGTCGCACGTCCGCAGCACTTCCACGCCTTTCGGCTGGAAGGACAGATCTTCATGGCTCTGGGCCAGTGGTTGCAGGCGGAACCGGCCATCGCCGCCGCCGTCGCCAGAGCTCCCGGGAATCCTCTGGTCCACTTCGACCATGTTGTGGTGTACGAGCAGATGATGCACGCGCTGGCCGCGGATGCAGGTCGCCAGTTGTGGCCGCAAGTGAGGGCCCAGCCCCGTTTGCTGGTGCATCCTGCTTATCGCGAAGTGTGCACGGATCCCCCGGAACCGGCCCGCTGTCGTTATCTCTATACCCGCCTCGCTTTGCCTGTGGCCGGAGCGCGCTGGGAGGCCCCGTTTCTGGGCTTCAGAGGGAGCCGCGACCTGGAAGTCGTCTTGCCTTTGCCGCCGGAGGCAGAGACCTTGGCCTACCTGTTGGCCGTCTGGCCGCAGCCCGGGGAGGAGCTGACCGGCTCGCTGTTTGCGCAGCTGCAGATCCGCGGCGAGGAAGACACGGACTTCACTACCCTCAGTCGCCACGATCTGTCGGCTGCGGATCGCCAAGGCGTTTGGTTGCCGGGGGTGGTTTCCTTGGCTCCTTGGACGGGTCAAACGGTGACGTTTCGTTGGGAAACCCGTTCCCAGGACCATATTGTCGGCTGGGGTCAGATGACTCTGGCTACGGCGGAAATCGGCGCCATGACGGCCCGTACCCCGCGGTTGCGCTGGGAGCGGGCCTTGTGGGCAGGCGGCTTCGACAGCAGCGACACCCGCGCCCTGACGGCGGAAGCGGAGAATCTCGGCCATGCAGAACAGCACGCCGCTTGGCGGCGCCGCTCTGAACTCCTGGAATCGCTGGGGCGATAGACAGCGGTATGGCACCGGCGGTGGAAATCGAAGTGGAAATCCGCTTCGCGGAAACGGACATGATGCAGGTGGTGCACCACGCGGCGTATCTGCCTTGGCTGGAGATGGGACGCATCGCGTACATGAAGGCCCGCGGTGCCCCTTATACCGAGATTGCCCGCACGCACAACTTCTCCGTAGTGGATGTGTCTTTGCAGATCCGGCGCCCCTTGGTGTTTGGAGATACGGTGCACATTCGGACTACCCTGGACCACCTCGGTTCCCGCAAGCTGCGGTTTGCCTACGAGCTGCGGGTCCGGCCGCACGCCGCGCTGGTGGCTACCGGCCGTACGGAACACATCTGCGTGGATCTCGCGGGTCGGGCCCGCCGCATTCCGCCGGCCCTGGCCGCCAGACTCCGGGACGCCTAAATGCAGAGCTCGAATTTCTTGTCCCCTGGGCCGGTCTGAGTACAGTACAATGGACCGAGGCGCTTGTGCAGGGCGGAACGTGCCTGGGTCACCGGAGCCGCGAGAGCAGTGGACGCACTAGGAACAGCCCGCAACCCGGTCAGAATTGGCATCGTGGGCTCCGGACCGGCCGGCTTCTACGCGGCCGATTTCCTGCTCAAGACCAAGTCCCCGGTGGTCCATGTGGACATGTTCGACCGCCTCCTGACTCCCTTCGGGCTGGTACGCGCCGGCGTGGCGCCGGATCACCAGAAAATCAAAGCGGTCACCAAGATATTCGACCGCGTCGCCCGCAAGCCGGAATTTCGGTTCTTCGGCAACGTGACCTTAGGCGAACATATCGGTGCGCCGGAGCTGGCGGATTTTTATCACGCTCTCGTATATGCCACCGGGGCGCAGACGGATCGCAACTTACGCATTCCCGGCATCGAATTGGCCAACAGCCACACGGCTACCGAATTTGTGGCCTGGTACAACGGCCACCCGGATTTCCGGGATCGGAAGTTCGACCTTGCGCAGGAGAACGTGGCTGTGGTCGGCATGGGCAACGTGGCGATCGATGTAGCCCGCATCCTGGCCCGTTCCCATGCCCACTTGGCCCAGACGGACATCGCGGACTATGCGCTGGAGGCTCTCCAGGAAAGCAAGGTCCGCAATATTTACATTTTGGGCCGCCGCGGGCCGGCGCAGGCCGCCTTCACGGTACCCGAGGTGCGGGAACTGGGCAGATTGACGGAATGCCAGACGGTGGTGCGACCGGAAGAAGCACGGCTGGATCCTTTGAGCCAAGCGGCCGTAGCCCAGTCCACCGACAAGACGTTGCGTACCAAGCTCGAGATCATCCATTCTTTCGCGGATCAGCCGGATCAGGGCAAACCCAAGCAGTTGACCATTCGGTTTCTGGTCTCGCCCACCCGGCTGA
This sequence comes from Anaerolineales bacterium, assembly GCA_034421855.1. GTDB lineage: Bacteria > Chloroflexota > Anaerolineae > Caldilineales > Caldilineaceae > Bin34. The sequence goes on from DAOUKB010000088.1 coordinate 22,581, forward strand.
CGGGCGATACGGAAGGCCGCGTCACCCGAATGCAGCTGTCTCGGAACGAATTGTATGCGGACGACGACGGCAGTTTGCGCTCCCGCAGCACGGACCAACACGAGGAACTGGACATTGGTCTGGTCTTCCGCTCCATCGGTTACTATGGCGTGCCCCTGCCTTACGTGCCCTTCCGGGACGACTGGGGCATCATTCCCAACGAAGCGGGCCGCGTCGTGGACATGGATACCGGCCGTCAGATCGAAGGTCACTATGTCGTCGGCTGGATCAAGCGGGGACCTACGGGCGTGATCGGCAGCAACCGCCCCGATGCCAAAGAAACCGTGGCGCTGTTGCTGGACGACGTAATGGCGGCCAAGCATCTCCATCCTGTTCGCACACAGCCTGCGCAGATCGTGGCCGAGCTGCGCACGCGGCAGCCGGACTTCGTCACCTACGCGGACTGGCTCTACTTGGACGCCGAGGAAGTGCGGCGCGGCGCGGCCCTAGGCCGACCGCGCGTGAAGTTCACCTCGTCCCAGGAAATGTTGGCCGTGCTGAAGGCACGATGTAGCAGTCAGGACTCGGCGGCCTGCGGATAGGGCCGTTGTTTGCCCCCCGGGGTTTTGATCTCCGGCCGACCGATCGGGCTCGGCGGCGGGCGAAAGTCGGGGACAGTTTACGATGCTGTCCATGCGGGCATGCGGGTGCGGTCAGGACGACAATGTATTTTGGTAGAAGCCCTAATGTGTCAGATCCGGCTTTGGCCTGAAGTCAATCCCCCCCGGCCTTGCGGGGCGCGGATCCGAGGTCCCCTTGCCCTCCTCGCCGAGTCTGTAACAAGGCCATGGGAAAACCGTGGTGCCACAGGGCCAGGATGCACAGGAGCCACCCGGTCAGCGTGGCGGCTATCAGGAAGGGTTGCCAAGGGGGCCAGGCCACAGTGATTGCTTGGCCGGGTACCAGCAGCCAAACACCTGCTTCGACGACGGTGCTTCGACGGCGCCAAACCCCGCAAAACAGCAAGGAAGCCAGTGTCGTCAGGGACACCATGTGAAACACAGCAAAGCTCTCCTGCAGGTGGTCTTCCGGAAGCAACAGACTGGCCCCACGCCCTCCGGAGGAGGAAAGCCCATCCATGGCTACGACCCCAGGATGGTCTCGGTACAGGATGAGCAGCAACAGACTCAGTCCCAAGAGCATGAAGAGGACCGTGCTCCCGAGCAAGGAAAACCGCATCGCACGGTTCTCCTGGGATCCTGATTCATTGGTCCTTTGCCTATGATCGGCATTCGGTGCCGGCAATCTCTTGTCCCAAAACCAGACGGCATAAATGATGAGAAATGTCGCCACGTCAAAGGGGAGCAGTCCCCACCCGATCAGGGAGAGAGAGACGCCATCGCCGAATGGTGTGGCGGAGCCGGCACGAATCATGGCCGCTCCGTAAATCGTCGCGGCATTGAGGCCTATGAACCACAGCATGGACCAACCAATGACCTGACGGGCCTTCCAGAGTCCCCAGAGCACCACCAATGCCGGATAGAAATAGACAGTCCAGTAAAAAATCTCAGGCCCCGTGACAGGCGACATGGGCAACGTCAGATAGCCGGCATGGCGCAGGGCCAACGTAAACAGCACGATGCGACCGATCTGATTCACCCTGGGCCGAGAGGTCAGCCATGACAGGGCCTGCCGCGGTTCCCTGAACATCCACATTGTCGGGTTGCTTCCGTATCGTTTTCTGACCTTTGGAGGGAGTGGCGATCATAGGATACATGGCTGGCCACTCCCTCCATACCTGCTGGCGGCAGCGCGACGGACAGGACGCCGGTGCGCGGCAAGCGAGATCGACCTCGGCGGCGGCCTGCCGCCCTGTATCCGGATCGGGCCTACGACTCGCAGGTCCATCGGGGAGAGTTGCGGGCGCGGCACATCCGGCCCTGGATCGCGCGGCAGGGCATGGCACATGGCAGCGGCCTGGGCGTGGTCCGGTGGGTTGTGTTGGAGTCTCTTAGACTGCCAGGAGATTCGTCCGATCCAACTGATCGGCATTGGGTTCCGCTCAGCAGAACCAGTCTTCCGTCAACCGCGGGGGAGCCGGCAGTTGCGGCTGCAAGCGGTCGGGCACATGTCCGCGTCCCGCAGCCGCGTAGGCCCGGGCGCGCACCTTCTGGAACAGTTCCATGGGATCCCAGTCCCCGGATGGATTACCGGTGAGCTCTGCCAATTCCTGTTGCAGGGAGTCCGCCCGGGCATCGGGCGATTCCCAAGTGTAGGTGAACCGAGACGGCTGCAAGGGGCCCAGCCAAGGGCTGTCCCCAAAGCGGTGCAGCAACCGGCTGTGAGGCGGAATGAGCAGCCGCAGACTGAGCTGCAAGGGCGGGACCGCCCGCACCAGCCCATGAGCCTCGATCCAATCCAAAAATTCGACGTAATCTTCGACGGTGGTCCAAGGCGTAAAGGGGATCCAGGTCGGCTGCAGCGGCAATTCCAACCGTCGTAGCGCCCGTACCGCTTGCGCCATGTCCGCTACCGTGTGGCCTTTGTCCAGACAATCCAGAATGCGGTCCTGTACCGACTCGAAGGCGGACACCACGAAGGCCGCGCCCTGCTCCCTCAACTTGGCCAGATGCTGCGGGAAACGCCGCAGGTGCTCTACCTTGGCGGTGAAGTCGAAGGAAACATGCGGATAGGTCCGATGCAGCCACTCGGTCACGCGCAAAGAGTGGCCGGGGCCGTTGAGAAAGTCGGGGTCTCCGAACGAGATATGTCCAGCCCCCGCTTCCACCTGTTGGGCGATGTCCGCCGTGACCGCTTCGAAGCCGACCACAAAGAAACGCCCGGCGTAGATCGGCACTACGGGGCAATGACCACAGGTATGTAGACAGCCCCGGCTGGTCGTCACTTGGGCGGCCGGCACGGCTTTCCCGGTCCGAGACACGAAGTGCGCATACTGCGCCAAGGGCGGCAACCCCGCGCGCTCCGGTACGGGCAGATCAAGCCGGGTCAAGGTGGGGGCATAAACCCGCTCGGGTCTGTCCGAGCGGGCGAGTTGCCGGGCCCAGGCCGTCAGCTCGGCTTCCACTTCGCCGGCCAACACCCGATCCGCTACTCCGGCGCTCAAGAGGAACTCGACATTGAGGCCGGCATAGAGTCCGTAGAAGCAGAAACTGGCGGCGGGCAGTTGGGCCCGCAGGGACTTGGCCGCGGTGACGCTCAGGGTCAGAGCCGTGTGCATGGGTACCGAGAAGGCTACGCCCCGGAAGTCCCGCGCCGGCAGTTCGGCCAGAGTCTGCACCGCCAGATCCAGCGTGGCCACTTCCAGGCCGGCCTGCTGGAGACAGGCCCGCGGTTGGGCCAGATGCAGCGGCTGAAATCCGGATTCGTAGGTGGCGACCAGCAGAATGGCAGACATGGCGTACACAGGTGCAAGGACCATAGTACCGTAGAATGGATACGCGGACTGTGCGGAGACAGACTCTGGTCAGGACATGGAGCTCGTTCCTAAATATTTTCTCGGCGAGGTCATCACAGTCGATTTCGACCAGGCTCCCGCCACCGTCAAGAACCCGCACTGTCCCCAGCGCTTTGTCTGGCGGGACACGGAACTGGAGATTGTGGAACTGCTCGAAGAATGGCGGGATCCTGCGCGCAAAGGACGTATGGCCCGCAATCAGCGGGAAGCCCATCTGCAGCGCAGTCGCCGGACAGGTTCCTGGGGCGTGGGACGCGTCTACTTCCGCGTCCGGGTCCAAGACGGCCGTCATTTTGATATCTACTACGATCGGGCTCCGGCGGGCGGGCATCCGCACGGCCGCTGGTTTCTCTTTCGGGAATTGGCGGCCGCGGCGTAGGCGCAGCCGCGCCGGCGTGTAGAGCGTCAGCCGGCATCGAGGATGCGCGCGTCGTGCAGGGCGGCGGCCGGTTTGGACCCATCCTCAGCCTCGAGGTCCGGCGGTTCGTTCACAGAAGTCAATCCGCAATGCTGCGGCAAGACCTCTGTGACCGCATAGAGGAGAGGATTGTCCACAGTCGGTCCGGGTCCCCGGGTTTCGATAAACTCCCGCGCCCACAGCGAACGCAAAACATAGGTGCAGTCCAAAGCCCGGCCGAGTTCCCGGACCGTTGCCGGCGTAGGGGTAACGAAGAGCCGGCTTGCCGTCCCGGCAGCCGGACACTGATCCAGAGTCCCGGTCATATCAGACGCACCAGGGACGGTCTGCATACGCTCGTCTTCCGTAGCGGTCGATACAGATTCAGGAAGACGGCACGAAGCGGCATGTAGTCGACGGGGCCGGCAAGATTTCATATACGCCCACTTCCGCCTCTTGCACGCACAACACGTGATGGTAGCCGGCATCCTGCAGGACGGCCGCGATCGCGGCTGTTTGGGCCGCGTCCCGGGACAGTCGCAGCTGAAAGATCGCCGTTTCAACCGGCTGTATTTCTACCAGTTCTACCAGATGCTCTGCATCGGCAAACCAAATTCGGGAAAGCGCGGGATAGTCGAAGAGATAGAAGAGGAAGTGCCAACTCAGTTCCCGGTGCAGCACGACGGACTGTGCCGGAGCGGCTGCGGACAGCCGCTCCAACGCTGCGGGCAGACCGGCCAGGCCCTTGTTGTCTTGCATCTCCGGCAAAGCGCCGTGCCAGCCGGCGTGCCAGCCGGCGGCCAGCGAAAGGAGCAGTATCAGCAGTACCAGCAGCAGCAGGAGCCGCTGCCGCCGGGATTCGGCCGCAGGCCACAACGTCTTCACCGACCAAACCGTGCTCAAGACCAGCAAAGGCGCCAGCGGCAACAGATACCGCATCCAGGGGTTGAAGGTAAGCAGCCAATGCAAGAGCACATAGCCGACGATCCAGACCAAGGACAGGCCGACCCAGCGATCTTCCGCGGTCAATGGAGCCTGGAGTTTGACCCGCCCGCTCGCCAAGAGCAAGATCCCCCAAGCGGCCCATCCCGGCCAGCTTCCCCATACGGAGCCGTACAGCGGCATCCAATTCGCTAGGCGGTGTCCCCAGTCCGCGGCCGGTGCGAGCCGCAACGGCGCGTAGTGGTCGAAACCGGCATACCAGAAAGAGGGAGCCCATATCGTGCGGATCCCGTCCCAGATCAGGATGGGCAAGGACACGCTGAGCACGCCCCCCGCCCACATCCTGAAGTCCTGCCTCCAGTGTGCAGACCGAAACAGCCATACCGTGCCCGCTGCCAAGGGCAGATACAGCAGGCCGGCCTGCTTGCAGAAAATGGAGACAGCCAGAGCCATGCCTGCCGCGATCGGGCGTCTCTGCCAGGCCAATAGGCAGGCCGCTGTACCCGCCAATACAAAGACAGGATCCGTCAGACCTGTGGGGCCGTAGGCCAGCACCAGGGGGTTGGCAAGGGTCAGGACAAAACACAGCCCTGCCGTGTGCCGTCCCCATTGCCGCCAGGCGAAGCAGCCCATTCCCAGACACAGGAGAGCCATGGCCAAAATATTGACATAACGGACAGATGCAGTCTCGAGCTTGAAGACGTAGAGCGAGAGAGATTGCAGCCAGAGATAGACGGGGGGCTTGTCGATCCAATGGGCCAGAAACAGGGGATCTCGATTTTCCAGCCAATGGCGGGCCCAATAGGCATAGAGCGCTTCGTCTCCCGTCAAGGGCCAACGGTCCGCCCGCATGAGGCCCAAGCAGAGAGGCGCCAGCAACCCCAGGACCACCAGACCCCAAGGCATCCATCCCGTGCCCCGGACGGTCTTTGCAATGTGGAGCATCGGCATATCGAGCTGGACACCTGTGGCGGGGATCCGGAAATGTCTGGCTGCAGCTGTTGGCTTGGGGCCAGCAGGCACAACTTGGGCCTGTGCCGTTGCAGATCCATTCTCCTTATGCAGGATACCTGAGACCGGCCAGGTTGAGGCGCGGCTTTCGCCGTGCCTGCGCGTGCCGAAAGGCCGCTGGGGAGTGTGTCACGACGGAGATCACCGGGAATTCGGCCGTCTGCGGGGCAGTCCAGCAGCGACGCGCGAGATACACTGCGGATTGGGAGGTGGAGAACAGCATTCTTGCGCGTTGTCCGGCGAGGCAGATGCAGGCGGCTTTGGCTGGTGTTGGGCATGAGTAGCAGAAGCTGCCGTTCTCTTTGGTCTCCAAGACGCCGCCAACTTGGCGACTAGGGCGTGCCGGCAAACGTCCGCGGGCCCGGCCAGTTTAAGTTTCCGGCAGCCCAGTAGCCGTTACGGGCCCGCGGGATGCAGCACTAATCCAGAAGGCATGGCATTTGCCGTTCGGCTATGGAGCCGGTACTGTACGTGCCGATGCGCCACGGCCGACAAGTCGTCTGCGCCGTGCCATGGCACCTGAGCGCGGGCGGAGTCAGCCCGTACGGATCGACAAGGGGGCAATCCGCATGAGGCAATCGCTTTGCCCCGTGCGGCCGTCAGATTTGCGGCCGCGGCCGCAATGGCCGCGGGAGGGCGGGACTGTGCGGGGGGATTGGGAAAAAGTTCTTGCCCCGTCGAGATGGAAAACTTCCCCCAGCCATCGCCTGACGGAAGCGATCGACCCCCCACCCAGAAGAGGGTACGGGGAATAGGTGATACGCCGCGGCTGTGATTTCCCTTGTGGAATGACCTGTGCCGGGGCTGGGGGGTGCACCGGCACGAGGCCCGGCGGCGCGGAGCGGCAACCTTCCGAACGCAGAGGCCCGGCGGTCCGCCGCGGACCTCGGGGAGGGGGGACGTCGCTCTGCACTATAC
>DAOUKB010000089.1:0-1966 GCA_034421855.1 Anaerolineales bacterium
ACCCGCCCCCGCCCCAGAGCCGCCAGGCGGCCCCCTCCGCAGGACTGAGTACAATCCTGGATGTTGGTACCAATATCCAGGGAGAGAGGCCGCCTATGACCCGCATGTTGGCCGTGGACGCCGTCCACGCCTATCTCCAAAAGCACTGTGCACCGGGGGTCTGGTGCGCCGTCCCTCATGAGCACGTGAAGGCGGATCTCAAAATTTCTCTGATGACGGTGGCGCGCGCGATCCGCAGTCTCGAGGGCATGGGCCGGATCGAGGTGCGCCGTCAGCACGGGCACGTGACCCGGATCCGGCTCCCTGGCCCGATTCGCAGCCCCTGATACACTGCCCGCCGGCTCTCGAAGGGCGCGCGTTGGACCAAGGCCGTCATGACGGGTCCCCCTTTTCGGCGACTTCCTGACCGATCCGGATCAGCGCGAATTGCAAAATATTTTCAATGGCTTTCACATAATGCTGGTGTGCGATATTGGCCCTCAGCGGTTCACCGGACGCCGCCTTTGCCAAATATCGGGACGAAGGCCAGCTCACTCATATCAATTGGAGCACTTTCTTGTTGCGCACCGAACTGACACATCAGGACTTCCTGGCCGAGGCCCGGAGACAGCAACGCCATGTCGCAGGGCACCCCTAAGGGCACCCCGCTGCAGGCGGTGGATGTGTTCGCCGGCGGCGGCGGGTTGACCTATGGGCTGAAGCAAGCCGGTTTTGCCGTGGCGGCCGCCGTCGAAAACGAGTCGCATGCCTTCGCCACCTTGGTGGCCAATCATCCCGAAATCACGGCCTACCGCCAAGATGTCCAGACGGTACCCGGACAATGGTTGCGGGCGGCTGCGCCCTCCGGCGCGATTGATTTGCTCGCGGGATGCCCGCCGTGCCCAGGCTTTACGAGCCTGACCGCGAAATACCGGCGGACGGATCCGCGCAACGACCTGATTCACGAAATGACGCGCTTGGCGGCCGAAGTGCAACCGCGGGCGATCCTGATGGAGAATGTACCGGGATTGGCGCAGCGGGGCCAGCCGCGGCTGGACCGTTTCCGCGCGGATCTGCAGGATTTGGGGGATTGTCCGACCGTGCAGGTCTTGCCGGCGGCCGATTACGGCGTACCGCAGTAAGGCCTCGCCCCTGGCGACGATGGTTTGAACCGCATTGCGGGTTTGCACAGCACTGAAGAGCTTCGGTGCTGCTTTCAGTATTTACAAGAGCAAAATGTTCCTTGCTATTCTCCGGGGGAATTCTTGCATTTGATCCATAGGCATCTGGTAGCAAACCGGTACGAAGCCACGGATGCTGCAGTGAAGTCTATCTTGGACAATGAGGAGGGCAATGGAGTGGTTTGGGTGAGTTGTACGGATGGCGGCCTTGTCGGCTATTGCGAAAGGACACAAACCATCTATTGCGAACTTCCCAATGGCGAAGCTCTCCCTCCGGTCCAATGCGGCGGTTGAGAGACCACGATACGGTCCTGTCGAAGTTGGCTTAACGGTCTTCTCCCCTCGCTCTCCCTTGCCCTGTGGCACAAAGGCCTGCCGAAGGCCACAGTCCTGGCTCCTTATGGCGGAGATCCTCCATGTCGAGCACCTGGTGGGCACTAGGTGGGTACCGTGCCCATCGCACTCTTCGGGGGGCAAAACCTGGATGAAGTGGCCCGGGGCTTCCGTGCGTTGCGGGCCGAGTACAACGCGGCGACACCCTGTGACAAGTCCAGCTCAGCCTGGAATCGGGCTCTGGACGCCCAGACGTGGCATGCGACCGTCTACGTCGGAGCCCCGGCAAGTCAACAAGTCGCCAGCATATCTGCCAAGGCCGCCCGCTCCGCCCGGGTTACGGACAGGCCGTAGGCCGTCTTCACCGCCACCCAGTCCTGTGCGTAGCGGCACCGACTACGCCGGCGCGGCGGCTGCCACGTCTCCGGACCCCGGTTCCCTTTCGCCGCATTGGTGCGGCGGGCTATGACCTG
>DAOUKB010000090.1:0-3648 GCA_034421855.1 Anaerolineales bacterium
AGCCGCCGTTTCGTCTTTCTGAACCGCTGGCGGAACATAGAAGCCGGCGAAGCGGTCGGGCCGCTGCATACCCGCATGTTCACCGCTGCTCGAACCGGTACGGATTTGCATCTCGTGGACGATTCAGGGCAGATGTCGCACTTCGTGTGGCGAGACCCGCACCACATTCTGGGCTGGACCCGCCACCCTTCGCACGGGCATGCCTTCTATCTGTTCCGGGACAGGTCCGAAGAGGTAGCCGTTGTGGGTCTGGGCAAAATGCAGGTCAATGGGCACTGTACGTACTTGGCTGACCGGCACGTGATACTGAACGACACTTATCCGCGGGCCGAGCGTATCCAGGAATTGTATCTGTACGACGTGGATAGGGATCGGCGCATCGATTTGGGCGGTTTTCCGTCCCCGTCCGCGTATGAGGGCGAATGGCGCGTGGATCTTCATCCCCGCTCCAGTCGCGACGGCAGGTTGGTCTGCTTCGATTCCGCCCACGGCGCCCATGGGCGTCAAATGTACCTAATGGATATTTCGTCATTGCAGACATCACTTTCGGCCCCCTCCGCAGTCACATCCTCTTCTGGATCTGTATAGCCGTTCTGTATGCAGGACAGCGCATGGTGCGCAGGGCCCCCGCGGGATCCAGCCAGGCGCCCTTGGATCTGGCTGCGTACGTCGTACTGGCGCTGCTGGTCCTGATTCCTACCGTTTGGCATAACCGCCATGCCATTCGGGTGGCGGCTCCGGATATGGTGTGCCGCTTGCAGCATCGGCTGCGCCCCTCGCCCGCTCCTTACGGCCTCCTGGCTTTGGCGGCTGCCGCCGTCGGGCTGGGCTACATTCACGTCCCCGCATTCCAGACGCTCGCGGATTGGTTGAGACTAGCCCTGCTCCTGACGCTAGGCGCCGTAGGCATCGTCTACGCATATGCCGAGCCTCGTTGGCGCAATCTGCTGCCTGCTGCGCAACTCCACCATTGGGGTACCGGTCTGCTTTTCTTTGCGGGTGCGTTTTTCTTTCGCATTCTGTTCCCGGGGCCGGCGGAACCGAACTGGGCTCAAGTCTCCGCATTGCCGAGCCTGACCGGCGCCCTGTACCGGACTTTGGGAGAGGAGCGCGCCGTCTTGGTTCCGATCGTCCTGAGTTGCGCGCTGCCGGTAGCCGTGTGGTGGCTCAGCCGCAGTTTGGTGGGTCCGCGCGTTGCGCTGGCGGCAGGGTTGGCGACGGTTCTGTATCCCTATGCCATCTGGTCCGCCGAATTCGCGACTGCTCTGGGACTGTCTCCGTTGCTCATGATCTTCCTGGTCGCCGCAGCCCGCCAGGCGTGGCGGACTCGGCAGGCAGGAGCCTGGCTGTGGATGGGATTGCTATGGGGATTGCTGTGGACGGAAAGCAGCCTCTCGCGGTTGCTGTTGCTTTTCTGGGCGGTTGCGTCCGGCTTGTGGTTGCCATGGAAGTGGCGGCCGCTCCGCATGCGTGGGTTGTGGGCTGCGACTGGGCTGGTCGCCGGCCTTTTCCTGTGGGACGTGCCCTGGAGCAGTCTGGTGTCCCTGGACACCAGCAGGAGTCATTGGGCTTGGAGCCCGCATTTGCCGCAGCTGATGTCCTTCTGGTTCCAGCCGCACGCGTTGGAACTGCCTTTGGCCGTCACCCTGTTTTTGCCTTTGGACGGCATTTTGGCTCTGCTCGGCTTTGGCGTGTGCCTGACCGCGGGGCCGCGCGCTCCAGTCCTGGCTGTCGCGGCTTTGGGTTGGCTGGCGGCCTTGCTCTGGCCGATTCCCGACGCGGAGCGAATGCTGGAGATTGCCCATGTGACTATGGGACTGTCTTTGCTGCTGATCGCGGTGGGGATCGGACTCTTGGCCCGCTTAGTGCAAGAGCTCCTGCAGGAGACTACGCCCCGTCTGCATGCCGCCCTGCCTTGGACCGCGGCCTTGCTCCTGGCGATTCAATTTCCCGGCAGCGTACTCGGCGAAAATCTGGCCCTGAATCTGATACAAGGGTTGCGCGGAGGCGCCGCGATTGCCGGGATGCAGACGAAACCGGCGCCGCCTCTGCAATCCGTGCCGGTCGTCGCGGATCCGATACAGTGGCCCACCACACTGATTTGGCGCAGCGAAGGCGTCTGTGACGTAGTGGACGCCGCTCCCCGGGGCATCGCGATCGATCTGGACGGCAACCAAATATGGGTATCGGGAGGCCCGCCCGGCTTCCTGATATCGCTGGACCTGGAAACTGGAAACTGGACCGGGCGTCATTACGGCGCGGGTCTGCACGAGCCTGCCGACATCCTGTTGCGCGGTGCGGAGGAAATGTACCTGATCGATGCCGGCAACAATCAGGTGATGCGGTTCCAGCCCGGTACCGGAGCATTGCGCGGCATCAATAATCCAAGTCTGCTCTCTTGGCCGCGGGGCTTCGGGGAAGGGCCCGACGGCGGCTTTCTGGTAGCCGACACGGCCCACAGCCGCATTGCGCATCTGGATCGCCACGGCGCGTTGCGCGGCGAATTGCGGGATACGCCCGGATTTCAGTACGTGGTGCAGCCTACCGACGTGCTGGCGGTGGGGAACAAGATCTGGATCGTGGATCCGGAAGACCCGGCGCTGATGGAGATGACCGAAGGTCTGACCGTAGACGTAGTGCACAAAGGATGGACTTTCAACGGTCCCCATCTCGAGGCTTTGCCCGACGACACGTTCCTGTTGTCGGATCCCATCGCCGGTGCCGTCCTGCATCTGGCTTCGACCGGCGTCCTCTTGTCCCGCTTGGTCCTACCCGCGGGTCTGCAGTTTCCGGTGGCCTTGGATGCTGTAGTCTTAGGCGACGATTTGCTGTTGGCCCTCACGGAAGACGCCCGCTGTCGAACCTGGCTCCTACGGTTGGACGACCATGATTAAACCAGTTTTCCCCCGGACGTCGCCGGTGCGGATTGAGACGCTGTGGAGGCTGTTGCTGGCGGCTCTGGTCTTGGCCGGCTGCAAGGCCCCGCCTCTGCTGCACAATCTGCAGCTGTGGGACGAGGAGTGTCGGGCCCAGACGGAGCAGCCGCGTCCGGTCCCGCGCTTGGCCTCCTTGCTGTCCCCGGAAATCCAGGCGCAGCGCGCCGCATGGACCCAGCGGCTGCATGCGCCAGTGCCCAGGGCCGATCCGCTGGCGCTGGCCTCGGATCTGCACCCGGCACTGAGAGCCGAGGCGGCCGCCAGCCGGGCGGCGCGGGCTTATGTCGAAGGAGAGACCGAAAGCTTCTGGGTGCATACCCCGTTGCAGGGCGGCAGTCGACAGCTGGAGGCCCGTTTGATACGCATGTCGGACCTCAGCTATACCTGGGTGGATACCGAGACCGACGGCTGGGACGCCTATTTGGCGCATCTGGTCGCACGCTTCGACGCAGAGGTGTACAAGCCTGCGCAGTGGCTGTTCGGCTTCGAGGGGGGCGCGGGATTCGACCAGGATCCGCGGGTCCATCTGCTCTTCGCTCCCGATCTGGGGGAGGTGCTCGGATACTTCAACAGCAACACCGCGGTCTCCCGAGCCGCGCTGCCTCTGTCCAACGAAAAGGACCTGCTGTTCCTGAACTTGGACTACATGGGGGACGAAAGCCGGGATTTGACCGTGTTGGCCCACGAACTGCAACATTTGATCCACTGGTTT
>DAOUKB010000091.1:0-43039 GCA_034421855.1 Anaerolineales bacterium
GGACCTCCTGTCGCTGGTGCGGGCCGCCACTTTCGGCAAACTGATGACGCGGGAGGAATTCTCCATCCGCGCCGCCCAGCTGGACGATCTAGCCGGCGTGATCGGCGCGGCCGCCTTGGCCCGCGCGGCGGTGCCTCGTGCCTGAGGCGCTGACCTACGTGCTGCTCGTTCGGCATGGCGAGAACGCGTATGTGGCCGAAGGCAAGCTGGCAGGGCGGACTCCCGGCATTCGTCTCAACGAACAAGGACGGCAGCAGGCCGCGGTCTTGGCGTACCGGCTCGCAGACGTGAAGTTGCATGCGATCTATTCCAGTCCGCTGGAACGGTGCATGGAAACCGCCCAAGCCGTGGCCGATGCGCAGAAACTGCCCATCTGTACGGATCCCGGTCTGTTGGAAGTGGATTACGGCGAGTGGCAAGGCGGAGTCTTGAGGGAGTTGGGAGCTTCCCCCGTATGGAAACGCATGCAAGGCAATCCCAGCCGTTTCCGCTTTCCGCAAGGGGAAACGTTGCGCACCATGCAAAATCGCCTGGTGGACGTCGTGGAAAACATCCGCACCGGGCATCCCGATCAGAGGGTGGCGGTCTTCTGCCATGCAGATCCCATCAAGTCCGTTCTGGCCTATTTTCTGGGCATGCCCTTGGATCTGTTCGGACGCATCGGCATCGACACCGCCTCCGTCTCTACCTTGGCGCTGCGGGAAGCCGGCTGCATGGTGATAGGCATGAACGACACGGGTCGGATTCCCGATCTCGCCTTCCCCGAGCCGAAGGCGCAACCCGAGGCCGACGCCGAGCATCCATAGGCACGGAAGCGAAGTCCCCCTGAATCTGCCATGGACCGTCTGCTGTACGACCTGAAACCCGTGGATACCCTGATCGTCGGGACCGAAGGACCGCCCGGCCAGCGGGAATTCTTTCTGCAAGCCCGCAAGGATGCGGTGCTGATCACGCTGCTCATGGAAAAGGAGCAGGTGGCGTTGTTGAGCAACAGCATCCTCAATTTGCTGGCGGATATCGAAGACCTGCCGCCCATCGATACCCGCGACGTACCGGACGTCATCCTCGAATATCCGACGGAGCCGCTGTTCCGCGTACGCCAAATGGGACTGGGGTACGAGAAAGCCGAGCAACTCTTTGCCCTTTTTCTGCAAGGCATGGTGGCGGTCGACGAAGACGACGCCGATCTGCCCGTAGTCCGGCTCTGGGCTACGGGAGCGCAGATGCAGGTCTTCAGCGATCGGGCGCTGCAAGTAGTGGAAGCAGGTCGTCCTATCTGTCCGCTCTGCCACGAACCCGTCGACCCGGATGGGCATCTGTGTCCCCGCGCCAACGGACACGCGGGCCCGATCATTCTCTAAGGATTAGGACAGCGCCCCCGCGCCCCCGCCGCGATTATTCTGGACGCCGCCGTGTCTGATCCCCATAGCCTGGATCTCCTACAGCGCGGCGAGATCTCTTTGGACGGGCTGCTGCCCTACAGTTCCAACTACAGTTTCCTGGGGCGGGCGCGTCGGGGGGACCAGGAAGTCCGGTGCGTCTACAAACCCCGCGAGGGCGAAAACCCGCTGGCCGATTTCCCGGCCGGCACCCTCTGTCAACGGGAAGTGGCGGCGTTTCTGCTGAGCGAGCTGCTGGGTTGGGACCTGGTGCCGCCGACCGTGTTGCGGGAGGCCGAATACGGGATAGGCAGTGTCCAGCTGTTCATCCCGCACGATCCCAACCTCCATTACTTCAATGTGCGTTACAGCGCCCGGCATGCCGATTTTCTACGCCGTCTGACGCTCTTCGACTACATCGCCAACAACGCGGATCGCAAGAGCGGGCATTGTCTGGAGGATTCCGAGCACAAGCTGTGGGCCATCGACCACGGCATCTGTTTCCATGCCCGCTACAAGGTACGGACCGTAATCTGGGAATTCAGCCGCGAAGCCGTGGCCGCCGAACTGCTGGCCGATCTGGAGTACTGCGCCCGGCATCTGGCGGCGCCGGAACAGCCCGCCACTCGCCGGCTCTACCGCCTGCTGGCGGAACCGGAACGGGAGAGCCTGCGGAATCGGTTGCAGCGCCTGTTGTATACCGGCCTTTATCCGCGGCCCCCTGCGGGCCGGCGCAACTTCCCTTGGCCCCCCATCTGAAGACGGTGCCGCGCGGTCGCCGCGGGCCGGGGGGCTGCGCCGGGCGCGGGGTACAATGCAGAGCTGTCGACAGCGCAAAGGCAGCCTGCAGGAGCGTGAAGTGAAAGCGGTGGCGGTCGCCGGGGGCGAAGGCACGCGTCTCCGGCCCCTGACTCTGCAACGTGCCAAACCGATGGTGCCGCTGATCAACCAGCCCGTGCTGGTGCACATGGTACGCCAGTTGCGCCGATATGGCGTGACCGAGCTGCAACTGACGCTGCGCTACATGGCGTCTCTGATCCAGGATTACTTTCAAACCCACCCGATCTCCGAGCTGCAGATCGGATATCACATCGAAGAGTTCCCGCTAGGCACCGCCGGCAGCCTCAAGCAGGTCGCGCGCCGCTGGCACGATCCCTTTCTGGTGGTTTCCGGCGACGCCCTCACGGACATGAACTTCCGGGCCCTGTACGAGAAGCACATCGCGACCGGGGCGGATGTCACCATCGCCCTGCAGCCGATGGACGAGACCCACGAATACGGAGTGGTGTTGACCGATCGGAACAACTGGGTCCACGACTTCGTCGAAAAGCCGCGGCCCAGCGAACAGCAGTCCAACCGCGTCAACACCGGCATGTACATCCTCAATCCCAGCGTCCTGGACCTGATTCCGGACCACCAGGAATTCGACTTCTCGAGCGACCTGTTTCCGGCCTTGCTGCAACAGAACCGGCCCATTTACGGACACGTCACGGAAGGGTACTGGTGCGACGTGGGCAACACGGAGGCCTACATGAAAGCCACCCGGGATCTCCTGCACGGCCACGTCGACCTCTTCGATACGTTGGGGACGGAGCACGCCCCGGGGATCTGGGTGGGCCGGGACGTCTTCATTCATCCTACGGCGCAACTGACCGGGCCGCTCTTCTTGGGCACCGAAGTGCAGGTGCAGGCCCAAGCCGTCATTCGCGGTCCGGCCGTGATTCGCCCCAACACCATCGTGGACAGTCATGCCCAGGTGGAAGAAAGCGTCATCTGGCGCAACTCCTATTTAGGCCCCGGCAGCCGGGTGCAGGGAGCCATCATCGGCAGACAGTGCAGCGTCCGGGCCCATTCGCATGTGAGCGAGGGCTGTGTGGTGGGAGACGGCTGCATTCTGGAGGAAGGCACCATTCTCATGCCGCACGTGAAGCTGTGGCCGTACAAGCGCATCGCCCGTGCCAGCACCATTCGCGAAAACATCGTATGGGGGCGCCAAGGGCAGCAAGAACTCTTCCGGGGCTTCACCATCTCGGGGCAGACCAACTTGGATCTGACTCCCGAAACCGCGGCCAAGATCGGAGTGGCCTTGGGCTCCAGCCTGCCCAAGGCGGCCGACGTGGCGGTCAACAGCGATCCGCACATGGCTTCGGGCATGATCAAGCGGGCCATCGTCAGCGGTCTGCCCGGAGCCGGCGTCAACACCTTGGATCTGGGCAGCGTCGCCATGCCGGTGCTGCGTCACTTCGTACGGGGCAACCGCAGCGTGCAAGCCGGGTTGCATGTACGCGTGAATCCCGACGATCCCCATCCCCAGTCCCTGAATGTGCAGATCCTGGAAGCCAACGGCAGCAATTTGGGCAAGAGAATGGAGCAGCGTATCCAGTCCCTCTTCTTTCAAGAAGATCTGCGGCGGGTCGGCATGGAGGATATCGGCACCACCCGCGACGCCCCCAATTGCGTGGAAGCCTATGTCGCAGATTTCCTGACCAAGGTGTTCGCGGAGCAATTGCATACCGTGCCTTTCAAGCTGGTCGTGGACTACTCCAACGGCATGGCCGCGCCCGTGATGTCCACCATCCTGGAACACCTGCAGATCGAGGCCATTCCGCTGAACAGTCTGCGCCGGGAAGACCTCCCCCCAATGGACCCGGACCGCACGCATCGCCGGTTGGGCGAACTGGCTTCCATCGTAAAGGCGGTACACGCGCATGCGGGCGTGATGCTGGACGTCACCGGCGAATTGGTACGGGTGGTGGACGACCAAGGCCTGGTGCTGACTCCCTACCAGGCCGACGCGCTGTTTCTGGATCTGGCCCTTTTCCACCATCCGCGCAGTCGGGTGGTCTATCCGGACAACATGCCTGCCCCGTACACGGCCATTGCCCGTGCCTACGAGGCGGAAGTGGTGCCCTGCAAAAGCGATATGCACAACCTGATGACGGCCGCGGCTTCCGGGCACGTACTGGTAGCCCTGAACGGCCGTGGCCACTTCATTTTCCCTTTCTTCCATCCGGCCCCCGATCCCATGATGGCTTCGGTCAAGCTGTTGGAATATCTGGCCGTCCGGCGCGAGCCGATCAGTCACATCATGGCCGGCCTGCCGGCCATCAACCACCGCCGGGTCCTGGCGCCGGCGCCCTGGACGCAGCGCGGCCGCGTGATGAACCAGTTCAACGAGCGCTACCAGGCGGAACGGATGAACACGCTGGAAGGTCTGAAAATCTGTACGGGTCCCGACGAATGGGTCCAACTGCAGCCCAGCGCCGTGCATCCGGCGCTGGAAATCGCGCTGGACGCCCCGACCCGTTCGCGCACCCTGACGCTGCAGGATCGTTTTCTGGAGGAAGTCCGCCGGCTGGTGGATCAGGAGGAAACCGCACCGCAGGCGGATCCGGCATGATGGAATGGATCAGTTCCGGCCCCACCCACACGCAGGCCTGGGGACAGCGGTTGGGCACGTGCTTGCGGGCGGGCGACGTGCTGGCTCTGCAGGGCGGCCTGGGGGCCGGCAAGACCACTCTCGCCCAGGGCATTGCCCGCGGCCTGGGCATCACCGCCCGGGTGACCAGTCCCACCTTCGTGCTGGTCAGCGAATACCCGACTCCGGACGGAGGTCTCCTGCGGCATCTGGATTGTTATCGGCTGCCCGCGGCGCAAGCCTGCAGCCAAGCCGTCCACCTGGGTTTGCTGGACTGGCTGCAGGCGGCGGACGACCTCCTGATCGTGGAATGGGCGGAGCGCATTGCGCCCCTGTTGCCGCCGAATCGGCTGGAAGTACGGCTGGCTTCGACGGCTGCGGCATCGGAGCGCCGCCAAATATCGTTGCGGGCCCGAGGCGCCCCGGACCCGGAGTGGCTGCAGGCTACGCTGCGTTGTCTCGCAACTGTTTGAAGAGTTTCTGGTCCCGGGCCGAGAGGTTGCGGGGCAGAGCGACGTCCACCGTCACCACCAGTTTGCCTCGGGAGTCGGACTGCTTGACGTCCGGCATCCCTTTGCCGGAGAGGGCCATCCGGGCGCCGGGTTGGGTCCCTGCCGGAATCTTGAGTTTCACCGTGCCGTTCATCGTGGGTACGGATACTTCGCCGCCCAAGACCGCGGTGTACAAATCCACTTCCACTTTGACCTGCAGGTCGAGGCCCTTGACCGTAAAGTGGGGATGGGAAGCGATCTCGATCTTGAGGTAGATATCCCCGCCGGCCGGTTCCGCCGAGCCGCGCAAGCGAATGCGGGAACCGGTCTTGACGCCGGGCGGGATCTCCGCTTGGATGCGGCGCCTGTCCGAGGCGTCGATGGTGCGGATGGTCCCGTGAAAGGCTTCCTCCAAGGTGATTTCCGCCACCACCTCGCGGCGGGGTTGCGGGCGCGGTCCGGCGTCCGCCGTGGCGAAGCCGCCTCCGGGCACTCCGGCTCCGAAGAGCTGGTCAAAGAAGGTGGAGAAGCCGAATCCGCCCTGTCCGCCGGTCATCCGGGCGAATTCTTCCTGGGACATGCGCTGGGGCCCGCCGCGGGCTCCGCCGGCTCCCCATTGGCTCCAGTTGAAGTCTTGGGGGTTGCCGCCGGACCGCTCGAACCGTTCCCAATCTTTGCCGAATCGGTCGTACTTCTGCCGCTTCGCTTTGTCCGAGAGTACGGCGTGCGCCTCGTTCACGGCCTTGAAGCGCTCCTCCGCTTGGGGATCGCCCTTGTTGGTGTCCGGGTGGTACTCACGCGCCAGCCGCCGAAAAGCGCGCTTGATCTCCTTCTCGTCGGCATTTCGAGACACGCCTAGGGTTTCATAGTAATCCCGGTACTTCATGCGCAGCGGCCTTGATGCAGAGGGCTAGCTTCCTTTTTCTTCCGAATATTCGCCTTCGATGATTTCCTCGTCGTCGCTGTCGCCCGTGGCGCCGTTGGGACTACCGGCCGCGGCGGCGCCCTGCGCTGCCTGCTGCGCCTGCACTTGCTGCGCCAGAGCTTGCGAAGCCTGTTGCAGCTGCTCCGTCAACGCCTTGATTTGGGCTCCGTCGTCGCCTTGTTGCGCCGTGCGCAGCTCGGAGATCGTGTTTTCGATACGCTGCTTGTCCTCCGCCGGCACATTGTCGCCCATTTCCGACAGCGCTTTCTCGGTACTGTAGATCAGGGAATCGGCGTTGTTGCGCAATTCCACCAGGTCCCGCAGCTTCTGATCCGCCGCCTCGTTCTCGCGGGCTTCTTTGATCAGTCGTTCCACTTCGGTGTCCGAGAGATTGGTGGAAGCCGAAATGGTGATGCTCTGCTTGTTGCCGGTGGCCTTGTCCTGGGCCGAGACGCTCAGGATACCGTCGGCGTTGATGTCGAAGGACACCTCGATCTGCGGCGTGCCCCGCGGCGCCGTAGGAATACCTTCCAAGCGGAAGTTGCCCAGCGACTTGTTCTGATTGGCCATCGGGCGCTCGCCTTGCAATATGTTCACGTCCACCATGGTCTGCCCGTCCGCCGCCGTGGTGAAAATCTCCGTCTTGCTGGTCGGGATGGTGGTGTTGCGCGGGATCTGGACGGTGTTCACCGCGCCCATGGTTTCGATGCCCAAGCTCAGCGGCGTCACATCCAGCAGCAGCAGATCGGAAACCTCGCCGGCCATGATCCCGGCCTGCAGCGCGGCGCCGACCGCTACCACCTCGTCCGGATTGACCCCGCGATGCGGTTCCGTATGGGTGATGCGCGTCACCAGCTCCTGAATCATGGGCATCCGGGTGGAACCCCCCACCAGCACGACTTCGTCCAGATCTCGGGCCGTGAGACCGGCGTCCTTGAGGGCATGGGAGAAAGGCACCTTGCAGCGTTCCACCAAGTCGGCGGTCAGCCGTTCGAAGACGCTGCGGGTCAGGGCGAACTGCAGATGCCGCGGGCCTTCGCTGTCGGCCGTGATGAAAGGCAGATTGATCTCGGTCTGCGGGGTGGTGGAAAGTTCGATCTTGGCTTTCTCCGCGGCTTCGCGCAGCCGCTGCAAAGCCTGCCTGTCCTTGCGCAGATCAATGCCGGCATCCTTGATGAACTCGTCGATCAACCAGTCCACGATGACTTCGTCCCAGTCGTCGCCGCCCAAATTGGTGTCGCCGTTGGTGGACTTGACCTCGATCACGCCGTCACCTACTTCCAGCACGGAAACGTCGAAGGTGCCGCCGCCCAGGTCGAAGACCAGGATGGTTTCGTCGGATTTCTTGTCCAGGCCGTACGCGACGGCCGCCGCGGTGGGTTCGTTGATGATGCGCAGCACTTCCAGGCCGGCAATCTGGCCGGCGTCCTTGGTAGCCTGTCGCTGACTGTCGTTGAAATAAGCCGGCACCGTGATCACGGCCTGGGTCACGTCGTCGCTCAAGTAGGCTTCGGCATCCCGTTTGAGTTTGGCCAGGATCATGGCGCTGATTTCCTGCGGCGAATACTGCTTGTCGTTCGCCGGAATGTGGACGCGGGCGTCTTGATTGGGTCCCGTCACGATGGTGTAGGGCACGATTTCGTTGATGCGGGTAGTTTCCGGATCCTCGTACCGGCGGCCCATCAGCCGCTTGACGGAGTAGACGGTGCTGGTCGGGTTGACGACAGCCTGCCGCTTGGCCGTGATCCCGACCAAGCGTTCTCCCTTCGAGGTGAACGCCACGACGGACGGGGTGGTGTAGTTGCCCTCGGCATTGGTGATGACCTTGGGCTCGCCGCCTTCGATGACGGAGACTACGCTGTTGGTGGTACCCAAGTCGATTCCGATTACTTTGGCCATAGTTTGCTTTCTCTCGCTTGCTTGCCTACGTCTGCCACATGCCGTAAAGGGGCACGTCTTCTGTCAACTGGCATTAGTATAGCCAAGAAGTGTGGGGGCTTTTTTGGCTTTACGTTAGAGATTCATTTGCAATTACGCCGGGACAGCGAAACTTGACCCGGCGTTTTTCCGTACATAGACAAGCTAGATACGTCGCCAGCAGGAGGAATATTTTTCATGCAAATCACCAAATACGCTCTGGGCTCGGCTGTGGCCGCGCTCCTGCTGCTGGTCTTGATCGCTCCGCCCTTCGTCAGGGCGGCGGAATTTCAGGAAGGGGATCACTACGTACTGCCCGCCGGCACGACCGTACTCGAGGATCTCTTTGTCGCGGGCAACCACGTGGAGATTCAGGGAGACGTGGACGGGGACCTGTTTGTCGCGGGCAACATCATCGAAGTCCAAGGCACCGTAACCGGTACCGCCTACTTGATGGGCAACTACGTGGCCGTGCACGGCGAGGTGGGAGGCGATCTCATGGGTTTGGCGAATCAAGTCCGGGTAGACGGCGTCATAGGACAGGATATGCGCATCGGGGCCGGCGGTCCGAACTTTACCGCCGAGCGGATAGCCGCCATGACCCGATTTGCCGAAACCTTCGACAATGTGCCCTTCGACTTCAACGAGGGTCTGCGGATCGAGGCGGACGCCCGGGTAGAGGGCGACGTACATGCCGGCGTCGGGGGAGCTACCCTCATCGCCGGCAGCGTAGGCGGGGACATCGGTCTGTTCGGGGGAGACACGGTGACTTTTTCAGGCTCTGCCGCTCAGGATGTGGATCTCGTATCCGGAGGCGAAGTGATCTTGGATCCCGCGCTGCAAGTGGGAGGAGAATTGCGGTATACGGCCCCGGAGCCCGCGGCGAATGCGCCCGCCACCGCCCGGTACCGAGTCCCCCCGGAGTCGGAACCTACCGAGTCGGGCGCAGGATTGGGCCGCTGGGCTTGGCGTACCTTGCTCACCTTGGGCGGTTTTGCGCTGATTCTGGCCTTGAGCCGCAAGCTGGGACGAACCCGTTGGGAACGAATCGCCCTGACGGCTCGTACGCAGCTGGGCGGCGCTGTTTTGTGGGGCATCGTCTCTTTGCTGGCGGTACCGGTCCTGCTGCTGCTGCTGCCGGGCATTACATGGGCTCTGTTCGGCACGCCTTGGGCCATAGCGCTCTTTGTTTTCCTGTCCGTGGGCTGGTTCCTCTGTTGGTTTCTCAGTCCCATCGTCAGCGGCCGCAACTTGGCCTCCTACCTGCAGCCCAACATGCCGGGCGAACCCCCCACTTATACGGGCGAACTGCTGGGCGTATTGCTGATCGCGTTGATAGGACGCTTGGGCGTGATGCCGCAAACAGGTCCTGCCGTCCTGGATACTCTCCTGTCCCTGCTGGGCGGCCTGGTCGTGACCGTCAGCTACGTACTGGCGATGGGCGGTTGGATTCAGTCCTGGATACACTCCAGGAACGGAGCCACAACACCAGCGGCGGCCCCCGTCGCCACCCCGTAAGACGCGGGCTAAGGCAGTAGCCCCAGGGATTCCAGCAAGGGATGGAGTGCGGGCACTCGTACATACTCGCCCTGATACGCCTTGTAGCCGAAGTAGACGAGAGAGAAGACGGTAGCGGCCCAACAAAGAGGTCCCAGACAGGCCAGAGCCAAGGTCAACAGGACCCCAAACCAGAAGATAGTCATAAAATATCCAATCGTCAGCAGGATCAGACAGATCCAGAAACCGCCGAAAGCCACGCCCAAAGCCAGACTCTGCACTGCGTGATAGGTTTGAAAACGGGTGCGCCGCCGGCTCAGCAACACCACGATGGGATAGACGAAGGGGATGAACACCATGGACACGTAGCACAGCAACGCGATCAGGCGTTCGTTGTCGGTCACTGACGGGGACGGATTCTGGTTCATGTTCATGCCCGGCGACTTCTGTCTACGTGCTGACGGAGGCGAGGAGTGGCGTTTTGCGGCAGCTGTACCGCGGTAGACCTAACTTTACCCATCGCAACATGGCCCTGTTTCAATTTACGTAATATCCCAGTCCGCGGTTACACGCACAACATGAAATCTCTGCCCCGCGTAGCCTTTATGGGCACCCCCGACATCGCCGTGCCCACGCTGCAGGCCCTGGCTGCAGCACAATCGGGCCGCTGGAATCTGGTGGGGGTGGTGACACAGCCGGATCGTCCCCGGGGACGCCGCCGGAGCCTGACGGCCAGTGCGGTCAAAACCGCGGCTCGGCCTTTGTCTCTGCCGCTGCTGCAGCCGGCACGCTTCCGGGCTGCGCCGGATGCCGTGGCGGGCCTGGCCGGTTGGGCCCCCGACGTGGTCGTGGTCATGGCGTTCGGCCAGATCCTGCCCCCGTCGGTGTTGGAATTGCCCCCCTTGGGCTGTCTCAACATTCATTGCAGTCTGCTGCCGGCCCACCGCGGGGCCTCCCCCATAGCCACCGCCATTCTGCACGGCGACAAAACTACAGGCACCAGCATCATGCTGATGGACGAAGGGCTGGACACCGGTCCGGTGCTGGCGCAGGCCCCTATGCCAATCTCGCCTACCGACACCAACCTTTCGTTGAGCAAGAAAATGGCGCAGCAAGGCGCAACGTTGCTCTTGGACACTCTGCCCCGGTGGATGGCGGGCGAGATCCAGGCCACTCCCCAAAACGAGCTGCCGGGTACCGTGTCTACCTGCCGGATTTGGCGCAAGGAAAACGGACGACTGGACTGGCGCAAACCGGCCGATTACCTGGAGCGGCTGCTGCGGGCCAGCGCCGGTTGGCCCGGCGCCTACACCTATTGGCACGGCCAGACCCTCAAGATCCTGGACGCCGCCTGCGATTTGAATTTGAACCTGGGCTTGCCGCCCGGGTCTGTCGTCACGACTCCGGCCGGGCTGGCCGTACAGACGGGTCGCGGGTGTCTGTTGATCCGGCGTATGCAATTGGCTGGCCGTCAGCCGCTGGATACCGCCGACGTTCTACGCGGCGCGGGCCGTACGATGCCGGGCAGCCGTTTCACCCCGACGGCAGCGGGGTAGAGGCCGCCCGGGCGACTTGCGAGTGTGCTAGCATGGCATGTCGTTTGTCCGTCGCATTCCACCGTAGGCCATGACCCGCATTTATCGGATCTGCCCGGCTTGTACTCGGGAAGTGGAGCTCGATGCGCCGCGCTGTCCCCATTGCGACTGCGATGTCCAGGTCGACTATTGGCCGGCTCCGACTACTTCGGCGTTGCAGAAATTGAAGACGGCTCTGCCGGCCGTGTTGGCCGTGGGCGTGGTGACTTTGCAAGTTGGTCTGGCTCTGGCCCGCCGTCCTGGGGTACAGGCAATGTGGCAGCTGGTTACCCGCAACCGCCGGAAGCCGAACCTGGACCGCGTAGCACAGCAGCCCGGACGTCCCATCCTCCGCATTCACAGCCGCACCCGATGGTACGTACAGGGACCGGCCGGCCGGTGGGAACGGGGTCGGAAGGAAAGCATAGTCGAGACCCGCTGAGGCGGCTTTCCTTCCCCGGTTGCATAGGTTCCGACCTGGTCCCCGGCCAGCAGGGGCGGGACCCAGGCCTATGCGGATCCTGAAGGGCGCGTCCCCAACACTATATCCAGTTCCAGGTAGTCGTCCTCGCGCCGGACCGTCAGCGTGATCTCGTCGCCGGGCGAAGTGTATCGTTCGAGATACACCATCAGTTCGCCAAAGGAGCGGATTTCTTGGCCCTCCACGCCGACGATCAGATCGCCCCCCATCACATTGGGACAGATCTGTTCGAACTGCGGATTCTGGACGCGCGCGTTGCCGCCCCGCAAGCGGCTTCGCTCCGCGGGGGAATTGTTGGTGGTAGCCGTGACATACACGCCGCGGGCGTCTTTGGGCAGGGACAACTGCTCTGCACAGATGGGGCTGAAGGTTGTTCCCTGGATGCCCAGATAACTATGCCGGTAGTATCCGTCGGCAATCAGCGCCGGTACGACGCGCTTGACGATGGAGCCGGATACAGCCAGGCCGATGCCGCTGGACACGCGTTCCGGAGAGACGATTTGGGTGACTACCCCTACTACTTCTCCTTGGTCGTTGAAAAGCGGGCCGCCGGAATTGCCGGGATTGATGGCGGCATCAAACTGAATGCTGTCCGGAATTTGGAAGCCTTGATTCAGACCGGTGATATTGCGGCCCAAGGCGCTGACGATGCCGCTGGTCATGGTCTGGATCTGAGAGAAAGGAGAACCGATGGCCGCGACGCGCATGCCTACATGCAACTCGTCCACGTCGCCCATGACGACCGGCCGCAGGTCGTATCCTTCCGGATCGATCTTGATCACGGCCAGATCGCTGTCCAAGTCCGTGGCTTCGACTTCCGCCAGCGCCGTGGTTTCGTCCGCGAACGTCACCAGAATGTCGCTCGCGTTGTTGACCACGTGCGCATTGGTCACGATATGGCCTTCGGTGTCCCATACGAAACCGGATCCTTCCCCGAAGATCCCGGGATTGAAGCGGTTGCCGGCATTCATGATCTGAATATTGACCACCGACGGATTGCCCTGCGTGAAGACGTGTGCGAGAGCCGCCGTCTCGAAGTCCACTTCTCGATTCTCTATGGAGGCGGGATCCACGGTGATGATCGTGCGACTGGCCTGCAGTTCGGGTTGGACAGGTTCCGAAGCGGGCAGAAAGCGCAGCCGCAGGTTGTTGAGGGTATCGGCCCCGACCGTAGCGCCCAGAATGACGATTATGAGGCCCGCGAAGGCCCACAGGGGAAACCGACTACGCGGTGGATCGGGAGGAGTTTGCGTATACATACGAAGGCTTGGGCTGAATGATACCGAATAGACAATCTAGCGTCAGTCGCGGTTGAACCCTGTCAGCAGGAAGGCGTAATAGGCCAGAGTGGACAGGGACTGCAGCGTGGCGGCGACATAGGTCAGCGCTGCCGCGTCCAGCACCTTGTTCACTCCTTCCAGTTCCTGCGGCATCAAAATGTTCTGATTCACCAGCAGCAGTTTGGCCCGCCGGCTGGCATTGAATTCCACCGGCAGCGTCACCAAAGTAAAAACAGAAGTCAGGGCAAAAAGGGCCAAGCCTATCCAGGCCAACGTGGGCAGCACGAAGATCCCGACGAAGAACATGATGGGACCCAGCCAGCTGCCTATCTGCACGGTCGGCACAATCGCCGTGCGGACGCCCAAGGGAGCGTATTGGGTCTGGTCCTGTACGGCATGGCCCGCTTCGTGGGCGGCGATGCCCACGGCCGCGATGCTCTGGCTGTGATACACGTCTCGACTCAGGCGCAGCACCTTGGCTCTAGGGTCGTAGTGGTCCGAAAGAAAGCCTTGCGCCTCCTGCACCTGTACCGCATAGAGGCCTTGCGAATCCAGAATGCGACGGGCTGCTTCCCCTCCGGTCAGTCGTCCCAGATTGCCTACCTGGGAATACTTCCGAAAGTTCGACTTGACCCTGCTCTGAGCCCAGAGGCCCAAGAGCAAGGCCGGCAGAGCGAAAACGAAATAGAGAGGATCGAAGAAGAACATGCTGTATTTTTTCTGTTCCTAGCCAAAGGCCGAGGGATCAATTCATCGGCCGACATCGTTCAATAGCTTATAGCAGAATTACGGCATCCAATGTTAAGGATAGATTGGAGTTCCAGGTACGAAACCCTCGGAGTGCGGGCTGAGGGACGAGACCTTCACCCGAGCCGAGCAACGCCACCCCCGCTCCCAGGCCATGAACCGCGGACTCCACAGCCTGCGAGCACATCGCAGGCCCCTTCAACGCAGTCCGGAATACGGGACATCCCCTAGAGTACCTGTTGCACAAAAAGGCCCTCGAAGTTGACCATGCATGTCATTGCCAAATTGACCCACCGTACGCTCAAATATCTCTTGCACCGGGTTTTGGGGCATCAATGTTCAAAGGCAATCGATGCAATACCCGCTTCTCCTTGCGGCCATCCCGTAAAGTGGTTGATAGCAATGCAATTCCCTAAGTTACTTCATGCTATCCCCTATCCCCTGCCGCAGGAAAGGGGGAGAGGGGATGAACACATACATCTGCTTTCACATTTTTATACCGCATTTTCAGATCCCCGATCCTCTGGCTATCGCTGGGTGATTTTCGCACCGATATATACGGTGTATAGCGGTTCGTCTGCTCGTATCGGCCACGAGAATGATCTGGTGCAGGAACGCAAGTGCCTGTAGCACCGACGACTTTCCTGAGGCATTGAGACCGGTCGGAAGCGTGAGCGGAGCCAGCGGCAGCCGCAGCAGCTTGAAGCGCTTGAAAAATTGCAGATCAATCCGCGTAAACATCAAGAACTTCCTTCAGCATCGCATTGGCCTTGCCGAAACGGCATTTCACCTGATTCACGCTGTTAGGTCCCCGGGTAATCGAATCCAAGAACTCATCGTCTTGCATCAGGTGATAAAAACTCGTTCTCAGTGCAGTCGAATGTTCTTGGATCATCGCCCGTGGGTAGCGCGACAATCCTGTGGACATGACATCCCAAAGTGAGGCATTGAGCACATTGCGGGATTCTTGTGCCTTTTCATGTTTTCGGAAGGCGTGTTGCCGGAATAGATAGAAGTTGTTGTCCAGAGTGGTCCTGAACTGAGTGGACAACGTCGGCAGCAACTCCGCTTCGGCATTCATCTTCTGCAGGCCCTGCGCGAGGAACCCGTCCATGTCTCGGTATACGTCGAGGTCGAGTAGCTGGAAGGCACAGAATCGGTTGACGAATTCGCGATCCCGCATCGTCGCAGTTTGCAAACTGCGGCCGGTAGCCTGCAAGAAGAGATCGGTCCGGGCTTCCTCCTTCAGGAAGCGGGTAGCCGCTCCCATGTACAGGCAGTTACGCATCTGTTGTCGGGACAAAGGTACACCGCCGTTTACGCGTTCAAAAATATCTAGCCGGGCCTTCTCAGGCGCTTTCGCGTCGATGACGTAAATAATGAGATGGCAATCCTCGACGCGGTTCCGGAGTTTGGGAGGCAGATCGTTGAATTTCTTCCCATGCAGCGCGGGCCGATCTGGAAGTTGAAGCTGGAGCTTATCGTCCACAAAGCGCTGGAAGGTGGATAGTCGTTGTAATCCGTCCACGACTACCATCCTTCCCTGGTCATCTTCCGCGAGATAAAAAACGGGAAGGGGAATGCGCATCGTCACGGACTCAATCAGCTTGCTCTGCTTACACTTGTCCCAGAGGAAATCGCGCTGGAAATCAGGATTCATGACATACCCTCCCTGACCTATTCGGCGGAGCACGTCATATATGGTGCGCTGTTCATACCGGATCAGCAGGTTGTCTATAGGGTAGTCGCCCCAAGATGCAGACGCGTTGTCTTCCACGCCTTCAATTTCTTCTTCATGCTCCGGGTCAATCTGCGTAGTCATATGCTCCTCTGCTCATCATTCCGAGTAGCGGCGCAGTGACGGGAAGCCATAGCTGCGATGCATCTGCACCATTCCGGCTCCCCGGGATGCTCGGAAGCCCAAGCCAGAGGCCAAGTCGGGGGAGCAAGCCATGAACCGGAATTCTACAGAATATCCCTCTACATACGCCGCGGAGGAGGGGCAAGGAAGCAAGCGGACAACCAAGACGGCGCCCAATCAAGCAGTTGCAACCGAGGCAACGCTTCAGATCAGACCGGGGGTCGGCTGCCTCCCTGCGCCGCGGCGCAACCCCCACCAGTCTCGGAACCCCACTGCCCAGGTCAGACCGAAGTAGACCGGTATCGCCAAGCCGATACCGGCGCCCAGCAGGAGGAAGGGGCGGAAAGCGAAGTCCTGCACCCAGCCCGCGGCAGCCAACCAATTCTGCGTGTACCACAGCAGAGCCGCCATGCCGGCGGTGGCCAGCCCCGCTTGGCCCAAGCCCGTCACGAGAGGCCGATATCGGAGGTGCGGCAACTTGCGGCGCAGCCAGAACAGCAGCAGCACCATCTCGAGGGTGGTGGCCACGCCATTGGCCAGAGCAGGGCCGCCGAAGCCCAGAGGGCGGACCCACCAGATGCTGAGGCCCATGTTCAGCAAGGCGATCAGCACTCCCGCGGCGACGGGAGTACGCGTATCGTGGAAGGCGTAGAAAACCCGGACCGTGACTTCCACTACCGCATAGGCCAACAGCCCCGTCAGGAAGAACTGCAGGGCGTAGGCCACCTGCGCTGTGCTCTCCGCCGTGAAGGAACCTCGTTCATACAACACTTCGATCAAGGGTATGCGCAGCAGGTACATGCCGGCGGTCGCCGGCAACGCCAGAAACACGACTATGCGAATGGATCGCCCCAAAGCGTCCTGCAGGGCCTCCCAATTTCTGCCCTCCACCTGCGCCGCAAAGGTCGGGAAAGCGGCTATCGCCAGCGCTTGGCCCACGAGGCCGAAGGGCAACAGCATGAGCCGAAAGCCGTATTCCATGGCGCTGACGCTGCCCGCGCTCAACTGGCTGACCAAATGGGTATTCACAATGAAGTTCAGATGCAAAAACGCCAGTCCTACCATGCGCGGCAGCATCAGCGTCGCTACATGCCGTAGATCCGCATCCCGCCACGAGAGCACGAACTCGTAGCGCATCCCGCGACGTACCACCGCAGGCAGTTGCACCAGCAAGTGCAGGAAGGAACCGGCTACGGCTCCGGCGACCAAGCCGTATACGCCCCAGAAATCGGTCAGGAAGAGAGAGCCCCCAATAATGGCCAAGTTGCGTAGAGAAGGAACCAATGCCGGCAGCGCGAAGTGCTGTTGGGTATTGAGCGCCGCCATACATAGTCCGCTCGTACCGTATACCACGGTACCCAGCAACAGCCAGCGCATCAGATGGACCGTCAGCTGCTGCTGATCCGGCGTGAAGCCCGGGACCATCACGGTCCGTACCAGCCAAGGGGCCACCACGATACAAATCGTAGCCAGAATCATCAGGAGCAACGTCACGGCATTGATGGACTGGCTGAAGAGCCGCCAGGCTTGGACTTCGCCCTGCCGCTGCAACAGCCGCGTAAAAGTCGGCAGGAAGGCGCTGCCC
Organism: Anaerolineales bacterium; assembly: GCA_034421855.1. GTDB lineage: Bacteria > Chloroflexota > Anaerolineae > Caldilineales > Caldilineaceae > Bin34. Next base: position 17,156 of record DAOUKB010000091.1, read on the forward strand.
AAAGCGCCGCCTGCCACCACCTCGAAAATCATGTCGGGGAGGCGAAAGGCGGCCTGATAGGCGTCGAGCTGGGCAGACAGATCGAATTCGGCCAGAATGACTACATCGCGTACGACGCCGGTCACGCGACTCAGCACAAAGAACAGCATCACCTGCGTGGCCGCCCCCAGCAAGGCGGACGCAGTCAAACCCAATCGGGACGAAGAGGAGCGGCCCACTGGTCCGAAAGGACTCGGCATAGGCTCAGGTCCCCGGCTCTGCCAGGGGGCGGGAGGGCCCGGCCGGCCGCTGCACCGTCAGGGGGGACGATCCTTCGGAAATATTTTACGTATCGCCGGCTGTCGCCCGGATCTTGTCGGAATCGGACTGTGCCGCCTTGCGGGCGTCACGTCGGGAGCTGTCGGACTGGGTCGCTCCGTTACCGTCGCTGCTGCCGCCTTCGCTCGGGCCGCCCGCGTCGGCGTCGTCCCGGGATTTGGATTCGCCTTTGTCCGGCATCTCCTTGGCGTTCCGGGACTCTGCTGCCTTGCGACTTTCGGTCAGATAGAAGTCGCTTCCTTTGAAGTGAATGGCGGGGGCGCTCAACTTCCGACGCGCCCGCTCCGAACCGCAAAAGGGACAAGCCGGTTCCCGGGTAGCCGAATAGGCCAAGAGCTGTTCGAAGCTGTCGTGACAATCCGTACAGATGAATTCATAGATGGGCATAGGCAAGGAAATTTCGGTGGTGACGCCAGATCGGTTCCCATGAGACTGCAGGCCTCGAGCACGAGTTTTCCCCTGTTTCCCCAGTCTCAGCTACTACTTTCAGAGAAATATACAAGAATAAATCTATATCTAGCTGATAGTCGTAGTAGTAGGGGGCATAACTTCAGGGGATAAGTGGCTCCGATTACCCGCAAAACAGGGGATTTCAGTCGTAATCCAGCCTGTACGAGGCTAGGGATAAGTCTGCCCAAAACAGGGGATAAGTCCCCCAAAACAGGGGATAAGTCGGGATAACTTGCGTTTATCCCCTCCTGGACTTTCAGTTATCCCCTGCGTTATCCCCAGAAAACTCCCGACTTATCCCCTGTTTTCGTCGAGATATCCCCTGTTTTCAGCGAGATATCACCGGTTCTGCCCGTTGGCGCAGATGGCAATGCTTGAACTTCTTGCCGCTGCCGCAAGGACAGAGATCGTTACGGCCCGGCACCTTCGGGCGGGTGACGGTCACGGCCGGCGCCGCCGCGGACTGCCGATTCATCTGCAAATTGTCGTACACGCGCCGCGGCGGCTGCACGACCTGGAATTGCACCGCCAAGGCGGTGCGGGCGATTTGATCCCGCACTTCATGTTGCAGTTCCCGGTACATGTGATAGGCCTCTTGCTGATAGGCCACGAGCGGCTTGATCTGGGCGAGAGCCCGCAGGCCGATGCCCTCCCGGAGACGGTCCAGGTCCGTCAGATGCCGCATCCACAGGTTGTCCAGTATGTTCAGCATCAAATTCTCCCGCAGGATCCGTTCGATCAGCTGGGGGTCTTCATGCTGTTGCCACTTGGCCTGCATGACTTGGTCGGCCGCCTCCCGCAACCGGCGGTGGGTCTCGGCCTTGTCGAAGCGGCAATCCTCGGGCAGGTCCATCGCTTCCAGCAGTTGGGGCGGGAGCGCCGCGGATACGGGAGGGAAAAAGTCTTTTATGTTTTTGGTTTCTTCTTCCTCTTCGTCGGCAACGAATTGATGCTCGACGAATGCCGTGAGGGAGTCGTGAATGAAGTTCTGCACGATGGGATGTACGCTGTCCGCGCTCAGGAAACGGTGGCGCTGCTGGTAAATGGCCGTACGCTGTTCGTTGTTGACCTCGTCGAACTGCAAGACGTTCTTGCGGCTGTCGAAATAGAAGCCTTCCACCTTGACCTGAGCGTTTTCGATCACGCGGTCGATCATGGAGTTCTCGATGGGCGCTTCTTCCAGGTTGAAGCGGGTCATCAGATTGCCTACCCGTTCCCCGCCGAAGCGCAGCAGCAAGTCGTCTTCCAAACTCAGAAAGAACCGGCTGCTGCCCGGATCCCCGAGCCGGCCGGCGCGGCCGCGCAGCTGATTGTCGATGCGGCGGGACTCGTGGCGTTCCGTGCCCACTACGTGCAATCCCCCCAGCTCTAGGACTGCGGCCTGTTCCGCTTCCACCTCGCGGTAGGTTTCGGTCAGGGTCCGCACCCAGGGTTCGTCTGGTGTGGCCGGAGGGTCCTCCCCGCGCCCCAGCCGGTCCAAGAGATGATTCCAGTCTTGTTGGCGGATGGTCGTCAGGTCTACTTTCTGCTTGCGCAATTTCTCGCGGGCCAGACCCTCCGGATTGCCGCCCAGCAGAATGTCTACGCCGCGGCCCGCCATGTTGGTCGCGATGGTGACCGCCCCCCGGCGGCCGGCCTGGGCGATGATGACGGCTTCCCGTTCGTGGTTTTTGGCGTTCAACACCTCGTGGGGGATGCGCGCGCGGCGCAGCAGCTTGTGGAGCAACTCGGAGGATTCGATCGAGACCGTACCCACCAATACGGGCCGGCCCTTCCGGTGCATGGCTTGGATTTCCTGGACGACGTGTTCGTACTTGCTGCTGCGCTGTCGAAAGACCACGTCCGTGTAGTCTTCCCGGATTACCGGCTTGTGCGTAGGTACGGTGACCACATCCAGGTCGTAGATGGCGCCGAGTTCTTCCTCTTCCGTTTTGGCGGTCCCGGTCATGCCGGACAGCTTGTGATACATCCGGAAGAAGTTCTGGAAGGTGATGCTGGCCAAGGTCATGGATTCCCGCTGCACGGTCACCCCTTCCTTGGCTTCTATGGCTTGGTGCAAGCCTTCGGAGAAGCGGCGCCCCTCCATCATGCGGCCTGTGAACTCGTCTACGATGACCACTTCTTTCTGTCGGATCAGGTAATCCACATCCCGTTTGTAGAGCACCTGCGCGCGCAGGGCGTTGTCCAGATAGGGCAACATTTCGGCGTTTTCGGCCCCGTACAGATTGTCTACGGCCAGAATTTGCTCCACCTTTTCCAGACCCTCTTCCGTGAGGTTGACCGTCCGCTCCTTTTCCTGCACGGCGAAGTCTCGGCGGGCCTCGAGCTTGCGCACCACCGCGGCGAACTTCTGATAGAAATTGGAGCTCTCCCGGGCCACGCCGGAGATGATGAGCGGCGTCCGGGCTTCATCGATGAGAATATTGTCGGCCTCGTCCACGATGGCGAAATGCAGAGCCCGCTGCACTTTGTCGTCCAGGCGACGGACCATGTTGTCCCGCAGAAAGTCGAAGCCGAACTCGTTGTTCGTACCGTAGGTGATCTCGGCGGCATAGGCCGCTTTGCGTTCGATGGGGCGCAGGGACTGGAAGCGGTCGTCCGCCGTCAGATACTCCGGGTCGAAGAGGAAACTGCCGGCGTCGTTCGGTCCGCCCTGATTCTGGATCACGGACACGGAAATCCCCAGCAGGTCGTAGATGGGGCCCATCCACTGGACCCCGACCTTCGACAGATAGTCGTTGGGCGTGACCAGATGGGCGCCGCGCCCCGTCAGGGCGTTGAGAAAGAGCGGAAGGGCGGCGACAAAAGTCTTGCCTTCGCCGGTGCGCATCTCGGCGATGCTGCCTTGGTGCAGCACCATGCCGCCCAACAGCTGCACGTCGTACAGCCGCTTGCCCAAGGTGCGTTTGCAGGCTTCCCGCACCGCGGCGAAGGCCTCCACCAGCAGCGCGTCCAGCACCTGTTGCTCGGCCGCCCGTAGACGGGACTGTTCCTGTTTCCAAGTGTGCTGCAGAGGCGCGAAGGTCTCCGCTCCGGCCGTAGTCATGGCTTGTTCGGCCGCCGCCAGAGCCTGGCGCTGCGGTGCGGTTTCCGTCCGGACGCGGGCTTGGAAGTCCCGCGTCTGCTGGCGCAGCGCTTCGACGCTGAGACCTTCGAGGCGCTTCTCGCACGCGTTGATCTGGTCTACCCGACTCGAAAAACCCTTCAGCACGCGCTCGTCGGCGGTACCGAACAGACGGTGATACAGTTTGCGGATCATGGCGGGGGTGGGAGTGCGGGGAGCAGCGCCGACGGGGTCGGCCGCGGTCTAGTAATTCAGGAATTCTCCGACGCTGCGGCCCTGGTGGATACGCGAAATGACCCCGGCGATGGTGCCGCCCAAATTCAAAATCGTCACCTTGGAACACAGGCGTTCGGGCGGAATGGCCAAAGTGTCCGTGACGACCACTTCGCGGTAAGGACTGGCCATCAACCGGTCGCGGGCGGGATGGGAAAAGACTCCGTGGGCCGCCGCCGCATACATGGCGCCGACCCCGCCGCGGTCCTTCAGGAAATGCGCCACCTCGGTGATGGTGCCGCCGGTGTCGATCTCGTCGTCGATCACGATCACGTCCCGATCCTGCACGTCGCCGATGACGGACAATATGTGGGGACCGTCCCGCCGGCGCCGCTTTTCGATTACGGCCAGCGGCACATGCAGTTTTTCCGCCAAATCCCGGGCACGGCGCACCGCGCCCACGTCCGGCGAAATCACGGTGGTGCGCTCCAAGTCCAGATTGCGGGAATCGAAGTAGTCGGCAATCAGGCCCATCGTGGAGATTTCGTCCACCGGCACGGAGAAAAAGCCCATGATCTGGCCTGCATGCAGATCCACGGTCAAGACCCGATCCACGCCGGCGGTCATCAGCAGGTCCGCCACCAGCCGGGCCGTGATGGGCGAGCGCGGCATGTCCTTCTTGTCCGAGCGCCCGTAGCCGTAATAGGGAATCACCGCGGTGATGCGGCCCGCACTGTCCCGGCGCAGGGTTTCCACGAAGATCAACAACTCCATCAGGTTGTCGTTGGTGGGCGCCGCCGTCGGTTGGATCAGAAACACGTCCTTGCCGCGTACGCTGCTGGCCAGCTGCACGAAGGTGTCCGAATTCGGAAACTGAAAGACGTCGGCCGCGGCGGGTTCCGTGCCCAGCTCCCGGCAGACGGAGGCGGTCAAGGTAGGATTGGCCGTGCCGCTGAAAACTACCAGATCCCCGTACAGATTGGAGGTGATTTCGGATCGATCCGGCTTCATGCGGGCTGCAGGGTCTGTTGTGCGCTTGTCGACCGCGGGATTGCCGTCATCGCCACAGCGTGGGGTCCAGATACTCTTTCTGATGCAAGGTCATGGCGACGGGATCCGTCTGCCAGAGATGATCGAGCATCATCCGGGAGTCTATCAGACCAAAGCGGTGTTTTGCCACGAAATCCGACAAGGACAGCCGCGCCGCCAACGGACCCATCGCCTGCCGCAGCTCGTAAAACAACATGGCTCCCTTGCGATAGACCAAAATGCGATAGTCGCTGCCCGAAGCGTATTCTCGTACGGGCAGGGACACCGGAGCGTCCCGGCCGCTGTCCTTGACGTATTGCATAGGCGATTCCCACTGCTGCAGGCGGTAGACTCCGGCTCTTTCGGACCCGTGCAAGCGCTCCTGATACAAATAGGCCGCATAACTGCTGAGGGCTTCGTCCAGCCAAGGCTCGTGCACAGGATCGTTGTGCACCAGTTGCGACCACCACTGATGCGCCACGGAAAACGCGATCTGATCTTCCAGGTTGTGCTGAAAGTCCCGATACAGTTGCACCCCGATCAGGTTGAGTTGGGGATATTCCATGGAACCACTGGCCATGGGAGCCATGGCGATGGTCAGGGCCGGATACGGATACGGTCCGAACTCCTCGGTATAGAAGCGCAGGGCGGCGATGGCGTAGTCGCGGGCCGGCCGGCCCGAATCCCCCAAGGCGGGCACCCAATAGCTGTTGACTTGTACGCCGTTGACGTCGAAATGCTCGCTGACGTAATCCGCGTGGGTAATGAGGGTGAATTCGCGTACGGGACCGCTCACGAATCGGTACCGGGTCAGGTTCTGGGCGCGACAGGTCCAAGCGTCCCAGCGTTCCTGGCATTGGAGTTGCCTTTCCGGCGTGCATTCCTCCCAAGGCTTCAATAGCGGACATCCATGGCGCAGCGGTTCCCGCGAGACCGCAATGCCGTTGGTCACCGGCGGATATTCCTCGGGGATGTACAAAGTCACGACGAAGTAGGCGGCGTCGCTGAACGCCACGTCTCCCTGCGGGGGCCCTTCGGCCATCCACCAAGAGCCGGCTCCCGGCACGGGACCGGGCAGGTACGGGGCCAGAGTGGGATAGAAGAGCGGCGCGGAATGAAAACCCAGCATTTCCCCGAAACGTACGTAGATGCTGGAGACGTCCTCGAAGACGGGCAGTTCCAAAGTCCAGCGCAGGGCTACGTCAAAGGCCTGATCCGGTTCGATCCAGAGCTCGTGCGGCAGCGGCAAGACGGCGGCGGATTCGTCGGCCTCCAACCGAAACGGGATCGGGAGCCGGTCCAGCGTAATGCCCTGTATCTCCATGTGGCCCCCCAGATGGTAGAGATTGGGGTATAACCGGAAGACCAGCCGGTGCCAGGTATCCGGCGAGTTGTTGACTCCCGTCATGCGCATGCGGCCCACCAGGCGGCGGCGGTCCGGTTGGAACCAGATTTCCAGATCGTACTGGGGCAACGGCGGCAGTTCCTCCAAGAAGGAGGCGAATTCCGGCCGCAGGGTGGAGACCACCCGAGTATCCGCAGGCGGAGCCGCGGTCCCGCAGGCGGTCAGCGCCGCCAGGCCGATGCCCAAGAGCCATGCAATCACGAAATATCGGCCGGGTCGGGAGTTACTCGCGAAACCCCGGCATCTATAATGCGCCATCCTGTGCCGACTGGGGTGAGAAGAACCTACATGCTGGACAAAAGACAATTCTATAGGGCGATGCAGCGCGCCAAGCCGCAAATCCAACGCAATTTGTCCCATGGACGCAATTGGCGGACCGCGGCGGCAGGGCTCCGCAAGCAACTGCAGCATCTTTCCTATCGGCGAGCCACCGCGGACTTGGAGGGCAGGGCGGACGTGGTGTGGCCGGGAGCTCGACCCACGCCGGAAGTGGATGCCGGTACCGGTTTCCGCTATGCCTTTCCGCACCGCTGGACTTCGGCGGAGGCCGCCCACAAGTGGGCCCATCAGCAGCTGAAGGCCCAGCCGATTGTAGCGGTGGACGGCAGTCAGCTGGAATCGGAGCGGGGTTTGGCCTTGAGCGTGGGCGCAGTGCAGATCGGCTACCACTACAACGATCCTCTGGAGCGCCGGCATGGGGAAGGCCAGGAACTGCAGATCGTATTGCCCTCGACCGCTGCCCTCGTGTCCGAATCGGAAAGAGAGAATCCGGGACTGTCCCTGGCGGTGAATCAGGCGCGCTTCGTCAGCGAGTGCGCAATGATTCCGCGCCTGGCGGCGAAGACGTCGAAACCTCCCGTCTGCTTCTACGACAACACCTTCGTGATCTCCTTCGTCCAAGCTCTGCCCGAGGCGCAAAGGGAGATTTACGTGCAGGCCGTGCAAGAGCTGCTGCAGGCAAGCCAGACGGGACAGTTCCCGATCGTGGGTTATGTGGACACCAGCTACAGCCGGGACGTGGGACACATGCTGCAAACGCTGGGAGCCTCCGAGCCGCAGGTTCCGGACGCGGTACTACTGCAGGCTCTGTTGCCCAACTGGGGGGATCGGACGCCTCTCCTGCAGTGTGCCCGGGCAGACGGCCTGAGTCGGGATCGGGACGCCACCTTCTACTACGGAGACGTGGGGTTTGTCTACATGCGCACCTATCCGGCGGCTCCGCCGGCCCGCATTGAAATTCCCATGTGGGTGTTCGAAACCGGCCGCCTGGAAGAGGTCCTGACCGTAGTCCGGGCGCAATGCCTGCTCGGGACCGGCCACTATCCTTATGCTCTGGGGCAAGCAGACCGATTTGCCGTGCTGACCCTGAAGGATCGCAGGACCTTCTACCACGGGCTGCAAGGTTTCTTGCAGGAAGAAATGGACTTCAAGCTGCGTCGGCCTGCCAAAGCGCAAAGCAAGCGCGCGTCCCGTTCTCCGGTATGAGAGCCGAGACGGAACTCGGCCATGCCGCATGGCCGCTCGGTCCGGGAACGGAGCGCCCCAGCGCCGGAGAGCTCCGCGGTGCGCCGGGACAGAGGGGACGACAGGTCGATATGCCTCAGACGACCGGGTCGAACGAGCCATACTCCAGGCAGCTGGGGACGAGGCCCGCGCACCGGCAAGCGCGTCCCGGCTTGCCGCGGCGGTGCGAGCGGCACACACAGGCTCGGCCTACACGGCGCACTGCGTCACGCGGGAAATCGCTGCCGCTCCCGCAAGCCCGCTGCTATAATTCTCGGCACAGCCCGTCGGCGTCGCCAGTAACCCCCATGGAATACCGACCTCAGCCGTCCGCCGCGGATCGTAGAAGGTGCAGGGGCAAAGCGCTTTGAGTACTTCCCCCGTCGAGACGCCCGCTTCCCTCGAACAACCCACTGTGCGTTCGCGTTGGGACACCCAGTTCAAGCGGGGCGTGTTGGTGTTGGTGCTCATCCTCGCCGTCTACGTGCTGTGGCTGGCCCGGCCCATCCTGCCGCTCCTGATTCTGGCCGTCATTTTCTCCTACATTCTTTCGCCGGTGGTTTCCTACCTGTGCCGTGACCGCCTGCCCCGCGGACCGGTTACGTTCGTCTTCTACCTGCTGCTCTTGGGGGCTGCCGTGCTGGGCGGATATGCTACAGGGCCGCTGTTTACGCAGCAGTATGAAATTGTGCTGGACATCGCCTCCAACCTGGTCACCTCGCTACTGGGCGGCGCGGGCCAGATTCCGGCCAGTATCCGCATTCTGGATTTCCCGGTAGATCTGACCCCCGTACAGCAACTGCTGGCTCCCTGGGTCGACGGCACTGCCGAAGACTTCATCCCCATGCTGCAGGAGACCCTGACCCGCCTGGATGCGGGTACCGGGACCACTCCCACGGCTTTCTTCCGGGGCACTTTGGACTTCGGTCTGGGTGTGCTCAATACAGGCGTGGCCCTGCTGCTTTCCTTCCTCTTCGTCTTTGTCGTCAGCATCTATCTGACCAAGGACGGGCCGCGCATCCGCACCTTTTTTCTGGACAACTTTCCTACCCAGTACCAAGCCGAGTGGGTCAGTCTCATTCAGTGCGTAGGCAACGTCTGGCATGCTTTTTTGTGGGGCCAGTTGATTCTGTCTCTGACCATTGGCCTCATGACCTATATCGTGCTGACCATCTTGGGCGTGCAGGGCGCGCTCATCTTTGCTCTGATCGCCGGCGCGCTGGAAATTATTCCCAATTTGGGTCCCATCATCGCTACGGTCCCGCCGCTGCTCGTGGGTCTGTCTACCGGCAGCACCACCTTTGTGGAGATGAATCATTTCGTCTTCGCCCTGGTGATCGTCTTTTCCTTCTTCGTGGTGCAGCAGCTGGAAAACACCATCATCGTGCCCCGCGTGCTGGGACACCTGGTCCGCATTCACCCTATCCTGATCATCGCCGGCGTGACCATAGGCTATCTTTCCAGCGGTGTCATGGGGGCCTTCCTGGCTCCGCCGCTCTTGGGCACGGCGCGCGTCTTGGGGACCTATGTCTTCGCCAAACTGATGGACCACCCCGTGGGCTTTCCGCGCACGCGCTCACGCCTCCCCTTGCGGGAATACGACATCAACATCCTCATCCAAAAGGACGAAACCGGGAATCCTGCAGATCCGGAGGCGGACACCGCGGCGTCTCCGGACGGGGAACCCGACGTGGCCGCCGTGCGGCCCCCCGAATCCGTGCTGGATTCGACTGCCGGCACCTGAAGCCGGCCTCTGGACGGCATCAGACCGGCCCTGCAAGGGACCAGTCTGTCTGTGTCGACTGAACGCAAGGGTACTTTCGCGGCGCGAGGAGGCAACGATGTCGGGCACCGGTGTAATCGGCTTGGGAAATATGGGACTGGGCATGGCCGGCAGTCTGTTGCGGGCCGGCCTGCCGGTTACGGGCTTCGACTTGCGGGCAGAACGGCTCGACATGCTGACGGACTTGGGCGGCACGGCAGCAGCTTCGGGCAAGGAAGTGGGAGAAGGCTCCGATCTGGTCTTCGTCATGGTCTTGGATGGAGCCCAGCTCAGGTCCGTGCTCGTCGGATCCCATGGCTTGCTGGAGGGTTTGGCCGCCGACAGCGCCGTAGCGGTAAGCGCCACCGTCAAGGCGGCGGAAGTGCGGGCAGCTGCCGACCTCTGTGCAGAACGCAAGGTACATCTCCTGGATTGTCCGGTCAGCGGCGGTCCGGCCGGCGCCGCCGCCGGGACCTTGTCCATGATGGTGGCTGGTTCTGCAGAGGTGCTGGCGCGGCACCGGCCGATTTTCGATGCCGTGGGCGGGAAGGTCTTGCACGTTTCGCTCGAGGTGGGACAGGGTCAAATCGTGAAAGCCGCCCTGCAGGCTCTGATCGGCGTCACCTTTGCGGGTGTACTGGAAGCCTTGGTCCTGGGCCGCAAAGCCGGCATTCCCGGAGAGGTGCTGCAGGCAGCGTTCCGGGCCAGCCATGTGTCCAGCCCCCTGATTCAAGACTGCATCGACAAAGTCCGCGCCCGCGCTTTCATAGACACCGGCAGCCACATCTCCACTTTGCACAAGGACTTGCGGCTCGCCATGGACCTGGCCCATGAAGCCGGAGTCAGCCTCTTCACGACGGCCGCGGCCTTGGAACTGTTTCAGGCTTCCCTGAACACGTACCCGGCCGAAGACAACTGGGCGGCCGTCAAAGTCTTGGAGCACATGGCCGGCACGGAGGTGCATTGAGATGGCCCGCCTGGGAGTCGTGACAGACGGCATCGATCGGAATCTGGCTGTGGCCGTAGCCCGCCTCCGGAGTTCCGGCCTGACGGACGCGGAACTGCAGTACGTGGGCCACCAAGAAGTGGGAGATCTGACCGCATCGCAGGTGCGGGAAATCGCCGACCTGCAGGTACGGCATCGATTTCAGGTGACCTGCATTTCCCGCCATGTCTTCAGCGGCATGTCGGTTTTCGCCACGGAAGTCTCGGATCCACTGTATCTGGCGCAGCTGCAGGCTTTGCATCGGTGTATCGATCTGGCCCAGCAGCTGCGGGCGCCGCGGGTCCGGATTATGAGTTTCCGCAAGGAAATGATTCTCTTCGGCGACCAGGGAGCCGAAGACTGGGTGGTGGCCGGCGGAGCTTGGGACCGCCTGCTGCGTCTCATGGAACCGGCGGTCCAAGCGGCTACAGACCGGCAGCAGCAGTTGGTCGTCGAGACCGGCAATACGGGCATGGTTTGTTCCGCCGCCTTGGGCCGGCGTCTGATAGAAGATCTGGGGCGTCCGGAAAACCTCCGGGTGCTCTGGGACCCGGTGAACTGCCTGTACGCCGGGGAAGCGGCTTATCCGGACGGGTATCGGCAACTGGCGGACGGTTACGTGGCGCACATTCACATGAAGGATGCCGTGGTCGATCCGGTCCGGGCGCATGTATCCTTCCGCCGGCTGGGGCGGGGAGACATGGCGGCGATCCTGCCGGACCTGGCCCAGGCTCTGCAGCAGGACGGCTACGCCGGCACCATGTCGTTGGAGAGCGTGTATCGGCCTGTCGGCGGGACTTTCGCAGACGGATTCCAGCAATCTGTCGAGCTCTTCAAACGACTGTTCGGCTGACTATGCCGTAGGACCTGCCCCCCGGGCAGGTACGTGTCGGCTGGGGCCGGCCAGCCTGGATTCCCTATGGGTAGACTGCGCGCCGCGGCATCAGCCGCCCGGTCGGTCGGCGTTCAGGGGCCAACGGGCATAAACGTCCAGGTCCAGGCCCTGGACGCTTGACGGCGCGCTCTGGGCCTGGAAGTATGCGGCCGCCCCGATCATGGCGGCGTTGTCCGTACACAGATACAGAGGGGGGACGTGCAGCGTCACCCCCAGTTCCCGGCAACGGCGCGTGGCTTCCTGCCGCAGCTGTCGATTGGCGCTGACCCCGCCGCACAGCCCGACGCCGACCGCGCCGTAGGTTTGTACGGCGGCTGCGACGCGGTCCACGAGCACGCCTGCTACCCGACTTTGAAATGCCGCGGCCAAATCCCTGGCCGCTTGCGGCGGCTCGGGCGTCTCCCCGGCGGTCGAGTCCAGTCCGGCCCGTTGCGCCTCGTGGACCATGAACGTCTTGAGGCCGGAGAAACTGAAGTCGAAACGATGGTCTTTGGCGTGTTGCAGGGGATACGGCAGACGGTAGCGGTCCGACCGTCCCTGTACGGCCGCTTGCTGTATGGCGGGTCCCCCGGGAAAGCCCAGACCGAGAGTGCGGGCCACCTTGTCGAAGGCCTCCCCCGCCGCATCGTCCAAGGTGCTGCCCAGCAACTGGAACTGTCCCAAAGCCCGCATCAGGACGAGCTCCGTGTGACCGCCGGACGCGATCAGGACGACCAGCGGAAAATGCACTTCGGGCACAGGTTCGTCGGGACCTGGCTGCAGCCATAGGCTGTAGACATGCCCCGCCAGGTGATTGATGCCCCAGAGCGGCACGCCGCTGGCCAAATGCAACCCTTTGGCCATGTTGACCCCGACCATCAGACTGCCGACTAGTCCCGGTCCACAGGTCACGGCCAAGGCATCCACGTGGGAGACGGCTTCGAGGCCTGCTTGATCCAGAGCCTGCTGCACGACCCGGTCTATGCAAAGTACGTGCTGGCGACTGGCCACCTCGGGGAACACGCCGCCGAAGCGGGCATGCAGCTCGATCTGGGAGGCGACTACATGCGAGAGAATCCGCCGTCCGTCCGCCACGACGGCCGCCGCCGTCTCGTCGCAGCTGGTTTCTATAGCCAGAACGCGCATCGGGGATGTCTGCTCGGCCGGGGCGGCGCCCGCCGCCCTCGGGGGCGATTACGGAACAATGCAAAGGCAGGCGGCGCCGAGACTACGACCAGGCCTCGGCTTCCGTCACCCGCCTTTGAAAGCCCGCCCGCGGATGCGGCGCGTCTTCGATTATCGGCTCCGGTTCCCGGGCTGCCACCATGCGCCGGAGCAGACGTTCCCGCAACACGTTGCAGGTGGCGCGATGGGATTCCAGGCCGATCAGATTGGTCAGTTCGTAGGGATCGTAGGCCAAGTCGTACAATTCCGATTCCACATAGGTGTCCGCCGCCGGCGCTTCGCGCCCCTCCCATCCCGGAGCTTCCACGCAATACTTCCAGCGTTGGGTGCGCACGGCTCTGGCCACTTGCGCTTCGCTGATCTGGATGAAGACCTCTTCCTGCCAATCCGCTGTCGGATCTTGGACTATCGGCAAGATGGAATCTCCTTGCATCTGCCGGGGAATCGGCAGCCCGGCGGCGTCCAGGAGCGTGGGCGGCAGATCCACCAGACTCACCAACTTGTCCACGCGGCCCCGATTGTCGAAACCGGGTCCGGCAAGGGCCGTGGGCACCCGCACCGAAGCCTCATGGCAGGAGCGCTTGTATTCGCCGTTGCGGGTTTTGAAATGGCAACCGTGATCGGACGTGTACAGCATAACGGTGTTGTCCAGCAGATCCAGGCTGCGCAAGGCATCCCGCAACCGGCCTAGAGCCTCGTCCAGTCTCTTCACCATGCCGTAGTAGCCGCCTAGATGCTGCTGGGCGGAGCCGCCCAGAGCCGCCAGATCCGGAGGAGTCCAGCGCCCCGTGTACCGTTCTCTGTACCCTACGGGCGGCGGATAGTCGTCCAGATGGTTCTGGTGGTGCGGCTCTATGTAGGACAGGAACAGGAAGAAGGGGGTTTCTTGGTGGGCGTCGATGTAGCGGATGGCGGCATCCGTCTGCCCGTCCACCCGGTAGCCCGGCAGCTTGACCGGCTGATTGTCGTTGTCGTACATGACGCAATCGTAGGCGTCGGACGTGAACTCCAGGGCGTTGGAACCTAGCCAATAGTCGTAGCCCCCGCGGGCTTCCTGGGCCACGGGTCCGCGCTCTCCGGGCTGCCCCAGATGCCATTTGCCGATATAGGCGGTGTCGTATCCGGCGGCGCGAAAGAAATGGGCCAGGGTACGCAGTTCCGGGTCGAGCTGAATGCCGTTGCGCCAGCATCCGGTTTCCGTGGCGTACATGCCGGTCTGCAGGCAGGAGCGGGCCGGTCCGCATACGGGCTGGCAGGTGAAGGTGCGGGCCAGATGCGTACCGCCTTGGGCCATGGCGTCGAAGTTGGGGGTGAGATCCAGCGGATTGCCGTGTAGGCCGGAAGTGTCCCAGCGTTGTTGGTCGGTGAAGAAGACAATGACGTTGGGCCTGCGCATGGGGTAGATCTCCTGGACGCCTCGCGGCGGCGAGCGGTACCGGAATGCGGCCTTGACGTTCCCGCGACGTCTCGGCAACGGCGCCGCGCGCAAGCCTGTCGCACGTGCATAGGAACGACCGGGGTGCTTCCGCACTGGACAATCTCGCCGCGGGGCCCGGACGGCATCCTCGCCGTCCGGCGGCGCGCAGGGTGCTTCAGGAACAACGGCCGCGGGTTCCGGCCTGTACTTTCGACTCTTCAGTATAATGGAAGCCCTTGATTTGTGAACATATGAGGAATTCCACATGAACAGGTCGAAATGGCTGTCAGCCCTGGTGGTGGCGTGCGCAGCGCTTCTGGCTTTGGCCGGTTGTGCGCCTGCCGTCCCAGGTGCAGCACAGGCTCCCTCCGCCGGCGATGCCGGAGCCGCCGAAATGTCGGACGACAAGGTATTGACCATCCTGTACTGGCAGGCGGCCTCGCTGCCGGGGCCCTACCTCTCCGGAGGCACCAAGGATCAGGACGCGGGCGCCATTACGCTCGAGCCTCTGGCCAATTACGATCCCGACGGCAATCTGGTCCCCCGGCTGGCCGCGGCAATACCCACCCGCGAGAACGGCAGCGTGGTGGACGACGCGGGCGAAATGGGCGATGCCACGTCCATCACGTGGACCTTGAAGCCCGGCGTGCAATGGTCCGACGGCTCCGACTTGACCGCGGACGACGTGGTCTTTACATGGGAATACTGCACCCATCCCGAGACGGGCTGTACCGCGGTGGATCTCTTCGACGGGGTGACGAACGTGGAAGCGGTGGACGATCAGACCGTCAAAGTCACTTTCGCCGGCTTTACCCCCTATCCCTATCTGGCCTTCGTGACCGGTCAGGGTCCCATTATTCAAAGGGCCCAGTTTGCCGACTGCGTCGGCAGCGCGGCCCAGGAGTGCAATGAGCAGAACACCATGCCGCACGGCACCGGTCCCTATCGCTTGACGGACTTCAAAGTCAACGACGTGGCGGTGTACGAACGCAATCCCTATTTCCATGGGGATCCGGCCTACTTCGATCAGGTCGTCTTCAAGGGCGGCGGAGACGCGGCGGCCGCGGCCCGGGCCGTACTGGAAACCGGCGAAGCGGACTACGCCTGGAATCTGCAGGTGGAACCGCAGGTGTTGCTCGACATGGAAGCCAAGGGCGGCGGGGAAATCATCAACGCCTTCGGCGGCTTTGTGGAACGCATCTTGGTCAACCAGACCAACCCGGATCCGGAACTGGGCGACGACCGCGCCGCCTACATGGACGGCGCCAACCCGCATCCTTTCCTGGTGGGTACGCCGATAGCGCAGGCCATGTCCATGGCGATTGACCGGTCCACCATTGCCGAAACGCTGTACGGGTTCGGCGGACAAGCGACCTGCAACGTCATTCCGGGTCCCTCCTTCTACGTCTCCACCGCCAACGACGCCTGCCTGATCCAGGACATCGAAGGCGCCAATGCGCTGCTGGACGAGGCCGGGATTGTCGACAGCGACGGCGACGGGGTACGAGAATACAACGGTATGCCGTTGTCCGTACGGTATCAGACCTCCACCAACACGGTGCGTCAGAAGACCCAGGCCCTGGTCAAGCAGTGGTGGAGCCAGATCGGTATCGAGACCGAACTCCTGAATCACGACGCCAGCGTCTTCTTCGGCGGGGATCCCAACAGCCCGGATACCTACCAGAAGTTCTTCACCGACGTGCAGATGTACACTACCGGCCCTGCCATCGATCCCCAGATTCATTTGGGCCAGTGGCAGTGCGCGTACATTCCGACTCCGGACAATGCCTGGGGCGGCGGCAACATTGCCCGCAACTGCAATCCGGAATACGACGCGCTCTTCGCGGAACTGGTGGTTACCCCGGCCGGACCGGACCGGCAAGCGATCGTGAAGGCTCTGAACGACATGATGGTGCAGAACGGCGTGCTCATTCCGCTGGTGCATCGGGGTACCGTGTCGGCCCAGGCCAACGGCCTGGAGAACATCCAGATCAACGGCTGGGACACCGAGATGTGGAACATCCAAGACTGGGCCCGCGCCGAATAGCTCGCACACGCTAGCGTAAGAAATCATCTCGGGACGATGGGCTCCATGTCCGCGTACGTGTATATGGCTCGGCCGTCTGTCCCGAGATGGTTTCTGGGCGGGAATTCCCCGCCCATGATTGAAATTCGTCCCGGCGGATCGCGACACGGGCCCCATTGCGCACCGGCTTGCCTAGGCGAGAGCTGTGCCGGGCGTTGGGATTGCCGGCGGCCGGTTTGCCGTCTCGGTTGCGGAGCGGTGCCCTGCCGATCCGGTCGCTTTCCCTAGAGGTCGGAACCGCCTTGCACCAAGGAGCCGCCGCCGGCCGGATCGGCCACAGGGACGAGGTCTGCGGGCCCCATTCCTGCGGCGGGGCCACGCGTCGACACTCGCCCGCCCGCGCCGGCGGGCCGCTCGCCTTGGCGGCGTAACCAGGAATCCCGGTCCATGCGCAGATATCTGACCCGCCGGTTGCTCACCGCCGTACCTACGCTGCTGGCTATCAGCTTCGTGATCTTCGCGGTCTTGGATTTGGCCCCGGGAGATCCCACGGGCGCCTTGCCCGAGACCATTCGCCCCGAAGTGCGCCAGATGATTCGCGAGGCCATGGGCTTGGACAGACCCATGCACATCAAGTACCTGCTCTGGGTCCGCCAGTTCTTCGTCAACGAGCCTCTGGGCCTGTTGGAGAATATGCTGAACGTCTCCATCGGCGACAGCGAAAGCCGCCTGCGCATCACCTCCTGGGGCAGCCGCGGCACGCCTGTTTTCGATTTGATCTGGGAACGTCTGCCTCAGACCCTGTGGGTGGTGGGCCTGGCGTATGTCGTTTCGGTACTGATGGCCATCCCCATCGGGGTGATCTCCGCCGTGCGCCAGTATTCCGTCTTCGATCAGATCGGCACGCTGTTTTCCCTGCTCGGCTATTCGGTTCCCACCTTCTTCACGGGACTGGTGCTGATCATCGTTTTCAGCGTGAATCTGCGTTGGCTGCCTTCCATCTACGATACCAATCTGGTGGTGCGGGACTGGTCCAGTCTCGTGCAGCAGCTGAAGCAGATCGCCATGCCCGTGGCGGTGTTGGCTTTTTTCCAGACGGCGGCGATTACCCGTTTCACGCGTTCTTCCATGTTGGACAACCTGAATCAGGATTACGTGCGGACAGTCCGGGCCAAGGGGTTTCGAGAACGCTTCATCATCGTGCGGCACGTGCTGCGCAACAGCCTGATCCCGGTGGTTACGCTGGTGGCCTTGGGCATTCCCACCATTTTCGGAGGCGCCATCATCACGGAACAAATCTTCCGGGTGAACGGGCTGGGCCAGCTGCTGATCAGCTCCATTCAGGTCAACGACATTCCCATGATTCAGACCGTGACGTTCATCTTCGCAGTGCTGATCGTGTTCTTCAATCTGGTGGCCGACATCGTGTACGGCGTGCTGGACCCGCGTATTCGCTACACTTGAGGAAACATGTCTGCCGCCACCGCCCCCGCGTCGCTACCGACCCTCGCCGACGCCAGGCTGGGTCCCCCGCGCACTTTGCTGCAGGACGTAATCTCCCGCTTTTTCCGTCACCGGCTGGCGGTGACGGGCCTGGTGCTGACCACGCTGCTGTTTCTGGGCATTCTGGTAGTGCCGTTTTTCTATACGACTTCTCCGGAATACATAGACATCGCCAAGGCCAACCGGACTCCCTCCTGGGAATCTCCCTTGGGTACGGACGATCTGGGGCGGGACACTTTGGCCCGTAATCTCTACGGGGGCCGCATCTCCGTGGCGGTGGGCTTGGTGGCCATGCTGGTTTCCATATTGCTGGGTACCCTCGTCGGGCTGCTTTCCGGCTATTTCCGGCGGTTGGACAATCCCCTGATGCGCTTCACGGATATGATGCTGGCGCTCCCCAGCCTCCCGTTGCTGATGATCATCATCATGCTGTTCCGGGACGTGATGCGGCGCGCCTTCGGCCCCGAGCTGGGCATCTTCCTGCTCGTGGTGTACGTCATCGGCGCCTTGGGCTGGATGCCTACGGCCCGCGTGGTGCGCAGCGCGGTGCTCTCCATCAAGGAGAAGGAATTCGTCGAGGCGGCCGTGAGCACGGGGGTGCAAGAATACATGCTCTTGGGACGGCATATTTTGCCCAACGTGCTCTCTCCCATCATCGTCTCCGCCACCCTGGGCGTGGCCAGCGCCATCCTGACGGAATCGGCTCTGTCTTTTCTGGGGCTGGGCTTCCCGCCCGACGTGCCCACCTGGGGCCGGCTGCTTTTCGAGAACAAAGACTTCATTACCTACAACCCTTGGCTGATCGTGTGGCCCGGAGTTTTCATCTCCGTCACCATTCTGAGCATCAACTTCATGGGGGACGGCCTGCGAGACGCCCTGGATCCGCGTCTGCGGACGTGACGCCGCGTCGGAGAGAGTTTGTCATGTCGGATGTTTTCGTGCTCGGGCTGGACGTCTCCACCACAGCCACCAAAGCGGTAATCGTGGACGAGACCGGCGCTGTAGCGGGGGCTGCGGCGCAGGCCTACGGATTCGATACGCCGCGGCCTCTCTGGTGCGAACAGGATCCGGCCCTGTTCTGGGAAGGCGCGAAAGCCAGCATACGGGCGGCCACGGCCGCGGCCCGGATCGACGCCCGACACATAGCGGCCGTGGGTCTGACAGGGCAAATGCACGGTCTGGTGCTGCTGAACGGAGCGGGACAGGCGCTGCGGCCCTGCATCCTGTGGAACGACCAGCGTACCGGGGATCAATGTGCGGTCATTCGGGAACGCGTGGGCTTCGAGCGGCTCTTGGCGTTGACCGGCAACGATGCCCTGACCGGCTTCACGGCTCCCAAAATTCTATGGGTGCAGGAACAGGAACCGGCAGTCTGGGCCCAGACCCGTCACATCCTGTTGCCCAAGGACTATGTACGCTGGCGGATGAGCGGCGAGTACGCGACCGACGTGGCCGACGGCTCCGGCATGCTGCTCCTGGACATACGACGGCGACAGTGGTCCGCAGAGATGCTGGAGGCGTTGGCCATCCCCGGCGCCTACATGCCCCGGCTCGTGGAAGGTACGGACGTCTCCGCGCGGTTGTCGGCGGCGGCGGCGCGGGAGTTGGGCCTGAAACCCGGCCTGCCCATCGCCGGCGGCGGCGGCGATCAGGCAGCCCAGGCCGTGGGCGTGGGGGCCGTGCAGGAAGGGCTGGCGGCCATCACCGTAGGCACCTCGGGAGTGGTCTTCGCGGCTCTGTCGCGGCCGCGCGTGGAACCCCGCGGCCGGCTGCATGCCTTCTGTCATGCCGTACCCGACCGCTGGCACTTCATGGGCGTGATGTTGAGTGCGGCCGGCAGTCTGCGCTGGTTTCGGGACACGTTCGCGCCGGGCCGGGACTTCGGCGCTCTGGTGGCCGACGCCGCGCAGATTCCGGCCGGCTGCGAAGGGTTGACCTTCCTGCCTTATCTGACCGGCGAACGCACCCCGCATCCCGACCCGCTGGCGCGGGGGGCGTTCGTAGGCCTGACCGTGCGGCATACTTTGCCGCACCTGACCCGGGCGGTGCTGGAAGGGGTGGCCTGTGGATTGAAGGACGGCTACGATCTGATGCTGGCCGCAGGTCTGCCCGAGTTGCACAAAGTGCGGATCTCCGGCGGCGGCGCGCAGAGTCCGCTGTGGCGCCAGATCTTGGCGGACGTCCTGGATCAGGAGTTGGTCACGGTGGAAGAAGGGGAAGGCGCCGCGTTCGGCGCGGCCATCCTAGGCGGCGTAGCGGGCGGCATCTGGCCGGAGGTAGACGGCGTCACGCGGCAGATCGTGGAAGAGACAGGTCTGGTTTCGCCCGCGGCGGATGGAGCGGCCGCCATGACCGCAGTCCATGCGCGCTTCCAAGATCTGTATCCTGCCCTGGCGCCCTATGCGCGAGGGGTGGCCTAGACAGAGCAGCCGGCATCCGGCGCCGGGCAACGCGCCGCCGTCCGACTGCACGGGCGACTGGACACGTCCGCCGCGGGTCCGAGGTCGATCGACACGCGGGAGATCCGTTTTCGCCGTAGCGCATGGCCAACATCCACGATCTCGTCAGCCGGCTGCAGAGCGACTCTGCGGTCGTCGCTCAGACGGTGCACTGGGAGCGCCAGCCCCCCAAGGCGGCGCATTGGGCCCCCTGGCCCGCCGGTCTCCATCCGGATCTGCAGCGGGTGCTGGTGCAGCGCGGTCACCAACGGCTCTATACGCATCAACGGGAAGTCTGGGAGCTGGTCCGCGACGGCCAAGACGTCCTGATCACCACCCCCACCGCCAGCGGCAAGACTCTGGCCTGCTACCTGCCGATCCTGGATCACCTGCTCCGGAATCCGCAGGCCCGTATGCTCTATCTGGCTCCGACCAAGGCGCTGGCGCAGGACCAATGCCTGGAACTGAAACAGTGGGCCGTAGATCTGCCGGCCACGGCCGGCCTGGGTCCCCACCAGATCGAGACGTACGACGGAGACACGCCCCAGGAAGCCCGGCGCGCCGTTCGGGCTCGGGTACGTATCATGATCAGCAATCCGGACATGCTGAATCGCAGCGTATTGCCGTTTCACCACCGCACCTGGAAAGACTTTCTGGACCATCTGGCTTTCGTTTTCGTAGACGAGATCCACACCTACCGCGGGATCTTCGGCAGCCATGTAGCCAATGTTTTCCGGAGGCTGGAACGGCTGCTGGACGTACACCAGCCTCATCGGCGCATACAGTTTCTGGGGGCCAGCGCCACGGTAGCCAACGTGGAGGAGTTTTCCCGCAATTTGACGGGCCGGCAGATGCGGATCGTCGCGCGTAACGGCGCGCCCCAAGGAGAGAAACACGTTCTCTTTTGCAACCCTCCCGTACGGAACGCAGAGACCGGCTGGCGAGACACCTACGGCGTGGTGCAAACGATGGCGGAACTGTGCCGGGAAACAGGGGTGCAGTGCATCGTCTTCGCCCGGACCCGCCGGGAAGTGGAGTTGGTGCTCACGGATCTGCAGGCCCGGCATCCGGATCGCATGCAGGCCGAGCAAGAGATTCGAGGATATCGCGGCGGGTATCTGCCCGCCTTGCGCCGTGAAATCGAGCGGGGCTTGCGCGACCGCTCGGTCATGACCGTAGTCGCCACCAATGCGCTGGAATTGGGCATCGATATCGGGTCCCTGGAATGCGTCGTCATGAAGGGATATCCGGGCACCATCGCCAGCACCTGGCAGCAGATGGGCAGGGCAGGCCGCCACAGCGCAGCCTCGGTGGCGATTCTGGTGGCGGGCGGCGATCCGGTAGACCAGTATCTGATGAGTTACCCCGCCTTTCTCTTCGACAATTCGCCGGAACATGCCCTGCTCAATCCCCGGCATCCCCATGTCTTGTTGGACCATTTGGCGTGTGCCGCGGCGGAGCAGGGAATCCGCTTCGACCGGCAGCCGCCCGATCCGTACGGTTGCGACGAATACATGGCGCGCGCCCTGAACTACCTGGCGCGGCGGAAGCAGGTCTACCGCAAAGGAAATACGTGGCTCCACATGGGAGCAGGCAACCCGGCCCACCGGGTGCAGCTCCGCAATATCGGGCACATGTACGAGGTCTCGGAGGAGTCGGAAGCAGGCGAGCGACGAACCATCGCCACGCTGGACGCCGACGCCGCGCCGCATTTCCTGCATCCGCAAGCCATCTACATCCACGACGGGCAAAGGTACTTGGTCGAGCAACTGGATGTCGAAGAGCACAAGGCCGTGGTCAAGGCGCTGCCCCGCTCGGATCAGTTCACCGTCCCCGTCGCCCATTCCGAAGTACAAGTGCTGGACGTCGCCCGCCAGGAATTCCGCGGCGGGGCCCTGACCGGATTCGGCGACGTGCGCGTCCGGTCTCAGGTCGTAGCCTACAAACTCATGCGTCGGTTCCGGGACCGGACGGGGCGATGGCGCACGGAACAGCTGTCCGTCTCCGCAGTGAATTGTCGGGAACAGAAGCTGACCACG
The DNA here is from genome assembly GCA_034421855.1 of Anaerolineales bacterium. Taxonomy (GTDB): domain Bacteria; phylum Chloroflexota; class Anaerolineae; order Caldilineales; family Caldilineaceae; genus Bin34. The sequence goes on from DAOUKB010000091.1 coordinate 39,367, forward strand.
CAGGCCTATTGGCTGCAGGTGCCCCGCCCGACCCAACTGCAACTGGAACACCAAAATCTGTGGCGGGACAGCGACAACGAATACGGCCCGCTCTGGCAGCAACGGCGGGCGCAAGTGCGGGCGGCCCGCGGCACTCTCTGCTCCCACTGCGGGAAACCCGAAGAGGCCGGTCGGCAGCACGACGTGCATCACATTCGACCTTTCCGGACTTTCGGATATGTGCCCGGCCTGAATCGCAACGATCGGCTGGCCAATGCCCCGAGCAACCTGCGCATCCTGTGTCGGGATTGCCATCGCCTCTTGGAACCGCCGTACGGCGGCATACGCGGCTTGGCCGGACTGGGTACGGCGTTGCACAGCGTGGCGCCTTTCTACCTCATGTGCGACGCGCGGGACGTGGCCCTGTCCGAAACCATGGCGCAAGGCAGCGCCACGACCCGCGCCGCGCTTTCCACGGCGGACTTCGACGCCTCGTTGGCCACCATCTTCATCCATGAGAACTTTGTAGGCGGCATGGGCTTCAGTCCCAAGTTGTACGACGTGCATGGCGCAGTCCTCGACCGGATTGAAAACCGCATTCGGGCCTGCGAATGCGACCGCGGCTGTCCCGCCTGCGTGGGGCCCACCGCCGATGGAGAATGCGATCCGGCCGTCGCGGAGGTGACCCGCAAGACCCTGACGCTGAGCCTGGTGCGGGCTCTGCGCACAGAGCCCGCCGACCTGTCCGCCGCCGCGTAAAGCCACCTCCCCCGACAGCCCGTCCGGCGCGGGTAGAATAGAGACACCGCCCACGCAAGGAGTAGCGTAAGAGTAAGGAGTGTTGCCATGTCTTCGTCCCTGCCCGTTCAAGATTCCTTTGCCCCCGTGTTGTCGTTGGCCGAGGTGCAAAAAAAGGGTCTGGTTTCCGCCAACGTAGGCAACCGGGTGGTCGCCTTGGTATGGCACCAGGACCAGATCTACGCGGTAGACAATCGCTGTCCGCACATGGGTTTCCCCATGGATCGGGGATCCTTGCGGAACGGCATCCTGACTTGCCACTGGCACCACGCCCGCTTCGATCTGCAGACCGGCGGCACCTTCGACTTGTGGGCCGACGACGTCCCCGCCTTTCCGGTGGAGATTCGAGACGACACGGTCTGGGTGGACGTCGAGACCTTGGGGGATCTGGAAACGCAAGCCAAGGAACGACTGCAGGCCGGACTGGAACGCAATCTTTCTCTGGTCATCGGCAAATCCGCCATCTTTCTGGAGGAACGCGGCTGCACGCGGGAACTGATCGAAACCGGTCTGCGTTTCGGGTGTCAGTACCGGCAGGCCGGGTGGGGCCAGGGACTGACCATACTGGGCTGCATGGTGAATTTGTTGCCTAACCTGGATCGGGGCGATCGCCCGCGGGCTCTCTTTCACGGGCTCGCGGCGGTGGCGGCCGAAACGGCTGCCGCTCCGTACCGTTACACCGTGAAGCCGCTGCCGGACGAGGCGCAGGATCTGCCGCTGTTGCGCAGTTGGTTCCGCCAGTTCATCGAGGTCCGGGACGCCGAAGGAGCCGAACGCTGCCTGATTTCCGCCATTCGGGCCGGCGCGGACGGGCCCTTCCTGATGGACATGCTGGGCTCGGCCGCTACCGATCGCCGCTACATCGACGTAGGCCATCCCATGGACTTCACCAACAAGGCCTTCCAGATCCTGGATCACACGGGCTGGACGGATACGGAACTGGTGCTTACCAGTCTGGTGCGCACCATGGCCATGGCCCGGCGTATGGAAGAGTCCAATGCGTGGCGTTCGCCTATCGATCTGATCGAACTGTTGAACGCGGCGTTCCCGCAGCTGGAGGAGGCGCTCGTGCGCGGAGCCGCGCGGCGGGACGAATGGAAAGGAGATCCGGAATTGGTGGAAACCCTCCTGTCCGCCGAGCCCCAGGATCTGGTCGACAGGTTGTTGGAAGTTCTGCGGGACGGCATGCCGCCCGTCGAGCTGGCCCTTCACGTCTGCTACGCCGCAGCCATGCGCATCGCCCGCTTCCATACCAGCAACGAGATTTCCGACTGGGATACGGCTCTGCATACCTTTACCTTTGCCAATGCCGTCCTGCAGGCTTACCAGCGAGCTCCGGTCACCACCCTGTTGCGGGGCGTGTTCGACGCCGCCATGAGCATCTACCTGGATCGCTTTCTCAATATTCCCGCGGCGCGCATCCCCGTCGGCGACAAGAGCCGCCACATGTCGGATCAGGCTTTGACCCAACTGGGAGATCTCTTGAATCGGCAGTATCAGGTGACTCCGGCGGCCGAACTGGTGGCGGGATTTGCCGCGCAAGCCGCCGATCCACGCACTCTACGCGCCCGTCTGGGCCAATATCTGCTGCGGGAAGATCGGGATTTCCATACCATCCAGTGCATCGAAGCGGCCTTCGCCCTCAACGACGAACTGCGGGCCGGCCGGGGAGCTTGGCCGTGGCTGCAGCCGGACGTGCCTTTGATTGCCGCCGCCCGCTATTTGGCGGCGCATGCGCCTACCATGCGGGCCCAGGGCCAGACCTACGACATTGCGTTGCGCCTGCATCGCGGCGAGAAGATGTTTGAAGGCTGAGCCGCGCCGACCTCGAGCCCGCGCGGCCGAAAATGCCGGAAAGTATCCGTCCGGCACGGCCTTTTCGTGTTAGATTCCGACAGTATGCGAAGGGTTTGAAGTACCCTGGGTACGCTTGGCGCTTGCCGTCCCGAGTCCGGGCGTGGCGCTATTACGGCCAACAATAAGGATGAAGAAGCATGAAAGTGCTCGTGACGGGAGCTGCGGGTCGGCTGGGCGGTTTTGTGATTCAGGAGCTGATTCACCGCGACTGTGAACCAGTGCTCTTCTCCCGTTCCGAGCCCAAGCACGAATTCGACAACGTGCGCTGGATCCAAGGGGATCTGGAACACTACGAAGACGTCTTGCGAGCCATGCAGGGTATCGACGTCGTGCAGCATCTGGGGGCCCGCCCCAATCCTACCGACCACCCGCGCATCCGGTCCCGCGCGCACACTTTCGATGCTACCTTCAAGTCCAACATGCTGGGCACCTACTACCTGATGCAGGCGGCGGTCGCAGAGGGCGTGGGTATCGTAGTCATGGCCGGCAGCAACTGCGCCTTGGGCCATGGGTTCCGCATCAGCCGCAGCCCTTTCCCGGTCAAGTACCTGCCCATCGACGAAGCCCACCCCACGGCCGTGGAAGACACGTACAGCTATTCCAAACTGGCCGGTGAAGAACTGCTGGCCAGTTACACCCGGGCTTACGGCATCCGTACCTACGTAACCCGTATCTGCGGGATCTTTCCGCCGGAACGACGCGCCGAGCTGGCCCACAACGCCCAGCCGGCCCGAGGCTGGAACGAAAGCCTGTGGTGCTGGATTGCCAGCGAAGACGTGGCTACCGCTCACTGCATGATTCAGAGCGCTGCGGATCGTCTGCCCGCGCACGACGTCTATTTCCTGAATGCGGACGATACTACCGCCCTGGAGTCTTCTCTGGAGTTGGTGGAAGCCTACCGCCCGGACTTGGAGCCCTTGGTCTATCGTTTGGACGGGCACCAGTCTCTGATCAGCGGGGACAAGCTGAAGAAAGCCGTGGGTTGGTGTCCGGGGCCTTCGTGGCGGGAGCTGCTCTAGAGGCTGGCGCTCCGGTCTCC
>DAOUKB010000092.1:0-1611 GCA_034421855.1 Anaerolineales bacterium
CTGTAGAGCAAAGGGTAGACGGAGGTCAGAAGGAGGAAGACGAGAGCCGGAGAGACAAACAGCCACGACGTGATTCGTTCGCGCCGATGGTCTTGTACGACGACGGGCTCGTCGTGCGTGTGGCCCAGGTTTCCCGTTCTCGAGAGCTTTCCCGCGTATTCGGTAGGGACTGGGGTGCTTTGATCAGACATGTCTGCGGGTCTACCCCACGCTTATGCGCTGCGCGCATGCTGCAAGGATACGCTCCGAAGCCCTCGTCGGATCTGCAGCGGAAGATCCGGTCTGGGGGCCGATCTCGGTCGAAGACCACGCGCGCCTCATCTTACAACATGGACAAAGCAGGAAATTCGGCGTCGCCGAACCGGCTGTACCGGCCCCCACGGCAGAGGTTCTCCTTAGGTCCGCACTGCTTGCGGCATATTGCGCATCGCGCCGCGCGCCCCCGACACGGTCATGGGAACACCGGAGCAGGGCCCGACCTCCGCTGCCGGCCAACGGCCGACCATCGCAGACGGCAAGGCACGGAATTTGGCCACGGACCACGGCGTCGCAGTATCGGTATACGGGCTCATGGGTCGCGCCTGGCGCAATTCCGGTCGGCGGCGGGAGCGCCCTGAAAGCAGGAGGTGAATTCCGGGTTTCTGCAAGAAAGTCGAGTGCACGTACCGACAAGTCTCCGAGACAGGAATCCAGATGTTCGGCAGGAATTTGCGTCCAGCCGTCTCAGGGAAAATCGGCGGCGGCGGGCATCCCGATCCAGTTTTGGGTACTTGGTATCCTATTAAACGAAGATCGGAATTGCGAAGTCGTCTTGAAGTGGATGCGGCCGAAGTCGAGGGTCTTCTTTCTGGCTGGCCGGACGTACGAGGATGGTAGGGAAATCATGAGGATAACGGCGACGCTCGGAGTTCCGGCGCAGCAGTCGGCACTGATCCCCCTGTTTCCCCGCCGTCTCTGGAAAGCCGTACCCCATGCAGACGGCCCCAGCGCAGCCATAAAGCAGCGCGAGGCGGCGGCATCCGTGGCTGTAACCACCCGATCTGCTGTACAAGTGTCGAGGCCGTGTCTTTGGGATATACGGCAAACGGCGATCTGCGTCCTTTCACTCCCGTGGCGGAAACGGCCGCCTTCTCCCCGACGGCGAGCCATCCGGAAACCTACGGCCGCGTCGTCCACCACTTCTTGGCGGAACCTAATTGAATCTGAAAGGTGATGCACATCGTAATTGATGAACGCGGTCGGCCCGGAAAGAAACCCCGGGGCTTGCAGCGAATTTTCCATACTCTGTGTTTTTTGTCCCGTGATTCCTGACTCAAGGAGACATCCATCATGAATCGACCGTACCGATACCACCGACGAGATATTCTCAAGGCAATTGGAGTTCTGGGCGCCGGATCGTTGTTGGCGGCCGGTGGACCCACCGGCGCTCCGCCGGTAGCGGCTCCTGTGCCCGCGGCCGCGGAAAACGCGTCGACAGGCAAGAAATACGAGGGGATAACCCTGCGCATGCTGACCCAGGCGGGCACGGACTACGAACCGGCCTTTCGGGCTTGGTCCGAGCTCTTTACGCTGTCTCTATACACCTCTCCCAGCCCCCCAGACTAAGGCGAA
>DAOUKB010000093.1:0-37922 GCA_034421855.1 Anaerolineales bacterium
GCATCCTGTCCCCGCAACCCACAGCCCGCTTCGACTTCGACGGTACGTTCAAGGCCCTGTTTCAGCAGCAAGAGATGGTCCAGGATCTGCTGCATCCGCGCTTTGCCGCAGACCTGCAAGGCTACAGGGCAATCCGGCAGCTGTCCATAGAGCGAATCGGAGTCGAGGCGGAGTCGGATCCGCACAACCGCGCGCGTCGGGCCGATCTGGTCTGGGAATTAGAATACGGGGACGCCCGGCGCCTGCTGCTGCTGGAGCACCAGTCGCAGGTCGATCCGAGCATGAGCGTGCGCATGGCGGAGTACATGCTCAACGTTTGGCACAATACCGGCCGCCGGCGCGATGTCCCCATCTACCCGCTGGTGTTCAGCACGGCGCGCCGGCCCTTCGGGACCTGGCCGCAGTACTGGCCGCATCCGGCCGGCAACCAGTTTGTGGGTTTTGTCGACGGGCCGCTCCTGGATATCCACCAGTATCCCTTTCCCAGCCGGGATCCGGCGGTCTTCGATCTGCCCCGGGACAACCTCGTGACCAGCGTCGTCGCGCTGGCCCGCTTGCAGTGGGAGCTGCGGGAAAGGCCCCGGGAACCCGTCGCCCGCAGTACCGCCTACGGCCTGCTCATGCATATTATGGAGGACTGGTTGAAACCGCGCTTGGAGCCGGCCGGCAGCGAGTTGGGGGACGCCTTTGCGGTCTGGATCGCCACCGGCATGCAAGCGTTTCTGGCCAGCTGGCCGGCCAGTCGGGAGGCCCTTGATAAGATATCCACGTTGACTTTTGCCCAATTGGAGCGAGCTATGATTACAGTGCAGGAACTGGTACAGGAAGTGCGGCAGGAGGGACGACAGGAGGGACGGCTGGAAGGACGGCTGGAGACGTTGACGGACTACGTCCAGCTGTACTGGGACGATGCCACGGCCGCGGCCTTTCAGATGCGGTTGGCCGACGCCCCGCCGGCACAACTGCCTACGCTGGCGGAGCTGCAGAGCCGCCTGCAGCGCAGGGAATCGCCGCTGCCGCCGGACAACGACGCCAGCCGAGCCAGAGCCGATTGACCTCCCGGCCCGTCCGGGGACAGCGGATCGCAAACAATCCGCGGCAAGGACGATCAGGTCCCATAGCCGACACATGGTGTCGGCTGACAGCCACGGAAAAGTCGGTCCAAGAAGTCAAACGGGATGTTGGGCCCATACGGTTTGCCGACGGGCAGGATGGAGCGAGCCATGATTACAGTGCAGGAACTGGTACAGGAGGAATGGAAGGAAGGATGGAAGGAAGGATGGAAAGAGGGATGGAAAGAGGGATGGAAAGAGGGACTGCTGACGACGCTGACGGACTACGTCAGACTGGGCTGGGACGATGCCGCGGCCGCGGCCTTTCAGATGCAGATGGCTGACGTCCCACCGGCACAACTGCCTACGCTGGCGGAGCTGCAGAGCCGCCTGCAGCGCAGAGAACCGCCGCTGCCGCCGGACAACGACGCCGCCCGAGCCAGAGCCGATTGACCTCCCGGCCCGTCCGAGGACAGCGGATCGCAAACAATCCGCGGCAAGGACGATCAGGTCCCATAGCCGACACATGGTGTCGGCTGACAGCCACGGAAAAGTCGGTCCAAGAAGTCAAACGGAATGTTGGGCCCATACGGTTTGCCGACGGGCAGGATGGAGAGAGCTATGATTACAGTGCAGGAACTGGTACAGGACGCATGGAAGGAAGGATGGAAAGAGGGGTGGAAAGAGGGGTGGCGGCAAGGATGGCAGGAGGGGCTGCTGACGGACTACGTCAGACTGGGCTGGGGCGATGCCGCGGCCGCGGCCTTTCAGATGCAGCTGGCCGACGCCCCGCTGGCACAACTGCCTACGCTGGCGGAGCTGCGGAGCCGCCTGCAGCGGCAAGAACCGCCGCTGCCGCCGGACAACGACGCCAACTGTAGAGCCGATTGACCTCTCGACCTCGGACAGTCCAGAGCCAGGCCTGTCGGACCTCGCTCACCGTCTGCCTTGTGGGGCTCTTGCCACTTCCCGTACCGTTTGGGACGCGGAAATCTCCACGCTTTTCTGCATCACTGCGGCCTCGTCAGGGGTCCGCGCCGTACACGTCGCCAGGCATCCGTCCACTGTACCAAGAGTTGACGTTGCACTGATTCTGCTGTACTCCACGTACCGGGTAGGTCTGCGACCTGGGTACCGCAAGTAGTATTGCACAACGTGTGTCCTCCTTGGGTTTGAAGGGAAATGGCTCCCTCTTCCCCTCCAGCGCAGTACCGAACACAGGCCATGTCGCTCGGTGTCTCGGCCCAGTGCCAGGGGACCGCTGAAGTGTCGACTCGGTCTGCATCACCGTCGTTCGGCAATCCCCTGTACCATGCCTGTGAATTTGCCGGCATACGTGTCTATCGAGCATGCAGGTTGGACGATTTTCTCGTGCCTTGGGATCACCCTGACTGCCTCTCGCCGAGCGTCGGCCTTGCGGCAGATACCGTACTGCAGTCACAGCCGCGGCAGCTTCTGCGGAGGTATGCGCCAAGGAAGTGACGACTCCCGGAAACCCCCTATCCAGCAATACATCGGGACCGCAACAGCCATGCTGAGTATCCACGGCCACCCAATCGAACTCGACACCAGGGGCTTCCGCGGTCGCCGGAGCTGCCCCATGATCAAGTTTACAGGCCAGACGCCGGTTTTCCCGATGCAGTCTGTCGAGCAATCGATGGGGCCGCATGGATGATCTCGGACGCAAGTTCAGTCGATGCGCGATTCTATCTCGATTTGCCACAACATGATCTGAGGCGGCTGAATCGTTACGGAATAGAGTTTCGTGCCCGGTGCGATCACGAACCGAATTTTGACGTAATATTCGTGCTCGGCCAGTCCAGGATAGCGAACGCTGCGCATCTCGTTGACGCCGGGCCATCGCTTCCGGCCCTGCCAGGAGAGCGGATGTGCCAGACTGTCCACCCGAACGGGATCGCATTCGGCAACGCCAAAACCGGGAATGGGCGTATCGTCGTCTTCCAGAATCTCGTACCGAAGTTCCCCGGCCGATGCATCCACGTTGACCCTGGCCTCGCCTCCGGATTCCTGCCGGAAGCGATGGGTCGTCAGATATCCCTGAGCCCATCCTGTGGCCTCCACGCTGACATAGCCGTCCACCCGCAATTGGGCTAAGCCCTTGCCCCAGCGGGACGGCCGGGCGTAGGGAGAACGCCACGTTTCAAATCCCCGGCCGTTGTGCGAGAGATCTCGACCCAGATAGAAAAACCAGAGCTTGTCGGCGTGCAGAATGGTCCCGTCTCCATAAATGGTGCCCCAGTCCCAAGTTCCTGGTTCGCCCCGGCATATCAGAGGTTCGCGAAAGCGCTTCCAGCTCATAGTGTCACGGCTGGAGGCCAGCTGGAGATCCACCACCCCGTCCACCCGGGCGGCCAGTGCGGCAGGACCTGTCCCTGTCGTACCCCAGTAGCGCGCAGGGCACTCGATGGCGTAGGACTCGCGGATGTCGGTATGTAAGACCGACAGCACCAGGAACGACAGACCGCCCTGCGTGCGATTGGCGATGTCGTAGCCGGCCCCGTAAAACTCGGTGCCGGGAACGTCACGCAGATCCGGTTCGATCACCGTCCGTAAACCCGACCAGTTGAGATAGTCTTCGCTGTCGCGGCGACCCAGCACCCGTGTGCGGCGATGGGAACCGCGCTGGGCATAGTACACGTAACGCGCATCCGGATTGACGATCCCGCCAAACGTGTCTGCCGGCGCACCAAAATGCGAGAGCATCTGCTGGCGGCTATGGGATCCTGGCGGATAGGGGTGCCAATGGTAGCCGTCTGCCGAATGGAAGCCGCGCCATTCGGCCGACCCGCTCGAACCGTAAGGCCGAGGGCGCACATCGGAGCGTCGCCAGCGTGCCTCTTCATTCGCAGCCCAAGGATCCCAAAGAATCGGCAAATGGCCGGGAGGACAATCCGTGATGTTGTTGGCGCGGGAGCCGTTGAACTCCACCAGATGCAGGCAGGGACGGTTCCAGTGCATGCCGTCGTCCGAATCCAGGGCACAAATCAGCTCGCCGTCTGCATGCGGAACACGATAGTACATACGAAACGTCCGGTGGTGCTCGTCATAGACCACCTGGCCCAACTGCGCGTCGGGACTGTCCCAAGGCTGGTCCAGCACTATGGGCAAAGGCTCGTCCACCGTCAACTTGGCGGGAGGATGGAACACGCGGTGGGCATCCCGCAAAGATTCGATGAAATAATCGTCCACAAACAGTTGCTTACCCGGACAAAGTTCACGTTCGGTCGCGTTGACGGTGCTCATGGGTGATTCCTTTTGGGTACAGGGGAGATTGCCTTGCCGATCTGCATGTCTCCAGACAGAAGAGGTGGGCAGCATAGTCCGACCTTCAACTGCACATGGTCGGATCGGCCTAGGCAAACCAAACCCGATGGATATGGCATCCCGACGACAACAGTGCTGATGGATTCCGGACGGACTTGTTTCAGACCGTACGGGCTTCGGTCCGAGTTGTCAAGCCGTGAAACATGGCCAGGAAGTGTTTCCTTCCCTCTCTGTACATTGGGGAGACAGAAATTCAGGTTTGCGCGTTGGAGAACGTCATCCCGCCGAGTATCTGCCGATGAGGGTGCCCTGCTGTGTCCAAGAGCAGTCGGCAAGGCCAGGGATTTTGCAACGGGGTTGTGGCCGACTACCGCGACGGCCCTGTGTCTCTACAACGAGTGCCCACATCATATGCGTAGGCCACTCAAAGTCCTGGGCATCGGGCAATCGGCGATCTTTGCAGCGTGCTCCGTACAGTACCCGGCACCTGCGCCCAGTCGGGAGTAACCAGGAGAAACGCATGCACGTCTCGGCGGTCACAGGAGCCTGATCTTATCTGAGTCACCATGTTGCGCAAGCCTTGTCGACGCGGGGCCAGAAGGTACGTTCCCGCACATCCCGGAGGGTACCCGCCCATGATCCGTTCAAAGGAACGGTAGAGGCGTATCCCTGGACGGGGATCTTGTCTGCCCTTTGTACAACACACTTTCTGGGTCGGGCATATGCGGCCGACATGCAGCGAGTGGTTCATGTCGGCATCACTCACCCGCCGACAGACAGTCCTCGGCCTTGCCCCGAAAACAAGGCCGAGGGGAAACCTACATCAGACAGTGCGGTTTGTCCTACGCTGTCCTGCGCCCTTCCTGCTGCTTCGGCGCCGACGACATCCCGATCGCCAACATCGCCGATGGTGTGCGGAGCTTTCCCATCTTCTTTCTACCGGGTCCCCCAGACTATCGGCTCCGTCCTATCCACATACGGGACACCTTTTTGTCTCGTGCCGCACTAGAAGGTCTGGCCGCTGATTTGCCGGGCTCGGACGAATCCGCTGGTGTACCCCGTCGTGCTGTCGGAATGGGTGCAGAGCCGCCGAAAGGTCCTAGGGCGCAGATATCGCCTGGAATCCCGGCGTTAGATTCTGCGCAGCCGGCCCCGGCTGCGGCTACCCGGATATCTCTCCTCGCATTGGGCGCCGGACAGTCTGCGTCGTACCTGCCTCCGACGCCAGGCGGCATGGGCTCCGCCCCGCGGGTTCATTTCATACCCTGGGGACGGCCAGGGGGGCGTTGCGGTTGTGCATTCGGATACAGGCGAGACGCCGGGCCGGAGCAAGGCCAACCTAAGCCGGGTCCCGACCCCGCAAGATTTCCCGATCCTGGCCTTCTCCGTTACCGGTCACGTTGTACGCGATGGTGTTGGCCCAACGGTCCCGCATGGATCGATTGGGCGCGGAACCATGGATGACCAACGAGGTGAAGAAAAGAGCGTCGCCAGGCGCCATGGGCACGGGCTCCGCCTCCGTCCGGGGGTAGTAGCGGCCCGGCAGAAACATGCCAAAGGCCTCCTGGTGTCGTTCGTGCTCCTGCAATCCCCACTTGTGGCTGCCCGGAATGAACTCGATGCAGCCGTTCTCTTGATCCGCAGGATCTAGAGCCAGCATGCAATTGACCATCAAAGGCTGATTGGTGTCTTGCCGCCAATAGGCGTAGTCCTGATGCCAGGGAACTTCCGCGCCGGAACCCTTAGACTTGGGTAGGAGCTTGCAGTGGAACAAAGAGATGTCCGGGCCAATCAGATCCTGGACTATGTCCAGTGTCTTGGAACTGCGCAGCAACGCGTTCAGGGTGGGACTGACCAGTTCGCTGTGCATCAACTGGCGCACCAGTTCCGGCGTGTCTTCATCCTCCCAGGAAACATGAACTCCCGCGGGGGGATCCTCTCGCATTCGCCGATGCACATCCCGGCACTCCTCCTTGATGGCGCGAATTTCCGCGGGGCTGGCCAGGCTCGGCTGGCAGAGGAATCCGTGGTCCTGGAACGTCTTGACTTCTTGCGGAGAGAGAAACATACGGCTGCCCCTGTTGGCTATGCGTGAATTCCGGTCAAAATCAGTTCGTCGGCAAAATGGCAGGCGGTCCAGTGTCCTTCTGGGACTTCCTTCAGAACGGGCTTCTCGTCCTTGCAGAGGTTCTCGGCATGCGGGCAGCGCGGATGGAAAGCGCAACCGGAGGGCGGATTGGCGGCATTGGGCGCTTCGCCGTGCAGGACAACCCGTTGCCGGGATACAAAGGGATCCGGCCGGGGCATGGCCGAAAGCAACGCGGAAGTATACGGATGCCGGGGATGGTCGAAGATGCGGCAGGTCTCTCCCATCTCCACAATCTGGCCTACGTACATGACGGCCACCCGGTCGCAGAGATGTTCCACCACGCTCAAATCATGCGCAATGAAAAGGTAGGAGAGGCCAAATTCTTCCTGCAGATCCTGGAACAGATTCAGAGTCTGGGCCTGAATGGAAACATCCAACGCCGAGACCGGTTCGTCGGCCACTATCAAGGCGGGACGCAGGGCCAAGGCTCTGGCAATAACCAGCCGTTGCCGTTGTCCGCCGCTGAAGGCATGCGGAAAGCGCTGCAAGGTGTCGGCATGCAGACCCACCACTTGCAACAATTCGGCTACACGATCCTCCAGCTCCTGGCCGGTGACGTTCCGATTCACCAACAGCGGCTCGCCCACGATTTCCTGGGCCGTCATACGCGGATTGAGAGAGGCATAGGGATCCTGGAACACCATCTGCACCCGCTGGCGTACGTAGGCCAAGGTAGGGCGATCGGCCTGACAGATGTCCAGCGGACCCCGCTCCGCGTCGTGAAACAGGATTTCCCCCGCCGTGGGACGACGGCCGCGCATAATGCAGTGCCCTGTCGTCGTCTTGCCGCAGCCAGACTCGCCTACCAGCCCCATAGTACTGCCTTGGGGAATCTCGAAGGAGATGCCGTCCACGGCCTTGACCACGCCTGTCTGTCGGCGCAGCAGCCCGGCCGTCAGGGGATAATGCATCTTGAGATCCCTGACGGTCAGCAGAGGTGCCGCCCCTGCGGACCCGGTCCCGTTCATGCGGCAGTCTCGCAGTCGTCGTAGAGCCAGCACTGTACCTGCCGCCCGTCTGCCCGGGTCAGCAGGGGCGGTGCCTGCACGTCGCAGGTGCCCGGCATGAAATGCCGACAGCGCGGATGAAAGGTACAGCCGGTCGGCATGTCCGCCGGCGAAGGCACAATGCCTTCTATGGTCTGGAGGCGCTGGCGATCCCGGATCCCCGGACGGGGCACCGATTCCAGCAAAGCCTGAGTGTACGGGTGCAACGGATCCGAGAACAAATCCTTCACGTCTGCCTTTTCCACAATCTCGCCCAGATACATGACCACCACCTGCTGCGCCATCTCCGCGATGACTCCCAGGTCGTGCGTAATGAAGAGCATGGCCATCCCCAAGTCGGCCTGGAGTTCCCGCAGCAATTCCAGGATCTGGGCTTCCGTGGTTACGTCCAGCGCCGTAGTGGGCTCGTCCGCGATGAGCAGTTGCGGACGACAGGCCAGGGCGATGGCGATCATCACCCTCTGGCGCATGCCGCCGCTCAACTGATGCGGATAGGCGTCGACCATACGCGCCGGTTCGGGCAGTCCGACTTGCCCCATGACGGCAATGGCCTGCGCGCGGGCTTCCGCGGGGGAAACTTCGGAATGATACGCGATGGCTTCCATCACCTGATTCCCGGCGGTATAAACAGGGTCCAGGGAGGTCATGGGTTCTTGGAAAATCATGGATATCTCGCCGCCGCGCAGCTGCTGCAAGCGGCGGCTGCCCTCGGGCTCTGCCCCTACGTCCAGGAGTTCGCCGGTACCAAAGTAGGAAATGCGCCCCCCAGCGATATGACCCGGCGGCCGCACTAGACGCAGCAACGAAAAGCCCGTCACGGACTTGCCGCAGCCGCTTTCGCCCAGCACGCCCAGCGTCCGGCCCTGCTTCACTTCGAACGAAATTCCGTTCACGGCGCGCACTGTACCTTCCTCGGTGTGGAAATGTACATGCAGGTCCTCGACCCGCAGCAGGACCGTCGGATCTGGGGGCGACATCGGGCCTCAGGCGCTGAAGGGATCCGCGGCGTCCCGCAGACCGTCGCCCAGAAAATTGAAGCAGATGATAGTGACCACGACAAAAGCCGCGGGCAACAACAGCCAGGTCTGTTGCAGAATCACCCGGACATGCTGCGCCTCGCTCAGGAGCAGTCCCCAGCTGGTCATGGGGGGACGAATGCCCAGCCCCAGAAAGCTCAAGGCGGTTTCGCCCAGAATCATTTGGGGGATGGCCAGCGTAGCGATGACCAACACGTGGCTGAAAGTATTGGGCAGGAGGTGCTTCATCACAATCCGCGGCAAACTGCAATTGGTGTAACGGGCGGAGAGTATGAAGTCCTCCTCGCGCAGCGAGTACACCATGGCGCGGACCTGGCGCGCCAACCCGCCCCAGTTCACGATACTCAATACCAGCGACAGCCCGAAATACACCCGTACGGAAGACCAGGTGGGCGGCACCAGCGTGGCCAAAGCCAGCCACAGGGGAATTTGGGGAAAAGAGAGCAGCACGGCGATGAGCTGCTGCACCACGATGTCCACAGTCCCGCCCAGATAGCCGGAAAGAATACCGATGCCGGTCCCTAGGACCAGCGCCACGAGTACGCCCAGCAGACCCACAGTCAGCGACACCTGGGAACCATACAGAATACGGGAGAGCAGATCCCGTCCTTGACGGTCGGTGCCCAGCAAAAAGATCAGACCGGGTTCATCCACCGTGAACAGATGCCGGTCGGTCTCGAAGAGGCCCCACATCTTGTGCGGCACGCCTTGGCCGAAAAACCGCAGAGGATAGGTTTCCTCTGGCACTGGGGTGAAAGTCTTGCGGAACGTCGCCGGGTCCACGGCGGATTCCAAGCCATAGACGACCGGCGGCCATACGAAGCGGCCTTCTGCGTCGCGCAGATGCATGCCGTGCGGGGGAGCCAAAGCGAACTTGTCGTGCGTGGTCCGGACTCCATAGGGGGCCACAAAACCTGCACACAGAGACAGCAGATACATACCCGACAGGATATAGCCGCCGGCCACCGCCAGTTTGTTGCGCCGGAAGCGGCGCAACATCAGCTGGCGTACGCTGAGGCTCGCGTATTCGGAGACCTGAGGGGCAGCAGCGACGACGGCCACAGGGCGATCGGAGGTTACGACAAGCGAATCCGGGGATCTAGCCACGCCAACAAGATGTCGGCCATGAAAGTGCCCAGCACTACGAGCAGTCCAATCAAGATCAGAATGGTGCCGCCCAAAAAGATGTCCTGCGACAGCGTGGCGTCGAGATAGACGGTCTGGATCGTAGGCAAGTCCAGCACGATGCTGGTGATGGTAAAGCCGTTGATCAGCCATACCAAGGTCTCCCCCAAGGCAGACACCAAGGGATGCAGCGCGTTGCGCACTCCGTGTTTCCACACGATCACCCGCTCAGGCACGCCGCGGGCCCGCGCCGCCACGATGTAGTTGGCATTCAGGACGCTGAGCAGGTTGCCGCGCATGACGCGCATGACCCAGGCGGTACCGGTCACGATCACGGCCAACACCGGAATCCAAAGATGCCGCAACAGATCCCACACCTTGGCCGGACTCCAGGCCGCGATGGTGTATTCCGAAGAAAACAGTCCGGTCAAGACATCGCCCGAGAGCTGCCAGGCCAGCACCACGAACACCAAGGCGATCAGGAAGTCCGGCAGGCCCAGTC
This sequence comes from Anaerolineales bacterium, assembly GCA_034421855.1. Classification (GTDB taxonomy): domain Bacteria; phylum Chloroflexota; class Anaerolineae; order Caldilineales; family Caldilineaceae; genus Bin34. Next base: position 10,158 of record DAOUKB010000093.1, read on the forward strand.
CCAGAAAAGCCAGCGCCGTAAGCGCATTGTCCCCTTTGGAGTACTGGTGGGTCGCCGAATAGATGCCCAGCGGAATGCCGATGCCCCACGAGAGGAGAAAGGCACAGAAGGAAACGACGAAAGTCAGCAACAAGCGTTCGCCGATGATGGTGCGGACAGGCCGGTTCTGAGCCAAAGAATTCCCGAAGTCGCCTTGGGCAAAATTCCCCAGCCAGTGCAGGAAGCGGATATGGGCCGGTTTGTCCAAACCGAAACGGGCCCGCAACATCTCGGCCTGATCCTCGACTCCCGTGTTGCCCTGCGCCTGCTGTTGCAAGATGAAACGGTCTACGTAGTCCCCGGGGGGCAGCTCCATGATGACGAAGCCCAGCAAGGTAATCAGAAAGACGGTAGGCGCCAGCGAAACCAGCCGGTGCAGAATGTAGGCACGCATGAGGACGGACAGCCGGCCTGCGGTCGTACGACCAGGAGGAGCCGACCGCGCGGTCGGCTCCTCGCTCGATGCACGGAAGGGAGCGCTATTCGGCGGTCATGTAGTACTGCTCCGGATCTGCGGAGCCGGGAAAACCCAAGTCCCAGGAAGCGACGATGCCCCCGGTTTCGGGTACGTTGTGGAAATTGTGCTTGACTACCAGCGGAGAGACGTGCTCTCCCACCACGCCCAGCGACAGCGGCCCGTCGTCGATATGAATCTGATAGGCGTCCAACAGTTTGGATTCCCGTTCCGCCGGATCCACAATGGTCACCAGTTCGGCATAGGCCTGTTGCAATTTGGCCAACGCCGAACCCGGACGCGGGGCTACCCCCTCCGCGCCGCCCGTCTGGTAATGGCGGCCCACATGAATACCGGCCAAGGCATAGGAAACGCTTTCCACGGGAGTCCACACCGTGGCCGCGGAAACTAGGCCCCAGGCCGCCGCGCTGCCCCAGGCATGGATCATGACATCCCGATTTTCGCCATCCTCCATAATGACGCTCCATTCCACCGCGTTCAGGATCATGTCTATGCCGACGTCAGACCAATCTTCCTTGATCAGATCCATGGCGTCCACGGAATTCTGATCGTCGACGTTGACGTGCACAATGAGTTCCAGCGGGTCGCCGTTCGGACGATCCCGCATGCCGTCGCCGTCCTGATCCACCACGCCGGCCTCGTCCAACAGCGACATGGCCAGCGCCGGATCGTGCGCGGCGAACGACGTAGACCAGTCCGCATAGACTTGCCGACCGCGTTCGGTCTGGAATTCAGGACTCTCCGGGCTCAAGGCAAAGGAACGGGCTTTGCCCAGCCCCAAGGAAACAATTTCGTTGATGCGTTCCCGATCTATGGCGTGGGAAAGTCCCCGGCGAAAATTCGCATCGTAGAACAGGTCTATCAAGTCCGGATCGTCATAGTCGAACTTGAAGATAAGCCACGGCCAGGAATAGTCTCCGCGGTTCCAGAACCGCACCGCATAGCCGCCGGCTTCGGCGTTCTCCAAAATCAGGGGCACGTCCTTGGGGGCAATGTCCCGCACCTGCATATCGATTTCGCCGGCGATGGTCTTCAGCGCCACAGTTTCGGTAAAGGCCGCCCCGCTCACGATGTCCACCACCATGCGGTCGATATACGGCAGCTGATTGCCGTTCGGATCCACTTTCCAATAGTAGGGATTGCGCACGAACACCGCCGTCTGGCCGGAGGTGAACTCCTCCGGCACCCAGGGACTGAACATGGGCATGTCCGACTTCTGCATGCGAGAATTCAGGTCATAGTAGGACATGAGCGTCTCGGAGTCGATCGCGTCCGAGTAGTCCGGATGGTGCTCCTTCAGGAAATGCTCCGGCACGACGAAGGAGGCGGAATGGTAGTGGCCTCTCGAGTGTTGCTCCATGAACAACGGAGCCGGTTCCGGGAAGGTGAAATGCAAAGTGAAGTCGTCCACCTTCTCCACCTGCATGGGCACGCCTTGGAAGATGGTGCCGTTCGGTGCAGCAACCGGCACGTCTTCATGCAAAACCATGTCGTTCCACCAGAAGAGATAGTCGTCCACATTGAGGGGCTCTCCGTCGGACCACTTGATGCCCTGGCGGAAGTTCACGGTCAGGGTCGTGCCTGTTTCGTCGTATGCCCAAGACTCGGCCAGATTGGGACGCATGCCGTCGGCGTCTCGATGCCATTTCAGGAAAGGCTCTACAAAGATGACCTGCCGGGTCAGACCCAAACCGTCACTGTTGTCCAATCTGTGCCACGTGCCGCCATAGGTGCCGATTTCACTGACGGGTTGCACCACCAGCGGATTCTGCGGGATTCTCTCATCCACCGGGGGCAGGGATCCGTCCAGCACGGCGGCGTTCAACATAGGGGCCTGACTATACCGAGATGCCGGCAGGGCGTCCGCCATTGCCGCTTCCGCGGCCCCCTGCGTTGCCGCGGCTTCGGGTGCCGTTTCGCCACTGGCGCAGGCGGTCAATCCCCAGCACAGAGCCATTATCCAGATCCAATACAATCTGCGTCGCATACGTTCTCCTCCCGCGCGATGCACCACAAGCCAAGGGCAAACCGCTCCGGAGTAGTTGAGCCGGGTCGTTCCGTCAGGAAACGTGCCCCAGCGCCGAGGGTGCAAATTACAAAGTAAGACGCTGTATTTTACGCTGTCGGCAGAGTTGGGAAAAACGGCTCCGCGGGTTCGCTGCAGCGCCGCAGAGCAACGGCAAGGAAAACTCGGTCCGCGCTTCCGCGGGATCGCATGTATTTCTGTGGCGGCGCCTCCCCCCTGGGGTCGAGACGGCGCCCCCGAGTTCTCCTGCAACAGGTCGAGAGGGGGTGGACGGCTCCTGTCCTGGCAGCCGAGTTTCGCGATCTAGGCTTCGTCCGGAGGCAACCGGTTCAATTCGTACAACGACAAGGCAAACGGCTCGTGGCGCCAGCGTTCCGTATCGTGATCGTAGGTGCCCAGATGCCAATGCCGGCAGTCCGTGACAATGCGTCGTTCCGTGTCGAAATGCATGCCGAACACGGTGACCGGCTTGCCTGTCGTCTGGTACGGGAACCCGGAGTTGTCTGTCAAGGCCTGCCGCAAGGCACGTTCGGCATCCCCGCGCACTTTCAATGCAATGATGGAAACTTCGTTGGACTGTTCCACGACCAAGTCGATCCGGCCGGCCACGGTGGCTTGCTCCGTGTGCAATACAATCCCGTCCACCAGTGAAAAGCAACCATGCAGCAACGCCTGATAATACATCTCGTAATCGGCCACCGTGCGCACGGCCTCGGGCAACCGATGCAGAAAATACGGAAAGGTCCGCAGGTATGTTTCGATCTTTCGCTGGAGGACGGCGGCATCCCGTTGCGTCAAGGCCTGACGGATGTCCTCCACCCATCGGTGACGCCTATCGGGCCTCTGTCTCCGCCATGCCGCTGCCTGATTGTCCAGAAACTCCCGCAACGAAACGGCGAAAGCCTGCTCGACTTCGAAATTGGGAAAGGCGAGGCGCTCCCGTTCGGCCTCGGTGCCTGGGGCGTCTTCCCACGTACGGGTCAAATATCCGCTTTGGTACATGAGCGCGGCCAAGTTGGGCTGCGAGATGTCCAGACGCACTTCTTCTACCACGCTTGGCGCATGGTTCACGGCAATGGCGGCCTGCGACAACCCATGCGTCTGCAACAAGCGCATCAGCAACAGGGGCGTGCCTGACGCGGCCCAATAGCAGGGCAAGCGATCCGGCGTCCAACGTCCGCTCTCCAGAGGATCCTGCAGATCGAAGAGGCAGCCGGCCAAGGAAAATGGATTGTAGACGGGTTCGCTTTTCCGGCTGAAGCGGTATCCGTCGTAGTAGTGTGCCAAGCCGGCCAGCAAGGTTTCGCGCGTACATCCGAGGTTGTCGGCTCCACGAGCGACCAGAGTTCCCAGACCCGCCTCGTCTTGCAATTCCGTCTGAGTAAAGCCGAGCAAGGTACCGAACCGACCGCGAAACGAGAGATCCACGAAATGATTCGCCCCCGAAAACAGGCCTGTGCGGGCAAACCGGGTGATTCCCGTCATAAAAGTGAAACGGACATGACGTCTCGAGGTCTTCAAGGCCCCGTAGAAGGCCCGCATGATCCTCTGTATCGGTTCCAAGAGCTCGGGCCGATCGAGATTTTCCGTCAACACCTTGTCGTACTCGTCGACCAGAACCACCACCTTGCGCCCCGCCTGCCGGGCCATTTTTCTGAGCAGATCCCGCAACTGGAATTCCGGAGACACTGCCGCCGAAATCTCGACTCCATGGTCACTCCCCAGTTCCACCAGCATGTGACTCAGGTCGCGTTCCAGTCTGGCGGCATCGTCGTAGCCGCGCAGATCCATGTCCAGACAAAGGACGGGGTGCAGATTCCGTTGCCAATCCCAATGTCCCTCTCTTCCGATCCAAGTACCGACAAACAGTTCGCGCCGCCCTTGAAAAAGGGCCTCCAGCGTGGAGAGCAGCAAGGTCTTGCCGAAGCACCGGGGACGTGCCAAAAAAACATGGCGACTGCCATGACCGGGAGCAAAGAGATCCGGCAGCAAGCGGGTCTTGTCCACGTACAGAAAATCCGGTTCGGAACGCAGATCCTCGAAATCGTCCACCCCGATAGGCAATACCCTGGGCATCTGCCGTATCTCCCTCTGCATGGATTGCAGGACCGTCGAATTCCTGCGTCGCCGACACCTTGGTGCAGAAGCTTCCTGCCAACGGTCAAACCGATTGTATGTCAGGCGAAGCCCACGGGACAGGCCCGCGGGCCGATGTCGGGACACCGGTACCCCGCCGGAGCGCGGGAGTCGTGAAAACCCGCGGGCGGCCGCCGACGAGTCCGTGGGCGGCCCCGCACACGGCGGTACGGCACTTGATCCGTGCAGGAAGTGCATTCTATCCCGGCGCGCTTGGCCGGAATCCGTCTCCACTTGCCCTCTTGCCACACTGCAGGGACACAATTCCCGATCCCCTGCAGCGTTTTCGACGACGATTTGCACCTCGCCGCAGCCAGAGACGGAAGACTACAGGAAGAACCGTGGAGACAACAGGCTGCTCGGTATCCCGGGAGGTTCAACCCGTACGATACTTCCCGGCGGCAAGCCGGCGAACCCGCAGAGGCAGAACCGTGGCCCTCGTATATTGGGTACCGGCCGGTGCAGTCGAGCCGACGACGCCTTGCGGCTGTGTTTCCTCTGCGCCAAGCCGGGCCGTGGCCGCAGCGTACAGACCACGACCGGCCTACTGCATGCCTGCCGAGCAGCGAGAACGGAACCTATCTCCGCCCGCCGCCTCTCACGCCATCCCGGCGTACTAGCGGGAGGGCGGATCGTGTTTGGGATCTAGATACCTACGGCATCGCCCGGCACAACCCGGCGTCTCCCGGACACGCCAAAGTCGACACGTGTCGACTTCCGTGTGTGGCGTCCGCTATGGCGGAGGCGGCAATTGCAGGCCCCCGGCGATCGCGCGGGCACCGAGATTACGCAAAGAGTCGGACCGGCAGAGCCGGGTACTCGTCCGGCTCTGCCATGTTGCCAGACCGACTTGCGGGGAGCGGTCTTATCGACATGCCTCCCGTCTTTCGACCCCAAGGCGGCACGCGCCTGTACAGGCGTCTGGCGTCGCAGACCTTGGGGCTCGGCTTTTCGGGAATCAGGCGGACGCTCGGTCGCAGGCGGACTGCAAAGCCCTTTCCACAAACACGGGGAGGACTCCCAGGCGGTATTCCGCGCTGGCATGTACATCCCCCAGAATGTCGTCTCCTACGTCGGCGGCAGCCTGGGCGGCAGATTCCTTGAGGGCGTCCACCGCACGGCCCGCCAACGCAGCTTCCACGGTCTTGCACCGCGTCGCCGTCGGCGTCAATCCGCCTACCGCCACGCGGGCCCGAGCAATCACACCGTCGGCGAGCATAACGGAAGCGCTGGCGCCCACTACCGCATAGCGTGACGCCGGATCGAACAGTTTGGCGTAGGCAGAACCTGTGCCGGGCCCTTCGCGCGGCACCGAAATTACCGTAATCAGTTCATTGTCTTCCAGTTTGGTCTCGAAGAGACCGGTAAAGAAATCCTCCGCCTCGATGTCGCGGGCTTCCCTGGGTCCTTGTACCCGAATAGTCGCCCCCAAGGCCGTAAGCACCGTCGGCAAATCGGAGGCCGGATCCGCGTGGGCTATGTTGCCGCCGACGGTTCCTCTGTTGCGTACCTGCGGATCGCCGATGCCTCCGGCGGCCTCCGCCAGAGCGCAGGGCAACCGGGAGGCGGCAATCGTGGCGTGACTGGTCAGAGGACCGATGCAGTCCTGTTCGTCTCCCGAGCCGTAGGATATGCCCCGCAGATCTTCGATCCGCCCGATGTCGATCAAAGTGGCCGGTTCCGCCAGCCGGAGTTTCATGGCGGGCAGCAGCGAGTGGCCGCCCGCCAGAAACTTGGCGTCTTCTTCGCTTTCGATCAGGGACAGGGCTTCAGCCACCGAACCGGCTCGGACATAGTTGAAATTTGCAGGATACATGGCGCTATCTCCCTTGCTGGTGGCGCCTAGCCGGCGCTGTGTGACTGAATGGTCCGCCAGATCTTCTCCGGGGTAAAGGGCATCTCGACATGGTCCACGCCCAGCGGAGCCAAGGCGTCCATCACGGCATTGGCCACGGTGACCGTACCGGCAATGGTACCCATTTCGCCGGCTCCCTTGACGCCCAACGGATTGGTGGGCGAAGGCGTCTCGATGCGACCCGTTTCAATGGTCGGAAAACGATCCGCCCGCGGCATGGCATAGTCCATCATGGAGCCGGTCAACAGTTGGCCGTCCTCGCCATACATGCCGTGCTCCCATAGAGCTTGACCCACGCCTTGGGCCACGCCGCCCACCAACTGTCCGTCCACGATCAGGGGGTTGATGACCTTGCCTACGTCGTCTACCCCTACATACTTCTCCAGGGTTATTTCACCGGTTTCCCGATCGATGGACACCACGGCCAGATGCGCGCTGTTGGGGAAGGTGAAGTTGGAGGGATCGAAGAAGGCCGTTTCGTCCAGTCCCGGTTCAAGGTCGGGCGGCAGATCGTGGGCGGTGTAGGCCGCCAAGGCCACTTCGCCGAAGGTCATGCCCTCGTCGGTGGCTCCCTGTACGCGGATAGTGCGGGTTTCGTCGTCGAAATACACGTCCTCCGGTCTGGATTCCATCTGATGGGCCGCGATCTTGATCATCTTCTCGCGCACTCGCTCGGCGCTGCGCACCAGGGCGCTGCCTCCCACGGCGGCGCTGCGGCTGCCGTAGGTCCCCATGCCGAAGGGAATGCGTCCCGTGTCGCCGTGGACGATCTCCACATCTTCGATTTCAATGTTCAGTTCGTCCGCCACGACTTGAGCAAAGGTCGTTTCGTGACCTTGGCCATGGGCGTGAGAACCCGTCAAGGCGGTTACCTTGCCCGAGGGATGCACCCGTACGGTCCCGCTTTCCCAGAGGCCTACGGCGCTCCCCAGGCTGCCCGCCACCGCGGACGGAGCCGGGCCGCTGGCCTCGATGCAACCGGAGATGCCAATGCCCCAGAGCTTGCCGGCGGCCCGCTGGCTCTCTTGTTCCGTCCGCAGCCGGCCGTAGTCCGCAAGTTCTTCCAGCTTGTCGAAAAGCCCCTGATAGTTGCCGCTGTCGTACTGAAAGGCCACGGGGGTCTGATAGGGGAATTCCTCTTTGGGAATCAGATTCAGGCGGCGGAAGGCAATGGGATCCATGCCCATCTTCTTGGCTCCCAGTTCCACTATGCGCTCCAGCAGATAGGAAGCCTCCGGACGACCGGCGCCCCGGTAGGCGTCCACGGGTACGGTATTGGTGAGCGTTCCCTTCATCTCGCCCCAGATGCCCGGTATTTTGTAGAGGCCCGAGAACAGAGTGATGGAAAGAGCCGTGGGGATCAGCGGGGCGAACGTGGAAAGATAGGCCCCTTGGTCTGCCCAAGTCTGGACATGGAGTCCCGTGATGACGCCGTCCCGCTGCAGGGCCATCTTGACGTTCGTCACATGATCGCGCCCCTGCGAATCCGTCATGAAGGCTTCGGAGCGGGTCGAGACCCATTTGGCGGGTCGATTGACCGCCCGCGCCACCCAAGGCACGATGATTTCCTCGGGATAGTGGAAGATCTTGCTGCCGAAGCCTCCTCCGACATCGGGGGAAATCACCCGCAGTTTGTTTTCCGGGATGCCCAACGTGAAAGCCGAGAGCAGCAACCGGATGGGATGAGGATTCTGACTGGTGGTCCACACCGTCATTTCCTCCATCGTGGCGTCCCACTCCGCCATGCACGCGCGGGGCTCCATGGCATTGGGAATCAACCGTTGATTGACTAGGTCCAATTCCACGACATGCGCGGCCTCGGCGAACGCCTTGCGCATGGCGCGCTCATCCCCCAGCGCCCAGGTATAGGCGGTGTTGTTGGGAATCTCGTCGTGAATCTGCTGGGCTCTGTATTCGGTCGTGGCCCGTGCCCCCAGGGCCACCGGCAGAGGCTTGTAATCGACCTCGATCAGTTCCAGGGCATCTTCGGCGATATAGGGGCTGTCCGCCACCACGACCGCCACCGCATCCCCGACATGCCGGACGCGGTCCGGGACGACGGGCCAGCGCACCGGTATCTTCAGCTCCGGTACCACCCAGCCGCAAGGCAGCTGACCTACCCCCCCGTCTATCAGATCCTGTCCCTTGTATACGGCCACCACGCCGTCCAAGGCCTCCGCGGCCGACGCGTCGATACCGACGATTTCCGCATGGGCATGCGGGCTGCGCAGAATAGCCACGTAGGCCATACCGGGACGCTGTAGATTGGATACGTACGATCCCTGCCCCTGCAGGAAACGGGGATCTTCGACTCTCTTGAAACTCTTGCCGACGAATCTAGGCATTGTTCAACTCCTCCGTGGCCTCAGGCGGCTTGGGCCGCCACCTTGACCGCCTTGACAATGTTTTGGTATCCGGTACAGCGACAGATGTTGCCTTCCAGACCATGCCGGATCTCTTCTTCGCTGATATCCGCGTTGCCTTCCACCAACTTGGTGGCCGCCATGATCATGCCGGGCGTGCAAAATCCGCATTGCAGACCATGTTCGTCCCAAAAAGCCTGCTGCATGGGGTGCAAGACGCCGTCCGTAGCCAGACCTTCAATGGTGACCACCTCCGAGCCGTCGGCTTGGACCGCCAGCACGGTACAGGCTTTCACCGCCATCCCGTCCATATGCACAGTGCAGGCGCCGCACTGCGTCGTGTCGCATCCGATGTTGGTTCCGGTAAGTCCGATTTCCTCCCGAATGAAGTCCACCAGCAACATCCGCGGCTCCGCGATGTCGACGCTGTGCACCTCGCCGTTGATGGTCATGGTCACCTGTACACCCATACTCAACCTCCCTTCAGCTAAGTCGACTTTCCTGCTTATGCATAACGGCCGGTTCGCCAATCTACCGGCGCCCTGGCCCTGCGCACCCGTTAGGCAGTTTCTCCTCGTTCCTGGAGCGCTTCGTCCAATCGCTTCCGCACACCGTCCAGACTCCGGCTTATCATAGTGCGAGCGGCAGTAGACACCAGGCGCTGTCCCAGACGTGCGATCCGACCCCCCACATCGACCTCGCCGGAATAGCGCAGTACCGTATGGTTTCCGTCCGGCACCAGTTCCACCGTGCCCATACCGTCCATGAACCCGGTCGGCCCTCTGGCCTTGATCCGCAAGCTGAACCGATCCACGGGTACCATGTCGTATTGGACTACCTCGGCTCTGAATTTGCCTTGGATGGGCCCAATCTTGATCTTGAGATTGGTCGTGTAGGTGTCGGGGGCCTGCGTCGGGATCAAGGAGTCGCATCCCGGAATGACCCGAGCTACGAAATCCGGGTCCATAAAAGCGTTCCAAATTGCCTGTCGCGGATATTCCAGCGGAACATCCCCTTGTATTTCTATGGCCATGTGGTTTTGCGAAAGCGGATCCGATCAAAATGCAGGCACAAGAAGCCTGCCGGAATCCGCGTGGTCCTAGTCTGTTCTCCCATTGTATCGTTAGATGCGAAATTGCCCAAGGTGGCTGTCCACTTGATCGAGCGCCGGAATCAGGCTTGTCGGCGCCACGGCTTGGTCGCGAGGATCGAGCTGGAGCACATCGATCTCCTGTCGAACAGCGTCCAGCTTACGGGTATCGTGTATTGGCCGGGGCTTCTTGCGCCCATCTCGCTGTATCGCGCAACCTCCATTGGGCTGTCTGCCCTAGTGCTCTGTAAACCAATCCTCCACAGATGATCAATATAGACCACCGGGCCCAACTGCAGGTCGGAACCGGCTCCAGGCCGGTCCGGCACTATGGGCAACGGGTATGAAGCCCAAGCGCCCAAACCGCCTGCCGGGGGATGCGAAAGCCGGAGAGGCGGGTTCCCAATCGTCGTCGGACCCTACGGATTCGGGATCAGCGGGTCAAGTCGAAAGACAGGGGCACGAAATCCTTCAGGCGATCTTTACCGACTTGGACATTGTGTCTCAATGCCACAGGACGAGCAATATCCGCATTTGCGACCTTCCAGGGAGCAGGCCCCAATCGGAGGACCGGACAGGTACACCGCGAAGCCGGATTGCAGCCCAAGGACAACAAGCCGCACACGTGCCTCTGGGGAGAGTCATGAATGTGCGCGCCCGCCACGTACAAGACCCGGCGGCGAGACACCAGGAATTGCATGACGGCGCAGCCCACTGTCACTGTCCGCAGGAACAGCATCCGGGCATGGGTTGCGCCGCACTCGTGCGCCCGTGACGCGGCGCGAACTGGGAGTTCAGCCCCATTGGCTGGAATGCTCCAGCCAACACTACTGATTTCAGGATCAGGGGAATTGTGTAAATATCGATAAGGCCTATCGATTTCTTGTCTTCAGACGACGTCGTATTTCGGATTCCTTGCGATTCCCGGCTTTGAGGTTGCAATCCCGACACAACAACTGCAAGTTCTTCAGGTTGTTTTTACCGCCGCGGCTGATAGGCAACCTATGATCGATATGTACTTGAACGTTGGACAAGGACCTTCCACAGCCTTTAGGGCTGCCCTGTATGCCACAGCGTCCGCCCTGCAAATCCCACAACTCCTGGCGCACGGTGGCCTTGTCCCATCTTTGCCGCTTCGTGCCAACAAAATGAGCCGATCTGCCTTTCCTGTGGTGTTGATTTGAAAAGATTCGCTTTATGCTCCGAAACATTTGTCTGGTTTCCTATTTCTGCTTTTACAAAAATGCATATCTGTACTTTCACAATGGGTGCAGAACCACAGGAATGTCCTCGGCCGCAAGTTTTGCCCGGAACCGCGGCGTTAGGTTCTATACGCCCGGAGCCAAATGCAACGTCCGGATGAATCGACGCGCACCGTCGGGACGGGATTTTCCCGTCCCAGGCCCACGGGGTACGCTGGAGGCCTGCTATCCCGAGGCCGACCGGACGATCTTGGTGGCCGACAACCTCGATACCCACACCCTCGGCACCCTGTACGAGACGTTTCCACTCGCGGAGGCCGGGTCGCTGGCCGCGCATCCCGGTTTGGATAGGCGCTAGTTTTTTATCCGACAGGCAGTATAACCCGGGGGTCGAGAGCAGAGTTCTCCTGCACTCGCGTCCCACTCCGGCAGCGTGGCGGGCTAGGCCCAGACTCAGGGGCACCTGATTGCGCATGGGGCTTCGGCCGGTATCTAGATCCGGGGCAGGGCGGCTTATTTGCCGTATCCCATGCGCAAGCCTTCCACAAAGTACGGCTGAAACACCAGATAAATGATGAGGAGGGGCAGGACCGTCAACACGGAGCCGGCCATGACCAACCCATAGTTGATGTTGAACTCGCTCTGGACAGTGGCCAAGCCGACCACGAGGGTGCGCATTTCGTTGGCGCGCAGGACAATGAGGGGCCACAGAAAGGCGTTCCACGCATTCATGACGGTGAATATGCCGAGAGCCGCCATCCCCGGTGTGGAAAGCGGAATGATGATGGACCAGAAAATACGGAGTTCGCTGCCGCCGTCGATCTTGGCCACTTCTATGAGCTCGGTAGGCAGGCTGCTGATGAACTGCCGCATCATGAAAATGCCGAATGGAGTCGCCAAAGCCGGCACGATGAGGGCCCAGTACGTGTTGAACAACCCGAAGACCCGGATAATTTGGAAGGAAGGGATCAAGACCACGGCCACCGGCACCATCATGGTGGCCAGCAAAAGCGCAAAAAGCAGGTCTCGGCCATAGAAGCTCTTCTTGGCAAAAATATACCCGGACAACGTATTCAGCAGGAGACTGCCCCCGGTGATGAGCACCGTAGTAAAGACCGTGTTGAAGAACCAGCGCGGAAACAGGCCCTTCTGAAAAACGAAGATAATCTCGTGGAAATTGTCCAGCGAGGGATTCTCCGGAATCAGGGAAGGCGGGTACGTCATCATGGTGAACGACTGGGTGAACGAGGTCGACGCCATGAACAGAAAGGGCACTACGGTCGCCACCGACAAGGCAATCACCACGACGTAGAAAGCGGCTTGCCAAATTCGGGTCGCGCGCTTGGAACGCATACTGCCGAAGCTCGCAGCCATCATCTGCTCCCGATATGCAACTTACCCATGAACCCTGAGCGCATCTGAGACAGGGCCTCGCCCACGATTTCTGCGGACACGAGACTGTCCGGTCGCCGCCCCGCGTTAAAATTCCACGTCGCTTCGGAAGAAGCGCAACTGAATGAGCGAGAGCGTCAGGATCACCACCAGCAGCACGATGCCCATCGTGCTGGCCAACCCGATATTGTCCGACTCGAACGCCTGCTGGTACACGTACCAGCTGACGGTGGCCGTGGACCAAGCCGGCCCACCGCGCGTCAGCACATACACGGCATCAAACAACTGAAAATTGAATATGGTGGCCATGATGAAGCAGAACCCCAGGGCGGGACGCAGGAGCGGCAGGGTAATGCTCCCGATGATGCGCCAGAATTGGGCCCCGTCAATCCGGGCCGCTTCATACATTTCGCGCGGAATGGATTGGAGGGCGGCGAAGAGAATAATGACGTAGAACCCAAATCCCCGCCAGATTTCCATCATGACGATGGCCGGAATGGCGTATGTCGGACTGCCCAGCCAGTCTATGGCGGGAACGCCAAACCAGCCCAAAATGTGGTTCAGCGGCCCGAAGTCCCGATTCACAATGTAAGCCCAGATGTTCGCGGCAATGACCACCGGGGTAATCAAGGGGAAATAGAAAGTGCCGCGGAAGAAGCCTTGGCCCTTGGGAATCTGAAAAATAATGATGGCGACGACAATGGCCAGGAGGATGACGATGGGTACTGTGAGCACCGCGTAGTAGGCCGTGTTTTTCAACGTCACCAGGAATATGGGATGCTGGGCCGCCCGCACATAGTTGTCCAGACCGACAAAGGTCTTGGGCCCCAACATGCTGCCTTGGGTCAAAGAGTAATACAGGCTCCAGAACAAGGGCACCGTAGAAAAGCCGAAAATAATCAGGAGGCTGGGCGAAAGCAGCCCATACCACAACAATGTCTCTTTGACCTTGCGGGACGTCAGCCGACGGCCGACGCGTGCCGTCGGCTTTTCCGGGGCAGTGGGGGCGGGGAAAGCGATTGCCATACGCTAGACACCCTGGAAAGCAGGGACGTTCCCCAGCGGGCAAAGCAGGGCCGCACAACCCTCTCGGTCGGAAAACCCTGGGCCGGCTGTAGGCGTCGCGACCACAGTCATGTCCAAGACCCAAGATGAACGACACATGTGCGCGCAAAGCGCAGACAAGCCGGTAGGGAACGCCTGAGTGCAGGCAAAATCCCGGTTCTCCCTCGATCTTCTACGAAACGCCTCGTCCATGCAGAAATTGGAGAGGGCGCACGTCCAAGCATGGGTTTCCCATACGCCCGCCCCTTGTACGATTCGTGCGTACAAGGGGCGATGCGGCGGAACTCACAAGCTCCTCAGCCGGGCCCGGGGCTGCGATCGGAATTACTGGCCGTCCAAAACAGGATTGACCGTGGCTTCTACGTCGGACAGGGCCTGTTCGGCCGTCTTGAGGCCACTCATTACCGCATGGGACTCCTGGACCAAGGAGTTGGTGGCATCGCGCCAACGTATGCTGATCTGTGTGCCGACTCCGTAGTCGAGGTCGAGCCATGAAACCATTTCGGCGACGATGGGATCAATGTCGTCCAGAGGGGGGATGTTCTTTTTCAGGGGCAGGAGATCGACGCTCTTTTGCACATAATCCACCTGAATCTCGTCCGTGGACAGATATTCCAGGAAAGTGAACGCGCCGTCGTTGTCCGCCGAACTGGAAGCCATAAACATGAAGCCTACATTGGCCCAGCTGGCGTTCTGCCCCTCGTCCGTCAACTGCAGCATAGGAATAATGGCCAAATCCAAATCCGGCGCCTCGACCCGCCACTGTGCCTTTATGCCCGAATTTTCTACCCACGTCATGCCTACCTTGCCGCTGAATCCCAGATCTCTGCGCTGGTCCGCGGTAAATCCGATCGGAATGCTGGACTGATCCATAAACGTGATCTCTTCCAGCAAAGCGCGGAAGGCGGCTTGGCCGCCTTCCGTATTGGCGGTCACTTCCGTCAAATCGTCGCTCAGCAGCTGGGCACCACCCGCGGCGAGAAGCGGGATCATGACCACCCAGTTGGTGGAGCTGGCAGGGACGTTTACGCCGTAGGTCCCGGCGTCGGTGTCCGTCATGTCCCGGGCAACGCTGCGGAATTCTTCCCAGTTCGTTGGAATCCCCAGCCCCTTTTCATCGAAAAGCGTCTTGTTGCAGAGCCAGCCCTGCACCACCCCCAGGAAAGGCGCGCCCCAAGTGCTGCCCTTGTAGGTGGCAATATTCCAAGCCGATTCGATGTAGTTGTCTTCCCAATCGATGATTCGGTCGGTCAAGTCCAGAATCTGTCCCTGATTCACGTACTTGGGATACCACTCGTCGGGCAGATAGAACACATCCGGCGGCTCGCCGCCGGCAAAAGCCGCCGTAAACTGTTCGTCCACATTGCCCCAGGGTATGACCTGATGATCGACGGTGATGCCTTCATGGGCATCCATGAACCGTTGCAACAGGGGTTCCCAGACTTCTGCCGCTTTCGCGCTGTGGGGCGGCTTCCAATAGACCACTTCCCAAGAGACGGCGCCAGGCGCAGCATCGCTTCCTGGAGCTGCCGGCGCAGCACAACCAGCGAGCGCCGCCATTCCCGCAACACCACCCAGAAGAGCAGACCGCTTCAAAAAAGTACGCCGGGAAATAAAGTTACGATTACCATCGTGCGACATTACAGCCTCCTGTTTGCTTTATGTATAACGCACTGCTCTCGTCCAAGAGATATTAACAGAATGGTCGTAGCTGCCTGGTTCAATCCGGCAAGGGCGGGAACCGCACCGGCTGTGCTTGGGCCGAAAACGCGCGCCAGGACGGTGCAGAGCGGGTCGCTGCATCGTCGCCATCCAAAAGCAAGGCGCTCCCATCAGGCTTTCCTGGGCCCCTGACCTGCAGCAGCGCAGCCCGCGTCATACGGTCAGGAAATCCGATCCTTCATCGGTGGCCGCGTTCAGCAACGCGCCCGTGGCGGCAAGTTCTCCCAAGGTAGCGAAGCGTGTGCCTGCCGTGCGGCCTACATGCTCCACGACAGCATCGATGAGGCGGAAGGCATGATCGTAATCGTCGGCAATGCCGTGCGTATGCATCAGAACGACGACGACCGGGCTTGCTTCACTCGCCGCGGACAGGTCCTGCCGCGCCAAGTCGATGAACTGGTCGCTGAAGCGGCCGGCTCCCCGCCAAGTATATTCGTTGACGATCGGGACCTCGATGATGCCGTGATACCAGCGAAACGGCCGCGGAGGGATTTCGTCTACCCATTGCTGTTCGATCTTGCCGCTGTTGTGCGGGAGGTGGGCATAACCGGTTCCACTAATATACCGACACGTATGGAATTTGAGGCCGACCTCGCGCAGGGCGGCAAACATGGGTTTGGATATGGCGCCGCAGGGCGCACGAAACACCGTCGGCTGGACTCCCAATTCGCGCTCGAAAATGTCCATGCCTTCCTCTATGCGCGCGCGTAGATTGGCCACGGTGTATCGTGAGATCAACTCGTGCCGCCGTGCCTCGAATTCGGATTGCAGTGTAGGCAGAATTGTGGTGGCTGGCCAAGCCGGGGGCCCGAATTCGTAGCAATCCGCATGGGTAAGACCGTGAAGTTGTAGATCGTGCCCTGCATCTTGGGCGGCAACGAGCGCCTGCTTCCACGCCGCAGACAGCGGCTTGCCGCCGGCTTTGGGCACGGTGAACCAAGTCGACTTGATCCCACGCGAATCGAAAAACTCCGTAGTCCGTCGGAGGGATTCCACCATTTGGCGGCCGCCGGACCCGGCATCGTCGATACTCCAGACGAAATCCGTCATGATCGCCTCCGGCATCCTGTGAAGCGTGTCCAATCTTGCTGGGAAATCATATATCTTGCCCGCAGGGTCAGGCAACCTGTAATCGGAAATGCTTTCCCCGACATGAGATTGGATTGTACGGCATTGATCCCGCTGCTCTCAAGACGCCCTTTCGTCCCTATGCCGTTTGGGCTCGGTCAAGATCGACGCTGGGGGCTGCGTACATGAGAACGGACGCACGTTCCGCGTGCAGACTGGTCGAGAGGGTCTCGTTCCCCTTCAGCAGGGCAAAGCGAAACGTCTTCCGTGCGCGGCGAACTGAACGCCATTCGGAGATCGGGGTAGATCACCAGGCGACGCCGTGGCACCGGGCCCGGACGTAGTCGACAGCGGCCGAGATGTTCTCGGCGGCCGACGGCTTCCTAGCCGAGCGACGCGATATTTCTCACACAGCGGGTATGCGCACAGCCGCAAGCCGTCCTTGCGCTCTGTTGCGGCAGGTACCGAGACGACTTGGGGCATTGCTGCCCTATGCCGACACGGCAACGCACTGCTTTCCCGCTGGACAGCTTCCGATGCTGCGCTCCTGAGGACGAGCGTGCAGGGGATGCCGGCACCGACCGGTACCGTGTCGGGCTGCACTGCGGTAGGCCTTCCATGACCACCCTAACCACTTTCTTTCCGTTGGAGCTCGAGCGCAGAGTGATCCTGTACATGTGCACGGTCGAGCCCCTGAAGATGGGCCTGATTGGGTAAGACAGAGTGTCGACGGGATCCATTACTTGACTTTTTGCATTTTGAATGCAAAATTTCCACCTATGCCACCCATTGACAATCCGCGGTATATTCAACGCTCACTGGAACCGATCCTCGAGAAGGCGGTTTCCGAGTTTTCTGCTGTCGTCTTGACAGGGCCGCGCCAGTCCGGCAAAACGACTCTGCTGCAACATCTCTTCGGGAGACGGTACCGCTACGTGTCTCTGGAGCCGCCGGACGTGCGCGCGGCCGCCACGGAAGATCCGCGCGGTTTTCTGGAACTGTATCCATCGCCCGCGATCTTCGATGAGGTGCAATACGTTCCCGACTTGCTTCCCTACATCAAAGAGAAGATCGACATGCACCGCGATCGGAAGGGTCAATACCTGTTGACCGGTTCACAGAATTTGTTGCTCGCGGAGAAAGTGACCGAGTCGTTGGCAGGCCGCGCCGCCATGCTCCGCCTGTTGCCGCTTTCCAATCAGGAGACACAAGGACGGCCGCATGCCTCCTTGGCTTGGGAGCGCTGGCCGGCGTCACAGGGGGCATCCCCGGCTTTTGATGAAATGTGGACAAGTTTCCTGCAAGGGGGATACCCGGAACTTGCGGTCCAGCCCGACCGGGATATATCCCTTTGGCATGCCAGCTACATCCAAACTTATCTCGAACGGGATGTGCGTACGCTCCGGCAGATCGGGGACCTGACCCAGTATCAGAGTTTCCTCCGCATCCTGGCGGCCAGGAGTGCGCAACTCCTGCGTCTGACCGATGTCGCCCGGGACCTCGGAGTTGCCGTCAACACCATCAAAGCCTGGCTCTCCGTACTCGAAGCCACCTACCAGGTAATCGTGCTGCACCCCTACTTCGCCAACGTCGGGAAGCGGCTCGTCAAGACTCCGAAAGTGTATTTCACGGACGTCGGCACACTCTGTCATCTGGCGGGTCTCAAGGATTCTCGACATGCTGCCTCCGGCCCTATGGGAGGAGCCATCATGGAAACAGCGGTGTTTTCCGAGATCGTCAGGACGCTGACGCATCGCGGGATAGACCCGCAGATCTACTTTTGGCGGACCCTAGCAGGCACGGAAGTGGATTTCGTGGTCGAGATCGGCGGAAGGCTCGTCCCCATCGAGGTGAAGTTGTCCGCTACGCCCCGCCCGGCCATGGCCACCGCCATCAAGACATTCCAAAGAGACATGGGCAGTACGGCGATGCCCGGATACGTGGTACATCCAGGGGATGTGCGCTTGCCCCTTGGCCCCGGCGTGACGGCTCTGCCTTTCGCCGATCTGTAGCATTAGGCTGCTGTGCCCCGCGTCCTGTCGGAGCGTTTGCTATGTCGGGTTGTCGGGCGCGCCGAGCTCCTCTGGGTGCGCGCGCAGCTCAAGGCTGCTCCGATCCTGCTGCTGCACTGCTTCTCACCTCCGCATACGGACAATCGGCGTCGATCCCGTGTCGCTGCGTGCTTCGTGGACCCCGTGCCGACCCGTACGAACGGCGCGCCTGCGACGCGAGGGGAACTCGGCAGTTGGGTTGCCGGGGACGTCATCCGGGGGTGGGACTATTTCTCGGCGCGCGCGGAGACGGACAGAAACCGGTGGGAGTGACGGGCTGTTCCGGCGAGGGTACCCAAACTGCCCACGTAACCGCCTTGGATCCTCGCATCACCATGGCGGCGCCAGACTATTACGTCGTCAGTCGGTCTTCCGATCTCGAAAACGAATTGCCTACGGATGCCGGGCAGCATCCACCCCGCTCACCGGCATACGGACTGGATGGAGATCGATCTGCTTCTGACCTATGCATCATGCCCTACCTTGATTCTGGCGGAAGAGAATTGCTGTTTCGACCTGCGTGGCGCTCCCCCCAACAGGTGTTTGCGGATCTGAGCAGAATCCATCGCCTGTTAGGATCCTGGGACGCGGCGGCCATCAGTGTCGGCGATATGGCTCATGGATTTCACAAGCATGCCAGCGAGGCGCTGTATCGGTCTTGGGTCAAACATGCCGGACTGCATGCAGCGTGGCAAGAGCCGACTATGGAGGAAATCCCCGAAGTGCAGCTCAGTGCAACGCCCCTCCTGCGGCAGCGGATTCGCTGTACCGCGTCGATTCGACTGCATCCGTACCGTTCCGGATTTCTGATGCCAGACTACATGCCTGACCCGGAGCGCGACCGAAATCGCGACCCCGCATACTCGAATTCGGATTGGAGTTTGGGTGACCGAAAAATCCGGGGGCAGGGTTGCCCCCAGTGTACTGCTCGGGGCTCTACGTCTCACCACAGCGCACCGTGGATGATGTTCGGCAGTGGGGGGAGTGGTCCACGCCCTGTCAATCGTGGCTGTCGGTTGGACACCTCGCTCTGGACCCAGAGAGCTCGGTCCTAGCCTGAGGCTATCGCCAGACAGAGGCGATATTCCGGAGGAATCGACGATAGTTTGTCGCTGCACCCAGGCGCCGAGCACACAAAACACGATTTCAACGTCAGCCCAAGGAAGAACCGGACATGTCTTTTCGTGACCCTGCATTCTTGCGCAAGCACATTCGCAGCATCATATCGTTCTACCATCCGGTTTGCATCGACAAAGAACTGGGGGGCTACATCAATCAGCTACGCGACGACGGCTCGGTTTTCGATCGCATGACCAAGCATCTGGTAGGAACCTGCCGCTTTGTGTACAACTATGCTCTGGCCTCTCTGGTACTGGACGAGCCGGCGTACCAAGAAGCCGCGGCCCATGGACTACGCTGCCTGCAAGAATCACACCGTCAATCCGACGGCGGCTTTGCCTGGGTCCTGCAAGGCCGCGCCGTAGAAGACGGCACGCGTTACTGCTATGGTCACGCCTTTGTGTTGTTGGCGGCCGCCGGCGCGGCCAAAGCCGAGGTAGAGGGCGCGGCCTCGCTGGTCGCAGAGGTCTACGACCTGCTGGAATCCCGGTTCTGGGAACCGGCTGCGCAACTCTACGCCGACGAGATTAAAGCCGACGACTGGGACATGATTGCGCCCTACCGCGGCCAGAACGCCAATATGCATATGTGCGAAGCCATGCTGGCGGCCTACGAGGCCACCGGCGCAGCAAGATATCTCGATCGGGCCTATATGCTGGCACAGCGCATTTGTGTCGATCTGGCCGACAAAGCGGACGGTCTGATCTGGGAGCACTACCATACCGCATGGACCCATGATTGGAACTACAACAAGGACGATCCTCAGAATTTGTTCAAACCCTACGGATATCTGCCGGGCCACTTTACGGAATGGGCCAAGCTGTTGCTGATCCTCGAGCGCTATCGTCCCGAAGACTGGATGTTGGAGCGGGCCCGAAACCTCTTCGACACCGCGTTGGAGAAAAGTTGGGACGATCAGCGCGGCGGCATGCACTACGCGTTCGCCCCCGATGGTCGTATCCTGGACACGGACCGCTATTACTGGGTCTTGGCCGAGACTTTCGCCGCGGCCGCCCTCCTGGCGCTCAGAACCCACGACCCCCGTTACTGGGCATGGTATGACCGGGTGTGGGAATTTTCCGACCGCTACTTTGTCGATCATGCATACGGTGGCTGGTACCGTATCTTGAATGTAGACAATCGGAAATACGACGACTGCAAAAGCCCGGCCGCCAAAACGGATTATCATCCATTGGCGGCCTGTTATGAAACGTTGCGAGCCATGCGTAATGTCGATTTGGCCCATTGACGCGCCAGGACGTGCCGCTACGCATCGGATCGATCCCGTTCCCGTGCGCCGGGGACGAGATCACTGCAGCTCGGTACGCACGCATAGCATCATGTCTCCTGGCGTCGTGGAGCAACGTCGGCGTGTCGCATCGGCCAGTGTCCACGCCATGAGGAAGCATCTCTGGGCTACCAGGAAAACAGGACCATGACGGGACGAGAAAACGGTATCGACAGCTGAGTCGGAATACGGATCCGGAGGACGCCGTCAATGTGGGCCGCGTCTGCCAATTCTCTGGGCATCCCTACGCAGCCTTGCCGGACGCGAATACATACAGAGCCGGGAGTTACGCGCCGACGACCAAGAAAGACGGTCGATTTCCGGACACGACCATTCGCTGGGACTCCTGCTCGGCTTCCGGCGTTAGGCCTCATTCGGCCCCAGCAGCATCCTGTATTTGTCGGGACCCGGCCAGACTTCGAGCACGGTCCGAGCTAATTCCTTGCTTCTCGTGGCAATGGCTTGTTCATCCCAGTCGTTCGGTGCTTCTTCCAACAGCTTTCGGTTGAGAATCGACACGCTGTGTCGGGTCAACTCCGATTTCTTCTCCGCCCAAGGTCTGTTGCCGGTACTGGAATTGAGCCCGCGGGTAATCAGAGTCAAATTGCCGATGAAATTAATCTTGCGGTTTCGCTGTTCGACGAGTTCCCGTCTCGTCTCAGTCGAGGAAGCGGACAGCGGCCAGTCCGCTTCCTTCCAACGCCGAGGCATGATATGTTCCAACGTGAGTCGACGCGTGTCGCCGAGAGGTTCCACCTTTCCGCATCGCAGATGCCGTTCTACTGCTACCAAAATGGATTTTTGCACAGCTTTCTGTGTCGTCATGGGCTGTGAAGCCAATTGGTCCTCGACTTCCGCGTCGTTTGGCCAACGCAGCTTGTTTGATTGTTTGCGGAGATGCTCGACTACAGTGGAAACCAGTTCCTCCTCACGAGAACCATCCGCCTTTTTCACGAGGAGGGCCGCAAATACGTCCACAAGACCATTGGCGGGCCACTTCATCAATTTCCGCCTGACAATATAGCTCTCGACCACCTTGGAAATCTGCCGTTTTGTTTCAAGGGGCAGAGATGCCTTGGCAAAGAGCCAAAGCATCATGGGCATGGGGGCGCCAATCTTCAAGTCATGCATGCGTTGCAAGGACTCCGCCGCCGCCGCATCCTCCAGTTCGACTTTTTGAATTTGCCGATAGATTTCTGCATTGTGATTCAGATTGTCGACAATGTCTTCGACACTTTGTTTCCTGTTCTGGCACGCATCAATCAGGAAATGATTGAAATCGGCAGCCAAACGGGTGGGCTGTCGCGTGGTACCGCTTTTACGTACGGTGAGCCAGTGATCAAAAAAGCGATCTGCCTGAGTGCGTCTCAGGTTGTTTTCGCGGGTTTGTTCAAGCCACCAACGATCCTTTTCGAAGATCCCCCAAATTGTCCGCGCCTTCTTTTCGTCTTCTCCCACTTCGGCGCGTTGCATCAACATGTTCTTAATCAGATCGGAGGGCCCCAAGATTTCGCCCCGTTCGTTGAGAGTCGAAAAAATGGTGTAGGGGTCCTCTCCGTCGTCGAGATCCACAGACACAAACTGGAGATGTTCCGACAAAGCCGCTTCCAACCGTACCGCCCGATCGTCCCGATCGTCCCTGTCCAGCAGGGACTCGTCTTGCAGCCATGTTGCGATGTTTTCCCTGAAGAATTGGAACGCTTTATGCAGTCGGGTCTCCCGTATCGCCCCTTCCGCGCACTGCTTCATGATGCTCTGAAAAGCCTGCCGGTCGCCTTCGTGGCTTTGGCGGACCTTTACCAAATTGTCGTCGTCGTCGCCTGCATGGTACGACTCATTTTGGGTCATGCCGCCAATGCGCTTCGTCCTGTCGACTTGGCACAGGGTACCGAATCCGATTTCCGCGGCTTTCAAGAGCAATTGGATCGTCACCAGTCGCTGCTGTCCGTCAATCACAAAACGTTTCGTCACTTCACCCGTGGATGAATGCAGGGGCTGCAACACGATCGCCCCCATGAAGTGGGGCGTTACCGCGTCTCCTCTGCCGTGCCGCTCGGCCAACCGCTTGATGTCTTCCCAAAGCGGCTCCCATTGTCGTTCCAGATTCCAGCAATAGGGTCTTTGGAAGGGAGGTATGCGATAGGAAATCGGACCATTGAAAAGGCTTTTTACGCTCTTGGTGTTCGCATCCATATCGACGAGACCTCTGGGGAATCTGGCCAGTTAGTACATAGGGCGGTGTTCAGATGCCACAGAGCCCCTCGCATTCTTCCAACATGGCTGCGGCAGAGTCTTGGCTAGCGTCGAAATCCACTTCGGCCAAAGGTATGCGGCTACGATGCAAGAAAGCCTGTCCCTTGCTCAGCTGCTGGAGGTGAGACTGGCGGCGCAAGGCCCGATCCACATGCACGGCCTCGGCGAACGAGGCCGGATCGTGTTCTTTGAGATGCTTCCATTCGCGGTTGCTGTGGTACGGACAACCAATGCAGGCGCTGCGGGGCAGGATGCGATCCGGATATCGCTCCTGAAACCATTGTTGGAGCTGGCCTCGGTGGTATCCCCTTTCCACCAGGGGCCAGCGGTTGGTGATCCACTCGTCGCGGCTGGGTTTCTGACGCACCTCTTCGTCTTTGCTGATGCCCAGCCACATCTCGACCTGCTTCTCTTTGGGAGCGCGCCGACCCGTTTCCAGCCCCAAGCGCCTACGGAGCTCCCGACGTATGGGATCCAGTTTGTAGTCGCTGGTACATTGCCGCTTGGCGATGGCAGCTCTGCCGTCGGGCAGGGTCAGATAGACGGGAATATCCAGGAATTTATGCCCGCGGGGATTCAGGCCCCGCAACAAGTCTTCTTTGATATTCCCGGCCGTTACCGTAACGACCTCATAGGACAACTGGGTTTGCAGCCACTCCAAGTGCGCGTAGACTTCGGGGGATTCCCATCCCGTGTCTGCGAAGACCGCGAAGTCCGGACGGGGCATGTCTGCATAGCCTTGTTCCGCCATCAGGGCCAGTACCGTGGATTGCGTACCGGCCCCCAGACTGAGCACTTGCAAAGGTTTGACCCCTTTCAGGTATTGGCGGCCCGTCACACATTGGGGGCGGCGCATCACGGCCTCTGCCGTATCCACAAAGAGCCGGCGGAGCTGCTCTCTGTTCAGGCTGTCGATGAGCCGGACTCCGGCTTCATGATTGATCTGTTGAATTAGGGCCCTGATCCCCTTGGTGTTGATGCCTTTGGCCTCGTGGAGCAAGGCCCTGACGTATTCGGCGGTCACCAACGGGTTGCGCATGAATCCGAACCGCATCGCATAGTGATAGCGTTCCGCCATGTCGCTGAAAAGTTCCAGCACCTGTGCGGCGTCAAAGGCCCCTCTCCCCTGCTGTTCGGCCTTGAGGCACGTATCGGCGAGCCACCAAGTGCGGCCGGCGATGTTGGATTCATAGAGGTGGCCGCGGGTTTCGGTCAGCCAATGCAACCGGATGTGTTGGGGCAAGCTGGTTTCCCCGCGACGGGGCCAACGGGCTATGCCGTACTCATGCAGAACGAAGTGATTGAACCAAGCCCACAGATTGGGATCGGCAGCCCGGCCGGGGGTCATGCCCTGGAGATTATGGTAAAAACGCAAGGCTTGGCGGTCCGCTCCCCGAGGGGGCCCGCCTGTGGCAGGTTCGAGACGAATGGGCTCCCGCGCCCGTATCCCCGCCATCGGTTCCAAAGGGTCTTCGATCCCGTGGGCGGCTAGGACCGCGGCGAAGTCCGTGCGCGCATCGGTCCACAATTCCGGCCGGGTTTCGGCTTCGTTGATCAAGGTCCGGAAGGCGATGTCGGAAAGCCGATACACGGGAATGCCGTCATTCATGGACAGATACCGGCATCAGCGTATCCAGCAGGAGAGACAAGGGTTTCTGGAAGATCAACTGGGCGTATTCTTCGGCTCTGTGAGACAGTTCCTCTTCCTCCACTTCTACGCCGTGTTCTTGGAGTTTGCGGTGCAGCACCTTGGCCCATCTTCTGTGCGCATGATCTTCCAGACCGCGCAGGGCTTCGCTCAGGGCGTGCAAGTACAGGGCTTGATGCAACAGGGACGCCTGAGGAGTCTCCCGCAGTCGGCGAATCCTCAGGAGATCGTCCCGATGCAGGTTGATGGCGATGCGTTCCCCTTGCAGGACGGTGGCGAAGGTGCCGGCAGGTACTCCGGAAGCGGCCGCCAAGTCGAAGATGGAATGGGTTTCGTCGACCCCCTCGACTTCCACGACATGACCTACCGCCAGAATGGATCCCGCCTGCAACGCAATCCCTTGGGCTTGGGGTACCAAGGCTTGCGTGACCGGGCTGAATTCCTCCGCCCAGAAGCGGGGGATGTCCTCGGTGGCCGTAATATAGGGAGTGATTTGAAAGGTATCCGGCAATTCGGCGCCGTCGAGGATCAAAATATCCTGTACGCCCTGTACCTGATGCCGGTAACGACGATAGGTAGCAGAACATTCCACTAGGGCCACACAGACTGCTCGATGTTCTGCAATGTATCGGTGCAGCGTGGGGCAATCGATCTCGTAGGCGATAGAGAGGTTGATGTTCCCCTGCGGCGTCGCCACCGGCGGCGCTACCACGGCGGCAAACCTACAGTCGGACTTGTAATCGTGGCGCTGAGGACTGAGGACCGGGTGCGGAAACACGCTGTGGTTACGGTGACTCATGGGTCCTTGCGTTCGTAGAACCTGTACCCGGAAGTCGGGGTGTCTGGATCAATGTCCAGGAAAATCGTGATGTAGCCCTGGTGACCCGGCGGAGGAGTCACGGTCAGCACGTCGTCGGAGGCCGATGCCTGGACGGATCCAGGTTGGACTATCCGGATTTTCCGGATGGGAATCCGATTGGCGTTCCTGAACTCCTCGCCGCCGGGATGCAGCGTGAGGCAGACCTTCCCATTGCGTTCCGGTTTCGTTGCCAGCGCCACTTTCAGTTCACCGGGCCCTGTGCGCAGAACGACCATGTCCCGAATGGTTCGGGGTATCGATTTTTGCGCACGACCTCTGTTCCCGGTACTGGATGGGCCGTTGCCTCGTGGTCCTGGCCCCTCTGTCCAGAGGTCTGTTTCCTCCCCCTCCACGTCGAAGACAAACGTCGTCTCTTCGCTCTCGGGAACCTCGTTCGCCTTGGCGGGACGGATGTTGTGGAGGAAAGGTTTGGGCTGGATGGTCCGCGTTGCCAGCTCGCGGTTGCCCGGCACATCGGGGTCAAAATCCGGGAAGAGGCTGGCCAACTCCTTCAAGTTGCTGAGAGCGCTCTCGGCCTGATTCCGGAGCCGTCGATCCAGAATGTCCGTGACCTGCGCACTGGCGCGGTAGATGGCCTCTCGGGTTTGCTTCCCCTGGCTGCCCGACAGTCTCCCTACCGATATCTCGTCGTGAGCCGGATTTTCCATCGCGCGAATCTGCAAGTCGGTGTTGTCGTTGGCGGCGATGACCACCGCAGCATAATTGGCCCATCCGGCGGCCGCGCCGCGTGCAGGATGAAAGGGATTGCTCTTTCTACGTTCCTTGGTAGCGGTGATCAGCATGCCACGGCGGTTTACATAGGCCACCCGATTGGGAGCCTGCTCGTCTTGGTGAAGATACACGTCGAAGGAACCGATGGATCCCGCGGGGCGAGTGGTATCGACTGCGGCTTGGCGGACCGCCCGGTAGAAGTACAGGCTGTCCGATTTGCGCGTGCCGGTATCTGTATCCAGGACGCCTTCCACCGTGTCGTAACGGAGGAGGGCAGATTTTGCATCCGGTGCATCCCGGATGCGCACTACCAATTTGCGGCTGTGGATAGCCTGGAAGAAATTGTCGGCTGTAGCCTTGACGGCATTCCGGAGCCACCGTTTGCCAGGCCTAAAACCCAGGATCCACAGCCCTGTGCCAGCGTGCGACAAACGGAAGGGCTGGGGCATCTCCCGGCCCCAGACCGCTTCTCCCCCGGCATCCGTGAAGAAGCCGATGTTCTGCAACATTTGTCGACTGTGAGGACAGAGATGGCTGACCAATACCGCGCGTCCCGCCATCTTTTCCACCCGCCCTTGCACGGCGCTGCTGTACAAGGTGCTGTAGATGACCGCGTGCAGTTCCGCGGCGTTGTAGGGGGCATTCTTGCCAATGCCGAAAGAACCTCCCGCGGCTCCTTCGCTTTCCTTGGCGGGAATGCCTTCCTCGAATATGAGACTGTTCCACTTGGAGCCCGTGAGGCCGGTAGTGTTTCGGTCTATCACCGCCAAGGCCGGGATACGGGACTTGCGCAGCAATCTCAAGCTCTTGGTATAGGCCGTCTCCCCTGCATGTTGCTCCTTTTCCCTCATGATCTGACGGCAGGACAACAAGTGCTGTTTCAGACCTCGGGCACCGATATCGTCGAGGGAGATATGGCAGAGAAAGATGTCGACTTCCACCGGGGCCTGCACGGCCGGGTGCGCCGCATCCAGCGAATTTTGGATAATTTCCCGGATCAGTTTCTCTTCGGGAGCCGACCTGAAGTGCTCGGCCCCTGCGTTGTTGAAACCGTGCCTGACTCCTCCTCCAGTAGGAGCAAAGCGCCATTGGATCTTCTTCTGGGGGTTAGGCATGGAGTCTGGCCATGGGTGGAGGGAGCCGCCTACGGGAAAGGGGCAGGAACAGCGCAGGCAATCCACCCCCGCGGGTCAACGACCGCCGCCCGCCGCTCGAAGAGATGTATCGACTTGGGTCGGTATCCCGGCCCAGGCCCGACCGGAGGCCCGCGGAGTACTCTGCACGCCTCCGCGCGTAATTTGGGAAGCACAAACCCAAGGAAGCGAAACACTTCCTTGACAATCTGATCCCTAGTGCGGGTTTAATAAAGAAGAAGGGGGGGG
>DAOUKB010000094.1:0-4009 GCA_034421855.1 Anaerolineales bacterium
AGAGTGGACAGTAGTACGACGGGCCGAAATCCGGACGCCATGCCGGAAAACATATGCGGTCTGGCGGCGCTTGCCGGCCTTGCGTTGGCCCTGGCACGGGAAGATACCCGAGTGTCGCCTGGGCATCTGCCGATACCGCAGATTGTCGGCAACTTGCATGGCCCCGGTGCGGGATCGGCAATTACCGATCTTAGAGGGTCCATGGCCGGCCGGAAATGGGTATTTTCGGGCTTCGCCTACCGTGTAGATACAGTATCATGTCAGTGTAGGCGTAAATCAATTGCAAGGAGCGTGATGATATGACAACAACTACCGCGCGGGTCATCGCGCATATACTGCTGTTTCTGGTGGCGATAATAGTGTTCTATTACGGGCTGGGAAGGGGCCTGCAGGTTAGCCCGGCTCAAGGCAATTGGCTTTGGGGGTTGGCCGGGGCAATAGCAGCGCTCAACCTCATCTGGATGCTGCTATGGCTGCAACGGCGAAGCGATTGAATGCTCTACCGTTTCTCCGGGCGGGAGCGGAGGTCGATGTCTCTGCCCCAAAGCCGTCTGCAAGGCGGGGTGGAAGCAGCACGAAACTTTCTGTGGTGAGCCGCTGAGGTTGGCGTCCAGTCTGTAGCCTCGACAATCGGTGCTACCGGCCAATTCTGTTGGGGCCCATCGAGAGTCGCGGTACTCACGCGGGTCTGGCTCCCGGGGGCTGGACCGCTTTCTGTCTGTCGGTCCATTCCGACTTGTCGGCATATGCACGCGGTATGCCGACGCCGGGTTGTCGGGAGCGCGGCGACTGTCAATCGAGGCCACGCCTTAGCGGCGTCACACAACAGCCGTTGTCCGGGTTTCAGGGGTGGATATCTGGTCCCTGCGGCCGGATCCAAGCCGAACACTACTCACAAACGCCGCAGTCGCCCCGCTTGGCGGACGGCAACGCCTAGCCTCTGGCGCGGTGGGAGTCTGTGACGGGGACTGAGGCGCGGTGTGTTGGACCCTCCAGGTCAAGCACCTGCCCGTCTGAGAAAACCATGGCCCGCGGACCGGCAGCGCGAGATGCGCGCTGCCGACGAACCGCCGCGGCCGGGCGAAAAACAGGCGACAACTACGCCGGACGCGCACAATTCCGCAATCCGGGACGTTTTGTCCACGTACAGGAAATCGGCGGGGGTCTGCATGTGCGAAGTCGTCGTCGCCCGATGGCTGTTGCGGGATCATCTGCGTCTCCAGAGGCTTTCGGCTCGTATTGCATCAGCACCCCGAGGATTTTACGGCCGGATCCCCAAACCCCCGGCGCGCCGGTTTCGGCAGTAGTTGGAGTGTATGCCTTACGTCGCAGGAGGCGTCTTCCGGCGGGAAGAGGCCACACCGGACCGCATACTGCGGGTTAGAACCATCGGGAATTGCCGGTCGACACGAACAGCGCCTGCAGCTCGGTTCGCAGGATCGCCCGGTGGGCAGTCCGAATATCCGTACCGCGGTGCAGATCGTGAGAGGGATTCCGGCAACAGAGGGACTCCGGCATGGAGTCGCTGCAGCCTTGCGCCGTTTGGGTTTCCCTGCTTGCACCGGAGTCGATGCAGACACGCTAGAAAGATGAAAGCATAAGGAGTCTCAAGCGGACGGCCACGGTCAAACGGCCGAGCCCGTAGGGCTCGGCGTTCCTCCCCTGGAGTTCGACTGCAGCCCTGAACATTCGTGACTGTGGCCCCCGCCGGCAGCTGCTTGGTGGCGGAACGGGAAGACTATCTTGGTCCGGCCACGGTCGATACGCGTCCATTGGACCGCCGCAACTGTGCCGGACCGCCCAATCCTCCCGCGCGCCTTACGGAGCGCAGCGGCTCGTTCGAGAATGTCCTGGCGTGGAAAAAGCTAGGGCAGCGGGCGATACGGGGACACGAAGCCGGGAATGGCCACCAGCATCGCGAAAACGTTCTCGAAAGAATGGCCCATGGTCCAGTCCGCAGCACCCGGCGTGACCACAATGGACCCGGGCCGGACAGGCACCTGGATCGGATCCGCCGCGTCTTGCCGCGGATCCGGATAGAGCACGATATGTTCTGCTTGACCGCCGGCGTGCGCCGGAAGCCCGTACAGGTCACGGGACAGCACCAGCGCGGTCTCCGTGTGGGGCACAGAGGTCTCTGCGGACACGGGCACGGGCCCGTGCCGATGCCGAGACGGCGGAGGCGCGCGGTCCGTGCGCATATCCAAGGCATGCATATTGAGCCGGTTGACGCCTCTGTGGTCGGGGGCTCCTGCGGCAGGGCGTACGGGAGGCAGGGCCTCCCGCCGGAAGGCTCCGGGATAGGCGGCACAGCCTCCGGGCTGATCGGTCAGATTGCGCAGTAGGGTCAGGCGCGGAGCTCGGTACGCCGTCAGAGGCACGGAAACCTCGAAAAAAGCGCCTTGACCGGAAAGGCCGGCCATGGAACGGGACCGACCATCCACGCACAGCGTGTCGCCCGGCCAGACTTCGGAGTAGCAACGTTCCGTGACTTCATGCAAGCCCCCGGCCACGGGGCGGCGACGAATGCCGCCGTCCGGACCGCGCACCAAGTCGCCCGGATACAGGGTGACGCCTGCGCGGCGGGCGTGCAGAAAGAAACAGGCCACCAGCCGGTTCGGAGTCGGGTAGATCTGCAAGGACCCCCGAAAACTCCGAACCGCGAACTGGTATGTCGGCCCGTGAATCCGGGCCAGCAGCGCGGCGACCTGTGCCCAGCCCGCGCTGTCGTCCGCATGGGCGACAGGCAGCTCCCGAGCCTGCGCCGCAGGATTGCTCATGTCGCGCGACTGCCGTTGGCCGAGGCGGCGCCCAACCGTTCCCGGATCAAGGCGTCGCCGATGCCGTATTGGTAATGCGCGTTCATTTCTTTGTTGCTTTCCAAGGCCAGTACGTCTTCCAAGGCGTCGAGCGCCTGGTCGTACTCCCGGGTCTGATTGCTGTCCAGGGCATGCAGCAGCAGCGAGCGCCGGTCGCCTTCACGGTATGCCAGCAGCTCCTGCTCCATATGCAACCATTCAGGCAGGATCTGTTCCCACAGGATCTTTTCCGGCAGCGGATCTACACGCACGGGCTGAATGCCCATCTTGTTGACTATGGCCGGGACTTCCACTACGACATCGTCCGGCACTCCGGCCAAAGCCCCGTAGTTGGGCACATTCACCTGGAAGTGGCCCTCGTTGTCGTTGACCAGCCCGTCGATGATGGGCACCTGCTGCTCACGCGTTTTCTCCTGTCCGAACTCTTCCAAGAGCGAAGCCTTGGGATCGTTGGCTACACGGGTCATGTGAGCCATCTTCTTTTCCAGGTTCTGCACGTAGAAGGGGCGGGCGATGTGCGTATCCGGACCGCCGAAAGGTTCGCCGAACCAGTGCTTCTTGGTAGACAGCCCGGTGTGATACCACCATCCGCCGCGCCGCGGCGTGTCGCCGATAGGCATGAGGCCGAACATGCGGTACTGGTGAATAGTGCCCCGCGACATCTGAATGTCGTGGGTGCTCTGGGCCACGTGGGTCTCCCAGTACTCTTCCGCGGCTTCCGCGATCCACTGCTCCAGCAACGGATACGCGTCTTCGCCTTTGTAATAGAAGTGATTGAGCCAGATGTTGTGGTTGAGGCCGGGAGCCTGCCAGGTGATGTCCTCTACGTCGGTCAGGCCCAGGACGCGGGCAATCCCGTAGACCCCGTAGTGGCCGTGGCACAATCCGCAAATCTTGATGTCGCTCTCACGGGTCATCAAGGTGCAGCCTTGATACACGGGATTGCCCGACTGAATAAGCCAGGCTTCGGGGCAGATGCGCTCCATGGCCCGCACCACGTCCATCATCAGATTCAGGTTGTAGTAGTTGCTGCCGCCTACGCCGCCGCCGTAGTAATAGCCGTATTTCTCCACCAGTTCCCGAATGTCCCGCTGCTTGTAGTGGGAATGCGCCGAGGCGGTGTTGATGACGAAGTCCGCGTCTTGCAACGTGTCTTCCAGGCTGTCCGTCAATTCGAAGCTGAGGCTCTG
>DAOUKB010000095.1:0-25018 GCA_034421855.1 Anaerolineales bacterium
TACTCGGCATATTCATGCGCCAGGTCTACGCATTTCTGCATCCACGGCAGGAACAACGGGAAATCGGCATCCGCGCGCGCCCGGCGCCACTGTTCGTTGGCCAAAATGTAGGTCTCGGCGGCGCGGGCCACATATTCAGTAGGCAATTTCCGCGTGCGTTCGTAATCTTTGCGTACCACTCTGACGAGGGCCGCATCATCGTCGTCGTAGCCCAGCTCCTGCTCCAGCGGCCGCAACGCCTCGAGCCATGTTCCGACTTCGTCGGCCACGAACAGATCGTGTCCCACGCTGCGGAGGGTGGAGATCTGGGTGGCCCGGGCCTGGGAAGCGCCCATCGGCATGAAGGCTTCCTGGTCGTAGTGCAGGAGCGCCGACGCCTGTTCCAGATCCGAGATGACGCCCAGGCGTTCCTTCAAGGCGTTGAGGGTTTCGTGCATGATGGTCGCAGAGGTATGGGGACGAAGTCGTGAGCGGGTACCGCAAAGGTCCGAACAACATGAACGCGGGACTCCGCCCCGCGCCCAGATTTTCGATTTTATCACAGGGATTCGGCCCCCGACGCAACCCCGGCCCCGTGCCCATGTAGACGGGAAGGCATGGGAGTCGAACCCACCGCAGCCAGCTTCGCACTACCTGCCACTGATTTTGAAGACCAGGGTGCCCACCGGGACACATGCCAACCCGCAGGCATTATACCTGCCTGTCGTCAAGCGGAGGGCGGGACTTGCCGGGGGATCAGTTGCGGCAGGATTTCGCCGGCACGCCCGGCGAGCCACAGATCGGCCCGCCGGGAGATGTCCGTCGGCTCGGGATTCACGTCCACTACGGCGGCGCCGGCGGCGCGGGCTTGGAACGGCAGTTCCACGGCCGGCGCCACCAAGCCGCTGGTTCCTACCACCAGCATGACGTCACATGAGCGCGCGGCGACTAGACTGTGGCGCCACAGCTCCGCGTCCAGCAGCTCCCCAAACCAGACGACCGAGGGTCGAAACAATCCGCCACAGGCGCACGCGGGCGGCTGGGTGCGGGTCCATACGTCGCCGACGCCGCTCCAGGGCCGACCGCAGGTCTGGCAGTGACAGCGGGTGAGGTCTCCATGCAGGTGCCACACTGCAGTCGCGCCCGCCCGCTCGTGCAGATCGTCCACATTCTGGGTAATGACCTGACAGGTCGGCACAATCCGCTGCATCCGGGCCAAAGACCGATGTCCGCGGTTGGGTTGGGCCGAGCGCACGGCTTCATAGCGGGACCGGTACCACTGCCATACCCGCTCCGGATCACGCCGGAAACCGTCTGGAGAAGCCAGGGTGGCAGGATTGAAACGGGCCCAAAGCCCAGACTGCCCATGCCGGAACGTGGAAATGCCGGATTCGGCGCTGATACCGGCTCCCGTCAGACACACCAGATGTTCGGCCGCAGCTATCAGCCCTCGAGCCTGGTCCACGTCGGAGAGGGCCGCCCCGGCGCGCATGGAGAGAGAAAATCAGGCCCCGAAGCGCTTGAGACGGCCGGCATGCGCCAAGGCCAAGGGCAACAGCGAGGTGGCCGGGACATGGCCCAGACCGCCCATCGCACAGGAGCTTTCCCCAAAGCAGACCGTGGCATCCGGCCTGACGGTCTGGGCCCACAAAATGGTGGGCACGGGGTGCCAGCTGTGGCTCCGCAAGGCTACCGGAGTACTGTGATCCCCGGTCACGATCAGGACCGCGGGATCCAGTCGGCGCAGAGCGGGCAGCGCCGCGTCCACTTCTTCGATGGCCGC
This sequence comes from Anaerolineales bacterium, assembly GCA_034421855.1. Lineage (GTDB taxonomy): Bacteria > Chloroflexota > Anaerolineae > Caldilineales > Caldilineaceae > Bin34. The sequence goes on from DAOUKB010000095.1 coordinate 1,763, forward strand.
AATCTTGCCCGCCAGATTTCCGTCCTCGCCGTAGCTGTCCGTCTTCTTGATGTGTACAAAGGCGAAATCGAAGTCCTGCCAGACGTCGCCTAGGGCCCGAAACTGGTCCGCGGGGGTCTCGCCGTCAAACAGTACAGGATCCATGCCTACCAAGCGCGCTACGCCCCGATACATGGGATACACGGCGATCCCCGCAGAGCGCAACCCGTACAGGTCTTGCAAGGAGGGCAAACCCGGATCGAAGGAGAGGCCGCGCAGATTCAGATTGTTGGCCCGGCTCTCGGTCCGGATCGCCGCGCGTGCCACATCCAGCCAGCGGTTGACCAAATCGGCGGTCTGCTGCCCCGCCACCGTGGCAGACCGGTCGGTGACCGGCATGGGCGCAAGTCCGGTTCGGCCCGGATCCGTCTCGGTCAGATCGCCGCCCAACCCTGCCCCCCGCAGGACCAAGACGAAGCGGTAGTCGCGCACGGGGCGGACGAACACTGTATAGCCCGGCAGAGATGCCGCGGTAGCATCCTGCAGCAAGCGCGTAAGACGTTCGCACTCGGCCGTGGGAATGCGGCCCGCGCGGCGATCGGTAATGAGACCTGCGGCGTTCGTGGTGGCAAAATTGCCGCGCGCCGCCAGATCCTGGGGTTCCAGCGCGAAGTCGATGCCCAAGGCTTCCAGGACGCCCCGCCCGATCGGATGCTCCACCGGATCGAAACCAAACAGAGCCAAATGGGCCGGCCCGCTGCCGGGCTCGATGCCCGGTCGCACCGGAGTGCTCAGACCCGTGACGCCGGCGCGCGCCAAGGCGTCCAAATTGGGAGTCCGGGCCAATTCCAGTTCGGTGCGGCCCTCTTGAATCGGAATTCCGCCCAAGCCGTCCAGAACCAGCAATACGATTTTGCCGCCGTCGGTCGCCAAAGACCGATAGAGTGCATGATCAGACATCGGCGCAGGGAGCGGGTCCGTACCGCAATTACGAGAAACAAAAAGGCCGGACCTGCCCAGGTCCGGCCTGCGGGCGTCGAGACGCCGCCTCAGGAAGCCAAGGACACCTCGGTCTGCGGATCGAAGATGTGGGCGTTGGCCATGTTCACGGCCAGCTCCACGCTGTCGCCGCGGCTGTGACGCACCCGGGGATCGACCCGCGCAATGAACTGCTTGTCGTCCGCGGTCTTCAGATAAAGGAAGATCTCGTGTCCCATGAGCTCCACGACGTCCACGGTGGCCAGCATGTCGGATTCGAGGATTCCCGGCGGGACAAATTCCTTGGAATGCATGTCCTCGGGCCGAATGCCCAAGATCAATTCCTTGCCGACTTCTGGGCGCCATTCCGTGGCCTTGGGTTCGGGCACCTCCAGGCGGAAGCCCGGGGTGTTCACTTCCAGTTTGCCGTCGTTCTCGACCAGCGTGGAATCGAAGAAGTTCATGGAAGGGCTGCCGATGAAGCCGGCTACAAACACGTTTTGCGGATGGTTGTAGAGGTTCTGCGGCGTGTCCAGCTGCTGCAACACCCCTAGGCGCATCACCGCAATGCGCGTGGCCATGGTCATGGCTTCCACCTGGTCGTGGGTCACGTAGATGAAAGTCGTAGCCAAGTCCGCATGCAAACGGGTCAGGTTGGCCCGGGTCTCGACGCGCAGCTTGGCATCCAGATTGGACAGCGGCTCGTCGAAGAGGAACACCGCAGGATCGCGCACGATGGCCCGTCCCACGGCGACACGCTGCCTCTGACCGCCGGACAGCTGCTTCGGCTTACGATCCAACAGCTCTTCGATACCCAAGTCGGAGGCGGCGTCTTGCACCCGTTGCTGAATCTCGGCTTTCGGCGTTTTCCGCAACTTGAGGCCAAAGGCCATGTTGTCGAAAACGCTCATGTGCGGATACAGCGCATAGCTCTGGAATACCATGGCGATGTCGCGGTCCTTGGGTTGCACGTCGTTGACCACGCGATCGCTGATCATGATCGTGCCTTGCGAAATCTCTTCCAGGCCCGCCAGCAAACGCAGCGAGGTGGTCTTGCCGCAGCCGGAGGGTCCGACCAGCACCAGGAACTCCTTGTCGGCGGCCTCCAACGACAGATCGTTGACGGCCGTGACTTCGCCCCAAGTCTTGTATACGTTCTGATAAGTTACACTTGCCACGATATCGCTCCTTCCGCAAAATCTTTTCCCCGACAAACCAGCAGAACTATTCGGTCACGGGTTCGGGGCGAGCTTTCTCCATCCGAACCCACGGGCCCAAGGCCGAAACCGTCCAGTTCGCGGGGGATTACAATTTGCTGGTCAGCTGTTATTCTAACTGCAAGAACAGCAACCGCCAAACTGCGCCCGTGTCCCTACTTGCCTGCCTAGAGATCTTCCCCTGGCGTCTCTCTGCAGACACATGAGCGGCGGTTCTCTTCGAGAGCGCTTGCGACATCGCATTCAGACATGCTGCCTCATAGCCACGAACCCAATCTGCACCCTCCCAGCGGCCATGCGGACTTGCAAGTCACGGGACCGGGCCAGGCGCCCCGGCGCTTGACGGTAGCAGAACTGCGGGATCTGCCGGCCATAGAACAGGCTGATTGCTACATCGTCTCCACGGGCCACGGCACTTCCGGCCCTTTCCGCTTCCGAGGTCCGGCCCTGTCTGTCGTGGCCGCTCATTGCGGCATCGTCGATTTCCGCAGCGCCAGAGTCGCCGGCGGCGACGGCTTCGCCGCTATCCTGACGGCCCCGGAAATCATGGAGACGCGGCCTGGCCGCATGGCCATGCTGGCCCTGACGCGGGAAGGGCGGGCTCTGACCCGCGCGCAAGGGTTGGTGCGTCTGATAGTACCCACGGAAAGGCAAGACGCCTTGAAACAGATCAAGTGGATCTCCCGCATTGATTTCAGGGCCGCGCCCCTGCGTTAGGTACCGATCGTTCCGCGCGTACCGGCAGACGCCATGACTGCATCGTCACCCTCTGCAAGCAGACCTCTGATAGGCATCGACGTGGGCGGCACGTTTACGGATTTCACGTTGGTCCAAGACGGACGATTGCGCGTCTTCAAGCTGCCCACTACCCCTCAAGACCCCAGGCTGGCCGTCAAGGAAGGCCTCGACGGGCTCGAGGCCGGGGCCGCGCTGCCGGCCGTTGTGCATGGTACGACCGTCGCCACCAATGCTTTGTTGGAGCGGAAAGGAGCCAAGACGGCCTTGATCACTACCCAGGGGTTCAAGGACGTGCTGCAAATTGGACGGCAGCATCGACCGCACCTGTACCGGCTCTCGCAGTCTGGAGCCGCTCCCCTGATCCCCGCGGAACTCCGCTTTGAAGTGCGGGAACGGATCGACGCCCAAGGTCGCGTCACGGTACCGCTGGACAAACAAGGTCTCCATGAGTTATGTCGAGTGTTGCAGACTCAGAGCATCGAAAGCCTCTGCATCGTCTTTCTCTTTTCGTTTCTCAATCCCCGACATGAAAAAGCGGCAGCCGAAATTGTCCGGAGCCACCTGCCCGACGTGCCCTTGTCGTTGAGTTGCGAGGTCCATCCTGAATATCGAGAGTACGAACGTACGGTCACCACGGCGACCAATGCCTATCTGCAGCCGCCGGTGGGCGGTTATCTGGGCAGTCTGCAGGCCACTGTGCCGCATCACGCATTTCAGGTCATGCGGTCCAGCGGCGGCACCATAGGACTACGCACGGCCCAACAGCAGCCTGTGCAACTCCTGGTCAGCGGTCCGGCGGCCGGCGTGGCCGCGGCCCATGCTCTGGCCCAGCAGGCCCTGGACACGGCCGCTCCGGCCATCATGACCCTGGACATGGGCGGTACCAGTACGGACACCGCCCTGTGCTACGACGGTCTGCCTCTGACGGCGGAGAGCGAGATCGACGGATGGCCCGTCCGGATTCCCATGGTGGACATTCACACCGTGGGGGCAGGAGGCGGCAGCATTGCCCGCGTAGACGCCGCGGGCACGCTGCGCGTAGGACCGCAGAGCGCGGCGGCCCGCCCGGGTCCGGCCTGCTATGGACATGGGGGCCGGGAACCGACGGTCACGGACGCCAATCTGGCGCTGGGTCGCTTGCCGCAGGACGCAGCCTGGCGCGGCGGCCTGCAGTCGCTGTTTCCCCAGCTGAGTCAGGCCGCCTTGGAACGGTTGCGCGTGCAAGCCGCCGCAGACACGGTCCAAACCGCGGCCCTGGCTGTCGTGGACATCGTCAATGCTTCCATGGAAAGAGCATTGCGGCTCATTTCGGTAGAACGAGGTCACAATCCCCGGGATTTCACCCTCATCCCTTATGGCGGCGCTGGACCGCTGCATGCTTGTGCCTTGGCGGAAGCGTTGGAAATCCAAAGGATCCTGGTGCCGCCTACGCCTGGCGTGCTGAGCGCCTTGGGACTGCTGTTGGCGGACGTCACGCACAGTGCCTCGCATGCCCTGCTGCGCACTGTGCAGCAGGCGGCGCAGGAACCGCGGATGGTAGCGGAACGGGTCGCAGCCCTGACGCATCAGGTACGGACGGTCCTAGCCCCGGAGGAACTGTCGACGGTGTCCATTGCCCTGCAGGCCGACATGCGGTACGCCGGCCAGAGTTACGAATTGCCTATCCCGCTGCAGTTGCCTGTATCCGCAGAGACGCTGCAGGCCGCGGCCGCGGCCTTCCATGCCGCGCATGGCCGCCGGTACGGCTATGCGGACCCGGAGGCCCAAGTCGATCTGGTAGCTCTGCGCGTCACGGGCCGGGGCCGGCGCGAAACCGGCCCGACGGCATTCGCAACGGAGTCCGACGGCTCCGGACCGCTTGCGCCCGCGGCCGTCTTGCCGGTCTGGCTGCAGGCCCGCACTCCCGACCGGATACCCTGTTACGCCCGCAGTCGACTGCGGGCGGGCCACCGGTTCCAAGGTCCGGCCGTCGTATTTCAATACGACTCGACCCTCTTGCTGCTGTCTCGCTGGCAGGCCACCGTAGACGGCTGGGGCAATTTGATCCTGGAACGGGAGCCGGAGTAGACATGGGCCTGCAGAAATTGCAGTTGGAAGTGTGGCGGCACCGTCTGGCCAGCATTCCCGAAGAAATGGGAGAGACGTTGCGGCGGACCAGTTTCTCGCCCAACATCAAGGAACGTCTGGACTTCTCTTGCGCGCTCTTCGACGCCGCGGGCCGGATGGTGGCGCAGGCGGCCCACATCCCGGCTCACCTCGGCGCCATGCCGGCCAGCGTAGCGACCGTTCTGCCCCTGTTCCGAGATTGGCAGGAAGGCGATGTCGCGATCGTCAACGACCCCTTCCAGGGGGGCAATCATTTGCCGGACATCACCATGATCTCCCCTGTGTTTCTCGCGGCGGAAGAAACTCCGCCTTACTTTGTAGCCAGCCGGGCCCATCACGCGGACGTAGGCGGCATGGCGCCCGGTTCGCTGCCCCTTTCCACGGAGATCTTCCAAGAAGGCATCATCATCCCGCCGGTCAAGCTGTACCGGCGCGGCGTATTGAATCAAGATTTGCTCGACCTGATCCTGCGCAACGTGCGTACTCCGCGCGAACGCCGCGGCGACATCAATGCCCAGTTGGGAGCGCACCATACGGGAGCCCGGCGTCTGCAAGAACTGTGTATGCGGTTTTCCCTGTCGGAGCTACGGCTGTACAGCGCGGGGGTACTGGCCCACAGCGAAGAGATCATGCGCTCCACCATTCGCCGCTGGGCGGACGGCAGTTACGTCTTTTGCGACGTTCTGGAATGGCCCCAAGGAGACACCACCCGGAGCATACCGCTGCAGGTGACCTTGACCGTGTCCGCGGACACTCTGGATCTGGATTTCACGGGGACGGCCGCCTGCATGACGGGATCGTTGAACACCGTCATTGCGGTTACCCAGTCCGCCTGCTATTACGTCGCCGTCAGTTTGCTGCAGGAAGAAATCATGGTCAATTCGGGCTGCTTCGCACCCATTTCCGTACGCGCCCCGGCGGCCTCGGTGGTAAACGCCACACATCCCCACGCCGTGGCCGGCGGGAACGTGGAAACGTCCCAACGGATTGTGGACCTGGTCTTGGGAGCTGCCGCGCAGGCCTGGCCGGATCGGATTCCCGCAGCCAGCCAAGGTACCATGAACAATCTGACCATGGGTGGATTCCGGCCCGACGGCACCTTGTGGGCCTACTACGAGACCATGGGCGGAGGCATGGGCGGAGGTCCGGACAGGGACGGCCTGGATGCCGTGCAGGTGCATATGACCAATACCCGCAATACTCCCGTGGAAGCCCTGGAATTGGACTTTCCCTTCGAGATCACCAAATACGCCGTACGCCCCGGCAGCGGCGGCGCGGGACGCTATCGCGGGGGTCATGGTCTGGTCCGAGAATTCCGCTTCCACGATACCGCCACGGTTTCCATGCTGAGCGAACGCAGGCACGCGGCTCCTTGGGGTTTGCAGGGCGGCGCGCCGGGACAAAGAGGCGAAAATCGGCTGCATCGGACCAACGGACAGACCATCCCACTGCCGGGCAAGTTCACCATCGTGTGCCGCCGCGGCGACATTCTGCATATAGCCACCCCCGGCGGCGGGGGCTGGGGCAAAGCGGCGCATCCCCATGGGCAAGACGCCACGGAGAACGCGGCCGGCACTAAGCTAAGGCAAGACGGCCGTCCGCCGCCCAGAACCGCCGCACCGTGACCCATGCCCGCCGGCCATTCCGAATTTTCCTTTACCCCGATACTGGGCCAGCAGGCGATCCGGGCTTTGCACGCCGCTCTGGAGCACCAGGGAGGCTCCGCCGCCTTGCTCCGGGAAGAGCGCAGCATCCGTCAACCTGACTCCTGGCTGGTAGAACGCTGCTGGAGCGTGCTGGCCCGGTCCGGCGCCACGGAGGCGGCCTTGGTGCTGGCTTCCCTGATTTCCCACCGCCAGCCCTTGGCGGTTCCCCAAGCCCTATGTACGCTGGCGGAGCAGGCTTGCCGCGGCAACGCCGAGCCGCGCTTCGTCCAGAAGCGGCTGGATCAGCATGGACTGACGCTGCTGCAGAATCCGGACGAAAGCCGGGAGACCTTGCCGGAGAGTCTGCTCCTGACGTCCACCGCGGCGAGCCGGGTGGACATGCCCATGCTGGTCTTCAGCTGCTTGGAACGGCTGGATCAGATACCCGGCGTGTGGCGCCAAATCATGGAGGCGCCGGATCTGCGGCCGACTCTGGCCGCCGCGGTGGCGGCCGTAGACCTGCATCCGCTGACGGCGCGTCTCATCGCCTCTTGCCTGCAGCGTTTCGCATTGCACGGGACCCTGTTCCTGAACGACTTGTCCGCGTTGTTGGTGGACGATCAGGGTACGGTACTGACCGGTCGTGAATCCACGATGCGGCTGTGTCTGCAGGTCGTCGCGCAGTTGACGACCGACGACATCTCCATCCGCCGGTTTGCCACCAGTGTGTTGGCGCGCGGCGGGGAAGGGCAGGCCGCCCTCGCTTCCGTGGACACCTTGGCCGCCATGCTCGCAGCCCGACAGGAGACAGCGGCCCCGGCGCGGGATGCGGACGAGGGCATCCTGCGGCATGTGGTGCGCAAGAATGCCGACGTGCACGTGGATTTTCAAGTTTTCGCGTTGCAGGAGGCGCTCAGGGCTTTGCCCGCTCCCCAAGCCCACGGCGCCGCAGCCGCCCAATTGGTCGAACGGCTGGTGTCGCTGGGCGGACGGAGCGACGGCTGGACCGCCTCCAGCGCGATTTCCGCCTTGGTCGATACCGCCTGGTTCGATGCCGCATCTCGGCTCGTGGAGCGCATCGCCCCCACGGATACCGCCAAGAGCGAGGCCGTCTGCAGTCTGATCGAAGGCCTGTTGGCCCAAGCCAAGTGGGACGAAGCCGATGCCCAGGTCCGACATTTCTGGCCCTGGATCATGCGGGTGGAAGACGAGCACGTGAAGTCGCTGACGGTCCGCCGGCTGGCGGAACTCTATGTACTGGCCGGGCTGCCCGCCCGGGGCCTGCTGTTGTTGGCTCCGCATCCGCATCCCAATCCGTGGCGTCGTTTCTTCCGCGCCAAGGAACAGATCCCGGCCGAAAGGCAACTGGAAGAGTCACGGGTTCGGCTGTTGGGTCTGCTGACCGATCCGGACCAGCGCAACGAAGGCGAAGAACGAACCCAGATGCGCCGTCTGACGTCCCGGGCCCAGGCGTTGCTGCAGGGCGAAACGCTGGCGGCATTCTATTTGCGGCTCCTGCCGCATCTGATCGAGGCCCAGCGTTGGACCTTCGTCACGGCTCTGCTGCCAGGCATCCAGGCAGCCCTGAGCAAGATCAAAGGCCAGAAACACGCAGTGCGTACTCGGGAATTCGCCGGCCTGCTGGCTGGGGCCCTGGCCAGCGTGCCCCACGAGCACAAAGCCCGGCTCGCCCACACCCTGACGCGTTGGGTCAGCGACTTCTGGATGCAGGCTCCGGCCGGCGGCATCTGGCAAGTGGTCTACAGCATTGACGGTTGTCTGGAACTGGTACAGGCCATCGAAGGCCCCCAACCCCTCTTGGATATCGGGAGATACGCCCAAAACGCCAACCGCGACCTCACCTGGGGGCGCGCCGTGGATTCAGCGGTACGGCAGGGGCTCGAGACGCTGTAGGCAAGCGGCAGGCGCCCCGTGGGCCTTAAAAGAGGGGGAGCAAGCCGGTGCCGAAAGAACCGGCGAAGACCAGGCTGACGATGCTCATCAGCTTGATCAGAATGTTCAGGGACGGGCCGCTGGTGTCCTTGAAAGGATCGCCGACCGTATCGCCGACCACGGCGGCCTTGTGGTACTCGGAGCCCTTGCCCCCGTATTCTCCCGTTTCAATCCACTTCTTGGCGTTGTCCCAGGCTCCCCCTGCGTTGGCCATCATCACGGCCAGCAGAAATCCGGAGGCGATGGCCCCGATCAGCATGCCGGCCAGAGCCTGCGGACCCAGGACGTACCCGATCAGCAGGGGAATCAGAATGGCGATCAGACTGGGCACCACCATTTCCCGCAGGGCGCTGCGGGTGCTGATGGATACGCAAGCCTTGTAATCCGGTTTGTTCTCGAACTCCATGATGCCGGGGATATCGCGGAATTGGCGGCGGACCTCCGCCACGATGCTCTGGGCCGAACGGCCCACGGCGGTCATGGTGCGGGCCGCAAACAGAAACGGCAACATGGCCCCCACCAGCAGGCCGGGCAGCAGAATGGGCGAAAGCAGGTCGAGTTCCGTGATGCCGGCCTCGGTCACGAAGGCGGCCATCAAGGCCAGCGCCGTCAGTACCGCGGAGCCGATCGCGAAGCCCTTGCCGGTCGCGGCCGTGGTGTTGCCCAAGCTGTCCAGCGCGTCGGTGCGGGAACGCACTTCCGGGGCCAACCGACTCATCTCGGCAATGCCCCCGGCATTGTCCGCCACGGGGCCGTAAGCGTCGGTCGCCAAAGTGATCCCGAGGGTACTCAGCATGCCGACGCCCGCGAGCGCCACGGAGAACATGCCGTGTTCCACGCCCCCTACCAGCAAGCTGGCGACTATGGCCGCGGCGACGGTGACGACAGGCATCACAGTGCTGATCATGCCTACGGACAACCCTTCGATAATGAGCGTGGCCGTGGTGCTGCCGGCTTCCGCGATGGCCTGCGTAGGTTTGCGGGTGTAGCTGGTGTAGTACTCCGTAAACCAGCCGATGAGATTGCCGGCTACGAGGCCGACGACGATGACCCACCAGAAACGCCACGAAATCGGTTCCCACCCCAGAACCTCGGCCGAGAACCACATGAACCCGGCGACCAGCAGGGCGACCAATCCGGAGGCGACATAGACGGCGCGGCTCAAAGTGGCCAGCAGATCTTCCTGCGTAGCGTCTTCCTTGGTTCGCACCAGCAAAGAGCCCAGCAAGGCGGCCACGATGCCCAGACCGGCCACCAGCACCGGCAGCATGCCGACGCCGGGTCCCAGCGCCACCAAGCCCAACGTCACCGCGGCGATGATGGAACCGCTGTAGCTCTCGAAGAGATCGGCGCCCATACCGGCCACGTCGCCCACGTTGTCGCCCACGTTGTCGGCGATCACCGCCGGGTTGCGGGGATCGTCTTCCGGAATGCCTTGTTCCACCTTGCCGACCAGATCTGCCCCGACATCGGCGGCTTTGGTGAAAATGCCTCCCCCGACGCGGGCAAACAGCGCAATGCTGCTGGCTCCGAAACCGAAGCCGGCGATGTAGGTGACGGCGCCGTCGAACAGCAGGAACAGCGCGCTCAGTCCCACGATGCTGAAGCAGACTACGGACATGCCCATGATCGAGCCGCTGCCGAAGGCCACCACCAAGCCCTGATTCAAGGACTGCCGGCTGGCCGAAGCCGTGCGTACATTGGCCCGGACCGCCACGTACATGCCCAGATAGCCCGCGGCGGCGGAAGTCGAGGCCCCGAGCACAAAGCAGACGGCCGTCTGCCAATCCAAGAGAATGGCCACCAAGGCCGTGACGACCACTACGAAAATGGAGAGCATGCCGTATTCGTCACGCAGAAAACCCGCGGCGCCGTCCTGGATCGCGGCGGCGATTTCCTGCATGGTCTCCGTACCCTGGTCTTTGGCCAGAATCCGCTGCATCCGAAATATCACATAGACCACTCCCAGCAGACCGATGGCCAGGGTCAGATAGATCAGACTGGTTGTGTGCAACACCATAGAAACGACTTCCCGTAGCGCGGTCTCAAGAATCAAAAATTGTAGGGCGAAGGAATACGGTTGACCAAAAACCGGCCGCCGCGGAGCGCCCTCGCAGAATCTACAGGGTAGACACCGGATCCAGATCCACGCGCCAGCCCGGCGGGATTTCCAGATTCTGCAAGAGAGGGGCCGGATCCGGGCCCAGGATCAGAATCTGCTGCCGCCAGAAGGTGCGCAGTCGTTCATAGAACGGCGGGGCAGGGCCGATCACCTCCACCGGCGAGGCGGAGCCGTCCCGCTTCCGGATTTCCCGGGCGAGGGCTCTCTTCAACGTCCGCGCGGCCTGCCGTGCCCGGGCGGCGTCCCGATCCCAATAGACAAGGCGCGCCAGACGGCGATAGGGCGGATAGCCCATCGCTGCGCGAAACGTCAGTTCACGGCGGCAGAACCTCTCGTAATCGTTTTGGGCCGCGGCCTGAATGGCGTAGTGTTCCGGCTGATACGTTTGCAGGACGACGCGGCCTCCGCGGGCGCTCCGGCCCGCCCTGCCCGCGACTTGGATCAGCAATTGACAGGTCCTTTCGGGAGCGCGGAAATCCGGCATGAACAGCCCCGTGTCGGCAGCCACCACGCCGACCAAGGTTACCCACGGCAGGTCCAGCCCCTTGGCGATCATCTGCGTGCCCACGATCACGTCCGCCCGTCCGGAGCGTACGGTTTCCATAAAGCGGACGTGGCTGTCCTTGCCCCGGGCCGTATCCGCGTCCCAGCGCAGAATGCGGGCCTCCGGGAACAGCCTGGACAGTTCCTCCGTCACCAATTCGGTGCCGGCCCCGAAGTAGCGAATGCGTTTGTCTCGGCACTCGGGACAGACCGCCGGCGGCGGCGTCGCGCGGCCGCAGGTATGGCATTCCATGAGGCTGGTATCGCGATGATACGTCAGACAGACGGCACAGTCCTGGCAGCGCAGCACATGGCCGCAGGCGCGACATAGTACGAAAGTGCGACTGCCGCGCCGGTTCATCAACAGGATGGCTTGTTCCCCGTGGGCGAGGACTTGCGTCAACTGTTTGTGCAAGGGCCGACTGAATACGCTGTAGTGGCCGGCCATCAGTTCCTGGCGCATATCCACCACTTCGATGGGCGGCAACGGCAACGGTCCGAAACCGTCGGCGGTCTGGCCCATGCGCTCGGACAAGACCACGCGGGCAATGTCCCCCTGTAGGGCCTGGGCCAATGTGCTCAGGCTGGGGGTGGCGCTGCCCAGTACGAGCAAGGCCCCGCTGCGGCGGCTCATCTCGGCGGCCACCCGCCGGGCATCGTAGAAAACGGTGCTGCCGCCCCATTCCTCGGCATTCTGCTTGAAAGCGTCGTCGTGTTCTTCGTCCAGGACAATCAGGCCCAAGCGGGCCATGGGCGCAAAGAGGGCGCTACGGGGGCCTACCAGCACATCGATGGCTCCGGCGTGGACTTGCCGATTGACGTCGAACCGTTCCCCTGTACTCAACCCCGAGTGCACAAAGGAGACTCTGCCGGGAAAGCGGCCGGCGAAGCGTTTTACGGTTTGCGGCGTAAGCGCGATCTCGGGAACCAGCACGATGGCCTGCCGACCTCGGGCCAGACAGCACTCCAAGGCCTGCAGATACACCTCCGTCTTGCCGCTGCCGGTAATCCCCTGGAGCAGCACCGTCCGGCCCGGCGGCCCGGCGGCCTCGGCCAAATACCGTTGCATCAGCTCCAAGGCCTGGGCCTGGAGCTTGTTCAGCCGCGGAGCCCGGGAAGGGGAGAAAGACTGGGTTTGGAGCGGATTGCGCAGTCGCCGTTTGGCTTGCAGCGCGATCAGACCGCGGTCGGCCAGCCAACGCCAGTCCCGCAAAGGCACCTTGCGCAGAGCATCCAATTCGGACTTCCAAGCCGCACCGCCTTGCGCGGCCACCATCTGCAGCAGAGGCAGAAATTTGGCCGTACCGCCCAGCTCCAGGGCCTTGTGTCGAGCTGCGGAGACGTCCAGACCCAAGCGAAATCCGCCCGCTTCCGCTTGGACCCAGCCCTTCTGCTGCAAGGCCCGGAGGGCGCCGGACGAGGCAGGCAAGTCGCAGGCCCGCATGAGTTCGCGGCGACTAAGACAAAGGTCCGGATGGGCCAGCAGATAGTCCCACAGCCTCTTCTGTTGTGTGGCGCGGCCCGCTTGGCCCAGAGCGGTCACGAAATCGGAGGCGTCCGTCTGCAGTTGCACATGCCATTCGTAGAGGGGGCGGGCCGTGCCGCGGCCGCCGCTGCGCGTAATGACTCCCGGCGGAGCAAACAGAGTCAGACAGGCAGCAAAAGGCGCCACGTAGTAGTCGGCCATCCAGCGGGCCAGTTCCAACTGCAGGGGCCACAGAATGGGCTCGGAGTATATCAAGCGGTCGACCTCCCGTAGGCCCTCGACGCGCGTCTCCGGCAGCGTAGCGATGACGATGCCCTGGGCCCGTCGGGGTCCGAACGGTACGCCGACCAACTGTCCCGCCTGCAGCCGACCCTGCAACCGCGGCGGTATGCGATACGTGAAGAGTTTGAAATCCCGCTGGGCATCCGCGGCCGGTTTCCCGCGCAACGGAATCAGGACGGCGATTTCCACGAAACGATGGGCCGCATTGTCGGACGCGGCTGCCGCAACCGGTCCCTTTTCCTGCTGACGACTCATTGGATTTGACGCGGAATCGGCCCCTTTCTATAATGATCTGCCGTTTCGGTACGGCGCGGCTGGTCGGTCCAGCCTTTGCTTGCATGCCTGAAAAGGAAATTCATGCCTAGAAGAACCTGGCAACCCAAAGTCCGGAAGCGGTTGAAGACGCATGGCTTCCGGGTGCGCATGCGCACTCCCGGGGGGCGCAACGTCCTGAAACGCCGCCGCCTGCGCGGGCGCAAGCGCCTCGCCGTGCAACTGACGCCCCGCAAGACTAAATACTAATACAGGCGCGCCCGGCGACGTTGCGGCATGAAAAGACGGTATCGTTTGCGGGATTCGCGTTCCTTCGTCCAGGTGCGCAAAGCAGGACGTTGTCGGCGCAGTCCGGAGCTGGTGATGTGTTGTCTGGTCAACGGCAGGCCGTATTGTCGATTCGGGTTTGTGGTCGGCAAGCGCGTGGGCAATGCCGTAACGCGTAACCGCGTCAAGCGGCGGCTCCGAGCCATTTTTGCACAGCACCTGGCCCACATAAAGTCCGGATTCGACATTGTGGTCATCTGTCGGCCCGCGGCCGCCGAGCTGGGCTTTCGCCGTCTGGAAGCCGGCTGTCTGCATTTGCTCAGGCGTTTGCGCTTGCGGTCGCAGTCGGAGCCTGTCCCATCCTGAAGCTCTGCAGGGCCGCTCCACTGCATGTCTCGGCTGGCCCTGCGCCTCATTCGGTTCTACCAACGACGGATTTCTCCCCTTATGGGGCCCCATTGCCGATATTCGCCTACCTGTTCCCAGTATGCACTGGAAGCCATCCAGACCTATGGCATCCTGGGCGGCGGGTGGCTGGGTTTCAAGCGTATCCTGCGTTGCCATCCCTGCAGCCGGGGGGGATTCGACCCGGTTCCCTGACTATCTTGGGAGTAACTCCTCGTGACGCGTAACAAGTGGATTCTGATTCCGTGCCTAGTCGGGGCCGCCTTGCTGCTGGCCGGCTGCGGCGTGGACCGTGCCGGCGTGGACGTACGCGTCGTCGAGCCGGAAGGCTGGTGGCAGACGATTATGGTGTGGCCGCTGGCCCGCACCTTGATCAGCATCAGAGACTGGCTGCTGATCCGGGAAGTGCCCTATCCCTGGGGTTTCGCCATCATCATCTTTACGGTTTTCATCCGCATCGTGCTCCTGCCGCTGACCTACGTCCAGATCAAAGGCATGCAAAGCCAGAAAGAAGTGCAGCCCCGTCTGCAGGAACTGCAAAAGAAATACGGCAAGGACCGCGATCGTCTGATGCGGGAGCAGCGCAAGCTGTACGAGGAAGAAGGCATCAATCCCCTCAGCGGATGCCTGCCCATTCTGTTGCTGGTGGTCCAGATGCCTATTCTGTTTGGTCTCTATTCCGCCCTGGTCGCGCTGGGCGGAGAGCTCAGCGACGCCCGGTTCTTCTGGATTCCCGACTTGGGGTTCCCGGAGTTCACGGGCGGTCTGAGTTGGGTCACGGAACTGTTCCAGGCCGGAGACTACGGGCGGCTGGCCGCGTATCTGGTGTTGCCCTTGGCCTTGGTGGGCACCCAATACGTCATGACCAAGTTCATGAATCCCACGGCCACGGACGCCAGCAGCCCCCAAGCCAACACGATGCGATCCATGAGCACGATCATGACGCTGATGTTCGGCTTCTTCTCCCTGCAGGTCCCGGCAGGACTGTCGCTGTACTGGGTCATCGGCAACTTGCTGCAAATGGGACAACAGTATCTGATGGGCCAAATGCCGCAAAATCAGAAGGAAAAAGCGGAAACCCCAAGCAGCCGGGGCCATTGGGGTTCCCTGCCCCCGGCCACGCGGGAAGTCGCCGAAGGCCCGGCTATAATTGAGCCGCAGCGTCCTCCCGCGTCGACGAGCCGACGGCGACGCAAGAAGCGGCGGCGCAAATCATAACCCCGGCGCCGGCAGGCGCGCGGGCGGGAGGTGCGGCACGCGGCTGCCGCGCACCGGTCGTTGGCCTCGATTGGGCAAGTACGACGTACTGGGGGAACGGCGACGCCAGCCCAACGCCAAGGGCGAACCAACTGCGTATGCGGGATTCAGTGGGACCCAGCCCGTCAATGTCGGCTGGGGAGCAATTCAAGGAAGAAACAGCATGAGCGAGCCAGGCAGGGAATTCAGCGGCAAGACCATCGACGATGCCATCCACACCGGATTGGCCGAGATGGGGTTGGAGCGCAGCGAGGCGGATATCGACATAGTCCAGCATCCACGCCGCCGGTTTTTGGGACGCGTGGAGGCCATAGTGCGCATTGTGCGCGCAGACCATTGGGACGACGACGACGAAGAAGAAGAGGAGGTGACCCAGCCCCGGATCGTCGGCCAACCCGAACCGGTCAGGGAATTGGACGACGACGAAGAAGAAGAGGACGACGTATCTCCAGCGCATCCGGAGCCCCGTCCTGCCCGCGCCGGTCGCCGCACTTCCCCCAAGCCTAAATCCCCCCCTACGTACGCCGAGTCCCCAGGAACGCCCGCCGGGGAAGAGCAGAACGAAGCGGTTGCCGTACAGACCTTGACGCGCCTGCTCGCCGACATGGGTTTCGGCTCCAGCGAGATCCAACGCGTGTGGTCCGGCGTGGACGACGGCAAGCCCATGCTGACCTTGAATGTCCGGGGCGGACAGCTAGGACGTCTGATTGGGCGACACGGAGCCACGCTGAACAGTCTGCAATTCATTTTGCGCCTCCTGCTCAATCAGCAGCTGCAGGAATGGCCGAGCATCACGGTGGACGTAGACGGGTACCGCCTGAAGCAACAGGCCAACTTGACGAAGCGAGCCCTGCGGATTGCCGACGAAGTAGTGTCCAAAGGACGTCCCCACACCCTGGAAGCCATGTCCGCGGCGGATCGCCGCATTGTGCATCTGGCGTTGCAGGACCATCCTAAGGTCTATACCGAAAGCAAAGGGTCCGGCACGCAGCGCAAAATCGTCGTCTACGCCCAATAACCGGGCTTGCTCCCGTTACGCCGTCTTGCAAGATCGCCGGGCAGGCAACAGAAGTCGGCTGCCCGTGAAGGCATGAGCCTGGACATCTTGTTGTTGGGCAACGTCACCCGCGACATTGCGGGCGACGATCCGGACAGTCGGGAATATACTTTGGGCGGATCCGTCAGCTACGCCGCTCTGACGTGCCGACAGCTCCAGGTGCGGCCTGCATTGGCGACGCGGGCGGCGGCCGACGTGGACGTATCGGAGTTGCAGGCGGCCGCACGGTGTACCGTGTTGCGCTCGGAAACGACCACCACGTTTGCCAACCGATACGGTCCGGAAGGCCGGATTCAATATTGCTACCGCCCGGCTCCGCCCATCACCGCCGCCGATCTGACGCCGCGGATGCGGCAAGCCAAAGTAGTCTTCATGTGTCCCATCATGCAAGAAGTGGCCCCGGACGTACCCGCCTGCTTCGGTAAAGACAGTTTTCTGGCTGCTGGCCCGCAAGGCTGGCTCCGGCGCATCGACGCCGAAGGGAGAGTGCATGTAGCGGATTGGAAACATCAGGACGCTTTTCTGCGCCGGTTGAACGTCCTGATTTTGTCCCGCGAGGACATCGGCTTCGACTTGGAACGCCTCTTCGCACTGATGAAACATGTGCCCTTGGCCGTCCTCTCCAACTACAAGGAAGGTTGCGACGTGTTCCGCCGGCACGCCGGCGGCATCCGGCGGCAGCACGTGCCCCCTCGCCCTGCCGTCGAATTGGACCCCACGGGAGCCGGCGACATCTTTGCGGCCGCCTTCCTAGTCCGGTATCTGGAGACCGGTCATGTTTGGCATGCGGCTCGTTTTGCCAACGTAACGGCCTCTTTCGGGGTGGAAGGCATCGGGGCCTCCACCATTCCCTCGCGCCGCCAGGTCATGGCATATCTCTACCGGTATCCTGTCGCCGAGCCGGGCCTATGAAGGCGCCCTGTATCTGCCTGGACCAATGGGGATACCCCGTCTTGCGCGTAGACGACGATCCGCAGGACAACGCGACCCGGGGATTGGGACGCCGCGGGGGCATGCCGCCGCCGGCGTTCGTCAGTGCAGAACGATGTGCGGGGTGCCTTCCTGGAACCCTGCGGGCGACACCCGCATGAAGGAGGCGTTGGCTTTGAATTCCTGGATGTCGGCCGCGTCCAGATAGCTGAAAGCGCTTTTGACGCCGCCCATCAAGGATTTGACGATCTTGTCCACCGTCCCCTTGTAATGTACAGTGCTCTCCACGCCTTCGGGAGAGCGGCCTTCAAAGTATTCCTCGTCCAGAATCTCCCCGTGCCGGCGGGCCCGGTTCTCCACCGCCTCCTGCGAGGCCATGCCGCGAATCCGTTTGACCAAGCCTACCGGAGATTGTTCCAATTCGCCCGGGCTCTCCTTCGTGCCGGCCAGCATACTGCCCAGCATGACCGAGTCGGCGCCGGCCGCCAAGGCCTTGGCGATGTCTCCCGCGGAACGAATGCCGCCGTCCGCGATCATGGGCACGTCGATGCCGGTCTGACTGATGTCGAAAAGGGCCGTCAGTTGCGGTACGCCTACGCCTGTGACTTGGCGCGTCGTGCAGACCCCGCCGGGACCCACGCCGACCTTGATGGCGTCCGCGCCGGCGTCGACCAAGTCCAGCGCGCCGGCCGCGGTCGCGACATTGCCCGCAATGAGGCTGATGTCGGGAAAGGCGGCCTTGCAGCTGCGCACGCCGTCCAAGGCATGCTCGGAGTGGCCGTGGGCGATATCGAGGACCAACACGTCCGCACCCGCCTGCACGCAGGCTTCGATGCGGCCCATGACGTCGTGATCGGTCCCGATGGCGGCGCCGACCCGCAGATCGGCTCCGTGTTTTTTCACCAAGGCGATTTCCTCCGCCTGGTGCTGGGGAGTCAGAAACCGGTGAATGATGCCGATGCCGCCCAGTTCGGCCATGGCGATCGCCATGGCCGACTCGCAAATGGAATCCATGTTGGCCGCAATCACCGGTACGTCCAGATCCAGAGTGCGCGTCAGTCGAGTGCGCAAGTCCACCTGCAGGCGGGAACGAATCCGCGAGCGTCTCGGAATCAGCACGACATCGTCATAGGTCAGACCCAAAGGGATTGAGGATGCGAAGTTCATGAGACGGCGACCGGATCGGAGGAAAGGACTCTATACTTGGTGCAGCACGGAATTATATACTTCGGATCCACAAACCCGAGCGGCAGATTGCAGGCCGCAGGACGGATTTCCAGCCTGGCGGGCCAGGATTGAGCGGCAGTGTTCCTTCCTCTACCATTACAATGCAGGTAGCCGGCCCCCGGGACGTAATCCCGCAGGCTGGCCGAAGCCGCCGTGGGACATAGGCCGTGTCGAGCCTTGGCCATGACTTGTTCAGACTCCCCGCTCCAGACGTTCTCCGCGCAAGTGCCGGACTTGCCGTTCCGGACCGAAAGACAGATTGTCCACCAAGCCCTGCAACGGGAACGCGCAGCCCAGGACGCGGTGCTGACGGGCCTATTGCCCATGGAGCCGGACCTGGCGGCGGCAATACCGTTCGCCGATGTCGTTCTGGCCGCGGGTCTGCCGCGGCAGGACACCGTGCGCCACCGGACAGCCCGCTGTCAGCTGGCGATTGCGTTGGAAACCTTGGTCCAGGCCCAACGCATTCACCGTCTCGAGATGACGGCCGGAAACTCCTCCGACGTGTACTTGGCAGGTACCGTGGTGCTGATGGGAGATCATCACTTCGCACGCGCCGCGCAGCTGGTGACGCAGTTGGCCAACCCGCCCCTGTTGGAAGCCTTTGCGCGTGTCTTGAAGACGGCCAGCATCCAAGAAGTCGCCAGTCTAGTCGCGAAATCCCGGCCGGAATTGTCCACCCGCGCCGCGATCACGATCTGCGGCATCCAATGCGGGGCGTTCCTGCCGGATATCGATCCTGCGGAAGTCGAACGCACCGCGGCCGCCTGGAAAGTGTTGGCGGCGCCCGCGCCGCCCATCTCCGCCGCGGCGGCCGTAGCCGAGTTCTTGACCGCGGTGCCGCGCCATCAGCGAGGACGTTGGCGTATAGCCGTCACGGAATACCTGACCCGGCCCGCAGGCAGCGGTTTGTAGCCCCCGTCGTCGGCTCCGGGCCGGCGCGCGTCGAGACTTAATACCGCGTTAAGGTTTCGGCGGCAGCCGGTCTCCGCGGATTTCCTACAATGCAGATGCCGCATGTCGCCATGTCGGAAGGAGAAAATACGATGATCGGTTATGGCATCGAAGATGCCCCATTCCAATGCAACTGGGATTCCGTCACTGATCTCTGCAGTGCCGATCCGCGGTTTCGACGCATAGTGTCGTTGCGTCGCATCCATGAAGACCGGCTGCTGGCCAGCGCCGAGAAACCTTTGCAGCGCACGGTAATCGTCCTGAACGGCCGTCTGCACGTAGAAGCCTTCGAGAGCAAGACGCCCGACAGCAAGACGGAACGCCGCAAGTTGTTTGCCCTACCCTTCGAAGACGGCACCGTGTTGAGCCCGTCGCTCTTTGCGGATTGGTCGGCCTACGACGTCAAAGCCGTAACGCCTACCATCGTCTGTTACTTGCTGGCCGACCTCGAATACATCGGCCAGAACTGGAGCGACGTGTTGGAAGCCTTGCTGCGCAGCCAGATCAGCGTACAGCAGCAAATGTACGACGAACAGCTGGAAGCCTACGAGCCCGTGCGCACGCGCTTGGCCCGCCTGCTGATGCGGGAGTCGCGGGCCGGCCAGGCGCCTATCGCCATGTCCCACAAAGCCATTGCCGAGAGATTGGGCACCTACCGCGAAACCGTGTCCAACCAGTTGGCCCGTCTCAAAAACGCGGGCATCATCGACTATGGCTACCGCGCGATCGAAGTGCGCAATGCCGAACGGCTGGGCTCGATGACTTTCACGTGCGAGCCGCTGGCGTAGGCTCCGCGCCCGTCCTATGCTTCGGGCTCGGACACTGCCGTGCGTTGCGCCTGGACCTTCTTGACGCGGCTGGATTCGATCTGAGTCACGCGGAAGTTCCAATCGCCGTTTTCCACTTCGTCGCCCAGAGCCGGCGCGCGTCCCAAGCGGCTGAAAATGAAGCCGCCCATGGTATCGACCAGGTTTACGGGCAGATCGGTAGCCAGAATGCGCGCCGCCTCGTCCAAGTCGAAGCGGGCATCGAACTCGAAAAGATCTTCGGACAGGCGGGTCAGTTCGGGCGGTTCATGATCGTATTCGTCCTGAATCTCGCCCAATATCTCCTCGATCAGGTCCTCGATGGTGACCAAGCCGGCCGTCCCGCCGAATTCGTCTACGACAATCGCCATGTGGGTGCGGTGGGCCTGAAACTCCCGCAGCATCGTGTCCACCTTCTTGCTGGCCGGTACGAAGTAGGGTCTCCGCATGACCTGCGAAATCGGCATTTCCAGCTTGTCTTCCCGGTACAGCCTGAGAACGTCTTTGGCGTAGAGAATGCCTTCCACGGAGTCCACGTTCTCGGAATACACGGGGATACGGCTGTGACCGGCGGCGAGGATCATGTCCAAGGCCTCGGGCACGGACAAATCCACGGGCGCGGCGACCATATCGATGCGGGGCACCATGACCTCGCGGAGCAAGGTGTCCCGCAGTTCGACGACGCGGGCCATCATGCGTCTTTCCGATTCCTTGATTTCCGTATCCGCCTCGTTCAGGTCGATCAACTGGCGCAATCCTTCCTCGCTGAGATAGGCCATGTCGCCGCCGTTCGTCTCCTCTTTTGCGCCTTGCCGCTGCCGCGTCAGCAGCAGCAATCCCCAGACCAGCGGAGACAATACGCCGTTGACGATCTGGACGGGCCCAGACAGCCACAGGGCGCGGCGAGTTTCGTCCTGTCTCGCCCAGCCGCGGCCCAGCACCTGCATCGCGGCCAGCCACAGCCCCAGACTCAGTAATAGGCTCCATCGCGCATTACCGTCCAGAGCCAACGCTTCCAGACACCACATGGTCGCCAAGCCCGTTCCCAGAAACAACAGGGACTTGCCCAACATGAAGGCCACCAGAAACTGGGTGGGGTGGGCCAGCAACCGCTCCAAGCGCAACGCCGCCGGCACTTTCTGGGTAGACAGCCATCGCACTTGACGCGGATGCGAGGCGGACAGGGCCATTTCCCCGGCATTGAAGAAAAAGGCGCCGACCGTAGCCAGTACCCACACCAGCCCGAGCAAGGCCCAAGAGAAACCAGTAACCGCCAACACGTCGCTACTCGTCCTGGTCGGCGGGGACGCCCGGCTTGCCGGCGCCCTGCCTCTGCGGTCGGGCCGGTACCCCGTACACCAAGGTCTCGGCCGATACATCGCGCGTGACTACGGAACCGGCCCCGGTACAGGCCCCGCGGCCTACCGTGACGGGTGCGATCAGTTTGGTGCCGCTACCCAAAAACGCCCCGGCTTCGACCACCGTCCGATGTTTGGTCTCGCCGTCGAAGTTGCAGGTGATGGTGCCTGCCCCTATGTTGACGTGGGCTCCCACATCGGCGTCCCCGACGTAGCTGAAATGTCCCATGGTCACGTGGGGACCCAGACGACTGTTCTTGATCTCGCCGAAACTGCCGACATGCACGGACTGCCCCAGACGAGTCCCGGGCCGCATCCGGGCAAAGGGCCCCACATGGCAGTCGTCCTCCAAGGTGACGCCCTCCAACACCGACTGCCGAATACGGCAGCCGTTTCCTACCTCGGTGTCGTGCAGATGCGTGCCACTCCCGATCTCGCAGGCCTCGCCTATGATCGTGGTCCCGGTCAGCACGACTCCAGGGCCGATCGTGGTGTCTGCCCCGATCGCCACATCGGCATCAATGTAGGCTGTCACCGGATCCGCCAGCGTGACGCCGGCCAACATGTGCGTCGTGTTGATGCGGGCGCGCATCAGGCGCGCCGCCGCCGCCAGGTCTACGCGCGTATTGATCCCCGAGGCTTCCGCCGCCGCCGCCTGCACCGTCTGCACGGCATGGCCGGCGGCCACGGCCAGCCCCGGCAAATCGGTCAGGTATTTCTCCTGGTGCGCCTGCAGCGGCAAGTCCCCGATCGTCCGTCGTAGCCAGCCGACGTCGAAAACATACACGCCGACGTTGAGTTCCGTGATGGCCCGCTGCACGGAACTGCAATTCCGCTCTTCGACGATCTCCTGGAATGCTCCGTGGACGTCCCGGACGACACGGCCGAAACCCTGCGACTCGGAACGTGCAATGGTCAGCAGGGCCGGGCCGGGCCCTGTATGCCGGGCCTGGCGTTTCACGAGTCGTTGCAGCGTCGTCGTCTGCAACAGAGGCATATCTCCGTACAGGACCAACACCTGCTCCGCATCGGGCAGCAGATAAGGCAGAGATTGCGCTACCGCATCCCCCGTGCCGCGGGGATGGGGCTGAACACAGAACCGCGCCTGTGCGGAGAATTGGGCCGAAATTGCGGAATGGTCCGGGCCGACCACCACCAACGGCGGCACGCCCAAGACCGAATGGGCGACTCCGAGCACCCACTGCAGCAACGGCCGGCCGCACAGATCGTGCAACACTTTGGGGCGCCGCGAACGCATGCGCGTCCCCCGGCCCGCCGCCAACACCACCACGTCCAACATCAGCGGCACGGACGGCCGGCCGCGACGCGCCGAGAACCTGCTCGGCACGGCCGATCGGTTTGAGCGGATGTACTAGATGGAGGCTTATCGTCCATTGAGCCAGGTCAAACGCCCACGGGCCGCCGCCGGGTCAACCTGCAATACCGACATCAAAGCGTCAGGTCCAGACGGGACCGACGGGGAAGCCGCGTCCCGAGCGTTTTGTTGGCAACGGCCTACTCTTGCACACAGTCGCCCATGCACTACCATCGGCGCTGGCGGACTTAACTGCCGGGTTCGAGATGGATCCGGGTGTACCCCCGCCGCTCTAGTCACCAACAAAACGCTCGGTACGCAAACTCCGCTGTCGTGCCTTAGGGCGCGACAGACTAA
>DAOUKB010000096.1:0-107857 GCA_034421855.1 Anaerolineales bacterium
CACGGCGATGGACTGCACCCCGGCCACCTGCGCCGGAATGACGGTCATGAGGAGAGTGCTGGGCAACGGGGCCGTGCCGCCCGGGCAGTAAATGCCGACTCGGTCGATGGGCCGCATCACCTGTCCCAAGGTGCCCTGTGCCGAATTGTCGATCCAGCTGACGCAAGGCTGCTTTTGGTGGAAAGCACGGATGCGGTCGGCGGCCAGTTTCATGGACGCGGCCAAGGCTGCCGGCGCGCTCTCGTACGCCTGCTGCAAATCTTCCGTACCGATTTCCAGAGATCTGGGGATGCCGCCTTCCAACTTGCGGCTCCAGTCCATGAGGGCGGCATCTCCGCGCGCCGCGACGTCCCCCAGAATTTCGCGTGTGGCCTCGGCCGCGGTCACCGGCCGCCCGTAGGGCGCCTGCAGCGCAGGAGGCAGGACCACGTCTTGATATGGCTGCCGCCGCAAGATGCCGGATTGCGCTTCCGGCACGGAGAAGATACGCATAGGCCGTAAGGATACCGCGAGTTCAGGACAAGGCGGGACATCGCGGTCGGCCGGGAGAGTCTCCTGGCGCCTGCGGGCAAGACCCGGCGGTGTCTTCCCCGATTCTACGCGCGGGCTTCTGTCGTGACGCCGCCGGCCGCCTGCAGGGCGCGCCGCGGGCGGGATTGTCGGTTCGGATCCCGGCGCACTCGGGAGGTCCCGCAACCTGCTCGGGGCAGACTCGAATACCCTCTCCCCGCCACCGGGCCGCGCACGACACGCGCGGAGTCTTCCCTCGATCGCCCGCCTCCGTTCCCGTCGGCGACACAGGCTCAGGCCGCATCGGCCGTGACGGGCGCTGCTCGCCGAAACGGATGGAACGTCACGTCGTGTTGCACCAGGTTGCCGTCTTCGTAGACGAACTTGCCGGAGAAGAACCGGCCCTGCGCGAGCCAAGGCAAGAAAATGCGATCTCCCGCCCACAGGTTCAAATCCAGCAGCTGCGCGTCGGCAATCCAGGCCAGTTCGCCTTCGGGCGAGTCGATCAGGCGGCCTGAAAAGCGGTCTGCGGTATAGACGAAGACATACCAGTCGTCCACTTCGTCGAAGGCCGGGAAGGTCAGCACGCCGTGCAACACCGGGGTGCACACGGTCAGGCCGCTCTCTTCCCTTACTTCGCGCACTACACACTCTTCCGGGGTCTCCCCCAATTCGAATTTGCCCCCCAAGCCGTTCCATTTGCCTGCATGGAAATCCTGGGGTTTTTTGTTGCGCAAGAGCATGAGCGTGTGCCCGGCCCTCCGTACGTAGCAGAGCGTACCTAGCTGCATGATCGACTCCTTTCCCGCGTCACGCCGGGCCCAGAGTGGTCCGTACTCGCCGCCTTGGCGGGGCAGGACCTCGCTTGCCCGCCATGCGCATCAGTAGGCCGCCAGTGCGCGGGCCGCAGCGCAAATCTTGTCCGTATCGGGCCGATAGGCCTGTTCGAGCGGCGGGCTGAAAGGCACCGGCGTATCCAGTCCCCCTATGCGCTGTACAGGGGCATCCAGGTACTCGAAAGCCTGCTCGGCGACCACGGCCGCGACTTCGGCCCCGGCCCCCATGAAACGATTCGCGGCATGGACAATCAACACCTTGCCGGTCTTGCGGGCGGTATGCAAAATGTGCTGCGTGTCCAAAGGCTTCAGAGAGCGCAGGTCCAGTACTTCGGCGTGGATGTCCTCCCGCGCCAGTTCCGCGGCGGCCGCCAGCGACTGCTGCAGCTGCGACCCGTACGTAATCAGGGACAAGTCCTCCCCTGCCCGCACCACGCGGGCCTGACCGATAGGTACCGTGTAGTCTCCTCCAGGCACTTCGCCTTGCAGGGAACGATACAGCGGCTTGCATTCCATGAAGATGACGGGATTGTTGTCTCGGATGGCCGAAATCAGCAGACCTTTGGCGTCTGCCGGAGTGCCCGGACAGACCACCTTGAGGCCTGGTACATGGGCAAACCACGCTTCGGGATTCTGACTGTGGAAGGGGCCGGCATTGGCGCCGCCGTCGCTGGGCGCCCGGACGGTCCAGGGCACCGCGCGGCCCTGGATGTAGTGCGCGCTGGCGGCAAACTGCACGATGGCGTCGAAGGCGGTCGAAATGAAGTCGGCGAACTGCAGTTCGATCACGGGGCGCAGCCCCATGATGGCCATACCCGTAGCCATGCCGGTGAACCCCAATTCGCTCATGGGCGTATTGAGGACCCGGCGATCGCCGTACTCCTCCCACAGTCCCTTGGTGACTTTGAACGCGCCGCCGAACGTGCCGCCGATGTCTTCTCCCAGCATCAGCACGTTTTCGTCTCTTTGCATTTCGAACCGGAGCGCCTCGGATATGGCCTGGACATAGGTCAGAATACGCGGACGCGCGGCAGCGTCGCCATGTTCCCGGGCAGTGTCCGTCGTGGTCGGCGCCGAGCCGGCGAAGGAGTCATTCGGCATAGACCCCCTCCATGACGGTTGCGGCATCCGGATAGGCGCTGCCCTCGGCAAAGGCGACGGCCGCGTCCATTTCCTGCTCTACGCGGGCTTCGATCGCGGCCAGCGCAGCGTCGGCCGTGCCCGCGTCCCGCAACCGGGTCCGATATCGGGATACGGGATCGCGGCCTTCCCAGGTGGCCAGCAACTCCGCCGGGACGTACTCGGCCCCGTCATGCAGAGCATGGCCCAGCATTCTCATGGTTTTGGCTTCGATCAGACCGGGACCCTGGCCTTGGCGGGCCGACGTCAGATACGCGTGGGTTGCGTAATACACGGCTTCGACGTCGTTGCCGTCCACCACCTGCGCCTTGACGCCATGGGCCGAGGCTTTGCCGGCCAAATCCGTGACCGCCGAATGCGTGCCTACCGGGGTGGAGTAGGCATACTGATTGTTTTCCAGGATCACCACCAAAGGAGCCTGATAGATCGCGGCCATGTTGAGGGTTTCGTGGAACGTCCCGGCAGTCGAGGCTCCATCGCCGCACACCGTGAGGGCGGCCTGCGGTTGCCCCCGAATTTTGAAGCTCATCGCCGCGCCCAAGGCCACCGACATGGACTGTGGGATATGGCTGACGAATCCGATCAGATTGCAATCCAAATCTCCGACGCCGTGTATGTTCGCATCCCGGCCCCGAGTGGCTCCGGTGGCCTTGCCCAAGTAGTTGGACAGGAGTCTGCCGGGCGCGACGCCGCGCACCATGTGGGTGCCGACGTTGCGGTGCATGGGGGCCGCGATGTCGTCCTCTTCCAGGGCATAGCCGCACCCCACGCTGACGGCTTCGTGTCCTCGGGAACTGAAACTCGTGCCCAGACCCCGTCCTTGTTTCCACAGCGAGACCATGCGTTCGTCGAAACGCCGGGCGAGATAGAGAAAGTAGTAAATTTCCAGCCGCTGGGTCGGGGACAACCGGGAGGCAGGCATAGGGGTTACGGGGCCAGACATCAATTTCGGAGTTGCCGTCGTACCTGGTCCACTGTCTGGTCGATAGACCAGTCGGTCGTGTCCAGGATAATAGCACTGTCCGCGGGCCGCGTGGGAGCCAGGGCGCGGGTGCTGTCGACGTGATCCCGCCTTTCCAGATCCGCCAGCACTTCTTCCTCGCTCAGTTCTTCTCCCCGGGCCACCAGTTCTGCATGGCGGCGGCTCGCTCTGACCCTGGGGTCTGCAGTGAGAAAGTACTTGCAGGCGGCATCGGGAAACACCACGGTGCCCACGTCTCGACCCACCACGACGATCCCCTGCTTGTGGCCTTCCCCTTCCAGGTACACTTGCCCAATCTGGCGCATGCGTGCGGTCAGACTGGACCGCACTCCAGGTTGAGCCGCCACTTCCGGCAGCAATTGATCGATCTCTTTTTTGCGCAGCTCCCACGTCACGTCCCGATTTCCCACCATTACGGTTGTGGTGGTACCTGTAGCCTGCGCTGCCGGCTCGGGGGCCCTCAGTTCGAATTCCAGATGCGCGGCAATCTCAGCCAACTGCGCAGCGGCCAAGGACGGCGGGTCCTCCCACAGCGCCCTCCAGCAAACAATGCGATACAGGATGCCGGTATCAAAGAAGAGGTAGTCCAGTTCTTGGGCCAATCGGAACCCCACCGAGGACTTGCCCGATGCCGTGGGACCGTCAAGCGCAATGAGGCGCGGCAGACGCAGCCGTGGGAGGTGCACTCGCAATGCCTTGGATCCACGCGGACGCAGCTCAGGGTCTGAGCAACACCTTGGCTACGCCGGGCTGCGCGGCGCGGTGAAAGGCAGCCAAACCAGTGGCCAAGGCAAATTCCTGATCCATGAGACTGTCCACATCCAGCCAACCGGAGGCCGTAACCTCGGTCAGCCATACCAAGGCCTTGTCAAATGGACCGCAGCGACTGCCCTGTACCTGGATTTCGTTGACGACCACCGTGTTTAGATCCAAGTGGCCCGCATCGGACAGAGTGCTCTTGATCACCAATGTGCCCCGAGGCCGGACCAGCTCCAAGGCAAAATCATAAATGGTGGGGGTGGCCGCGCATTCAATCACTACGTCAAACCGGTGGTGCATCTCGTGTTGCAATCCTGGGCCGCGCGCACCGGAGACCTCAACTGTTTCCACCCCATGCGCCTGCAGGACTTCCGCCTGCCGGGGGTATTTGCAAAATGCCAGCGGCGGATATCCCCTGCTCTGCAAGGTCAGGGCCACCAATGTCCCCAGTTTGCCCGCGCCCAGGATGCCGATCCGCGTTTCTGGGGACAGCATCAACTGTTCCTGGATTTGCAAGGCGGCGGCTACCGGTTCGGTCAGGACCGCTGCCGTATCGCGTAGCGAGTCAGGAACGGCATGCAGATTTACGGCGGGCAGGACCAGATAGTCGGCAAAAGCGCCGTCATGGTTGAATATGCCCAGGCAAGTCCGTCCTGGGCAATGGGAGAATTCCTGGCGCCGGCAGTCGGCGCAGGCACCGCAACCTACATTGATTTCTCCCACCACACGCTGTCCTTCCCAGTGGGGAGCCGAGGGACTGCACTCGACTGTGCCTACGAATTCGTGACCCAGGATGAGGTTGGATCCGGAGTTGTAACCTGCCACCATTTCCAGATCGGTGGCGCAGATACCCGCCAGATCAAGCGCAATCCGGACTTGCCGGTCCTTTGGCTCGGGTACTGGACAATGCGGGACCAGCGTCAGGCCCTGTTGCATAAGCCTAAGTGCTTGCATACACCAATACTGTACCGCTAACAAGGCAGCCGCCCATGTTCTGGACGCCTTCACCCCTCCCGCTGCAGATCACGCGGGTGTGAGCTTCGCGCACGGCCCACACCACCGCGTCCCGTTGGCATCACAGCTATACAAACGCTGTATCGAACAGCTCCAGCTGCTTCTGCGCGTGTGACCACGCCGGTTCCGGCAGCCGCTCTGCAAGCGCTGGGAACTCTGCCTGGCTCTGTGGGCTCCAGCTTGTGCAGACCTCCACCGTACACCCTGCCCGCGCCAATCATCCCATTCGGGCGTATCCGCTGCAGGCATTCCCAGACCTGTTGCTTCAACTGCAGGAATTCCTGCAGCGCCGCCACTAGGCTTCCTTAGGATACAGCATTAAGGAGACGTTGGGAGCTGTCGCCTGCGCGTGGTGCAAGATGCAGCGGCATGGACAACCGTTCTGGTTGTCGCTCCGGTCGAGACAGGCACAGGAAACTGCGCTGCCGGCCGATGCTCTTGAGCGTATCCAGGCACCCGGTGTCGACACAGATATCGATCCGACACGCTTTTCGCCTTGCGGCCGTCACATGCGGCTTGACAACTGCATGCTCGGCTTAGTGCGTTCAGCTTTGATTTTCATCCCATGCGATCAACACGCCGAGGAAATCTTCCGGATGTGCCATGAGCATCTCGTATGTCTCTCCCATGTCGTCTGGCTGAACGCGGTGGCTGATCAGCCCCTCGCTCAGCAGCGAGCCGTCCGCGAACAAACGCAAAACCAGATCGAGATTGCGCTCCCGGGTCCAGGGATCTCGCAGCGTATACGGATGCCCGGATACGCGCGCATGCGCGCCAATCAGCGCGACTCCTTTGTGGTGCACGGTCCTGTATGGATCGATTTCGACGGTGCCGCGCGGGCTGCCCAGCAATACCACACGCCCGCCATCGCCGGCCAGGTCCAGGGCCTGCGGTATCACCTGGGGATTGCCCGTCGCTTCGATCACCACCTCCGCCATGCGTCCACCGGTGAGATCATGCACGGTCTGACCGACGTCCGACTCGTCCGGATTGAGAGCGCGGATACCGCTGGCCCCTGCGACCCTCACGCGATGGGGGAAGAGATCGACCCCCACCACGGGCCGCGCGCCGGCCAGACGCGACAATTGCGCCGCAAACTGGCCAATCAGCCCCAGACCCAACACCGCCACCGTTGCGCCCAGTGCGACTTGGCCCTGGCGCACACCCACCGCGCTGATGCCGCCCAGCACAGCCAATGCGCCCTGCTCCATCGTAACGGCAGGCGGCAAACGCCACATTCTGGTTGTGCGTGCATCACACACGGCCCAGTCGCCATGCGATGCGTAGGCAACCACCCGGTCGCCTGTCGCCCATTCTGTCACCGCGCGACCAACCGCCTGCACGGTGCCTGCCAAGGCGTAGCCCATATCGATGGGAAATTGTGGCGGGATTGGCTGTGAGAAACCGCTGTGGGCGCCACGGTACATTGCAAGCTCTGTGCCTACGCTGATAAGCGAACGGGCTGCCTTGACGACAACCTCATGTGGGCCGGGTGTCTCTGCGATTTCGAAAGTTTCCCATTCAAGCTGGCGAATGGCCTTACAGACCAGGCGTCTGGCGCGCATGTTGTGCTTTCTCTTGGCTTGCTGCGTCGTCATCCCCTAAAGGCAACTGGATGGCCTGTGCACTCGCTGCCGAACGGTAGACGGCGCGGACGATCTCAACTGCTTTGCGCCCCTCGGCCCCTGCGACCGCTGGAGGTCGATCCGCGCGCAGCGCTTCGATCAGATCCACGATCTGGCAGCGGTGATTTTCATAGCCGATAGCGGCTGGATCCTGCGCGCCACTCCCCCGACGTGTCTCCAGACTCAGCATCTTCGCTGCTTCGTCCGGAGCTGCGTCTGCCAGTTGCCAAGTGACAATCCGCCCCTCCTCCAACGCGATCGTCCCTCCGTCGCCGTGCAACTCGAGCCGTGCCGGGTCACCCGGCCAGCAACTGGTCGCCCCTTGGATCACTCCCAGCGCACCGGTGGCGAACACCAGCACTGCCGATGCCGTGTCCTCGGTCTCCATCTCGTGGCTCAACGTGGTCGTGCGCGCGAACACACTCTCCACCGGACCGGCCAACCACTGCAACAGATCGATGGTGTGGATCGACTGGTTCATCAACGCACCCCCGCCGTCCAGCGCCCACGTGCCGCGCCAGCTCACACCGTAATATTCTTGTGGACGATACCATTTGACGTATGCATCGGCCATCGTCAACCGTCCCAGCCGCCCGGCCTCAAGTGCGGCCTTGGCTTTGCGCACCCCTGCCATAAAGCGCAGCGGAAAGATACTGGCCAGCATCACACCGGCCTGGCTGGCCGCGGATATGATGTGGTCCACCCGCGGCAGCGTGATGTCAAGGGGTTTCTCGACCAGCAGGTGCTTGCCGGCTGCGGCCGCCGCGACGGCAATCTCGGCGTGGGTGCCGCTGGGGGTACAAACGGAGACGATGTCTACGTCGGGGCGGACCACCGCCTCTTCGTAGCGGGGCGTCCAAGCGGCCCCGTGGGTCTGCGCCAAGCGGCGGCCCGCTGCCGCATTGCGATTGCAGACCACTGTCACGCGCGCCTCGGGTATATGAGCAATGGCTTCAGCATGAATGCGGCCAATGTTCCCGGCGCCAATGATGGCGATATTCAAAGGTTTCATGTCTCAACTTCTCGCATTGGCAATGCGCAAACGGTAGTGAGCAAGCAGCGTCATGATGCGACTGAAAATGGGTTCGGCGCCTACAAGCGCAATCCATACGCACTCGTGTCAGCCGCTTGTTGCAGGATCAACGTCGTCCTTGTTGCTTGCAGAACGCTTTCGGTACACAGCGCATCCGCAGCCGGTTGCCCATGCATATCGCGGAGAAACGACTGTAAATAGCCTCCCGGATTGCCCGCTGGCAAAGGCTCTGACCTCGGTTCTTGGTCGCCGTTTGCGGCCAGCGTAATGTCATCCGCCGTAAGCGAGGTCTCAAGCATCCCCTGGCGGCCCCAAAGCGTCATGCGCCAATAGTGCGGCAGCGCATAACCAAAGCTGTCGGGCATGCCATATGACACATCGCCCAGGACCCCACATCCGTTGTCCATGGTCAGCATCAATTGAGCGGCATCCTTAAAGTGGGGGAAAGACACAGCAAAGGCATTCCAACAACGGGCGGCATTGACCGTGGTGAACCGCAGCCCCGTGATCCAAGGAATGGCATCTATGGCATGGATAGCAATATCGTTGATCGTGCCCCCATGTTGGCCCGGCTCGAAATACCATGCCGGGCGGCTACCGAGCATCAATGGGTGCTGACCTCCGAAGGCAATGGCGTGAATCTCGCCAATCACGCCCCCGCGCACCAACTCTCTGAGCCCAATGCATTGCGGGGCGTCGCGATGATCCAGCATACAGCCGATTTTCAGTCCCTTCTGGGTGGACAATTGCGCAATCTGATTCAACTCGTCCAGGCTGGTGCAGAGCGGTTTGTCACTGATCACGTGTTTGCCTTGGGACAGTGCCTTGATGATTAGGCCGCCCCGTTTGGCATAGCAATCACCAATCGCGACGACATCACAGTCCGCCTCGGCCAGCATGGCGTCGAAATCGCTGTGCGTGATCTCCGCCGTGCCTTGCGCCGCAAGCTCGGCCCGCACCGTTTGGTCCGCCTCACAGGCGGCCACGATCTCGGTATCCTCCATTGCAATGACCCGGTGGTAAAGATCAAAGATGTGAAAATGTCTAAATCCGGCCATCGCTACTTTGATATTCACGACCAATCCCTGTTGTGTGACTGTGTGCCCTTATCCGTACCTGCGTATCCCAATGTCCGGGTAACGGTGACGGTTTCACCGCTTGTTTCCTGTCCCCCAGCGGGGGAAACAAAACCCCATGGCTTTACGTATTTCCGGACGGTCGCCCTTCGTGCTGCGCGTGACGATCCCACCCGCCGGTTCGCTGCCCGGAGGAGCAAGCACACCACACACGGAGGATTGGCGCAGTCGTCTGCCCGATTGCGCCGCAGGGCAACCTCGATCTCTGCAGAGACGACAAAACCTGTCGCGGCTGCCAAGCGCCGCATGGCAGCCCACCATCTTCCGATGTTGTGGGAGGCGTATTGCCTCCTACCTGTGACGCGCGGCTCGCGGTCGATCATGACGCTCCCGTATGACTGACAGCCTGGAGAGGGTGCAAGGATATCGAGCATATCCCTCCCTACCACCTCTATGGATCGCGTGAGTGTCGACTCGTTGCGTTTCCCCCTTTTGCTTTGCCGTCCATCCATATACGCATCGACGACCTGCTGTCACGATTGGCCCATGCATAGTAGGGAATGAACGTCAGCATACCCTCCAGCGCGTCGTATGCCCCACCGGGTCCTTGCAGAGACATAACCCCGCCAAGCAGATCCTGTCTGAAATCCGTCCCAAATTCGTCCAGCACGGCTGACTGCCGATAGTGCCCTGGGAGCGCGCGGCCTTCATCCCCTGCATGCCGCGCTGGCCATGCAACGCACATATCCCACATATCAACTGCGGGATTATCCGTACTCTCGACGCAATACACAAGCGGACCGCGACACAGCGCAACCTTGCCCTCATAGAACCTGGCCCGCGGATCGGCCGTCACGGCCACCACCGGCATCGGCAGCTGCAGCGTGACGACATCGCCTTTGCGCCATTCTCGGTGGATGCGACAGTAGGCGCCAGACGCAATATCGCCTTCAACAGGTTGTCCATTCACCTGCACAATGGGATTGCGGCACCATCCCGGTATTCTCACGTTCAGATCGAAAGTGGCAGACCGTTCAGGATCCAGCGTGATGGTGATGTTGCTGTCCCAGGGATACCGCGCATCCTGCGCAAGGCAGAGTTCCGTCCCGTCTGCCAGACGCCAGTCCATCGTACAACTGTCATACAGATGCACCCACACCCCCTCCTGTGAAGTGCTGAACATGTAGCCTGGCAATGACGCGATCATGCGCAGCGCGTTGGGCGCGCAGCAACTCGTGGAGGTGGAGGACCAGGGAGTGCGCTGCCAATGGTTGCCGTTTGAGGCGAGCGGACACAGATAGTGGAACTTGCCGCCGTCGCGGGATACGTGCGCCAGGAAGCCGTTGTACAGCGTCCTCTCCATCAGATCGGCGTACCGGGCATCGCCTGTCAAGGCCAACATACGCCAATTCCAAAACGCGTTTCCAATCGCTTCGCACGTCTCCAAACCTGTGCGCAGCAACAACCGAAAGACCCCCGCATGCAGATCGAAGGCATCCTTGCATATGAGCTCGCAGTTCTCGGAGTCTACCGCCAGTTGGCCCGTGAGATGCAGTTTCCCGGTGGTCATGTCGTCCCAGAGGGCGGTGAGCCTGTCCATGAATTCCGGGTCGCCTGTTTCCGCACAATAGTCAGCGCCGGCGCACATGAGGTATGTTTGACGTACCACGTGCCGGCTCACGTAGCCGCGGAAATCGGAGCCGATCATCGCGGGCTGTCGCAACAGTGGAGTGAGGAAATGCCTGGCGCCGGCGAGATATCTCTCTTTGCCCGTGGTGCGATAGAGTTCGACCAACGCCATTTCGATGACGCTGTGCCCGGCAAAATTCTCGTCCCGAAACTGCTTGCATATGGCGTCGGCCACACTCTCCGCGCATTCCAGAAACTCGGTCGATCCCGTCGCCCGATGGTGTGCAATGGCAGCCTGGATCAGATGCCCTGGGGTGCCCAGTCCGTATGATCTTTCGAAATCGTCACCATAGTAGACAGTCCAGAATTTATTGTCGCGATGTGCATGGGCAACGCCGGTCACAAACACATCGAGCCAGGCGCGCGTGTCGGGATCGTCCCCGGACTGTATGACATAGGCACAGGCTTCCAGCCATTTTTGAAAATTCGCGCGCCAGGAATGCCCGTTTCTCGTGCGATTCATGCCTGTGGGATTGGTCCTGAGCGTTTCCAGACCGGCCGAGATGCCCGACTGGTCGCCCGCCGCGTACGCCCTGAACGGCGCGGTCTGGTCGTCTACGTCCAGCCAGGCCAAGAACGACGGAATACCGTTGGTCCGGTTGGCATTTATGTGTGTTTTCCAGAACCCGTTGCACATCGTAACGGCCTGCACCGGGACAGGTTTGAGCGGGGCAAAAGGACTGGCGCCGGTGGACACGACGCCTGCCGCCTGCCAATGTGGGATGTGCCGGTTGTCTGACATGAAACCTCCTGATTCGGGATCACTGCGCGCATTGCCATGCCATCATTCCGCCGTCTATGGGCAGGCCGCCCCTGGTTTTAGATGGAGCGAAGGCGATGGCAAGAGATTTTGGCCTCACCGGTGGGCATCTACCCCGCGTACACCTTGGCGTGTCGCGGTCGGGTTTGGTGCTCCTGCCGCAGGCTGGGGCATCATTCCATCTGGCTTTCCGTCGCGCCGGCGGCGAGGAACGGACCCAGCGTCTCGCCCCGCAACAGCTTGTCCAGATCGTCCAGGAACTCCAGGTAGGTGCCTTGCCAGCCGAAGTGATCCCAGAACCAGCCGTCATACGGCGACCCCACCGTGGCCTCTCCTTTCGGAACGTCTGCGTAACGCGCGCGCAGCGCCTGCATCTGCGCTGCCTGCAGCCGCCCCAGCTTGTAGTCCAGGTACAACCCGAAACACTCCACCAAGATGTGCACGTCGTTTCTGTTGGCGGCCAGCAACCCGGCGACGTGGGCAAAGGATGCGGGGTCAATCTTGCCTTCCAGTTGCTGCCACGCGGCCAGCACGTTTTCCATGTGGGCGATAGACTGCCGCTTCTCGACCATCAGCTCGGCCGCATACGCGTCGCTCAACGGCACACGGTTGAAGATGAGTTGGTAGCGCGGATCGTTGCGTAGCGCCTCGCGCTCTGGCTCGGGATAGGCGTCGAGCGGCAACTCCAGGCCGAGGACGTTCTCGCCTACGCGATCCATCCCCGGATGCAGGTAATCGGTCCAGATGCGCCACGGTCCGTTGAGGCGTGTGTCCAGGTAGCTGTAGCGCGCAACATAGCTGTGACACTGGGTCAAGCCGCTGCGGCTGAACAGCGCGCCGATGGTGGCGGGATAGGTTGCGCGCAGCCCAGGCAGGAACGCGCGCGCCGCCGCGCCGTACTCCATCGTCAGCCAGTCGGACAGGATGTCGTCCGGGTCGAGGTAGGGGTTCCAGCACAGCCGACCATAGGCATACCAGTTGGAGAGGTTGAGCGGATGGTCCACGTACTGGGGATGCAGCCCCAGATTGGCGTCAAACCCTTCACAATCTTTGGCGGCGGCCTTGAGAAAGTCTTCCTGCCAGCGGTGGGCCATGGCACACGGCAGAAAGTTCAGGCCGGCCGTATCGCCCACCAGCCCGAGTTCGAACACGTAAGGAGAACGCTCTCCGGGACGATTGCCGATGTGGCGCCAGATCGGGTGCGGTGGATAGGGCGGCCGAAAGTCCCAGTAAAGGTGACACGGCGCGATCCGTACATTCTCGGGCAGCTCGTCCCCCCAGTCCCCGAACAAGTCTGTTTCGGATTTGACGTATGCCGCCTGGTCCGTGACCGCGGGCCACAGCAGGTCTCCGTCGATGGTGGCCAGCGCGTTGCTGACCAACCGGATGCCGGCCAGCATGCGGTCGCGCACCGGCAGCGCCCTGCAACGGGCGCAGTCGTCCCCGTGAGGACCGGGCGCGTGCTCGCCCGCGCCCCACACTATCGCACTGCGCACCGTGGGCATGGCGACCGCCAGACGCGCCACGAAATCGTGCCACTGCGCCCGAACGGTATCCGAAAAGGGACACACGGTCTCATAGTCCCCGTTCTGGTCGGGTTCGGCATAGCGGAGGGCCAGACCCACCGTTACGCCGAAGCGATCCATAAACCGGGCAAAATGCTCGACCGGCTCGGCATGGGAAAGCCAGCGTTCGAACAGTGAGCCCTTGGCCGCGTATTGAGCGAACAGACCGAGATGGTTGACACGCATGGCCAGCAGCCGCCGGGCGAGGTCCCAGTACTCGGGGCACTCCTCCGGGCGCAGCATCTTGTCGTAGTCCAGGATACTGTCGAAAGGCAAACACCAAACCTTGTTCGAAGGCGTTTCCCACATCCGCAGCGCACGCACTGCAAAATGCGGGCCATCGGTCATCGGTGTGATGGCCCGGGCGCACCGGGCGTGGTCAATGCACTCCTGCACCCCATACAACACGCCCCGACCATCGCCGCCGGTGATGTGCAGCGTTGTGGCGTTCTCTACGTCAATACGAAAGTGCTCCGGCGCCAAGTCGGTCCCGCTGATGCGTAACCACGCCGTGACCGCCCCCGCTTCTGTCCCCATAGTGGGCTTCCTCGCCCCCAATCTTTCGATCCAGCGCGCCAGCTCGGCGGCGGCGGTGCGCACGCGGCGGCCCGCAGCGCGCGGAAGTCGGATCGTATCTATCGCCTCAATCTGCATCTGTGTCATGGCGCGGCTCCTGGCTGGTTTTCGCAATGTCGAGATTCGTTGACGGCATAGATCCGCGCGTCGCGCAGGTAAAAGCGCAGACACACGTCCCGTCCCGCCAAACCCGTCGTGTCCTTCTCGCCCCAGCGCAGCGGCAACGCGGTATCGTTCACATTGATGAACACACATTGTTCGCGCTCATAGCCCGCCAGCACATGTCCATCCGGTTGCCGTACCTCCACCATCACGTAGTTCTGGTCGGGCAGCAGCGTCCCGGTACCGCTCGTGATATTGGCCGTCAGGGGGCGCTCCGGCACCTCAAACAGACGTGAGGAAAACTCGACGTTCGACTGTGATCCAATCCAGGTGATGCGGTCGATCGGAGTGCTGTAGCGCCGCATGGTGTTGTATTCGAGAAAACACAGGCGATCATCGACGACAAAAGGAGTGCAGGTGGTAAAGACGCCCACGTGCATGTCGCGCGCCGGGCGCTGCCAGCGGAATCCATCGTGGCTGACCCACCATTCGTAGGAGATATGAGGACCATGTTCGCCAATCATGAGTGGGCTGCGGGCGTAGTTGCGCATCAGACCGACGAACCGGTCCCGATAGGGAAACACGGTAAACATATAGAGCTCAAGCTCCGGCGGATCATCGGCATCAGGTTCGATAAAGTTCTCCAGCCGCGACCAGTGGACACCGTCGTGGCTGCTGCGGATCGCCAGCACGCGTCGTTGCCCGCGGGGGTCGTTGGCCCCGATGCTATCAGGGTACGCAAACCGAAATGGCCGCAGTACAGCCTGATAGCAGAGGTATTGCTGGGTGCACGGGTCATAGATCGCCGAAAATGCGTCGTTTCCGTCCCGGAACGCCGGGCTGTGCTCCCACTCTTGCCAGTGCAGACCATCGGGGGAGAAGGCTGCACCCGCGTTGTGCACCGGATGAAAACCCGGCAACGGTTTCGCGCCTGACGCGGGCCCCCAGCCAGTATGGAGCATGGTGTAGCGCCGATCGGGATCGGCGGTCGCGTCGTTCCGCATGACCGAAAAGATGCCGCCATTGTCGATCAGCACATTGGGCGATTGGGCATCGGGCACGATGCCCAGATCGGGCCGCTCAAAGTGAATCCCGTCGCGCGTCCGGGCATAGCAGACCTGCCACCGCATCTTGGTGGGATCCCAGCCGCTGCGTGTCACGCTAAACGTTTTCGCGCTTTCAGAATGGCTGCGCGCGCTCGCCTGTTCCGCGTCCGCGCTCTCAACGAGGAAGCGCTCGGGGCTGCGCCGCAGACTATACCAGACGTGGATAACGCCATCGCGCTCCTGCAGGGTAGTGAAAGCCAGGTCTTGTGCAAATTCATTCAGATCTTCCTCCAGCCCCTGGGGGGGAGGAGGATCTTTGCTGAGCGTACAGCCGCCGGTCAGCAGCCGACCGCGCGGTTCGTGCGCGTCCGCGCGAGACATGAAAAGCAGGTTGAGCGGCATCGCTCGTCCTCCTCGGGTGCGTTGTCCCCCTAACGAGGCGTTTCACGAGGTCAGGCAGCTGATGCTACCTCAAGGGATTTGAAAGCTTCCACTTGCCCGCGGATGGCGCGCTCGGTGGGCAACCGCTCGATCGACGAAGCGCCAAAAAAGCCGACTACCCCGGGCATCTTGGACAGCGCGGTGCCGACGTTCTGCGGCTCATCCAACGGCCCGCCGTGGCAGATTACCCATGCATCGTCGCGGACTGTGCGCGCGGCGTCCGCAATCTCGAGCACCTTCCCGATGGCCTCATCCAGGGTCATCGCCACCGCTGCACCGATGGTGCCTGAAGTGGTCAAACCCACGTGGGCGACCAACTGGTCGGCACCGGCCTGCGCCATCTCCTTGGCCTGTGCCGCGTCGAAGACGTAAGGGGAGGTGAACAGATCCAGCGCGTGTGCGACGCGGATCACCTCCACCTCTTTGTCGTATCCCATACCTGTAGCCTCCAAATTGGCGCGAAAACTGCCATCGATCAGCCCCACGGTGGGAAAGTTCTGCACGCCTGCAAAACCAATCTCTTGTAGCTGCTTGAGAAACACGGGCATCAGGCGAAACGGATCGGTGCCACATATACCCGCCAACACCGGCGTGTCCTGCACCACCGGCAGCACCTCGGCAGCCATCTCGACGACGATTCCGTTGGCGTCGCCGTATGGCATCAACCCGGCCAGCGAGCCCCGGCCCGCCATGCGATAACGCCCCGAGTTGTAGATGACAATGATGTCCGCTCCCCCGGCCTCGGCGAATTTGGCCGAGATGCCGGTGCCTGCACCGCATCCGACGATGGGCCGGCCGGCATTGACCTGGGCGCCAAGTCGGCTCAAGATCTCTGCACGCGGAATAGACATGGCGCAGTCTCTCCCATCCTGTCTACAGCACATCCAGCAAGAGCTGCGTTGCCTTGTCCGCAAACGCGGGGTCGTTGATGTTGTTGTCCATCTCGATCACGGGGATGCCGGGCGCTAGATTGCTCTTGATCGCGTCGTAGCAAGCCTGGTCGGCCTCGGGGTCCCAGAATTCGCCTGCCTTGCCACCGGGACTTACGCTGTCGAGCATAGAGACCCCTCTGAGCGGCAGCAGTATGGTCACCGGCGCGGTTGCCGCGTTTGCGGCTGCGGCGATCATCTCGCCCATGCGGATGTTTTCCGCCACGTTCGTGCGCAGCAACGTGACGTTGGGGTTCCACTGGTAGAGATTGCGATCCAGGTACTTGTCCGGCACTGTCTCAATCCCCCCAAAGTTGGCCATGTCCACACAGCCGGGGACGAGGACGGCCGGGATGCCGGCCCGCGAGGCCGCCAGGCAGCGCTCCGGTCCTGCGCTGAACATGCCACCGCACACCTCGTCAGCCAACTCCGTCGTCGTGGTGTCCAGCGAGGCGGCGATATAGCCGTCGGTGATCAGGCTCTCCATTGTCCTGCCGCCGGCGCCGGTGGCGTGAAAGACCAGCACCTCATAGCCCTGCTGCTCCAAGATGCCGCGTGCGCGGTCCACACAGGAGGTCGTGTTGCCGAACATCGAGGCCGTGATGAGCGGTGTCTCCTCCCGGTTCGCGGGCTTCTCAACCGATACCATCCCAGCGATCGCGTTGGCGGCGTTGGCATAGATGCCGCGACTGATGCGGTTGATGCCGGCGACATCTACGATGGAGGGCATAAAGGTGATATCGCGCGTCCCCGCGTAGGTGCTGACGTCCCCGCCGCCGACCGTCGAGACCATGACCTTGGGCACACCCACCGGTAGCGTGCGCATTCCCGTCGCGGCAACCGACGTGCCGCCTGTACCTCCCAGGGCGATGACACCGTCCAGCTTGCCCTCGTCGTACAGGCGGCGCACCACAACAGCCAACCCCTGGGCCATCACGCGCATCGCCTCGTCCTTGTGTTCGCCCGAGCTCAGATAGGTCAGGTCACCGCCTCCCGCGGCGGCGACGGCCTGCCGTGGGACATCGGGCTCGATCGCGGGTGCTCCCATGACACCAAAATCGACCACCCGTGTCTTGAGCCCCTGTTTTGTAATCAGCTCCTTGACAAATGCGTATTCCTCTCCCTTCGTGTCAAGTGCGCCCAGCATGACAACTGTCTTGGCCATGGTGTCCTCCTCGCGCGCACAGTGCTCGTGTAGTGCCTTACTCCCCCACAAACACCGTGCCAGACAATGCATGAGGGTCGTCGCGCAGTGTATCGTAGATGCGCTTGGCGGCCGTTACCGGCACCACATCTTGCAGCAGCAGCGCGATATCGACCCACCGCCGGCGAACGAGCCGGCACAGATGCGATAGATCATCGCGGTCGTAGCCCGTGTTCTGTCTGATGGTGATTTCTCGCGCCTGACCTAGATTGAAGGTATATGTGACATTGAAGCGGCCGGCGATGAGCAGCAGTCTGCCTCGGCTCTTGAGCGCGCGCATCAACTGGTCCTCCATCCCCTCGACGCCCGCCACATCGATGAGAACATCAAAGGCGCCATCGGCGACGCGTTTCTCCCATCCGTCACCTGAGACATCGAGCACTTCCTCCGCCGCGCCAATTCCAGCCGCCGCGGGTCGATTTCGCAGACCGCGACACGCGCGCCCATCACGTTGGCGATCCGAGCCGCCATCGGGCCAACCAAGCCCTGGCCAACAACGCGCACGCGTTCGCCTATGCGCAGATCAGCGTGCCGACAGGACCGCATCGCCACGCCGGACATGCCAAAAAGCGCGGCGTGCTGGGGGATCACGTCCTCGGGCAGTTTGAGGAGCAAGCCGTCTTCACGCGCCACCACATATTCCATGGGATCGGCGTTGATGTACAGCAGAGCACCGACGTCCAGCTCCGCAACGTCAGGGCCAGTTTCGATCACGCGCCCCACGTGTTGTGATAGCCCCACCCGGCCGGCAGCGCGTCATCAGGGTGCGCATAGTTGCCGCCGACCAGATCGTTGTGCTCGGTCCCGTTTGTGATGCCCGAATAAAGCGTCCGGGTCT
This sequence comes from Anaerolineales bacterium, assembly GCA_034421855.1. Lineage (GTDB taxonomy): Bacteria > Chloroflexota > Anaerolineae > Caldilineales > Caldilineaceae > Bin34. The sequence goes on from DAOUKB010000096.1 coordinate 18,126, forward strand.
TGACCTGCTTGCCGGTTGGTCCCGCGGGCGCCGGCCAGTCGCTCACCAAGACCTTCTCGCGTGTCTTGTCGGGTCTGAGTCTTGTCACCAACGCGCGCATGCAGCCGTCTCCGGGAGTAAGGTCACACCTGTATCCTGGGGGCTGCCCACTGGATCCCCCGGGACACGATCGCACCGAAATCGGGATTTGACCACGTCAGGTTGTCGTGCCCCGATTGGAAGCAAAAGACGCGCGCACGCTTGTGCAATCTCGTCCAGGCGATGGTGGCGCTCATGCTCTTGGGATGGTCCGCCGTCGACAGGATGTCGCTGTCTGCCCCCGGTTCGTCCATCATGTAGGTCTCGTCCGCCATCTCCCAGGCGTGCAGACCCGTGGTGATCGGGTGGTCAGAATTGGCGATCTCGACGCGCAGGATCTGCTCGGGATGGTGATCGAAGCTGCGATCCGGGATGCCCACCATCTCGTTCCACACCGGCCATTGCGGGTAGGCGAGGATGGCATGGTGCAGGATGACGATGCCTTGCTCCGTCTCGCCCAGGTGCTCCCAGGCAGTCTTGGGTCTTCCCGAGTACCACGGCCCTCCGTCGTAGCTGTCCCGCGCACTTGCGCGTGCGGAGGCAAAGTCGTCCATATGCTGGACATAGGCATCGACGTCTGGCAAGCCGCGAAAGAACCGGTGCAAGTGCAACACGTCATGACCGTGACCACCGGTAATCACGGCGCATTTGAGCGGCTCCTGTATCGTCTCGACTGGGACCATGGTATAGGCCTCGTCGGTGCGCGGGGGATGGGAGCCCGCCGCCGCCCTCCCATTGCATCCTCGCCGCGGTCGTTTGCGGTGCGTGTATGGGGATGAGCTTTGTCCTGGCTACCGACTCGCTCTTCAGGCGGACCCGCTGGGGACGGTACATCCTTCCGTCCCCAGCGTTTGGGCATGGGCCAGCGTGCAGTCTGGAGCGCACGACAATCGGATTGGGCGCGTCACGGCCAGGCTACTGCACACGTGACAGAGCGGCGTTGTACGCATCCACTATGTCCTGGGCACCCATGTCTTCGATCGTGGAGGTGAGTTCGCCCCACGTGTCGTCATTGATGTCGATCTGCCCCTGAACCATCTGCTGGATCATTTCCAGCAGATAGGTATCGATCGGAGTACCCAGACTGGCGGCTATTTCCGCTTCCTCTTCGTTCAAAAGAATTGAGGGCAAGGGATCGCCATAAGAGCCGCTGGGATTGATGAAATTATCGTCAATCCATCGCCATCCGTCCGGAAATTCCGGTGCGGGCCAGTCTGCCATCAGACCCCAGTGCGGTTCCGCCTCGGGCCACCATACGCGGGCGAGGGAACCGATGTCATTCAAGAATGCCATTTCGTTGGTCAGGGCAGGCGGGGACTCGGGGACCTCGCCTTTGCAATAGTGCTTTGCCTTGAGGCTGGAATGACGCAGAATGGTGTCCGTATAACACTTGGTCCCGTCCGCGCGATAGGTCCAATCCACACCCTCTTTGCCTTGGTAGATCAGGAAGCGGCCCTCGGTGCTGAACAGGTAGTCGATGAGCCATACGGCCATTTCGATTTTTTGGGGAGAGGACGAGGCCGAAATGACCAAGGGATTGCCCAACCATACATTTGAAGGGGCAGGCCAGAGTATCTTTTCGTCGTCGATCGTCAGCGACATGACAGGATAGAACTTGCCCTGGTCAATGCCCGCATTGGCGACGCACGAATAAAAGTGCCAACCCGTGTTCTCAAGAATGGCGCCCGCCTCGCAGGTGCCGCGCGCCAGCGCCTCCCAGTCCGGGTCACTCATGGTCGCATACTCCGGATGCAGGATCCCGTTTTCCCACATCCAGTGCATGAACTCGACCATGGTACGAAAACGGGCCATCAGCGGGCCATACTCGTATTGCTGAGTGTAGGGGTTGTAGTAAACGGTCAGATCGGTCCCAAGCCACTTGGCCCAGTTGCCCGCATGGCCGGTGAAGCCGTTGCGACTGGAGATGACGGGGTTGCCCCCCAGTTGCTCCTGCAAGCACGACATCGCTCCCTGAAGATCCCCCAGGGTCAGGATGGCATCCCAGTTACCGTTCCACCTGTCCTCGATGATCCCGCACTGCTCAAGCAAATCCGCCCGCAATTGCAGCCACGGTCTGAGCTGGCGTAACCGTCTGACCTGAGGCACAGCGTACATGTTGCCGTCCGGCGAGGTCATCAATCTCTCCATATCCGGCTGTCTATCCATCTCAGCCGCGAGATTGGGCATCTGGCCCGCCTCGATGAACTCGTTGAGCGACACGAACAGCCCTTGCGGACCAAACTCGTGTGCAATATCCATCGGAGTCCCGGTCATGTCGGCCGGCAAGCCGAGCTGCATGATGTCTGGCAGATCTCTGGAGGCCAAGGTCGTGGCGATCCTCTCGCCAAGGAACTCGCGCGGGATCTGGCGGAACGCAAAATCAAAGCCAGTCCGCTCGGCCAACAACTGCATCGAGTACGTCTCGGGCGTGATATCGCCAAAAATACCTTCCGGCGCGATCATCAGCTCCAGCTCGACGTCTTCGATGGCCGCAGGCTGCTGTGGAACACAGCTCATTACAAGCATGCTCAAACCAATGAGCAAGCAGACAAATAACGACAGGCTCAATCTCTTCATTTCTTTTGCCTCAATATGTATTGAATTATGTAGAGAAATAGTGGAGCATGGCATACTCGGATTATCCCTTGATGGCACCGACCAGAGTGCCTTTCACAAAATACTTTTGGACAAAAGGATATACCAGCAGAATCGGCCCCGTCGTCACGATGACGGTGGCCATTTTTACCTGTCTAAAAAAGGCCTTCGCTTGCAATGTGTCGGCATAATTTCCCTGCACCACGTCCCCTGTGGCGCCTCGTATCAGCATCCGGCGCAGCATGATGGTCAAGGGAAACTTTTCGGAATTGTTGAGATAGAGCAGCGGATTGAAAAAGTCGTTCCAGACTGCCACCGCCACAAACAACGCGATGGTCGCCAGGATCGGTTTGGACAGAGGCACGATGATTTGCAACAGGATACGAAAGTCGTTGGCGCCGTCCACCCAGGCTGCGTCCTTGAGCTCCCGGGGTATCATCGAGATATTGGCCCGCACCAGGATGACAAACCAAAAGTTAAAGGCCACCGGCAACACAATGACCCAAATCGTATTCAGCAGTCCATAACTCTGGTAGGCCAGGTAGGTGGGAATCAGGCCGGCCGAAAAAAAGAGCGTCAGCCCCAGGATCAGACTGATGGGACCACGCCAGCGAAAGCGGGGCTCGGAGAGCGGGTACGCCGCCAGCAGGCAGACCATGAGTGTGAACGCCGTGCCCAGGACCGTGTAGGTGATCGAGTTGCGGTAGGCGCGCACGATCGCATTCGAGCGCACAATCGCCTCGTACGGCTCCAGGTTGAAGCCAATGGGAAACAACTTCACGGATTGCTTCCACACCGCTTCGCCGTCGCTCACCGAGATGGCAAAGACGTACAGCAGCGGGTATATCATCAAACAGCTGAACCCTATCAAGAACAGGTAGTTCACGTAATCGAACAGCTGCATCTTGCGCAGGGTATGCACGGTCTACGCCTCGCTACCACAACCCTTCGCGGTCGTCGCTGGTTTTTTTTACGACAAAGTTGGCCGCGACCACCAGCACAAAGGCCACAATGGCGTCGAACAGCCCTATCGCGGCGCCATAGCTGAAGTCAAACTTGATCAGCCCGCGCCGGTACACATAGGTCGCAATGACATCCGAAACATTATACGTAGCCGGTTGCTGCAGCAAAAACGCTCTTTCAAATCCCACCGAAACGATCGTCGCCACCGAGAGGATCAGCGTGACGCTTATCACCGGCAGCAGTCCGGGCAGCGTGACGTACCGGATGCGCTGCCAGCGCGACGCACCGTCCACGATCGCCGCTTCATACTGTGCCGGCGGAATGCCGGTCAGGGCCGCCAAGTAGATAATGGAACCCCAGCCGATGCCCTGCCACACCACAGAGCCTACGTAGAGCGGGCGAAACCACGCCGATGTGCCTAGGATGCGCACCTTTTCGCCGGTCAGGGCGACTGCGATCTGGTTGACGATGCCATCGAAGCTGAAAAAGTCATATATCAGACCGACGATCACCACCACGGCGATAAAGTGCGGCAGGTAGCTGATCGACTGCGTCACCCGTTTGAACAGGCCATGCTGCTGTTTGACTTCGTTGAGCAGCACCGCGAAAACGATCGGCAGCGGATACGAGATCACCAGCGTCCAGAAACCCAGCACGACTGTATTCTTGACCACACGGAAGAAAAAGGGGTCCTCCACGAACTTGCGAAAGTTCTCCAACCCCACCCATTCACTGCCTCCGATCCCGGCCACGATGTTGTAGTCCTTGAAGGCGATCTGCAGGCCATACATCGGATAAAACCGAAAAAGGAAAAAACCGACCAACACGGGCAGCATCATCACATAGAGCTGTCCGTTGTTGCGGATTTCCTTCACTAGCTGCATCCGCCAGGCATGCCAGCGTGTGCGGGGCTTAGGCAGTTCCGACACCAGCGCAGCTCCTACTGCCACATCTTCGCTCACGGCGTCACCTTGAAATTATGGGTACGCATATAACTCTTGACATACTGCGAATGGCTTGGCTTCGTACAGGGAATGTCATCAGGGTGGCTATCACGCTGCCACCCCCGTGAGTCTGACCTCTGTGGGCCATGAGTGTTGCAGCGGTATCGGATGTCGGCATCGTCCCGGGAACCGTATTTTCAATGCTCCAGTGTCCGCGTCCGCGCGTGCCCGTGGCTGCCAAGAGCCGTTCTGCAGTGGGCCGGAGAGGAAATATCGTGTGAGGTATGGTCAGGCACTTTCTCCCAGCCACTTTTGCGTTGAGCGTCCGAACTCCTCCTCTTCAACCCAGTCGCCGGCACCGCAGATGGCCCCACAGCAATGACCATGACGTCGATCAGTGGGGGCACCCAGACTGAAGCAGAATTCTCGGTTTTCGTTACGTACGCTGGCTATGGGACGATTATGTTTAATTGCATGATCTAGCCAGTACTTGATCCCCTTTGATGTCTGCAGGCAAAGGGTCTGTGCGACAGAGGCAACACCGAAAGCGCCGTCCAGAAAATTCAGACAAGCGGGAATTACTGTGACCTGACCAAACATGGACTATGGGATCTATGCCGCGCTGCCCGCCCTGCACCGGATCCAAATGCCGGCCGAAATCCCCTTCATTCGCAATCTGGTACCTGCGAGTCAAGGCTTGGCCGCCACGCTGCCGGAGTGGAACGCGGGTGCAGCATCTTGGGCACTTACCCTGGCCCTCCACATCCCGCAAGCGACCTCTTGCCGGATGCCCGTCGCGATTGGGCCGTGCGTGTGCCGCGTGTACGGGGAACTCTGCTCTTGACTCCTTGGTTATATTTCCCATTGGATAAAAAATTATGCCTCTGCCTCCCTGCTGACGGCTAGTGGGAATTCCATTTCGCCGGCGCGGGGTCGTCCTTTGCTGACCTTCTGTGCCACTCCCGATTTCACTGCCAAAGATCGTTTCTTGACTGCAGTGTGTGTTCCTGTACTTGTCCTTCTAGATGTTTTGTATGCAAGTGCCCTGTGAGACTGGAGAAACACCGGCCCCAAGAGCCTCAAATGCCCTAGGGGATGCAGATAAGGCAGTACTGTTACGGTGTCGGACGCTGATGCAGGCTCTGGAGATGCCATAGCCAAACCAAGTTACTTGCCCCGGCGATCGCGCGTTGGTCTGAAGCTGCGCCGGGGCGGCTACGCGCGTCATATCCTTCCTCGCGGGGTATCCGCGCCCGCCAGACGCAACGGCCAACCGGATGCGCGGGGTACCAATTCCAGACGGCAGCTTCATCCCACAGCGCATCGTCTGGGGGCTACGGATAATCAGGCATTGCAGTATCGGTAATTGTCCAGCCGATCCGTATGGGCCAAGCGGTCGCCGAGTCGGGCGAGCAGATCGGCTTTGACCTCGAGATAATCCCGGTCTGTCCACAAATTCCGCATTTCCCAAGGGTCGTGCTCCAGATCGTAGAGCACGCCGTCGCCCGAGCCGCCGTAAATGCAGATTTTCCAGCGCTCGGTGATGAACATGCGGTAGCGACAAAATTCGGCGGACTTGCTGTCTTCGTCGAATTCCACCAGTTTGCCGTCCTGTTGCGGAGAGGCTCCAGCCTCGATCACGGGACGGAGCGATTCGCCGGGCAAACTCATCGGCAGGGTCTCGTCGGTCCCGCGCGTGTCGAAGCCCGACTGGTCGAGCCCTGCATAGTCCAGTACGGTGGGCACAAAATCCAAATGGCTTACGGGCTGCGTACAGACCACGTCCCGTCGACCGCCCGGGGTCTTCCAGACGAGGGGTACGCGCACGACGGGTTCGTAGGGCCAGACTCCTTTGAAAAGCAGGTGGTGAGAACCCAGGTAATCGCCATGGTCGGAAAGAAAAACCACTACGGTATTTTCGGCTTGCCCCGTGTCCTGGAGCGTCTCCAGGAGTCTGCCGACACAGTCGTCGATGTGGGTGATCATGCCGTACGTCTGGGCCAGAGACTCCCGCAGGATGGCTTCGTCCCAGCTGCGCGTCGGGCCTTTGTGGAAGCGATCCAGAAACCCGCAGGGCTCCTCTGCGGACTGCCAATTTTCCGGCAGCGTCAAGGTGTCCGGATCATACATTTCGCTGTATGGGCGGGTGGCGCAGAAGGGGTGATGGGGATCGGGAAACGACGTGACCAGAAAGAATCTCGAATCTCCGACCTCTTGCAGAAATTCGATGCTCTTCGCCGTGATCCAGTCGTTGTAATGCCACTCCGGAGGGATGTTCATGCGCCATGCCGCGGATCCCGGCAGGGAATGGTAGGCCTTCTCCCGGCTCAATTCCGCTTTGGTGCCCGGACGCCGGGCCTCCACGTCGTTGACGTAATCTCCGTTGACGTAGTCCACGTGGCCGCCCACGTAGTCCGTACTCTGGTATCCATAGAACGGCTGGGGCAGACCGGTAATGGTGCCTGCATTCCAATGGTCGCGGCTCTCCCAGGATACCGGGTTGCCGTCGGCGTTCAAGCGGTCCGTACTGAACGGCTGCAGGTGAATTTTGCCGACGCAATGCGTCCGGTAGCCGTTTGCGGCCAGCACTCCGGTCACGGTGGGGATGCGCGCGTCGAGACTGCACCCGTTCGTAATCAACCCATGCTGACGCGGCGTCAGTCCCGTGTGCAGTGTGGCTCGGGAAGGCTGGCACACGGGATTGCTGGTGTAGGCGCGCTGGAAACCTACGCCCTCCCGGCACAACCGGTCCAGATTCGGGGTCTTGACGTCGGGATTGCCGTTCCGCCCCAGGCTGAAGCTGTTCATTTGATCGACGATCAGAATCAGGAAATTGGGAGCCATGGAACCTTGCCTCAACCTTTCAAGCCCGTCAGCGCGATGCCGCGGATAATGTGTTTTTGGAAAAACAGGAACGTCAGCACGACCGGAAAAACGGCGATGAAGGCTCCGGCGTTCTGGACGGCGAAATTGCGTTCGTATTCGGCGGCGAAGGTCGCCAGGCCCACCGCCAGCGTATATTTGCGGGTTTGGGTCAAGACCACCAGCGGCCACAGCAGATTGTCCCAATTGGCGAGAAACTGGATGATGCCCAACGCGGCCAGAGCCGAGGGCACGAGGGGCAACGCTACCTGCAAGAACAGTCGGGGTTCGCTGGCCCCGTCGATCCGGCCGGCGTCCAGCAGTTCGTTGGGCACCCCATGCATGAACTGGCGCATCAAGAAAATCCCGTACGGCGTCAAGGCGGCCGGGACGATGATGGACGCGTAGGTGTTCAGGAGATTGCCCCACAGCACCACCTGATAGTGGGGAATGAGCAGCATGGGGCCGGGAATCATCATGGTGGCGATGATGATGTAGAACATCGTCTCCTTGAAACGGAATTCGTACTTGTTCCAGACGAAACCAATGTAGGCGGACGTGAAGACGCTTATCGGGGTGGCTACGCCGGTCACCCAAAGACTGTTCAGGAAATACCGGCCGAAATTGATCTTGGTCCAAGCGTCGATCAGCGGCTCCAAGGTGAGCCGCTTGGGCAGGAACGACGGCGGATAGGCGCTGATCTCGGCCTCGGGCTTGAAGGTCGACATGGCCATCCACAGGACCGGAAACAGCATGAAGAGCGCGCCCACCGTCAAGCCCAGGTAGAGCGCGAAGGCGGACAGCGAGAAGGGACGGCCTCTGCGCGTTTCCGTATGCGCCGTCATGGTGCCGAACCTATCCTCCTACGTCCCAGGAGCTGCGCAGAAACCGAATCTGGATCATCGTCAGGACCATGATGAAGCCGAACAGAATGAAAGAGATCGCGGCGCCGTAGCCGAAGCGGAACAGTTCGAAGGTCTTTTCGTACAGCAAAAGGACCACGGTCGTAGTGGCGAACAGAGGCCCTCCGTCCGTCATGACGAACATGGGCACGAACACTTGCAGACTGTTGATTACCCCCACGACGACGACGAAGGAGAGGGCGGGCATCAACAACGGCAAGGTAATGCGGAAAAAGGACGCCCTAGCCCCTGCCCCGTCGATTTGGGCGGCTTCGTAATAGGTCTGGGGAATGTTTTGCAGACCGGCCAGCAGAATGATCATGCGTACGCCCAGGAATTTCCAGAACCCGAACAGGATCAGACTGGGCATCGCCCACTGCGGTCGCGTCAACCAGCCGATCTCCGGGGGCGTAGGCAAATTGAGAAAATCCACAGTACTGAAGATGGCGGTGTTCAGGATCCCGAACCGCGGCTGGTAAATGAATTCCCAGACCAGCGCGACCGCCACCATGCCGGTGACGGTCGGCATGAAATAGCTGGCCCGGAAAAACGCTTGAAACCGTTTGACCGAATGAATCATGACCGCCACCAGCAGACATATGACGGTACCCAGCACTACGTTGCCGAAGGCAAACTCGAACGAGTTGCCCACGGCTTGCCAGAACCGCTGATCTTCGAACAGGGCTTCCACGTAATTGTCGAAGCCCACGAACTTCTGCGTGGGCCGCAGCGGCTGCCAATCGAAAAAGCTGTATATGAACGTGTAGACGAAGGGGAAAACGGTCCAGATCAGGAAATAGGCGGCCGCCAGCAGAATCGCCCCGGCAATCATCGTGTTCTGGCCGGCCAGCTTGAGCTGCCGGGGCCGCTCCCCAGCGGCTGCCGAGCGGTCCAGCCGCGCCTTGACGTTCAACGGAAATTCCGGATCGTATCGAACTGCCGCTTTCTGGGCAGGACGTCCATGGTCAGCCAGGGCATTCCCGCGGCGCTGCCGCCACTACTTACGGCTGATCGGAAATCATCAGATTGTGATGTTTGTAGTTGCGTTCGATGATGTTCCAGTCCTCGCGCTGTTCCAATTCCTGGTCGATGAACTGTTCCGCCTGTTTCATGGCGTCGTCGATGGTGGTACCCCCGATCAGGATCGGATTGATCAGCGTCTCGGCGATGCCGGTGTTGTACACGGCAGGGGTATCGTTGACGATGCCCCACTCCACTGCTCCCGAAATCACTTTGGCGACCTGGTCCGTCTGCACGGCGGGCAGGTCGATCAGTTTCTTGTAAGGCGGAATGAAGCCGTTGCGGAGGGCTATGGTCTGCGCTACCCGATTGTCGTCGCTGTAGAGGAAATGCCAGAAGTCCCAGGCCACCGCCTTCTCGGCCGGTGGGGCGTAGGGATTGACTACCGCCTCCACGGCAAAACGAATGTTGCCGTAGGCGGGTTGAAACGAGCCGTCGTGGGTGGGAATAGGCGCCGCAAACCACTCCAGATCCGGATTGTTGCGCCGCAACACCGAAGTCACCCAGGAGAAGTCCACGATTATGGCCGTGGTTTCGGAGGCGAACGAATCCAAGCGATTGGGGAGTTCCGGATCCACGACTCGGTCCACCTCGTGCAGATCCTTGATGAACTGGAGTACGGCCCGGCTCTCGGGATTGTCGATTTGGACCCGCTTCCCGTCCTGCGTGAAAAGATACCGGCCCTGCTGATAACAACCGTTCTTGTGAAACGTGGGCCAATCGGCCTGGAACCCCGACTGGACGATCCGGTCCTGATTGTCGTATTTGGTCAGAGCCCGGGCCACGGTACGCAGGTCTTCCCAACTCTTGGGGGGCTCGTCGACCGAGAAGCCGGCTTCTTCCCAGAGACGGGTATTGATGTACATCACCGGCATCATGGTGCCCATCGGCAGAAAATGCCGGCTGCCGGGCGTACCCGTAGGACAATCCATGGCTCCTTCCGCGAAGGCCACCCAGTTTTCGTCCAGGAAAGCCCGGTTGGCCACATGGTCCGGCATGGGGTCCATCAACTGGCCGTCGCAAAACTCCGTGAGCCGGGAGGTGTGCATGTGCCACAGCGTAGGCCCCTGTCCAGCCGGTACGTTGACCGTCAGCTTGGTCCAGTATTCGCCGAACGACTGGTTGGACACGTTGATGGTGACGTTGGGATACAGTTTCATGTATTCCTCGGCCCATTCCAGTTCGTATTCGTAGCGATCCAGAGCCCATTCCCAATATTCCAGCGTGATGGGCTCGCCGTTGTTGATACTGTCTTTGACGACGTACGGGATGCCGGTGGCCGCGTTGGAGAGTTCGGCCACGTTGGCGGGCACATCGATAGTACCGATCTCGACGACTGGTCCTGCAGGCTCGGCCGCCCCGCTTTCGGCCCCGCTCTGCGGAGCACAACCGGCAATGGCCGCCGTTACGGCCAGGCCGGTACCCAAACGCAAGAAAGAGCGTCGACTCAATTCCGTGTGGTTCATGCGTGGCTCCCATGTATTCGAGAATGCAGGAAAGGGCAAACGAAACTTCCCTAGTTGGTCGATCATGCCAGACATCCATCGGCATCCCCAAACGGGTTTTCACGACCAGCGGTAGGTTCTGCTAGGCAGAAACGCACAACCCCGAAGCCCACATGCAGCCTACGCCTATGGGTTTCTCTGGCGCGATCGGGACGGCTTTCCGGAGTCGGCCGAGACAATTTGGCCGTAGTCGCCGTCCGAGAGGGTATGGCGAAACATCAGATTCGTCTTCTCGGCTCGGGTATGCTTTGAAGACCCTACGCCCGCGCTCTGACCAAGGCCCCATGGCGGATACTCGCACCTCACCGGCGGCCTGCCCAGACAGGCGGTCGGCTCTGCACTGGGAACCTACGGGAGGGGACACGGCACCCTACGGGTTGCGTACCGGATGCCTCTGGCGCAGGGTATCCCAGATCTCCCCTCCTAGGCCCCCCAAGGTTGTGCGGAATAGGGTAGAGGCTGTGCAACAGCTCTCGATGCCGGAGCTGGGGGGCTCGAGTCCTAATCCTCGTGCACCCGATTGCGGATGCGCCGGCCGCTCGACTGTGTATGAGCACCCAGGGGTCGTCGAGGGCCGACATACGGAAACTTCAAGACCTGAACCCAGGATAGAGGTCGGAACGAGCTATACGCGATCGGGCTCAGATCCGCCCTGAAGAGCGAAGCCGCGGCCCGCTGCCGTCTAGGAGTAGTTGTCGTATTATTGGTGAACGTGGTCTATCGCAATCGGCTGATTGCCGTAGGGCTGAAACCGGAACAGGCGGAAGTGCTGGCTACGCACGCGCCTGTGGCAGAGAACTTGGCCACCCAGGACGCCTGGGAGAACTTGCGGGCCGACATCCAGCAGGACCTGCAAGGGCTCGAGACCGCAGTCCAGAGCATGAAACCGATCATGGTCACTTCACTAAGCAGTGAGGACTTGACCCCTATCATCGCCGACCCGGCCGCATCGACATCCGCCCACCAGTGGATTTTCGGGCTGATCGTACCGTTGTCGGTGGTCCAGTGCGGGCATTATTGCCCTCTTTATCCATGCAGGGGCTCTAAGCGGGTGTTTCCAAAGCGCATTGGGCCGGCACCTACTGGTACCGCCTCAAATGCACCTTTGCACTAACTAAGCACCCACGCCTCCTTCGTGGCCGGCAGGGGTTGCGGAGAGTCTCGGTGCGGTCTGTAGCATCATCGTACACGGTCGGCCTAGAGGGGGATCAGGGGATACCCGGTGCGCAACACATATAGGCGGTACTGTTGCCCTTCTCCCACAGGTTCCCTGTACGAAGCGAACTCGCTGCCTGTACCGAATTCACCATGCCGGATCAATACTTCGGAAATCGGATATCACTGCATAGGCCGCCGAGCCTTGGCGGCCTGCCAATGTCGTCGGAACAGTAGACAGCGTCTCCCGGTCCGAGTCCGCGGACTCGGCCGGAACCACGTACTGCCCGGTCGTGCCACCATTCACTCCTGCTGCGGATTGGAGGCCATACAGGACTCGCCTGTAGGAATCACGACGCCGAGACTATTGCGGGTCCGGGAGCAGACTTGGGTACGACTACGATTCTCGAATCGGTCAGGAGAGGCTTACAGATGGACAAGCAGGATCTCAGGCTATCCGGCTGAATTTATGTAAATTACAGCGAAAACTCACATTCCTGTTCAGTCAATCAATACGATCCCGCAGCAAATTCACCATCGCCATATCGGGTTTGTTCTCCCGTCCCCATAAAGCTCCGGCCAGAGGAGTTTGGCCCCATTCGTCCTGTGCCTTGGGATCGGCACCGTAACGCAGCAGCATCTCCGCCATTGCTAGATTGTCGCGCGCCGCGGCGAAGTGCAGGGGTGTTCTGCCGTCAGCATTGCGTGCGTCGGGATCGGCGCCGTAACGCAGCAGCATCTCCGCTACCGCTGGCTTGTCGCGCGCCGCGGCGAAGTGCAAGGGTGTGCTGTCGTAAGCATTGCGTGCGTTGAGATCGGCACCGTACCGCAGCAGCATCTCCGCCACCGCTGGCTTGTCATAAGACACGGTTAGGTGCAAGGGTGTGCTGTCGTCAGCATTGCGTGCATCGGGATCGGCACCGTACCGCAGCAATCTCTCCGCCACCGCCAGATTGTTGCGAGGCACAGTTAGGTGCAAAGGTGTGCTGTCGTCAGCATTGCGTGCATCGGGATCGGCGCCGAGCGCCAGCAATACACCAGCCATCCATGGCTGGTTGAATTCCGTCACGTCGTGCAACGGCCGCGGAGTCAATGGGATTCTTTGAATCAATATCCTGTGTTTCGGCGTAATCCATACCGGGATGTGAGCATCTGTGTGATAGGGCCTCTCTTCCCCCTGACCCCATTGCATCATGCATTGCCACGCCGTCGCCACCGCTTCTCTTTTTGCAGGGGAAAAAGCATTGTGCCACCAGGATTGTTCCCTATCTGTTTCCATGGACAGCAGAGCCGAGCACGCATTGCACACGGTGGGCAAACACAGATATGCGCCCAATACGAACCCTAGGCACAGCACAACTCCGAGAACCAGATGAAGCCAGGGGAAGATATACATGATCCTGCTGTACGGCTGACGGGGAATTCCATAGTCGACGGTCAACAGGGCAAACTCCGTAGAACGAAGGCAGCCTTCACGACCTCATGGAGAGGTCTCCATGACCAATATAATCTTATGTAGATTTGGGCGACTAGTGGGAGGACGACGGGGGGTCGGGAACGGTCGCCGGGCTTAGCGTGACAAGCCCTGACCTCTTTCGCCTCTGGAACCAGCCGGATGGAGTGGGCAACTCGAGGGTCGGAGCTCAGACCATACTGCCGGTCCTTTAAGGCAGCAGCTTCTTTTCCTGCCAAGCCACCAGGATCGGCGTGGCGTTGCACAGGGAGCTGTAGGTACCGGAGAAAAGACCGACCATCAGCACGGCCATGAACTGGCGCAAAGTGGCTCCGCCCAGGATCAGGATGGCGGCCAAGACCAGCAGCGCCGTGATCTGCGTAGCCACCGAGCGCTGCAGCGTTTCCACGATGCTGCGGTTGGCCACCGCGGCGAAGGACTCCGTCTGATACCGCCGCTGGTTTTCCCGCAGACGGTCGAACACCACAATGGTGTCGTTTACGCTGAAGCCGATTACGGTCAGCACGGCAGTCAGGAACAGGGCGTCGACTTCCCAGCGCGCCACCAGACTCATCACCGCCAAGAAAGAAAGCGTCACGAGTACGTCGTGAACCAAGGCGATGACCGCACAGGCTCCGTAGCGGAGCGGACGACTCACCTGCCGGAAGGCAGCCGTAATGTAAATCAGGATGCCGGCCGAGGCCACCACGATGGCCAGAAAGGCCGCTCGGCTGACTTCCGCGCCGATGGCGGGCCCGATGTTGCGATAAAAAAGTTCGTCGAACTCCCCTACCTGCGCCGCGATGTCGCCTTCCAAGGCTTCTTTGACGTTGTTCTCGATCGCCTTCAGCTTCAACTGCACGGTGCGGTCGTCCTGCACCATGAACGCCGTGGTGTCGGTCAAGCCCCGAGACAGGACTACGTCGCGTACCTGTTCGGCAGTCACCGGCTCCGCAAACTGCATTTCCCATTGCACGCCGCCCGTGTAGTCGATGCTGAGCGGCAACAGAGATTGTCCCGACACGCCCCGCACCAACATGAAGACGACGGCGGGCAGGACCGCAATCAGGGAGATCAGAAACCAGAGAGGCCTCCGTTCCACGATCTTGAGTTCGGACATAGGGCGAACAAGCCAAAAATACGAGTTGCGGCCGGAATCCCACCTAGTACCCGACGAGGGCCTTGTTGGTGGAGGGCGCCAAATCGGTTACGAAACTCATCAGGGAACGCATGAAGGTCCGTGTGATCAGCACGGCGGTCAGCATGGAGAGCGCTACGCCGATCGCCAAAGTCAAGGCGAAGCCCTTGACCACGCTGGCGCCGAAGCTGCTGCCGAACCAATACAGCACGGCGCAACTGATCAGGGTGGAGATGTTGCCGTCCCGTATGGCGGGCCACGCGCGGTTGAAGCCGGTCCGCACGGCGCTGCGTAGGGAACGGCCCGCGCGCAGCTCTTCCCGAAACCGCTCGAAGATCAGGATGTTGGCGTCCACCGCCATGCCGATAGACAGCAGAAAACCCGCGATCCCGGGCAAGGTCAGAGTGACGGGTACGAGCTTGAAGACGGTCACGTTCAAGGCTACGTAGATGACCAGGGCCAGGCAGGCCAACAGACCGGGCAGACGATAGAGCACCAGCATGAAAACCAAGACCATGAGCAAGCCGACTTGGCCGGCCAGCAAGCTCTTGGTGACCGAATTCTGGCCCAGCGTCGCGCCGATGGTCCGCACGTCCACTACGGCCAGCGGCACCGGCAAGGCGCCGTAACGCATCTGGATGGCCAGGCTGCGGGCTTCCTCTTCGGTGAAGCTGCCGGAAATGACTCCCACGTCCCGAATACCGCTGTTGATGACGGGAGCAGCCAAAATGCGACCATCCAACACGATAGGCATAATCTGTCCGATGTTGGCGTTGGTGTACTCGAAGAACTGATCGGCGCCTTCCCCGGTCAGTTCGAAACTGATCTGCCATTGCCCCGTGGTGTCGTCTACCGAGGGTACGGCGTCTTGCAATACCGTACCGGTCATCACGGTTTCGAAAACGGTGTCGGGGAACGGCAAGGGCACGAAGTCGCTCAATCCGGCGTTGATGGCCTGCTGCGTCTCGGCGACGGCGTTGGGTCGGTTCGTGGTGTTGACTACGGACCCGGCAAAGACTTGCGCGTCGCCGGTCCGAATGAACTCCAACTGTCCCGTGGCCCGCAGAGTCTCGATGGCCTTTTCGGGATTGTCGATGCCGGGCAATTCCACGATGATGCGCCGGTTGCCCTGTCCTTGGACCAGCGGTTCCGTGACGCCCAAGCTGTTGACCCGATTTTCCACGATGATGCGGGCGGTGGACATGGCTCCTTCGTCCAGAGTCGCATCCCCCGGCAAGTCCGCTTCCAGCAATATCTGGGAGCCTCCCTGCAAGTCCAGACCGCGGGCAATGTCCCGCAGATCCCGGGACGCATCGGGACCGCCCAGCCGATTCTCCAAGGCGGCCGCATGATCCAAAGGCAAGGCGATATACAGGACCACGGCGGCCAACAGTGCGATGGAGATCAGCGAAACTGCAGTGGAACGCATGGCAGGACGGTTGTCGAGGATCTACGACAGGCGGAATCTTTCGACCCAAACGCAAGAGCACAGTATAGAGTACACACGGAACGCCGACCAAAAGGTTAGGCTCTGCATCTTGCCTCGATCCATGCCCTGGCCCCCACCTATGTCCCCCGATCGTTACATCAGCAGCACCCAGAATCGTCGTATCCGGCAGGCCGTGCGACTGCGCAAGGCGGCGCACCGTAAAGAGCAGGGTCACACTCTCATCGAAGGGGAACCGGAAATCCAACGGGCCATGGCGCGGCAAGTCCCCTTCCACTCCATCTACGTATGCAACGCCCATGTTCGAGAGGACGCGACCCGGCAGCTGGTCGCGCGCCTGCGTGCCTATGCACGGCAATCCGGCGCCCATGTCTTCGAAGTGTCTCCCCATGTCTTCGCGCGCCTGGCCGTCCGGGGCGGCGTAGGGGCCGTCGTGGTCGAAGCCCGCCCCGCCCAGATCCGCTTGCGGGATCTGTCCGCGTCCGGGCAGGAGCCGTATGTCGTGCTGGAGGACGCGGACAAACCCGGCAACATCGGAGCCGTGCTGCGTACGGCCCACGCCGTGGGCGCGGCAGGACTGATTCTGGCGCGGTCGGGCCGACAAGGTACCGATCTGGCCAATCCCGGCGTGATTAGAGCCAGTCTGGGTACCGTGTTCGATGTTCCGGCCGTGCAGGCAGCCAGCGCCGAGGTCGTAAGGTGGCTGCAGCAGCAGCAGTGCGCGCTCGTGGCAGTTACCCCCGAGGGCCGCAACCTATACGAGATGCCGGACCTGCCCGCCAAGGCCGCTTTCGTGTTCGGCAGCGAAGCCGCGGGTCTGACGGCCGCATGGCGGCGGGCAGCGCATGTACAGATCGCTATTCCCATGCACGCGGCCGCAGTGGACAGCCTGAACCTTTCGGTCAGCGTGGCCGTGGTCCTGTACGAGCACCTGCGGCGGCGGGCGTCTCCCTAGATCTCCGCTGACGCGCTCTATGGCGCCTACCCGCCGGCAGAAGGGGAAATAGGGCCGCGCCCGTTCCGGCCCGGCCCGGCGGAGAAAAGATTCTGTGCTAGCATTAATTGATTTTCCCCGTCCGCATTCCGCCTGAGGAAGCCCACCCGTGAAAGGAACTATTGTCCTGACGCCGCGCAGAATCGCCATAGCGGCTGGAACTTTGATCCTGCTGGGCTTGCTCGCGTACTTGGGCATGCGCCAGTTCGGACCGCAGAAGGTCTACGCGTCCTTGGATTCCGTGGTCGCCGCCATTCAAGCGGAAGAAGTGCGGAGCATCCTGATCAAAAACGACCGCATCCTGGTCACCATGCGGAACGGGCAAGCCATCGAGGCTTTGAAGGAATCGGGAGTTTCTTTTCTGGAGACCCTGGAGCGGTTGAACGTCGCGCCGGCCCAACGCGGTTCTTTCGACCTCAGCGTCGCCAGTCCCTCGGCGTGGCAGCGCACCAGCCCGATTCTGTTTGCCTTGCTGCCGCTGCTGCTGATCGGGTTCTTCTTCTTCTTCATACTGCGTCAGGCCCAAAGCATGGGCAGTCAGACGTTCAACTTCGGACGCAGCCGGGCGCGCAAGTCGTCGGAAAACATCAGCGACGTATCCTTCGCCGACGTGGCCGGCAACGAAGAAGCCAAGCAGGAACTGGAGGAAGTCGTCGAATTCCTCAAGGAGTCCGAACGTTTTCTGGCTTTGGGGGCCCGTATCCCCAAGGGCGTGCTGCTGGTCGGACAGCCGGGCACCGGCAAGACCTTGATGGCCAAGGCCGTGGCCGGCGAAGCCGAAGTGCCGTTCTTCACCATCTCGGGGTCTGAATTCGTGGAAATGTTCGTGGGTGTGGGAGCCCGCCGCGTGCGGGACCTCTTTGCCCAAGCCGCCAAGCAGGCCCCTTGCATCGTATTCGTGGACGAAATCGATGCCGTGGGGCGCCGGCGGGGCGCCGGCATGGGGGGTTCGCACGACGAACGGGAGCAAACTCTGAATCAGATCTTGGTGGAAATGGACGGCTTTGGTACGGATACCGAGGTGATCGTGATCGCGGCCACCAATCGTCCGGACATTTTGGATCCGGCTCTGATGCGGCCCGGCCGCTTCGATCGGCGGGTCACCATGGACCTGCCCGACATGAAGGGGCGCCGCGCCATCCTGGATGTCCACATCAAAGGGAAACCGCTGGCCGACGACGTGGATCTGGACGTGATCGCCCGCGAAAGCGCGGGGTTCGTAGGAGCCGATCTGGAAAACCTCGTCAACGAGGCGGCCATTTTCGCCGCCCGCCACGACCACACCGTAATCTCCATGGCGGAATTGGAGGAGGCCATCGAAAGAGTCCAAGTCGGACCGGAAAGAAAGTCCCGGCTGTTTACGCCCCAGGAAAAGGAAATCCTGGCCTATCACCACAGCGGCCATGCGCTGGTCATGCACTACCTGCCGGATCACGATCCGGTCCACAAGATCACCATCATTCCGCGCGGAATGCAGAGCGGCGGTTCCCGGAGTCTGCCGGAAACGGAAATCCGGTTGCAGAACAATCAGCGGTTCAACGCGGTGCTGGCCGCCAGTCTGGGCGGGCGGGTCGCCGAACAGATGCAGTTCGGCGAGGTCACGACCGAGTCCACCGACGATTTGGACAAGGTGACCAAACTGGCGCGCACCATGATCACCCAATGGGGCATGAGCAAGGAGCTGGGGCCCATTCAGTACGGACATCGGGACGAAATGGTTTTTCTCGGGTCGGCGATCACGGAATACCGCAATTACGGCGAAACCACAGCCGCCAGCATCGACGCGGAAGTGCACGACCTGGTGGAAACCGCGGCCGCGCAGGCCCGGACCATCCTCGAAGAGCACCAAGACGAACTGCACGCCGTAGCCGCCTACCTGCTGGTGCATGAAACCATTGAAAGGGACGAGTTCATCGCCATCCTCGATGGAGAATTGACGGCGGACCAGACAATGGAGACTGCGCCGCCGGTCCGGGTGGAGGAGCAAGCCCAGCCGTCCGTACCCCCGGCGCAGGGCCCCAAGGAAGAAGAAACTCCGGACAAGAAGGGGCTGGATCTGGGCGACAAGCCGGTGCCCAACCCCATTTAGCCGGCAGGCTTCCAGGCGGTTCGGGGCGGGACCCGCGCCGCTCCGGCAGAAGGCCATGTCCGGCATTTTGTATCTTCTGCGGCGGCACCACCTGGGAGCTTTCTCGCTGCTGCATTGGATCTCCCTTCTCGGCCTGGGCGGCGGCGCCTTGATCGCCACGGGACGATTCGACGTGCACCGCCTGTGGAGTTGCCCCCTGCTGCTCTTGGCCGTGGCGCTTCCGGCAGCGGACTGGCTGGCCGCCAGACGAGACTACGTATCGTTCACGCCGGAGACTCATGCTCCCGAGGCCGCCCGACTGTCCCCGCAGACGCACGTCGGCGTGTGGGCCACCGGACTTTTCGAAGTGGAAGGCCGGTTGCGCCGCCATACTTGGCTGCAAGCCACCTATCGCACTTTCCCTTCCCGCGAACATGCCGTGATCGCCACCTGCGTGCCCAGCACCCTGCTGCGGATAGGGCGCAGCCGTGGGCAGGATCACGGCATGTGGTACATCTTCTGCTTGCCCCAGGCCGTACGGAACGTGCAGGTCGGATATGTACAATTCGGACGCCGGCAGCAACCGGCCGTGGCATTGACGCATACCACGGAAGTGCCGGGCCGGTTTCGCCGGAAACGCACGCGCCGGGAGAACGTAGTGGTCTATCTCGGGTGCGCGCGGACGGCGGACGCGTTGACTATCGCCGGCGATCTGCAAGTCGAAAACGTCCCGCAGGCGGCCGCCGACCCCAGCGAGGCGTCATGACTGCAGCCAGACCTACGTGGGACGAGTATTTCATAGAGGTCGCCCGGGTGGTGGCCACCCGCAGCACCTGTGATCGGGCCCAGGTGGGTTGTGTGATAGTCAGAGAGCGGCGTATCCTGACTACGGGTTACAACGGGTCGCCGGCGGGCCTGCCTCATTGTACGGAAGTGGGTCATCTGATCGTGGACGGTCACTGCATCAGAACTCTGCACGCGGAGCAGAACGCCATCATGCAGGCTGCGCTGCACGGCATCAGTACCCGAAACGCCGTGTTGTACGTGACCCATCAACCTTGCTACCACTGCGCCAAGATGATCGTCAACTCCGGCATTCGGCAGGTGGTGCACGGCGGAAAGTACATCGATCCGGCCAGCCTGGAGCTGCTGGAGGCGGCGGGCATCCTTCATGCGTCGTTCGCGCAAGCACCCGTTTCGGATCCGGCCGTGCCCGAACGCGTGTAGGTCCGTACGCCGCCTTTGCTATAATTTCCGCCACCCCGGTGTCGCGCGCGAAGACAGTTCCGCGGCCCCTCCGGTCCCTTTCGCAAGATCATCCTTTTGTCTGTCTCGACCCTGCCTTGGACTGCGCGTTTCCTGCGGAGATTGTCCCTGGAACGTTTGAGTTGGGTCGATATAATCCTGGGTCTGCTGCGCGTGGGAGTCGTCGTGGCGGTCGTGGTCGGGGCCTTCAACACGATCGCCGCGGGCAAATACACCTTGACGCAGTGGGGCAGTCTGGTTTCCACCGGCATTGCCCAAGGCAGCATTTACGCCCTCGTCGCCTTGGGTTACACCCTCGTGTACGGCATTCTGCGCATGATCAACTTCGCACATGGCGAAGTGTTCATGAGCGGCGCCTTTTCGGCCGCCTTCTTCGCCCTCTGGACCGATCGGCAGGGCTGGCTGGCGAGCAACCCGTATCCGACCATTTTCTGTTGGATTCTGAGTGCGGCGGCGGTATCCACGTGTGTTGCCGTATTGGTGGAGCGGATCGCCTACAAGCCCTTGCGGGGACAATCGCGGCTGGTCACCCTGATTTCGGCCATCGGCGCGTCCTTCTTTTTGCAATACACGGCCCGGAGCCTCTTCGGCTCCGGTTTCGTCTCCTATCCCGACGTGCCCATCCTGACGGCCCGCATCGTTTTCGGTCCCTTCGCCGTGCCCCAAATTCAAGTCGCGGTGTTGGTCATAGCCCTGATTCTGATGGGACTGTTGTACTGGCTGGTGGAACGCACCAAGTTGGGTCGAGCCGTACGGGCCGTGTCCGAAAACATGGAAGTGGCGCGGCTGATGGGCGTCGACACCGAACGGATCATTATGCTCACCTTCGCCTTGGGCGGGGCCTTGGCCGGCGCGGCCGGGGTGGTAAACGGTCTCTACAAACCGCAAGGCGTGAATTTCTTCATGGGCTTCTTCCCCGGCATCAAGGCGTTTACGGCCGCAGTGCTGGGCGGCATAGGCAGCGTGCCGGGCGCCCTCCTGGGCGGACTGCTGCTCGGGGTGTTCGAATCGGTAGGGCCCAATCTGGTCTTGGACGGATTGGGCATTCCGGCCGCCAACCAACTCAAGGACGCGCTGGCCTACATGATGCTGGTATTCATTTTGATCTTCCGGCCCCAAGGCATCATGGGCGAAAAGATCGAAGAAGAGAAAGCGTGAGCATGTACCGACGTTACGGCAAGATCTGCGGCATCGCCGCCGTCGCCCTGGTCTACGGGATGTTCACCGGCATGGTGGAAACCTTCGGGGCCCGAGACATCGTCGTGGATGTCGTCAATCTGGGTCAGATCCTGATCTATCTGCCGCCTTTCGTCGCCGGGTATCTGGTGTGGCGTACGGAGGGACCCTCGCTCCCGGTCCGCGGGCTGCTGGGATTCAGCGCGGGTCTGGTCGTCACGGCCCCCGCCACGCTGTTGGCCATGGCCATGGCGAGAGTGCAGATGCGGGACATCTTCATCAATGCCTCTCCCAGTCTGGTCGAGTTCCTGACGTTAGGCCTGCAGCCTCTGGGCGTCGGCTTGCTGGTCTTCTGGCTGCTGGGCGGTCTGGCGGCTCTGGGCGGCATGGGATTTTCCTTGTTGCCGCGGGCGGCCCGGCGGGCCGTCGTCGCCGGTCTGGTCGCCGTCACGGCCACGGCCCTCATGAGCAATCTGGTCGGGCAAATCCTGCGTCAGCTGGTGGGCGGGCGCCCCGATCGGCTGCTGTTCAGCGCCGATGCCTTGCGGATAGGCCCGGCCGTGACGGTATTTGTCGTGACGGCCGGTTTGAGGGCCTTGCAACCGATGCTCAAGCAACAGGTAGGAGCACGCGTCGCCGCTTGGCTCCCGCCGGAGGTCGTACAGAGCGGCTACGTCGCCAACGGTCTGGGCCTGCTGGGACTCCTGGCCTTGCCTTGGGTGCTCGGCGTTTTTCTCAGCGAAGTCTTGGCCAACGTCGGTTTGTTCATGCTGATGGCGCTGGGTCTCAACATCGCCGTCGGGCTGGCCGGCCTCTTCGACCTGGGATACGTCACCAATTTCGCGGTGGGGGCCTATCTCGTGGGCGTCTTGACCTCGACGGGGCCCCAGGGGATCGGCCATTTCAATTTCTGGCTGATCCTGCCGGTCAGCATCCTCGCGGCCATGTTCACGGGATTCATGCTCGCCTTGCCGGTGGTACGGATGCGCGGCGATTACCTGGCGATCGCCACGTTGGGTTTCGGCGAGATCATTCGGCTCTTGGCGCTGTCCGACTGGTTCGCCCCCTTGATCGGCGGCGCCCAAGGGGTGCTGTTCATCCCCAAGCCGAACGTCGGGGGGTTCAGTTTCCAAACGCCGCAGCAGATCTACTACGTCATTCTGGCGGCTTGCGTGGTGGTCCTCTTCGTCAGCCATCGTCTGGACATTTCGCGGACCGGGCGGCAGTGGCGGGCCATCCGGGAAGACGAACCGGTGGCCAACGCCATGGGGATCGACGTGACTTGGGTCAAGACGCTGGCCTTTACGCTCAGCGCCGCCAGCGGCGGATTGTCCGGCGCCATCTTCGCCTCCAAATTGGGCACCATCTTTCCCCATTCCTTTCAGCTGCTGATCTCGATCAACGTGCTCTGCATCATCATCATCGGGGGCATGGCCAGCATCTCCGGCATCGCCCTCGGCTCCCTGCTCTTAATCGGGATACCGGAACTGCTGCGGGAATTCTCCGAGTATCGCTACCTGTTCTACGGATTGCTGCTCATCCTGATGACGCTCTACCGCCCGCAGGGCATGATACCGGTCAAGGTGCAACGGCACAGCCACGATTCCGAACCCGCCGGCGGGGCGTCCGCGGACGCCCCGCCGCCTGATTCTTCCCGTGCCCCGACGGCCGCCTGACGCGCATGCCCGAATCGCTTTTGACCTTGGTCGCCCTGTCCAAGAGCTTTGGAGGTCTGCATGCAGTCCGAAGCATGGAGCTGGAGGTGCAGAAAGGGTCGATCGTCTCCATCATCGGCCCCAACGGAGCCGGCAAGACCACCGTCTTCAACTGCATCAGCGGCATTTACGCCCCTTCCGGCGGCGACATCCTCTGGAAGCACAGATCCATCGGCGGACTGGCGCCGAATCGGATTGCGCAGCTGGGTATCGCCCGGACCTATCAGAACATCCGCCTCTTCTCGCACCTGTCCGTGCTGGAAAACGTCATGTTGGGCCAGGAACGTCTGCTGCGCACCACGTGGGTGGGCGCCATCTTCGGTTCTCCCGGAATGCGGCGGGAGTCCCGCGAAGTACTGGACCGGGCCCGGGAAACTCTGGCCTACGTGGGCCTGCAGGCCCGGGAAGACCGCCTGGCCAACGAACTGTCCTACGGCGACCAGCGGCGACTGGAAATCGCGCGGGCCCTTGCGGGCCAACCGGAACTGCTGCTCCTCGACGAGCCTACCGCCGGCATGAACGACAGCGAAAGCCGGGCCGCCATCCGGTTCTTTCAGAAGCTGCGGGACGACACCGGGCTCACGCTGCTCCTGATCGAACACGACATGCGGGTGGTCATGGACCTCTCGGACCGGATCGTCGTTCTGAACTACGGCGCGAAGCTGGCCGAAGGCGTACCCGCAGAGATCAGAAGCGACCCCCAGGTCATCGAAGCCTACCTGGGGACCGGCACGGAAGACTGACCACAGGACGGGAAGGGCCATGGCGCCGCTGCTCGACATTCAGGACATTCACACCTTTTACGACAATCTGGAAGCCCTGCACGGCGTTTCCCTGCAGGTGGCCGAAGGCGAGATCACGACCTTGATTGGAGCCAACGGGGCCGGCAAGACCACGACCCTGCGCACCGCCTGCAACGTGATGCGCCCCCGCCGGGGTACGGTACGGTACGCCGGCCAGGACATCGCCGCCTGGCCGGTGCACGAATTGGTGGGGATCGGCATGGTCATGGTACCGGAAGGGCGCGGGATCTTCGCCAAGCTCACCGTGCACGAAAACCTGCAGATGGGAGCCTTTCTCCGAGACGACAAACGGGAAGTCGCA
This sequence comes from Anaerolineales bacterium, assembly GCA_034421855.1. Lineage (GTDB taxonomy): Bacteria > Chloroflexota > Anaerolineae > Caldilineales > Caldilineaceae > Bin34. The sequence goes on from DAOUKB010000096.1 coordinate 42,511, forward strand.
CAGGATTACGATACGGTATGGGAATTGTTTCCGCGCTTGCGGGAACGCATGACCCAACATGCCGGCACCTTGAGCGGGGGCGAACAGCAGATGCTGGCCATAGCCCGCGGTCTGATGGCCCGTCCCCGCTTGTTGCTGCTGGATGAACCTTCCATGGGGCTAGCTCCGGTATTGGTGGATCAGATTTTCGCGACACTGACGGACATCAATGCCCGCGGCACCACCATTTTGCTGGTGGAACAAAATGCCCGCCGCGCCCTGCAGGTATCCCACAGGGCCTACGTCCTGGAAAGCGGCTATGTCGTCCTGCAGGGCAATTCGGCAGATCTGCTCCGGGATCCCCAGGTGACCGAGGCCTATCTAGGGGGCTGACGCCGACGGCGGACTGGGATCTGCGGTACGGGCGAGGCTACTTTGCATGTTTTCCGTTCGGCGGCCGGGGACTATGAGGGGCGCATCCTGTTTCCGGATCGGCGGCGGCATGTCGGGCTCGGGTCCCCGGCGTGCATTCATGCGAGCGGGTATCCCTCCGGTCGGGTCGGCTTTCCTGCCGTCCCCGAAAACGCCGGCACCGGACGGGACCGGGAGTCCTGCCTGGGTTGTCGATCCGCGGCGCCCCGCCGCTCCTGTTTCTGCCTGGACGGATCGGCGGCCCCGCGTTCGACTCCGGAGCGTATAGACTATCAACAGCAACATCGGGGGAGGAGACCCATGTTCAAGGCGTTCGGCAAGTTGTGGCAGAAAGAGAAAACCGCCGTTCCGCAGCGGGAGGACGTACGGGACCTGTGGCTGGGTCCCGGCACCTATTTCGAAGGTACGCTGCAGTGCCAGAGCAACGTATGGCTAGGCGGACTGGTCGCCGCGAATTCACGTATCGAGACGTCTGCCAATATACTCATCCTAGAAAGCGCCCGCGTGACGGCGACCCTGTCGGCCTGCATCGTATCCGTGCGCGGGCACTATGCCGGAAATCTGGTGGCCGACCGGGCGGAATTCTTGGCCGGGGCGCGCGTGGCAGGGCAGGTGCACGTCAACAGCATCTACATGGACGAGCAAGCCCGCATGGATGCCGAACTGTTTTTGTTGGAGCCGGAAGGACCGGAAACGGGTCCGCGAGCGGAAGAGATCACGTCGGACGTAGTCACACGGACGGTGCACGGACCTCCCAATCCGCCCGTGGAAATTGGAACCTAACCGAAGTTTTTCGCGCATTTCTTACTTTTTCACGAGGCATGCAACATGAGTTATCGAGTAGTTACGTTTCAGACGGACACCGAATTGCATTTGGAAGGCAAACCGATTGCCGTAGGCGACGAAGCCCGCGAAGTGACCTTGTCCGATTCTCTGGCCTCGTCTTACAACCTGCTGGGCGACAGCGCCGGCCTGATCCGGTTGGTCAGCGTAGTACCGAGCATCGATACCGGCGTGTGTGACGCCCAGACGCGCCGCTTCAACGAAGAGGCGGCGGCCTTGGGCGACGACGTGATCGTTTTGACCGTCAGCGCCGACCTGCCGACGGCTCAGGCGCGTTGGTGCGGAGCGGCCGGCGTGGAAAACGTGAAGATGCTGTCGGACCACAAGGACATGGCCTTCGGCGAAACCTACGGTACCAAGGTGCAGGAACTGCGCCTGGACCACCGCGCCGTGTTCGTAATCGACAAGAAGGACAAGGTCACATACGTCCAGTATCTGGACGAATTGACCGATAACCCGGATTTCGACGGCGCCATCGAGGCGGTCAAAGCCCTACGGTAATCGAGGACCGGCCGCCGCCCGGCGCAGGGAGCCCGCTATGTCGATCGCGGTCTGGACAGCCGCCGGGTTGCTGTCGGGCTACGTGCTCGGCGCCGTACCGGTAGGATATTGGGTCTGCAAGCTCTTCGGCGTCGACATCCTGCAGGTAGGCAGCGGCAAAACGGGCGCCACCAACGCGTGGCGCGCCGCCGGGCTGAAGGCGGCCATCCCTACCGTGCTGGGAGACGCGCTGAAGGGAGCCGCCGCGATTCGGGTGCTGAGCGCCCTCATGGAAAACTGGGCCGGCGATCTGGCGCCGGACATCAAGACGCTCGCCCTGGCCTTGGCCGGCGGCATGGCCGTGATTGGCCACAACTGGTCCGTGTTCATCGGATTTCGGGGGGGCGCCGGCGGCATGACCTGTGCCGTGACAGGGCTATTTCTGTTCCCCACGGTGGGGGTTATGGCCATCGTGGCGGGCGCCCTCGCGTATTACTGGTCCCGCATCGCCTCGTTTGCGACCTTTTCCGTCGCCGTCACTTCGTTGGCCGGATACGTGGCGCTGTCTCTGTTCGAAGAGCTGTCCTGGGCTTATCTGGCCTTTCCCGTGCTCGCCTTGACCGCAGTGGCGATCGCGTTGCGATCCAATCGCGAGAAACTGCGACGAGGCGAAGAGCGAGTCGTTACCCTTTGGTAGTCGGGTCTGCCGGCTGCAGACGAATGAGGAGGAGAATTGCATCGTGCAAAGTATGGGTAAATCTTTGGTCGCCGAATTCATCGGTACATTTGCCCTGATTCTGCTGGGGGCCGGAGCCGGCACTTTGGCGGGGGCAGGCATCGCAGGCTCTTTGATCACGGTAGCCTTGGCTCACGGTCTGACCATCATGATCTTTGCCTATGCCTTCGGCGACGTAAGCGGCAGCCTGATCAATCCGGCCGTGACGGTGGGCCTCTGGGTCGGCGGCGCCCTGGAGGGCAGGCGGGTCGTTCCCTACATCGTCGTACAAATCGCGGGCGCGATCCTGGCCGGCGGGATTCTGAGCTGGGTGTTTGGCGCACAGGGCGGCAATCTGGGAGCCACGGTCGTGAATTACGAGACCGGCATCACGGTGCCCGTGGCCTTTGTGCTGGAATGCATCGGTACTTTCTTCTTGGTCAACACGATCATGAACACCGCGATTGCGGGCAAGGCAGGCAACTTGGCTCCCCTCGCCATCGGCATGACCGTAGCCGCCTGCATCATGATGTTCGGCCCGCTCACGGGGGCCTCCTTGAACCCGGCGCGCACTCTGGGTCCTGCCGTAGCCGCGGGCGAATACACCGATATCTGGGTATTCCTGGTGGCCACCGTCTTGGGCGGAGTCTTGGCCGGCGCTTTCAACCGATACTTCATGCAGGCCGACACACAGTAGCCGCGGACCGTTCTCCGTTACCGGATGCGGTCTCCGGCCGAGAGCCGGTATCCCCGGGGAACAGCAACCACGTCCGGCTTGGTGGGAAACCGACCGCTCCAGCGACCTAAAGCATGACCAGCACGACCGACCGATTTGTCGGAGCCCTCGATGCGGGTACCGGCAGTATCCGCTTCATGATCTTCGATCGGCACGGGCAGGTAATAGCCCAAGCGCAAAAGGCGCACGCTCAGATCTTCCCCGCCCAGGGCTGGGTGGAACATGATCCCATGGAAATTTGGGACAACACCTGCGAGGTCATCCGGACCGCCTTGCAGCAGAGGGACTTGACCGCCCGGGATCTCGCGGCCATAGGCATTACCAACCAACGGGAAACCACGGTGATTTGGGAACGCAAGACCGGCCTGCCGGTCTACAACGCCCTAGTCTGGCAGGACGTGCGTACGGCCGGCATCTGCGCGGCCTGGCAGGCGGCCGGCTTGGAGCCGGAAATCAGCCGGATCACGGGGTTGCCCCTATCTCCCTATTTCGCGGCTTCCAAGATCTGCTGGATCTTGGACCACGTGGCAGAGGGCCGGAGGCGGGCGCGGCGGGGCGAACTGTGTTGCGGCACCATCGACACCTGGTTGTTGTGGCGTCTCACGGCGGATCGGCGTTTCGTCACCGACGTCACCAACGCCAGTCGCACCCTGTGCATGGATCTGCAGACCCTGGACTGGGATCCGGGCCTGCTCCAGACATTCGACATCCCGGAACGTCTGCTGCCCGCGATCCGTCCCAGCAGTCACCCCGCAGCATACGGTCGCACCAGCCCCCAAGGACCCTTGGGCGGCGCAGTGCCTATTTGCGGGGTACTGGGAGACCAGCAGGCCGCCATGGTGGGGCAGACTTGCTTCGGTCCCGGCGAAGCCAAGAACACGTACGGTACGGGTTGCTTTGTGCTGCTGAATACCGGTACGGAGATTGTGCGCAGCCGGCACGGGCTGCTCACCACCGTAGCCTACGCCTTCGACCAGACGCCTCCCGTATATGCCTTGGAAGGCTCCATTGCCATGGGCGGGGCCACCATCCAGTGGCTGCGGGACGAAATGGAAATGATTGCGACCGCCGCCGAATCGGCAGAGTGGGCGGCCCGGGTGCCGGACTGCGGCGGTTGTTATCTGGTGCCCGCCTTCAGCGGGTTGCTGGCTCCCCACTGGCGCAGCGACGCGCGGGGCGTGCTGGCCGGACTTACCCGCTATGTCACCAAGGCGCATGTCGTGCGCGCCGCCTTGGAAGCCATCTGCTACCAGTCCCGGGAAGTACTGGACGCCATGCAGGAAGACAGCGGCATGGCGCTGTCCAACCTGCATGTAGACGGCGGCGCCACCGCCAACGATTTCCTGATGCAGTTGCAGGCCGATATCCAGGGGGTGACGGTCGTACGCCCGCAGCTGGCGGAGACGACCAGTCTGGGCGCCGCCTATGCCGCGGGCTTGGCCGCAGAGTATTGGGATTCCTTGGCGGAGCTGCGGGATCACTATCGGGAAGATCGGCGGTGGCAGCCCCGGATTTCGCCGGAAGAGCGAGAAGCGGGGTATAGCCAGTGGCGCAAGGCCGTGACGCGGACCTTGAACTGGGCCGACCCCGATGTCAACTAGGCTGCGTGCCGGTGCTCGGCAACGATGTTGCGGTCACTCCCGTCAGCATGATCTCTTCGGCGCGGTGACAACTCACGAAATGGTGGGGTTGCACCTCGCGCAGTTCCGGCCGCTCCGTCGCGCAGATGGGTTCGGCATATTGGCAGCGGGGATGAAAGTAGCATCCCGACGGCGGATCGGCGGGATTGGCCACTTCTCCCGGCAGAGAGATGTGCTCCGAGCGGATGCGCGGATCCGGCTCCAGCACGGCGCGCATCAGCACTTCCGTGTAGGGGTGCAGAGGCTGGAAGAAAAGCGCGTCGCCTTCTGCCACCTCGACTATTTTGCCTACGTACATGACTGCCACGCGGTCGCAGATATGGGAAACCACGCTCAAGTCGTGCGCCACGAAGAGATAGGTCAGATTGAATTCGTCCTGCAGATCTTGCAGCAGGTTCAGAGTCTGCGCCTGGATGGAGACGTCCAGAGCCGAGACCGGTTCGTCGCAGACGATGAACTGCGGATTCAGCGCCAAAGAACGGGCAATCCCGATGCGTTGGCGTTGGCCGCCGCTGAAGGCATGGGGATACCGGTTCATGTACTCGGGACGCAGCCCTACGTTGCGCAGCAGGTCCGCTACCCGATTTTCCAGTTCCTCGCCGCGGGCCAGATCGTTGACCGTCAACGGCTCTCCTACAATCTGCAGGATGGTCATACGCGGATTCAGAGACGAAAAGGGATCCTGAAAGATCATTTGTCCGAAGGTACGAAAATCTCGTAGTTCTTCTTTGGCGATGGACAGGAGGTCCACTTCGCGGTCTGGATTCCGCATGTAGTAGCGAATGACCCCCGACGTGGGCTCTATGGCCCGCAACAGGCAGCGGCCGGTCGTGCTCTTGCCGCAGCCGCTTTCGCCGACCAGTCCCAAAGTTTCCCCGCGCCGTACCTGAAAACTGACCCCGTCGACTGCCTTCACGTATCCCTTGGCGCGGCCCAGAAATCCCTTCTGAATGGGATAGTACTTGCGCAGCTCCTGCACGTCCAGCAGGATTTCGGGGGCAGCGGCGTGTTCAGTCATGGGCGGGGCGGCTTCTAAGCGTACAGTACACAACGGACTCTATGGCCCGCCTCGGTCTCGATCCAGGGAGGCGGCGCGGCATCGCAGCGGCCCGCCTGGAATTCTTCGCAGCGGGGATGAAAGGGACAGCCCGGCGGGACATGGAAGGGATCCGGGACCATGCCGGTCACCGCCTCCAGCCGTCTCACCTTGCGTCCGATCCGCGGCATGGAGCGCAGGAGCGCCCGAGTGTAGGGATGCTGCGGGTTATGGAAAATCGTGTCCACATCCGCCGCTTCCACCACCTGCCCCAAATACATCACCACCACATACTCGGTCATCTTGGCAATGACTCCCAGATCGTGCGTGATGAAAACGATCGCCATACCCAGTTCCCGTTGCAGCTCTTGCATCAGATCCAAGATCTGGCCCTGGGTCGTGACGTCCAGCGCGGTGGTCGGTTCGTCGGCAATGAGGAGCGTCGGGTTGCAGGAGAGCGCCATGGCAATCATGCCGCGCTGCCGCATCCCGCCACTCAGCTGGTGGGGATAGCTGTCGATGGTCTGCGCCGGTTGGGGCATGCCGACTTGTTGCAGGATCTCCAACGTACGCTGCCGGGCTTCTTCCTGATTGGCATGCTGATGCAGCTTCACGGCTTCCATGATCTGGTGCCCGATAGTGTAGACCGGAGCCAGCGAACTCATCGGCTCCTGGAATACCATCACGATTTCGTTGCCGCGAATGTCCCGCATCTCTCGACCGTTGGCGTCCAGTTGGGCCAGATCCCGGGTATCGGTCGTGATTTCGCCGTTCGATGTCCGACGCCGATGGTAGAACAGGTGTCCGGAAACAATGTCCCCGGGTCTGGGCACAATCCGCAGGATGGCTTGCGCCGAAACGCTCTTGCCGCAGCCGCTTTCGCCCACTATGCCCACCGCCTGGCCCCGGTGGACCGTCAGATCCAGCCCGTTCACGGCATGGACGACGCCTTCTTCCAAAGGGAATTGGACTTTCAGGTCCTGAATGGCCAGCAGCACGTCTGACCCGGGCCGATCCATGGAGCCGCCAGCCTCCGCCATGCTATCTGTGGGCATACGGGTCGGCGGCGTCACGCAGGCCGTCGCCCATGAAGTTGAAACTCAGGACCACCACCACCACGAAGAGACCCGGAAAGAAGAGCCAAGGGTAAATGGCTACGGTCTGGAAGTTCTGCGCATCGCTGAGCAGCACTCCCCAGCTGACTACGGGAGGGCGCAGACCCAGACCCAGGAAACTGAGCGCGGTCTCGCCCAGGATCATGCCGGGCACCGCCAAGGTCAGGGACACGATCAGATAGCTCAGAAAACTAGGCAGGAGATGCCGGCGAATAATACCCAAATCGGTCTCGCCCACCAGTTTGGCGGCCATCACGAAGTCCTCTTCGCGCAGTTCCAGCAGTTTGCCCCGCACCACCCGCGCCAAGCCGGTCCAACCCAAGAACGAAAGAATGATGGTAATGCCGAAATACACTTGAATAGGCGGCCACTCGGGCGGCAACGCGGCCGCCAGTCCCATCCACAGCGGTATGGTGGGAATGGAAATGAAAAATTCGATGATTCGCTGGATGATGTTGTCCACGGCCCCGCCGTAGAATCCCGAGATCCCGCCCAGCAAGTTGCCCAACACGAAACTGAGCGCGACGCCGATCAGGCCAATGGACAGAGAGGTGCGGCCCGCGTACAGGACCCGGGACAGCAGATCTCGGCCCAATTTGTCTGTGCCGAAGAGGAATATGACTCCGCCTTCCGCCTTGACGCCGAAGAGATGCCAGTCGGTCCGGAAGAGGCCCCATAATTTGTAGGCATCGCCCCGGACGCCCAAGTGAATAGGATAGATCTCCTCTTTGTTCAGGACGAAGATGTCCTGCCAGGTCACGGGATCTTCCTCCACGGTCCATCCGTACACAAAGGGCCGCAGATGAAAACGGCCTTCGGAGTCGACGAACCGCGGCCATTGCGGGGGCGTATAGGTGTACTCGGCCCGCACGGTGTCGATGTCGTACGGCGACAGGAATTCGCAAAACACGACTGTGCCGACGTAAATGACCAGCAGCAAAATACTGCCCGCTACCGCCATGTGGTGTTTCCGGAAGGCCCGCCACATCAGCTGCCACTGCGAGGCTGCGTACATGCGTTCGAGCGAGCGATCTTCCAGGGAAGTCAAATCCGCAGTCATGGGTCCAGCCTCAATCGAAGCGAATACGCGGATCCAAGTAGGCCAGCAAGATATCGGACAGAAAGGTACCGACGATGGTCAGGGAAGACAGGAACATGGTGAAGCTGCCCGCCAGATACATGTCCTGCGACCGCAAGGATTGCAAATACATGGGACCGGTCGTAGGCAGGCCCAACACGATGGACGTGATCGTCGCCCCCGAGACAATCGCCGGCAACGTGCCTCCCACCGTGCTCACGATGGGATTGATGGCTACGCGCACCGGATATTTGAGCAGCAAGGTCAACTCGGAGATCCCTTTGGCCCGGGCGGCTATGACATAAGGCTTGGCCAACTCGTCCAGCAGCACTCCTCGCATGACGCGCACCAACCAGGCGGTCGAACCGGTCCCGACCACGATCACGACGGGGGGCAAGTGCTTCATCATGTCTATGAAGCGAGCCACACTCCATCGGGCCAACTCGTACTCAGGCGAAAAGAGGCCCCCGATGTCCGTGTCGAGCCGGCTGTACAGGAGCCACATGATTACCAGAGCCAGCAGGAAATTGGGGATGGCCAATCCGATGAATCCCACTACCGTGAAGAAGTAGTCCGCCACGGAATACTGACGCACAGCCGAGAATATGCCAATGGGAATGGCCACCGCATAGGCAAACACGATCGTCAGCAACGAAATGAGCATGGTAATGGGAAGACGGGATTTCACCAGCTCCACGACCGGCTGATTGCGTTCGAAGGAAACGCCGAAGTCGCCGCGCATCATGCCCCACATCCATTTGAGGTACCGTTGCCACATGGGCCGGTCCAAGCCGTACCGCGCGCGCAGAGCCGCGACCTCGGCTTCGTCGGCCGGCTGCCCGCTGGCCTGCAACTGGACAATGTAGGAAGTCAGAAAATCCCCCGGCGGCAACTGAATCACGGCAAAGGAAACTATGGACAACAGGATCAACAGCAGGACCATGTAGAGCAGCCTGCGCGCGGAATACTTGAGCATCTGCATAGGATGGTCCCGGATCGGTCAGCCGCGTGCAACCTCAAGGGAAACAGAGCTCTCCCTGGCCGCGAAAGCGCCGGCCGGCATGTCCGCGTCGCCGCCATGCCCTAACCGGAAGAGGCCGAAACCGGCCCCTCGGGACAAGGGGCCGGCTCGGCCACGGAGCGTAATTTACGACATCGGCCTTGGCGCAAGTCTAGGCGTCGTACCTCTGGCGGTCGTGATAGGGCTGCTTGAGATACAGCTGTTCGCTGTGATACGGATAAAACTGATACAAGTCCCAACCAAAGAGCAGACCCTGTTCCAGGGTAGGCACGTTGCCCAGATTGTCTTTGGTAATGACGGGATGCGGAGGCAGCGCCACGGTGCCGATGACGTACATGCTCTCGGCATTGATGCGGACGATCTCCTTGCCGAGTTCAACCTGACGATCCATATCGGTGGTGATCTTCATCTCCTGCCACAAATCCCAAAGCTGCACCAGCTCGGCCGGCGGCTCTTCGCCCTCTTCGCCGTTCGTGACGATGTAACGGGTCCAGAGCGGGTACATGGTGGACTCCCAGCCCAAATTGTAGGGTACCCAGAATTGCGGAGTGAGCGGGAAGAGCCAATCGGTACATTTGTCCGCCCCCCAGGTGCCCATGGCCACTAGATTGCCCGGGTACCGTTCGGAGATCAGTTCGCCGGTGATCGTCTTGACTTGCACGTCACAGCCGACGGCCTGGAAATAGCCCTTGCACAGTTGCCAGATGGTGGACTTCTGCGGTTCGAAGCTGGCCTCGATGGTCCAAGCCAGTCTCTCGCCGTCCGGGCGCAGGCGCCATTCGCCGGCGTCGTCCCAGGCCAACCCCATCTCGTCGAGCAGCGAGTTGGCTTTGTCCACGTCGTGCTCGATATTGAGTTTGGCGTACTTTTCGTCGTAGAAAGAGCAGGCGGGAATGACCGTGGCCTGTTGCGGCGTAGCCCGGCCGAAGTAGGCGATTTCGTTGATCTCGTCCCGATTCAGGGAATGCGACAACGCGATGCGGAAGCGCTTGTCGCGGAAGATGTCCCGCAGTACCGTATCGGCTTCGTAGGTCTGGTTGGGTTGGAAGTGCAGCACGGACCCGGTCAGATTCTGGACTGCCGTGGCCCTGTACTGTCCCTGTGCCTCGTTGCCCTTGTACAGCGGCCAGTTGGAGGGGTCCGGCATCCAGCCGAACTCGATGTCCAGTTCGCCGCTGATCATGGCCGCGTCCTGAATCTCCCGGTCCTGCAACAACTTGATGAAGGCGGCATCGATGTAAGGCAGCTGATTGCCTGCCGTGTCCACCTTCCAGTAGTAGGGATTGCGCTCGAAGAGCCAATAGGTTTCGGTCTTCTCCAGCAGCTTGTACGGTCCCAACGTGGGCAGCTCCGGATTGTGCTCCGGCACCCCTTCATCCAGGGCCGCCATGTTCCCGTAGCGGCCGGTCCAGTCGTCGAATCCCGCGTCGGCGGCCAGCTGGTTCAATGTTTCGACGTCTTCATAGGCAGGATGGAACTGCTGGCAGTAATGCTTGGGGACGACGACATCGGTGCCGTTGATATGGGAAAGATACTTGAGAATGAACGGATAGGGGCTGCCGAAAACAAACTTGACCGTATGATCGTCGACCCGCTGGAAATCCATCAATTCGCCGCCCGGAGAAAGCCAGCCGGGAGGGCGCGGGGTCATCTCCGCGTTGCTCACGAGATGGACGTACCAGAATTCGAAGTCGTCGGCCGAATGCGGCCGTCCGTCCGACCACTTCATGCCTTTGCGGAGGTTCAACGTCAATTCGGTGCCGGCCGGGTTGATCTCGTAGCTCTCCACGATGTTGGGAGTTACGGAGGTCAAATCCGTCCCGATCCGCATGACGCCGTCCTGGCCCACGCCGGTGCGTCCGCTATGGAAGGTCCCGGCGGCGGGGTTGCCGACCGTAAACATGCCGCCGTATTCGCCGATTTCGCCCCAAGGCTGCACTACCTGCGGATTCGCCGGCAGCCGTTCTTCCACCGGCGGCAGTTCGCCGGCGGCGACCCGTTTGGCCAGCAAAGGCGACTGCTTGCCCGAGTCCATCATGGCGTCGGAGCCGCTGTCCATCCCCGCGTCGCCGGATTCCACAGCGGGCGCGGCGTCCTCTCCGGCCGGCGCCCCACACGCCACCAGCATCGTACCGGCAGCGGCTACCCCTCCAAGGCGCAACACCTCACGCCTGGAATACTTTCCGGTCATAGCGAACTCCTATTGAATTGTCTGCCACAGAGCAGCCCGATTCTACAATACGGTCGGCACGCTGCCAGGAGCCCCCGGCAACCCCGGAGTTTCCGCCTGTCATGCGCACCGGAGTTCCAGACTGGTGCCGGACACACCCCGAATCGAAAACTCGGCAGCAGGGAAGGAAGCCTGGCAAAAAGGACTGTCGTAGTGCATGGCGCCCCGTTGCGCAATCTCGTCGCCGCCTATCGTCGGCGGGCCCTGCAGTCCGTACGTCAATACCAAACCACTGCGCGTAGTCACCTGGACTCGGCCGGATGTCGCTCTGACTGCATCGTGCACTCTAGTCTGAAAAGACTGGAAATCTCTATCCCAGGTCTGCCGACTCAAACAGCAGACCCAGATATTTTCGGGTCCGGGCGAACGCAACGAGCGATAGGCGCCCAGACCGGTTTCGACGGCCTGCAAACCGTTGGCGGCGTAGAGGGCCAGGTACCCCTCGTCTTTGCAGGCAAAGACCCAGTAGTCGGACAGAAACACCGCGTCGAACGCATGCTGCGGAAAGTGGGCATGCGTGTACCCTAGACCGGCCCGCGGCCCCGGGCCGTACAACGCCACCACTGTCTCTTGCCACTGCGCCACACGCGGCACCGTCACATTGCCTCTCCAGAAATTGCGCGGCACCGCTTCGTGTTCGGTGGCGAATTCCGGCTGATTGACATGCACGCGGGCGGCATAGCCCAGCGTAGCCAGCCAAGGAGTTTCCCGGCTTCCCGGCTGACCGGCTCGGAAGTCCTGCAGGGAACTGAGCATGAAATCCGGGGTCTTGAAAGTCCAGCGATGGAATTCCTCGGGATCCGCGGGGGGCGGGTCTCCGTCGTGCCCGACCCAAGCGTGCCGTTCTGCACTGCTCATGGCTTCCGGTACGAAGAGGCCTATTTCCTGCACGGCCGCCGGCACTTCGTACTCCGTGTGGGCCATCGCCAATCCGGCGGCGAAACTGCTGTCCGGCAGACCCAGACCCCATCCCTGGTACGAGACGGCAGCCAAGGCGCCCAGCCGGGCATCCAACAGCGACATGGTCTCGGTCTCAGGCCCCGCCGCCCCGTATACGCCCCGCCAAGAGTTCAATGCCAGCGTAAACAGGATCTTGTCCAGCAACAGCAGACTGAGATCCTGCAACGCCGCGGCTCCGGCGTGGGTCGCCAGGAGCACACAGGCTATCACCAGCTGCGCCAGTTCGCCTTGCGCCTCCCAGCCGCCCAACCCGCAGGCCATCCACGCTTGCATAGCTCTGTGGATTTCCGCGTCGTCTTGGTCGGAAACAGCAGGGCTCCCTGGCCGAGACGACGCACGCTCTGCCGACAGCCGTGTATGCAGGGCCAGACGACAGACGGCCAGCAGAAAGGCCTGCCGGGGTCCGCCTGCCGCGGCTGCAGCTGCCAAGTCCGGCAAAGCCTCCTGCAGAACCTGCATCACGTGCTGAAGTCCTGGTGCGCGGAGCGACGTTCCCGCAGTCTGCGCGCTCACGACGAGGGCCGCCATCAGCGCGGACAGGCTCACCGCGGCTTTAGGCGCTTCTTCCTGAAAGTCTCTCCAGATCCGATCTTGGACATCCTGTGGGTCCAGGACAGTCCGCGCCAAGGCTCTGAGCACCGGCGGGGCATACTCGCCGGCGCGCTGCCATACTGCGCGTCTCCGCGCGGCGGGTTCCTGTTCCGGAGTTTGGGCAAAGTGCGTCTTGACCAGAAAAACATCAAGAACCTGGGTAATGCGTTGGTTCAGTTCGTAATACTCGTCCAATCCGGGCCGTACCGTAACCTGATAATGTCCGGGGCCCCCGACAGGGGCGGTAGCCATTTCGTAGGTCGCTTCCGCATTGACCTGGGTATGCATCACCTCCATATAGGACGGCCCCTGGAATCTTCTCAGATTGAGACCCAGAAACGTCTGGCCCTCGAGTTCCGAGTCCCACCGGAGTACTATCGGTTCCGCGGGCCCGCACACCCGTCGGGCAATGTAGCCGGCATTGACGATCGCCTCGAGATCCAGGCGCCGTTGCGGATTTACGGTAGTGGGCAACGTGAGCAGACGGCCGGCCGCGTCCTCCGCCCGCAGCCGGAGGCGTAGGTAACAGGCAGTGTTCCCTGCGAAGGGTTGAGACAAAATCAGAAACAAGGCCAGACGACCTGGAGGCACCGGTCCTCCAAAGGAATGGCGGATCACGTCTCCGACTACGGTCGTCTTGGCCGTCCACGGTTTCTTGTTGATCCACAGCGCGACTTGACCGGTCGCCTCCACTTGCAAAGCCAGCGCGCCGCGACGGTTCTGGTGCACTTCGACATAAGCAAAGTACCAACGCAGTTCCGGTCGCATCGGCATATCCGAGAAATGCAACGCATGGTCGGCTGCGCAGGCCGCATACTGCCAGGGATATGGTTGCGCCGCGACGACCAGAGGCGGCTCCCACTCCACAGGACGCTTGAAATCCCGCAGATAATCCGGCCGCTCCCCTTCGTGTCCAGACGGGGCGGCATGGGGCCCCGCCCACAGCCAATGGTCGACATACCCACCGGCTGCAACGCGATAGGGGAGTGTCAAGACAGGCTTGGTCATCGCGAGAACCCCATTGCGTAAGGTGCCCGGCGGAGGTCGCAGCCCGCGCCGGCGGCCGGCTTCGGACGCGGCCTTTGTGCATCGGTGCCCTCATTATTATGTCATGGATGCCCGCGCCGAGAACCGCACCGGGCGCGCAGGAATCCACGCCGCGAAAGCCGGCCTGGATACCGCCGGGAGTTCCGGGTCCGGGAGCATGAATGCCGACCGGATGGCGGATCGGCAGCCGATTCGCAATCGGGCGTTAGGTTGTATAGGCTATCCATTGGGGTGCCCCGACGCCTGCATGGCTGTCGTTTCACGATTGCATCCCCTCGCCGCTCGCAGGCATCAGCGTTATGCGCACCCTCCGCTCTCTGGCCCTCCTTCCCCGATGATCCCAATACCACGCGCTTCCCTGCCGCCGCGAGTTCGGCCGGGACTGATTCTGATATTGCTGCTGGCCCTGTTCGGCAGCAGCAGACCCGTAGGGGCAGCCCCGCAGGCGATCCAGCTGCTGCCCTGTACGGATCTTTTGGGCTGCATCGAATATCCGGCCGGCGCCACGGTGCTGGTCGGCGGACTGCACGACTTTTCCACCTACGTCTCCCATGTAGGCACAGAGCAGTTTCGGGGCGCCAGTCTGGCAGTCCAGAATTTCGGCTCCCTGCTGGGCCATCCTGTCGAATACAGGGCTCTGGACACCCGCTGCGACGTCGCTACGGCCCGGAGGTTGGTGGAAGTCCAACAGGCGGAAACTGCCCTGCTGGGCTTCGTGGGCGCCACATGCAACGACGTGACCCAGGAATTGATCCTGCCGGTCAGCGGAGCCGGTACCGTACTCATAGCGCCCCATGCCACACGGCCCGCCTTCACGGGTCCCGGCGCCCAGCCCGGCAGCTATTGGCAGCCGGGCTTCTATTCCACGGTATCCAGCGACCTGCACCAAGGGATCGCCACGGCCCATTTCGCCCGTCACAACCTGGGGATACGGCGTCTGGTCGTCATCGGCGACGGCAGCCAGGATTCGGCGTACTTGAGCGAGGTGATGTCCCGGGCCTTCCAGATCCAGGGAGGCCATGTCCTCGAGCACAGAATTATGCCCTCCAGCGATACGGGGCTGAACGCTCTGTTGGAACATCTCTCCACCTTGCAGCCCACGGCGGTGTACTTGCCTGTTTCGCATCAGCATGCGCTCCGGTTTCTGCAGAAAGTGCGGGGCCGGACCGCATTTCAGACTTTTCCCATGCTGGCCAGCGCCAGCTGGCTGGAGGCCGACGTCGCCCAGGCGGTCCGGAATTCCCACCTGACTTTGTACGCCACCGGCTGGAAACCCAGGTCTCAGGGAGCGCAGGCCTTCACGCACAGCTGGCATGTCGCCTATGGCGAGATGCCGCGGACCATGGCCGGCCCACAGGCCTTCGATGCCGTGACGATGTTGCTGCATGCCGCCCGTCTGGTGGCCGTCGCGGACGATCGGGGCAATGTTTCCATCGGCCGCTTGGCGTTGCGTCAGGCCTTGTCCGCATTGAAAGGCTTCCCCGGGGTGTCCGGGGTGCTGAGCTGCTCGGCCACCGGATACTGCGGTGCGGACGACATCTGGTCTATTTTTCAGTTCACGACAGGTCCGGCGTTGGCGGCCACCTGGCCTCCGGTGCTTGTCCAGCATTCCCGGCCGCCGATCCCGGTCCATCCGGTTTATCAAGGCAGAAGCATATCGGCCCAGAACATTTTGGAGGGGCCGCGCGGAGATTTTCCGCAGGTCGGCATATTGCAGGCGGACGAAATCTATCGGGTCCGTCAGATATCCCCGGATCGGGCTTGGTACAATCTGCAGGCGGGCGGCTGGATACCCACCAGCGCCTTGGAGTTGTATGCTCTGGGTCTGCCGGAAGCCACGTTCTTGCCGCCGTGGCCCGTGACCGAGGAGGCTACACCTGCTCCTCTGCAGGTCGGCGAGGCGGACTGGCCCATACCCTTTCGGGCCGCCTTCGAGGCGGCAGACGAGTTTTATGTAACCCTGACGCACCTTCTGCGCGACGGAGACCGCGACTACGCCAACACGGTCCCCTCCTCGCGTCGTATCGCTGCCTCCTGTCCCCACTGCGGTCACGTCGGTCTGCGCATCGCGTTGGAAAACAAGGGCGGCGAAGACCGTACCGTCTCCATCCATGACTTCCGCTTGCGGTTGGTCCGTCCGCAGGACGGCCTGCCCGAGACGATTCCGGCCGCGGCTCTCAAATGCCGATTGAACCGCTTCCGCAACGATCGCGTGATCGTGAAGCCTTTCGTGGGGGCAATCGTCCGAGACCTCTGTTTTGCAGTACCCGACACCTCCCGGGTGGCTTGGTTCTATACGCTGACTTATGCGCCGGCCGCGGCAGACGATCAGGCAAGCGCGACCGCCGCGGAGACGCTGCACTTCAGTTTGCAGTAAGCCCCGCGGAACTTGGCCCGGCGCGCGGTCGCCTCACAGCAGATGCCCTTCCTTCGTAGCCGCGCGGAGCTCCTGGACGGTCTCCGTCGGCAGCCGCAGGTATCGGTCCTCATCGTAGGGGCCGGCATCAACGGCAGCGCCGTCTTTCGAGAATTGGCCTGCCAAAAGGTCGACGCCCTCCTGATCGACCAAGGCGATTACTGTACCGGTACCAGCGCAGCCTCCTCCAATCTGATTCACGGCGGTCTGCGCTACCTGGAGTACGGCGAATTGCGGTTGGTCCGGGAAGCCATCCAAGAACGCAACCGCTTGCTCCAGAATGCGGCCCATTACGTCAAGCCGCTGCCCACGCGCATTCCCCTCTTCAGCCGCAGTTCCGGTCTGCTGAACGCGCCGCTGCACTGGCTGCGCATTCCGCGCAAACCCAGATCCAGAGGAGCCTGGGCAGTCCGGCTAGGCCTCTTCCTCTACGATGCCTATTCCCGCACCGTAGTCAGCGATCTGCCGGCTTCCAGTTTAGAGGCGCGAAGCCGGAGCCTTGCGCGGTTCCCGGCGTTGAATCCCGCCATTCGGTCGACAGCCCAGTATTACGAAGCGGTGATGCTGAATCCGGAACGGCTGGCGCTGCAGTTGGTGCAGGAGGGCGAATATCGGCATCCCGCCTGTCGGGCCCTCAATTACCTGCATCTGAAATCGATCGGAGCCGCCGGCGTGACGCTCGAAGACCCGGCGGGAGGCGAGACGTTCCAGATCAAGCCCCAGCTGATCGTGAACGCGGCCGGGCCTTGGATCGATCGGGTCAATTGCAACTTGGGTCTGGATACAGGCTACATCGGGGGGACCAAGGGGTCTCATCTGGTGCTGGATCACCCTGAGCTCTTCGCGGCGTTGCGGGGACACATGTTCTTTTTCGAGAACCAAGACGGCCGCATCGTCCTGATGTACCCCTGGCATCACCGAGTCCTGATTGGTACTACGGACATTCCCGTTCAGCATCCGGATCGGGCGGTGTGTACCCCTCAGGAAGAATCATATCTGCTGGCGATGATCCCCCACGTTTTTCCCGCACTGGCGGTCACCTCCGAGCATGTGGTCTTCCGGTACAGCGGAGTGCGTCCCTTGGGAGCGGCCGCCGGGCCGGCCGCCGCCATCAGCCGCGATCACGAGCTGAAATTTGATCCGCCGGCACAAGGCCGTCCCCCGATGTACTCGCTCGTCGGGGGCAAGTGGACCTCGTTTCGCGCCTTCGCGGAACAGACCGTGAACGTATTGCTCCAGGATTTGCACCGCCCGCGCCGCGCAATCACTGCGGAAATGCCCATCGGCGTTCCTGTGGACGCTGCGGCCGACACCTCGGCCCCTGCCATGGGATTGTCCTCAGACAGTTATCGGTCTCTGCGCCGACGCTACGGCGAAATTCCCGGCGCCATGGCACGGCTGTTTGCCGGCAAGGCCGATCCGGGCCTTCCAGTGTCGGGAACCGGACATCTGCGTGCGGAGCTGGAGTTTCTGTGTACGCACGAACGCGTGGTACATCTGGACGATCTGCTCTTGCGCCGCGCGCAGCTGGCGAAACTAGGACTGCTGACGTCTCGTTCGTTCCGAGAGGTAGCCGATCTGGCTGCGGACAGCCTACGCTGGTCCTCGGCGCGGAAGCAGCACGAGCTGGACCGCTGTCTGCGCTTGCTGCAGGAGCGGCACGGCCTGGATCTGACGCCAGACTAGGTCAGGAACAGCAAGGCGGAATTGGCTTCGACGAGGTACACGACTGCCAGGACCAGTCCGCTGAAGACAGCGTAATGCACCCCCAACCTGGGCCGCAAAGTCCGATCCAGACCGTTTTGGCAAATGTTGACCAACAGAAAGAAGGTCCAGGTGAGGAGAGTGCCCTTGGTCAGCTCTGCAAAGGGGGAGAAGGCCAGGACCAACGCGATTTCTCCCATGACGAGACCCACTACCAGCACGTGCTTCAGCAGTTCCGTGCGCCGTTCGGTATGATCGCGGAGCAACTCCACAGAGAGAAGGACGGCGGTACCTGCAATCAGCGGCACCGTGAATATGAGGCGGCTCTTGGCTTGGTAGAGCAACAAGAAGAGCAGAAATGCGGCCAGATAGGCGATGCCGTGCAACAGAAAAGTAAACTGGCCGACGTGTGGATGATCCGTCTGCAACGAGTCGTACAGCAAAAAGAGAGTCAGGACGTAGACGCCGATGGCGACCAACAGGGCCAAGGCCGAGAGGGACACGGCGGTGGGCAACGGCTGCGCCATGACCACCACGATGCCCAAGGCGGCGGGCAGACTGTACAGGGGCCAACTGGCCCAAATCCGTGCACGCCACGGCAAAGTCCGCAAGCGCGGATGAATCTGCACCACACTGTCGGTGACCACCAAGGACACCAGTACCGCAACCAGCACTTCAATGGCGTCGGCAGGCACGTGCACCACGATCTGACCTCCCCCGATCGGCGGTGAGGTCCAGGTAATTTCCGGCAAGGCCCAGAGCAGGGGCAGGGTCAGGACCAACGCCATGATCCAACCGGCTACGCTTATGCGCTGTGCGAGTTCAGGAGCCACGGCAACGTCAAGAGCATATTGGTAGAGGCGGTCCGCCGTCCTGTCCAGCCCCGAGGCGCCGGTGATTTCAGTGAAAGCAGCCGCACACAGGCTTCTCCGGCCGTCCCTGTGGGCGAGCAGCTGGGCCCTGCTGTGGACGGCCTTGGCGATCTTACCCGATGTGGTCTCTACGTTCGTCTCCGCGGCTACGCAGAATCCGACATCGCGCTCCTCTTTCGAAATCGTGCGCGTCGGTCGGGCAGTGGACTGCACCGGCAGCAATTCCGGCGCCGCTCTGAAAGCTTGCCTTGCTGCCTACGCCGGCAGTGCGACCGACCAGACCTGGATCTTCCTGCCGGTGCGGTGGGCAGACATCGAAAAAACTGCAGGGATACGGGATTGGACCCTTTTGGACACGGTCGTCGCCATGGCGCAGGGGCAAGGATGGGAACCTGTCTTGTCGCTGCAGTCCGTTCCGGCTTGGCTGGAAGAGCAAGGCAGCCGGTGGGACAGCGACAGCCCGACTGCAGTGTCTTCTTTTCCGACGGAATTCGCCCGGTTCAGCCGCCGCGTGGCCGCGAGATTCGGCGATCGCATTCAGCTCTATCAGTTAGGACAGTTCGCCAATGGTCCCGTGGCGGATTTTTCTTTGCGTGTAAACCCCGTGCGGTACGGCCAAATGATCCGGTCTGCCGTGCCGGGTCTCGTAGCCGTGGACCCGGAGGCGATCGTACTGTCGGCTCCGTTGGTACCGGTATCCCCCCGTTCTCCCTCTGCGTCCTCTCCTGAGGACTGGCTGCGTAGATTGGAGGACACCGGTGCGGTACCGTACCTTGATCTGTGGTTGTTGCAGCCTGACGCCGTCACGTCGCATGCCGCGCTCGCCTTGTCTGGACATCCGTTGCGGCCAGGACGGACAGGCGGGTGGGACAGTTGGTGGCTGGCGCCTACGGCAGATCCCCAGGTCCGGAGCGTTTTGACCCTGGTCCGACGGGACGATGCGGATAGAGCCGAGGACATGCCGCCCCGGCTCCGGAGCCATGGGACATACGGCGGGAGACGAGGCGCCTGGCTGGTATTCC
Source organism: Anaerolineales bacterium (assembly GCA_034421855.1). Lineage (GTDB taxonomy): Bacteria > Chloroflexota > Anaerolineae > Caldilineales > Caldilineaceae > Bin34. The sequence continues at coordinate 62,428 of DAOUKB010000096.1, forward strand.
TGCTGTTGCCCCTGTTCGGGGCCGCCGGCTGGATACGCGCGGTTCCCCCTCTCGCCCACGTCCTGCAGTCCTATGGGGCATCCGGAATTCGGAATGCAGGGTGGTGGCTCCTCACGTCGACTTTGCTTTGTACCGTCTATCTGGTCCCCTCGTGGCTCTGGGCCGTGGGACCTGTCGTTTTGCTGTCCGCGATGGCTCTGGCCCGGCCCACTGCGCTGTGGCTCTTGACTTTGGCCGTCCTGCCCTTGCATCAGGTGCATGCCGACTTCGTATCGCCCCTAGTCAATCAGACGTTCTCTTTGGCGCCGGCCCATATCCTGGTGTGTGCCCTGACGCCTGTATTCCTCTACCGACAGCTGCCGGTGCTGGCTGCCGCTGCCAGAGGCTATCCGGCGTGGCTGCTGGGCGGCTGGTTTCTGCTTCTCTTGCTAGGAGGTCTGGGGGTTACGCACACCGGTCACTTCAGTCAATGGATACGGATTGGATTTTTTCCAGGCTGGCTGGCTCTCCTGACCGTGGGAACGGGATTGAACAAGAGGAACGTAAGGTCGGGCGCGATCAGTATAGCGACCGGCGTCGGTTTCTTCGGGCTCTGGGCCTTGACGCAGTGGGCTGCGGATCGGAACCCGGAAGCCGAAGCCGTGCTGCGCCTTTCCGGTCCCACGTTCTCGCCCAACCATGCCGCCATGCTGTTGGAGCGAGGGCTGTGGCTGTGTCTGCCCCTGGTGTGGACGGCCGGCAATCGCTGGGAGCGCATGAGTCGGCTTGGCTGGACGGTCTCGACTGCCGTGGCCCTGCTCCTGACCCTGAGCCGCGGAGCCTTGGCGCTGGGCCTCCTCGGCGGTTTGCTGGCGTTCGGAATCTCATTGCCTCGGATATCCGGCCCAGGCCGCATGGGACGAGGCAAGCGGATCGCCGTGGCCGTCGCCTCCATTGGGGTTGCACTGGGAATCTGTATGGCTTTCCTCCGCGAGGCGTTACGCGAGAGGGTGCTGGACGTAGTTCCGGTGGTGGCGCGGCTGCACATCTGGAATCACACTTGGGATATGGTGCAGGCACATCCTTGGCTGGGATTGGGCGTGGACGGCTTCTACCACCAGGCAGCCGCGTCCTTTCCCGGTTCCGTGTCGGTCAGCCCCGACATCTCCCATGCCCACAACGTATGGCTGGAGATCTTGGCCCGCTGGGGCACGGCGGGCTGGATCTGGACGGCCGGCCTAGTGGTGGGTCTCGTCTGGCGCCGCACCGGCCCCTCGGATCTGCAGTCCCGTTGGCTCATGGCCGGTATTGCCGGGGCGCTCCTGGCAGGGCTGGCCCATGCCCAAGTGGATGCTTTCTGGTATTGGCCGGATGTAGCCGCCATCAATTTGGTGCTGTTGCTCAGCCTGGCTACGTTACGGCAAGCCGCTCGGCCCAAAGCCAAGGAGCTTGCCAAGCAAAACGCCGGAGGCGAAGAACCTCCGGCGCAGGCGACAGGTTTGTCTAGGGGCTGTCCCCAGCACTGACGCTCAGTGCAATTCCACTACCACTGCGGCGTCCGCGGCGACGATCATCGGCAACAATTCCGCGGACACGAACTCCAACAACGGGGCCTGGTCCGTCAGACCGTCTCCCATCACGCCGGGCAACAGGGCCATGAGGGCATCGAGAGCCGCCACGTCGTAACCCAGAGACAGCGCAGCCTGACCGTTCAGGTGCACATCCAACCGGTTGGGACTTGTCTGCAAAGTCAGAGAGGACACTGCGTTGTCGGCCATCAGACCCAGCACCGCATCGGGCAAGGCCACGTCCGTCATCCCCATGGCTTCCATTTCGAGACCGGAGACGGACGTTACGGTACCGTTTTCCACTTCGACCTGCAGGCGCACGACGGGGACATGGATCTCGCCCAAATCCATGGCCGTGAAGGAGTGTCCGTCAAAGGGACTGGTGCCCGCCTCGCCCGCGCTGCCCGGCAGCGTCAGCACGAGACTCAACGGAGCGTCTGCGCTCAAGGCTTCCACCAACGCCATCACACCGGGAACGGTGCCGGTGCCGCCGGCCATGCCGTCGATCAAATCCAGGCCCGCGGCTTCCCAAGAAACGGAAGGCAGCACCGTCCCGTTTCCGGCCAGAGCCATCCCCGTGCTGCTGATTTGCACATCCAGCCGGTTAATGCCGGCATCGGTCAAGGGGGCCAAAAGATCGGGGGCCAAGAGGTCGGAGCCCAAGGGCAACCCCAGGACGCTCACATTGCCGTCGTCGGTTACGTCGACATGCAGCGGTCCCAGCTGTGTGGAGCCTACCGGTACTCCCGTGAAGGACACCTCGACGGTCAAGTCCAAGCTCGGAAGTTGCGGCAGATAAGTCTCCACCATACCCAAGGTATCGGCATCGTCCGCCAACATGATGCGAGCGAATGCCAGCCCCGCCTCCAGACTTTCCGCGTCGTAGGCCAGCCCCGGCAAGGCCTTGCCGTTGAGCGCGAAATCCAACGTATTCGGCGTGGTGGTGATGCGCAGAGACTCGGCCCCGAAACTGGACAACTGGCTCAGAGTGTGCGCATCCAGTATCGGCGGCACCCCCAAGACGGAGAGATCGACCCCGTCCAGAGAGACGGCCCCGCTGCTGTCGAACGCCAGCCCGCTTACATTGAGGGGGCCCACCATATCGGCCGGAGCCTCGGAAGGCGTAAAGGAAGTTTCGCCGGCCCAACGGAAGTCGGGACGATCGTCGGAGAGGGCTAGACGTACGCCCAAACCATACCGCCGCACCAGCGAAAGCAGCGTGTCGGCGCTCACGGGCAGACCCAGATTCATCTGGTCCACGATCTTGGCCAATTCCGCCGCGGATTCTTCGTCCCAGTAGATATAAGGCAGTTCGGCGGCATCCATATAGATGTGGATGCCGTTGTACCCCAGCCGTACTTCCAAGGACCTGACCCCGCCCGCTGCCAAGCCGTCCGCAATGTCCTTGATGCCGAAGGCCGACAGCGTACCGACCGGCAGGCCCAAGACGCGCACGGAATCGCCGTCGTCGCCGACGTGCAAGGCGATGGACGGCAGATTGAACCAAGTCTTGCCGGTTGAGCCGCCGCCGCATGCTCCCAAGGCAAATCCGGCAATGCACAGCAACAGTATCAACCTGGCGCGATAGGTTCGTTTGGTGCCCACTAGCAAAGTCTCCTTGACCTCATCCTCTGCGCCACGCGGACCCTTTCAGGAGCCTGGCTGCCCCCCGGCCGCGTCGCCATTCGCCCAGAAAATACTCTCGGAAACGTCCCGTCCCAAGGCCGATCACAGACCTGCTCCGGGCGACCCGGATCGGAAAAAAGTATAGCATAGGCTCGTCACGGTCTGCTCCGGCCGGACCCTTCGGCAGCTCCGGAGCGAACTGCCGACGGAGGCGGCGAGCATCGATATGGAAACCGGGAAATCCTGCGGAGCGCCGCCCGCCCGGAAGCGGGTCTGGCCGCCTGTATCGGCTCCGCTCAGCGCGTCGGCAGCTGATACACGAGCGCGCGGGGGTCCGTACCGTGTCCCAGTTGTCTTTGAATGGCCAAACTGAGGGCTTGCTGGTCGCTCCAGGGATATTCGGTTTCCCCAAAACACATGCTGCGTTCGTGGCCTTTGCCGAAGGCGGCCACGACGTCGCCCGCACGGGCCCGCGCCGTGGCTCTTTCCATGGCGCGGGCCCGATCCGGTTCTATCTCGTACGTGGCCGCCGTTTGCACGGCATTGAAGCCTTCCGCGATTTCGGCACAGATGGTGTCCAGATTTTCGGAACGGGGATCTTCGGCGGTAATCACTACATGGTCTGCCAGCCGGGCGCCGACGGCTCCCAACAACTGCCGTTTGCCGGGATCGCGTAGCCCGGCGCTGCCGAAGACTGCGATCAGCCTGCCTGGCCTAGCCGCCCCCTGCATGTATTGGCGAATGGTCAGGAGCGCGTTCCGCAGGGCCTGCGGCGAGTGCGCAAAGTCCACGATCGCCGTGTAGGGCTGGCCCAGTTCCAGCTTCTCCATACGCCCTTGCAGGCCGCGGCAGGCAGCCAGACCGGCCACGATTTGGTGCGCGGTGGCGCCCAGAGTGTGCGCCATGGCCGCGGCCAGCAGAATATTCTGGGCATTGAACCGGCCCCACATCGCGGAACGCAGCGCAACGGCCTGCAATCCAGATCCGTGGAGCGTCAAGGACATGCCTGAGCGCTGCTGCAGCAAATCGGACCCTCGAAAAGTCCAACCCGGCTCCGCGCCGAGACCGTAGCTGCGAACTTCCAAGGGATCTGGCCGCGTGGCGTTCAGCGCCGTCGCTCTGCGACACAGAGCATTCAAGCTGCACGCGTCCTCGGCATTGGCCAGAGCCACGCGGCCAGGCCCGTCCGACAGCAGATCCAGGATACGGCACTTGGTCTGGAGATAGGCGTCGAAACTGCCGTGGTAATCCAAATGCTCGTGGGTCACGTTGGTCACTCCGACCACGTCCATCTCGGTTTCGGCCACCCGCTCTTGGTCCAGACCATGGCTGGTGCATTCGACTACTGCATATCGGCAACCCGCCGTCACCATATCTCGCAACGCCTGCTGTACCTCTTCCGCGTCCGGAGTGGTGACATGATATCCCGTCTCCACGACGGGTCCGCCCAGACTGATGCCGAGGGTGGAGATCAGGCCTACCCGAGCCGGGGCCGACTTCCCCTCGACCCCGGGATCCGCCCTGAGCATGGAAGCCAACAGGGCCGTCGAGGTAGTCTTGCCGTCCGTACCCGTAATGCCCGCCGTCTGCAATTCTCGGGCCGGGAAGCCGGCTGTCAACGCCGCGGCTTGGGCCAGAGCCCGGGCGCTGCTATGTACTTGGAGATACGGCACCGGCAGTCGGCCGGCCCGTCGACATCTTTCCTCGAACCGGCTCGGGGCTTCCGTCCCCAAAACGACGGCGGTCCCTGCCGCCAGGGCCGCGGGGATGAAGTCGTGTCCGTCCACCGTCCGGCCGGCGTGCGCCACGAACAGCCCGTCCGCCCGTACGCGCCGACTGTCCGCAGTGGCATGGGCGACTTCCTGCCGGGGTCGTGTCAGCACGGGCTCCGCCGCCAGATTGCCTCTGGCGGTCAGCAGGCGGTGCAATTGCTCGAGATTCGGCATGGGGAGACCCGTTCCGAATCAGGTACGGGCTAGGCTTCGTCGTCTGTGGTACGGCGAAACACAGATATGGAACCAATCAGGATGATGATGATCAGAAGAATGGCCACGGAAAAGACGATCGGCGAAATGGGTCCGATCACCGGCAATTCAATGTCTTCCTGCAGAAATGCCAGGGGGAGATTCAGGCCGCTGATGAGACCGGGTTCCGCGAGCACGACTTCAGGCGTCGGCGCCTCCGTGGGCGTCACCTCCGGCCGACTTTCTTCCACGGGGGCCGGTGCCGCCGGCGGCGCCTCTGCCGCCTCAGGCGTCGGCGCAATCTCGACCGCCCCGGAAGCTTCCTCCTCGGGCACGGGCACGAGTTCGGGGGCGGCTGCCGGCGGCGCCTCTCTGCGCAACTCGATCGGCGCCAACGGCAAAGGCGTCAGCGGAGTCAGTTGAGACTGCGTTTGGTATGCATATCCTTGGTCGTCGGAGCGCAACACCCACTGCTCGTTGGTGCCCAGATAGATGAAGCCGGCCACCCCGTCGGCTGCCCAGATCCAGGCGTCGTCGGGGCCCCCTGCCACTTGGACTTTGAGCCAATTTTCGCCGTTGCCGGACCAGATGCCGACGCCAGTCGCCGCGGACAGCAGAACGCCGTCAGGACCTGCCTGGCCGAGAGCCAAGACCGAAGCGATTTCCGAAATGCCCGGTAGGCGGGTCCATTCTCCGGAACTTCCCCTGCGCCACAGCCCCCCGGCCTGCAGACCCGCATAGAGGTTGTCTCGATACACGGCCAAACTGCGGACCACCGCCCCTTCCGGCAATCCCGAGGCGCGTTCCCAGACGTCGGAGCCGGCCAAATCCTGCACGAAAACTCCGTTATGCGTCCCGATGTACAGATCGTCCTCAAAGGCCGCAATGGTCCGGACGCGGCGCGCGCTCTGCTGCAAGTCGTCGGTTTGGACCAGCCCAATGGCATTGAGTACCCAGGACTCGCCGTTGTCGTAGCTGACCAGCACCCCGTCTCGGCGGGTGCCCGCGTACAGCACCGACGATCCGTTCACCTCTAGGGCGTACAGAGTCCCGATCCCGCTGTCCAGACTCAGCCAAGTCCCGATCGCCGGAAAGTCCTGAAAGGAACGACCTCCATCCGTACTGCGCAGGAACAGACCGTTCGAGCCGTCGCCGGCATACACGATGGGGGGATTGACGGGGTCGTGCTCCAATGCAGCGACGCTGATGCCGTCGGGCAGACCGGCCGCCTTCTTCCAAGTCGCACCGCCGTCTTCGCTGTAGTAGATACCTCCGGCCACGGGAGCGTTGAGCGTGCCGGCGACGACGCGGGCCGGATCGTTCGGGGCTACGGACAGGGAGATTACGGAGTTTTCCGAGGGCGCCTGGGCCTGCAGCACAGAACCCCAACCCCAGGAGACGCATACGAACGTCCACACGAACGCGACGACCGCCGCCACGCGCCTCTGCAGGCATGCAGTGCCGTAATTCATAGGCTCTCTCCGCGCGGACGGTCGCGATGTACAGTATCGATGTTCCCCTCCCGCAACGCTGCAGGAGCCGTCATCTCACAGGGAGATTATAACCAAGCACAGTCTTTCTTAGGGACAGGCGACGCCCGCGACGACCCCGGGCGGACGGGCGGCGGGGTCAGCTGGGGAACCCGAAGGACAACAGCTGCTCCGAGGCAGTGGTGGCCCACTCGATCAACGGGGTGGGATAAAAACCCACCCAGAAGACCACCAGAGTGCAGAAAACCAGCACGGCTCCCAGGCCGACGGGCATGGTGACGGGGGTCTTCTCCGCCGGCTTCTCGCCGAAATACATGACGCGGATCAAGTTGATGTAGTAGTAGGCCGCAATGCCGGAATTGACTATTCCGGCCCCGGCCAACCAGAAATACTGGCGCTGTACGGCAGCGCCGAAAACGAAGAACTTGCCCCAGAAACCCGCCGTGGCCGGAATGCCGGCCAAACTGAGCAAAAAGACCGTGAGCATGACGGTCAGCGCCGGATTGCGGCCAATCAGGTTCTGGAAAGCCGACAGGCTCGTGTCGGCGCCGCGTTCCTCCAGGACCATCACCACCAGAAAGGCCCCTACGTTGGTGAACATGTAGGCGAAGAGATACACCAAGATGCCGTTGATGCCGTCCATGAAGCTCACCGTACCCGCGGCCAAAGCCGCGATCCCGATCAGAATGTAACCGGCATGCGCCACCGAACTATAGGCCAACATGCGTTTCACGTCCCGCTGACGCAAGGCCATCAGGTTTCCCATGGTCATGGTCAGAATGCTGAGACCCGCCAGGATAGGCACCCAATCGAGCAACAGGTCGTTCAACGCCACGACGAATACGCGGGCCGTCACGGCCAGGCCGATCGCCTTGGAAGCCGTAGACAGATAAATCGTGACCGGCGTCGGGGCTCCGTCGTAGGTGTCCGGCGCCCACTGGAAGAAGGGGGCCAGCGTGGCCTTGAAGCCCAGACCGACCATCATCAACAACGTGGCGGGCATGAGGCCTTGGACCAGCGTGGCGGTCTCGCCCGCCTTCACTTGCATGGAAATCTCGTGCAGGTTGAGCGTGCCGGTCGCCCCGTACACGAAGGAGAGCCCATACAGCATGGCCGCGGACGCCACCGCGCCATACAAGAAGTACTTCAGACCCGCTTCGGAACTGCGCTTGTTGTCCTGCAGGAAGCCGGCCAACAGGTAGCTGGTGATCGAGAGGAACTCGATGGCCACGTACAGGAGCAACAGGTTGTTGGCGCCGAGCGCCAGACTCAGGGCCAAGGTGACGAAGACGAAGAAACTCCAAAACTCGCCGCGGCGTTCCGTACGGGAATTCATGTAGTTGCCGCCCGCCAGGGCGATCAGCAGCATCACCAGGAAAATGGGCCCCTTGAGGAAAGCGGCGAAGAGGTCGATCTCGAGCAGATGCAAGGCGACGGCCGGCTGCTGGCCCACTTCCAGTTCGTAGAAGGAAAGGGTCTGGAAGAGCGCGGCGATAAAGGCCGTGGCCAGGGTCAAGACGGCCAGCGCCGTGTAGCCGCGTCCCCGGTCCGTGTGCCCGCGTACCACTACGTCGATCAAGAAGATGGCCAACCCCCCGACCAGCAGGATCACCTCGGGGGCTATGAGACTGAGCTGTTCCACTGCACAGGGCTCCCTAGCGGGAATGCCATCGTATCAACCGCTGGGAGGCAGATTGAGGATGAAGTCGAGTAATTCTACGGATGAAGCATTGAAGAAACTGAGCAGCCAGGTGGGATAGATCCCGATCGCCAGCATCCCGATCACCAGCGGCCAAAGCGTCAGCTTTTCGAAGAAAGCCATGTCCGTAGGCCCATCCGCGGCTTGGCCTTCGCCCGTAGTCCAGCGCTCTATTTTGCTTTCGTCGTATTCGCCCAGGAACACCTTCTGCACGATGCGCCACAAGATGTAGACCGCGGTCATCACGATGCCGATGGTGCCGAAGGCGGCCCAGACCGGCACGATGGCGAACGCCCCGCGGAACGTGAAGAACTCGGCCCAGAAGCCCGCCAGTCCGGGCAGCCCCAAGCTGGCAAAGGCAGTCACCAGCATGACGCCGTAGAAATACGGCAGCTTGGCGCTCAGTCCGCCGAAGCGAGACAAGTCCCGGGTATGCGCCCGTTCGTAAATCACCCCCACCAGCAGGAACAAGGCGCCGGTAATGATGCCGTGATTGAACATTTGCAAGGTGGCGCCGTTGAGGGCCATGGCGGCGCTGTCGTAAATGTCGGCGGAGGCTACGCCGCCGAACTTGGCCGCGACCGATTCCAGCCCTTCGGGCGTGAGCACCAGCGACGCGGCCCCGATGCCCAGCATCACATACCCCATATGGCTTACGGAGCTGTAGGCGATGAGCCGTTTCAAGTCGCCTTGCGCCACGCAGACGAAGGCCCCGTAGACGATGGCTACGGCGCCTACGGCAATCACCACCGGCGCCCAGAGCTGACTGGCCTCGGGATAGGTGGGCAGAATGATGCGCAGAAAGCCGTAGGCCCCCAGCTTCAAGAGCACGCCGGCCAGAATGACGCTACCCGCCGTAGGGGCTTCCGTATGGGCGTCCGGCAGCCAGGTATGAAAGGGAAAGGAAGGCACCTTGAAGGCGAAGCCCAGGAAAAAGCCCCAGAACGCCAGACTGGTCAGCAGGATCCGCGTGTCGTGGTCCAACTGCATGAAGGCCTGCGCCTGCGCCGCGCCCAGCATGTCGAAGGTGCCGGTCGCGAAGTAGGTCAGCAGGATGGCCAGCAGCATGGCGACCGAGCCGACCAACGTGTAGATGAAAAACTTGATGGAGGCGTAGCTGCGATTGGTCCCGCCCCAGATGCCGATCAGAAGATACATGGGGACCAGACTGATCTCCCAGAAGAGATAGAACAGCACGTAGTCCAACGCCACGAACACGCCCAACATGCTCAGTTCCAGCAGGTGGAACATGATGAAGTATTCCCGGACCCGGCTCTTGATGGTGCGGGTGCTGTAGAAGATGCTCAAACTGGACAGCAGCGCGGTCAGGAAGACCAGCGGCAGGCTCAACCCGTCCACGCCGATCTTGAAACTGGAGTTCAGAACCGGGATCCATTCCGCCGTAATCTGGAACTGCATGCCGCCGACTTCCCGGTCGTAGGCGAAGAGCAGGTAAATGCTCAGCAGCAAGGGCACCAGGCTGAGCAGAGTCGACACCCGCTTGACCACTTGATCGCTGCGGCAGAAGACGAAGACCAGTATTCCCGCAATCAACGGAAAAAACAGGGTGGCCAACAACGCCACCTGGTTAGATGTGGCCATCGGCCCAGACCTCCCAGTTCATAGTCCCTTGCCGGTCCATCACACCAGAGTGAGAACCACGGGCATGCCCACCAAGACAACCCAAATCGAAAGCACGACCAGCGCGACCATCAGATAGGCCTGCACTTTGCCGTCCTGCAGGCGGGTCAGCACGCCGCCGCTCCAACGCACGATACGACCGGTCAGGTTGACCAGGCCGTCCACCAGCAGAGCGTCCGCGGCCGCGGCCAAGGCCGAACCCCAGACCGCCATGCCGGCGATCCAGTTCACGAGCGGATCGATGATCCAGCGGGAATCCACGTCGGCACAGAACCGCGCGACGTTGTGGCTCCAGCGCACGACGGTGGCCGCATACAGTTCGTCGATGAAATACTTGCGATGCCAGATCTGCCAGATCACGCCGCCGTACTTGGCCAACGGATCGACCTGATCGGCCCGCAGGCCTCGTCCGTATACGGCCCAGCCGAGCAGCAAACCGCCCAGCGCGACTCCGACCGAGACGATCAGCGGCAGGAAGTGGAAATACGGATGCTTCACCGTCACGTTGATGTGATGCATGAAGGGTTCCAGGAAGTGCCCCAGCCAGTTCGGAGCCAAGTTGCCCAAGACCGGAAAATCGGCCGGAATGCCTATCCAACCCAAGCCGACGGCGAAAAAGCTGATCAGGATCAAGGGGACCGTCATGGAAGGGACGCTTTCCGCGGCCTGCTCCGCCATCGCGGTGCGCGGACTGCCGCCGAACGTCAGAGCCATTTGACGCATCGTGTAAAAGGCCGTGCCGAAGGCCGCCAGCGCAAGCACCAGGAACACCAGCAGGGACCCTTCGAAAGCGAAAGCCAAGATCTCGTCCTTGGACCAGAAGCCGGCCGTGATCAGGGGAAAGCCGCTCAAGGCCAACCCGCCGATCACGAAGGTGTAACCGGTGCGCGGCATCCTGCGCAGCAGGCCGCCCATGTTCCGCATGTCTTGCGGATCGTCCGGATCCAGGACCCCGTCGGGACGATCGATCAACCGGTCGGGAGCCGCAGGGTCTGCGGCCGCATCGGAGCCAGAGCCATGGGCATGCGCGTGGCCATGTTCCATACCGTGAATGACGCTGCCGGAACCCAGGAAGAGGAGAGCCTTGAAGAAGGCATGCGTCAACAGATGGAAGAGCGCGGCGGCGTACGCTCCGATCCCCAGCGCCGCGACCATGTACCCCAGCTGACTGATGGTGGAAAACGCCAGCACCCGTTTGATGTCCCATTGGGCGAGGGCGATCGTAACGGCGAACAGAGCCGTGAAAGCGCCCACGAAAGCCACGATCGGCATGACGGCCGAGGTCAAAACCAGGGCCTGACTGTACAGCGGATACATGCGAATCAGCAGGAACACGCCGGCCGAGACCATCGTGGCGGCGTGAATCATGGCGGACACGGGGGTCGGCCCTTCCATCGCGTCCGGCAACCACACGTGCAGCGGGAACTGAGCGCTCTTGCCGATGGTGCCGCACAAGATCAGGAACGTGACGACGGACAACCAGGTGACGTCCCGGAACCCCAGATCGACATAGGTGGTGGACAGGCCGTCCAGATTGGCCCGACTGAACAACTCGCTGAAATTCAGGGAACTGGGTTCGCTGTTGATGTAGAGCAGGATCATGCCCGTGAAAAGCAGGGCATCTCCGATACGGGTGGTGACGAAGGCTTTGAGCGCGGCCTTTTTGGCGCTCTCTTTCTCGAACCAGAACCCGATCAGCAGATAGCTGCACAACCCCATGATCTCCCAGAAGACGAAGAACGTGATCAGGTTGTTGGCAGTGACCAGGCCCAACATGCCGGCGGCGAACAGGGAAATATAGGCGAAGAAGCGGCTGTACCGGGGATCCTTGCCTTCCGCATGGGCCGCGGGGAAATCCCGAGCCGACAGGTGCGGCGGAAAAGTCATGTAGCCCTGGGAGTACACGAAGATCATGACCAGCAGGAAGGTGACCATGAACAACATCACGGCATTGGCCGGATCCAAGGCGTACCCGATGCCGATCGCCGTATTGCCGGTGGGAATGCGAAACAGCATTTCGTCGATGGGATGACCCGCCAGATGGTGGTCCCGAAAAGCAGTCAAGGCGATGGCCCAGCCCAGCGCCAAACTGATGCCTACGCCGGCAATGGCGATGCCGGAACTGAGCCTCTTGGACCGGTGGGTCCATAGAATGATCAGCGCACAGGCCGCCAGGGGAGGCAGCGGTACCAGCCAGGTCAGGTCGTACAGAGAAGTCATGGGGAAGGCGTGCTTACGGCAGAGACCTGCCGAACGGATTGGAAAAACTGCTCAGCCGGGCCCAAGCCCAATGGTAGCCCAGGTAGCCGCAGACCAGTCCCAAGGCTCCTACCAAGATCAGCGCCAGATCGTGGGAAATTCCCGCCAGGCGTCCTAGGGCCATGAAGAGCGCGCCGCCGCCCAGACCCACGAGGATCAGGCGGCGTTGTTCGGATTTCCGGCCTTTGGCTTCGGTCAGCCGCGCCGTCACGTCCCGGTACGCCGGAGCATGCTTGGCGACTTCCTCCAGCGCATACACGGCGCCGGTAAAGTTGCCGGCCTTCAATTTCTCCACGCCCAGATCGTAGAGAAATTCGCATTGTGCCTCGACGGTGCCTTCCAGCAGCTTCTTGACCACGCATCTAGCCTTGCAAAATATCCAGTTCGTCCAACTGCACGGTCCGTCGCGCCCGGTAGATGGCGATGATCAAAGCCAACCCTACGGCCACTTCGGCCGCTGCGACCGCGATGACGAATATGGCGAACGTCTGGCCTGCCAGATCGGCGCGGTTGGGCCCGTAGCGCCAGAAGGCCACCAGATTGATGTTGACCGCATTGAGCATCAGTTCGATCGCCATCAGCATGGCCACGGCATTGCGCCGCACCAAGGCGCCGTAAAAACCGCAACAGAACAGGAAGGCGGCCAACACCAAATAGGCCTCTAGCGGAACCATCGCACTCGCCGCTCTATTCGTCGTCGCGGGCCAACATGACCGCCCCTACCAGGGCAATCAGCAGCAGCAGGCCAATCAATTCCAGCGCCAGGCCGTAGGTGGTCACGAACTCCCATCCCAGATCGGAGATCATGCCCGCGTCCGCGGTCATGGCGGGGTCGCCGGTCTGCCACGGCACTCGATCCACCACTCCCGCCAGCATCAGAAACAGGAGCAAGGTGACGGCCGCCACGACAAACGCGCTGTTGTTGTTGGTGGCGGTGGTCCCGAACATGATGCCTTTGGTCAGCATGATGGCGAAGGTAATCAACGTCGCGATCGCGCCTACGTAGACGAGTACTTGCGTCACGGCCAGAAACTCGGCCTCCAACAGGACGTACACGCCGGCTACGCCGAACAGCGCGGCGACGAGCGCCAAGGCACAATGAAACAGATTGCGGTGCACCACCACGATCAGGCCGGCCACCGCCGTCATCAGGGCGACGGCTCCAAAGACCGCCTGCTGCACGGTGGGAACGGGAATTTCGACGGGCAGCCCAAACATGGCGAAAGATCGGCCGAAGACGAGAGCCTAGCCCTCTGCGACCGGCTCCATGGTTCCGATCAGACTGCGCGGCGTAAAGGCCCGTTTCGTGCGCCCCATTTCCTGACGCAGATACCGGCCGACGGCGGCCACGCCGATGCCCAAGACGAGCAAATTGCCTACCAAAATGGCCACGTTGACGGCCACCGGCGGCCAGGGCAGCACCTGCACCACCATTTGCCACGCCAAGAGGCCCACGGTCAGGGGCACCAACATCTTCCAGCAGAAAGACATCATCTGATCCACCCGCAAGCGGGGGAAGGTGCCCTTGACCCAGATCTGCAACAGGTACACGAAGAAGGTTTTGCCGACGAAATACAGCAGCCCCAGCCACGGCCCGACACCGGGAATTTGCACTCCCGGACCCTGCCAACCGCCCAGGAAAAGGGCAGCCGTCACGCCGGCCAGCACGAACGCATTGAGAAATTGCGCCAAGAAGAACATGGCAAAGCGCATGCCGGAATATTCGATATGGAAGCCGGCGATCAACTCCGACTCGGCTTCCAACAGATCGAAGGGAGTCTGTTCGGACTCGGCCAGAGCGCAGACGAAGAAAATCAGAGCCGCCGCGGGCATGATGAAGATGTACCATCCGAAGCCCAGGAAGTGGCCTTGGGCCTCGGCCAGGGCGCCCAAGCGCATCGTGCCGGCCGCCAAGACGACGGCCAGCATGCTCAGCACCAGCGGGATTTCGTAGCTCAGCAATTGGGCCACCACCCGGAAGCCCGACAGCAGGGCGTATTTGTTGTTGCTGCCCCAACCGGCCATGAGGGCGGCCATGATGCCGACGGACCCCAGGGCCACTATGTACAGAACCCCGACGTTCAGGTCGGCCCCGACGATGCCGTCGGAGAAGGGCAGTACCGCGAAGAGCATGATGATGCCGAAGACCGACAGGATGGGGGCCAAGTTGTAGGCGACGAAATCGGAGTTGCGGGGCGTGATGGTCTCCTTCGAAACCAGTTTCAGCGCATCCGCGACGGTCTGGAGCAATCCGAATTGGCCCACCCGGTTGGGTCCGATGCGATCTTGGATGCGGCTGATGACTTTGCGCAGCAGCCAGATCAGGACCAGCGCGATCAAGGGCGCGACCAGCGCGATGACGAGAGCTCCCGCCACCAAGCCGAGGGCGACGGCCCATCCTTCGGACAGGCCCGCATGGGTCAAGGCCGCGGCCAAGGTCTCAAGCCAGCCAGCCACCGCGCCGACCCGTTGCAATCCGCTTCGCTACTGCCATTCAAGTCCGCCCTTGCGCCAGTCGTAAATCAGACCCACGATGAGGAGCACCATGAAGAACAGCGTCACCAAAGCCGCGGCCAAACCAAACTCGGGTCGCCCGTAGGCCAACGCGATGGGGAAGAGAAAGACGACTTCCAGATCGAAGACGAGAAAGACTAGGCCAATCAAATAGAATTGCGCCCGAAACTGTATCCACGTGTCCCCGATGGTGTTGAGGCCGCTCTCGTAGACGTCCGTTTTGACGGGGTCCGGTTTCCGTGGCCCCAAGAGCCACCCGGCGACGATGGCGGTCAGAGGCAATATGATGCCAAATACGCTCAGGATGAGGATGAAGGCGTAATTAACGAGCATCGGTCGACTTTGAGACGGCTTTCATCGGGCTGCACCAAAACGCCTTCCTGACGGGGGACCAAAGCGGGGACTCGGACTCACCCGCGAGAGCCCCGGACCAACAGGACTCGACAGCGCGCAAGTGTAGCACAGAGAAACTGCGCTGCTCAAAGACAAAGGGGCGGATTTGCATCCCGTGCGGCGCGGCCGGCCCGGCCGCGGGTCGTTCCCGGCGGCGCGGTTTCCGCATCCGCGCAGGGCGAGTCGTGCGCCCGTCCGCGGGAATTGAGTGCAGGGCGTGGCAATATGGTTTAAGATCCTTGGGAGCGGAGCGCGGCCCGTCGCGCCGCCGTGTCGAGACAGGGCCGCCGTTCGCGTCACGGTGCAGATGTGGCACAATTTTCTTTGCGACCGACTTGGATGAAGAACAGGCAGGACCGGGCCGGGAACGGCGGTCTAGACCAGGCGCCCGGGCCGAGCGCGTGCCGCCCATGACACAATGAACGAAGCAGCCAACACCCCCGCGGATTTTCTTCCCCTGTTGATCCTGATCCTGGTCGCCTTGGGCATTGCCGGCGTGGTGATCGTGCTCCCGACCGTCTTGGGGCCCAAAAATCCGACCAAGACCAAGGGCGAAGCCTACGAGTCCGGCATCATTCCCTTTGCCGACACGCGGCGGCGGTTTCCGGTGCAATACTACCTGATCGCGGTCCTGTTCATCATCTTCGACATCGAAGTGGTGTTCCTCTATCCCTGGATCGCGACCCTGCAGAACCCAGCGATCCAGAAAGGGGCGTTCTGGGCCATGGGGTTGTTCTTGGGCTTGCTGATCGTAGGCTTCCTGTACGAATGGCGCAAGGGCGCGCTGGACTGGGATTGACGGAGCGGCGACATGGGACTCGAGCAGCTTTTGCCGGAAGACAATTTCGTCACCGCCCGGTTGGAAGACCTGGTCAATTGGGGACGGCAAAACAGTACGTGGCCGCTGCTTTTCGGCTTGGCCTGTTGCGCCATGGAAATGATTGCGGCGGGCACGGCCCGCCACGACATCGCCCGCTACGGGTCCGAACTGTTCCGGGCCACGCCCCGGCAAGCCGATCTGATCATCGTGTCGGGGCGGGTCAGCAACAAGATGGCCCCGGTCATCCGCCGCCTTTACGACCAGATGCTGGAACCCAAATGGGTCATCGCCATGGGCATCTGCGCCAGCGCCGGCGGGCCTTTCAACAACTACGCGATCGTGCAGGGCGTGGACAAGATCATCCCCGTAGACGTGTATGTACCGGGCTGTCCGCCGCGTCCCGAGGCCCTGCTGTACGCTATGGACTTGTTGCGCAAGAAGCAGTCCGCCGAGAACTTCCGTACATACAGCTTCACGGAGGAAATCCCCTCCGAATCTCCGCGCGCAGCGGGGTTGCCCATCCGCCACGCGTAGCCACCGCCTCGTCACTCGTTTCTCATGCCCCTGCTCGACGTCTCGCCGCGGCAACGCGACTTCGAGACTCTGCCCAATCTGAACGACATTGCGGTGCCGGCCGTCGCGCCGGCGCTGGGGGCAGACACGGCGGACACCGCCGCCCTCCGCGCGCGGTTTCCGGAGGCGGTGCTGGAATCGGGACTGCAGCTCGATCTGCCTTGCGTGGTGGTGCAGCCGCAGGCTCTGGTCGCGGTCACGACGTGGCTGCGCGACTCGCACCTGGGCTACCATTCGCTGGTGGACGTGACCGCGGTGGACCGGTCTCGGTTGCCTTTGCCGCCGGGACAAGCCCGCTTCCAGACCGTGTATCAGCTGCGGTCCTACACGCGCAATGCGCTCTTGACGGTGATCTGTGCGCTGGAAGGCGGGGACGAGCCCCGCGTGCCCTCGCTGGCCGGGGTCTTTCCCGGGGCCATTTGGCCGGAACGGGAAGCGGCCGATCTCATGGGCGTGCAGTTCGACGGACATCCCGATCCGCGGCGCATCTTGATGCCGGCCGGCTGGCCCAATCATCCCCTGCGCAAAGATCAGCCCCTGGGCGGCGAAGACGTGCCTTTCGGTCTGACGTGGGACCATCCCGCATTCGATACGCTGGGGACCCAAGTCCTGGACGCGGCGAGCGCGCCGCACGACCTGCCGCCGGGCATGCATCGCAAGAACTTGATTCTCAACATGGGGCCGCATCATCCCAGCACGCACGGCGTACTGCGTCTGGTGGTGGAACTGGACGGCGAACGAGTGGTCGCCGTAGACCCGGACTTGGGCTACCTGCACAGCGGCTTCGAGAAGATCGGCGAACACAAGCGGTACAAGGACTTCGTCTACTACACGGACCGCATGGATTACCTCTCCGCCATGAACAACAACCTGGGGTACGTGCTGACGGTGGAAGCCCTGTTGCAACTGGAGATTCCGGCACGGGCCCAGGCCATTCGAGTGATCATGGGCGAGCTGCAGCGCATCGCCTCCCACCTGTTCTGGTTGTCCACGCACGTGCTGGACATCTCGGGCACGGGCATGAGTCTGCTCATGTACGCGACGCGGGAGCGGGAGCGGATCATCGATCTGTTCGAGATGGTCTGCGGGGCCCGCTTGACCACCAGCTACATCCGGATCGGCGGAGTCTGGAAAGATCTGCCGCCGGCCTTCGTCGAGGCCGCCCGGAGTTTCTGCGACATGATGAGCTCCCGCATCGACGAATACGCCGCCATGGTGAACGACAGTCCCATCTGGCATACGCGGTTGGACGGGATCGGCGTGATTACGCCCAAGGAGGCCTTGGCCAAGGGATTGACCGGACCCATGCTGCGCGGCAGCGGCATCGACTGGGACTTGCGGCGCGACCGGCCCTATTGCGGTTACGAACAATACGACTTCGAGGTGCCTGTCAGTCACCGCGGCGACGGCTTCGGCCGATACGAGGTGCGCATGGAGGAGATGCGCCAGAGTCTGCGCATCGTGCGCCAGGCCCTGGACGGATTGCCCGCGGGCGCCTTCCGGGCCGACGATCGCAAAGTCTCGCCGCCGCCGCGGGCGGAACTGGACATCAGCATGGAGTCCCTGATTCACCACTTCAAACTGTATACGGAGGGCTTCAAGGTGCCTCCGGGCATGTACTACCATGCCATCGAGGCCAGCAAGGGAGAATTGGGTTTCTTCGTATATAGTGACGGCTCGGGGAAACCGTACCGGCTGCATGTCCGGGGACCCAGCTTCAACAATCTGTTCGCGATCAGCGACATGAGCAAAGGTCTGATGCTGTCCGACATCATCACCAACATCGGATCCATCGACATTGTGCTGGGCGAAGTCGACCGGTAAGCGAGGCCCGCGGGGAGCACCATGAATCCACCTCTTCTGTCTGCCGCGCTGCGGGCCGAAATCCAGACGCTGATCGACCAGTATCCGCCGGGCCGCGGTCGCTCCGCCGTCCTGCCGGCTCTGTACGCCATTCAGCGCGTACACGGTCACGTCTCCGTAGAGCGGCAGAACGCCCTGGCGGAAATACTGCATTTGGAACCGGCGGAGGTCGGGGCCGTAGTGTCCTTCTATCACATGATTCATCAGGAACCGAAGGGGGACTACCTGTTGCAGGTCTGCACCAACGTCCCTTGCATGCTGCGCGGAGCCGGGCAATGCATGCACACCCTGGAAGCCGAACTGGGCGTGGAGCACGGCGAGACCACGGAGGACGGCGTCTTCACCCTGGAACACATGGAGTGCCTGGGGGCCTGCGCCACGGCCCCGATGACGGCCGTGACCGAGAAAAGCACCGGCCGGATCCGTTATTTCGAGGAACTGGACTCGGAAGCGGACGTCGAGCGGGTCTTGACCCTGTTGCGGGACGGCCGGGGCTTCGACACCTTGGAGCGATGGGTACCGGAGCAGGATCCGGACCGGAAAGGCGCCGGAGCCGGTCCCTACAGGGTCGCCGGCATGGCGCAGCCGTTCTTGACCCGCCGCGTAGGACGCCCCGCCTCCCACCGGATCGAAGACTACATGGCCGACGGCGGCTACGACACCGCCCGCCGGATCTTGACGCGCCACGAACCCACGCCCGCCGCATTGGTGGAGCAGGTGAAGGCCAGCGGTCTCAAAGGCCGGGGCGGAGCCGGGTTTCCCACCGGGGTGAAATGGGGGTTCCTGGCCCCCGACGCTTTTCCCCGCTACCTGGTGGTGAACGCCGACGAGTCGGAGCCCGGCACCTTCAAAGACCGCTGCGTGATGGAATACGACCCCCATCAGTTGATCGAAGCCATCGTGCTCACGGCCTACGCCGTACAGGCCGAGGCGGCATACATCTATATCCGGGGCGAATACTACTTCGCGTTCACCCGCTTGCAGGCCGCGATCGCCGAAGCGACCGCCCAGGGATTCCTGGGTCGCGGCATCTGCGGCACCGACCTGAATCTCGAGATCGTGGTGCATCGCGGGGCCGGCGCCTACATCTGCGGGGAAGAATCCGCGTTGCTGAGCAGTCTGGAAGGCTATCGCGGCTTCCCGCGCTCGCGGCCCCCGTTCCCGGCCGTAGCCGGCCTGTACGCCAAACCGACCATCATCAACAACGTGGAATCGGTCTGCAACGTCCTGCACATTGCGCGCATGGGGCCGGAGGCCTACAGGACATACGGCACCGAAGCCAGTCCGGGCTTCCGCATGTTCTGCCTCAGCGGCAACGTCAAGCGGCCGGGTCTGTACGAGCTGCCGCACGGCACCTCGCTGCACGAACTGATCTTCGAGCACGGCGGCGGCACGCAACACGCGGACGTCCCCGTGCGGGCCGTTATTCCCGGAGGCCTGTCCATGCAGCTGTTCTCTGCCGATCAGTTGGATACGGGCCTGGATCCGGAGAGCATCAGCGCGGCGGGGTCCAATCTGGGCTCGGCCGGCATCATCGTGATGGACGAAAACGCGTCCATGGTGGAGGTGGGCCTGCGCACGGTCTCGTTCTTCCGGGAAGAAAGCTGCGGCAAGTGCACCCCGTGCCGAGAAGGCACCGTGTGGATGGAAGACATCTTGCAGCGGATTCAACGCGGCGGCGGCCGGGAGGCCGATCTGCCGCTGCTGGAGTTCATCGCGGACAATATTGCGGGCAAGTCGTTCTGCCCTTTCGGCTTCGCCGCCGTATGGGGTCTGCAGAGCAATCTGGCCAAATTCGGCTCGGACTGGACGCGGCACATTCACGAGACCAATCCCCACGGGCAGGGACCCGATCTGCCGGTGCGGCCTATTTACCGACCCGACCCGGAAAACCCCACCGGGCTGCATGAAATTGCCCTGGAGCCCATAGGCGAATCTCCCCTGGTCCGCGACGCCGTCGTTTCCTGGGAGCCGCGCTGAGCCGGCCCGGGCGTCTCGCCTCACCCAAGCGCTGTCAGCATGTCCGAACTCACCCAAGTCACCCTCACCATCAACGGCCAGGAAGTGTCCGCGCCCCAAGGCGCGCTGCTCGTGGACGTGGCTACGAATCTGGGTATTGAAATCCCCGTCTTTTGCAGCCACCCCAAGCTCGATCCGGTAGCCTGCTGTCGGCAGTGTCTGGTGGAATTCGACGGGCCGCGCGGCACCATGCTCAATACGGCCTGCAATGCGCCCGTGACGGACGGCATGGTGGTACGCACCAATACGGACGCCGTCAAGGCCGCGCAGGAAGCCAACCTCGGCTTCATCTTGCTGCAGCATCCGCTGGACTGCCCCATATGCGACAAAGGCGGAGAATGTCCGCTGCAGGACATGACCATGCGTTTCGGGCCGGGCATCAGCCAGTTGGTGGAGCCCAAGCGCCATGCCCACAAAAACTACGCCATCTCGGACACCATAGTGCTGGATCAGGAGCGGTGCGTGATCTGTTGGCGCTGTGTACGCTACCTCGAGGAATGGGAAGAAAAACCGCAGCTGGGTCTCTTTGCGCGCGGCGGAGACACCGTCATCGATGTGCAGCCCGGCCAGTGCGTGGACGCCAAGACCAGCGGCAACATCATCGATATTTGTCCGGTCGGGGCCCTGACCAATCGCACGGCGCGGTTCCAATACCGGCCTTGGCAGACGCAGCGCACGGCTTCCGTCAGCCTGCATGACCCGATGGGCAACAACATCAGCCTGGACACGCGCAACGACACGGAAGTGCGCCGCATTCTGGGCCGCGAGAACATGGCCGTCAACGACCAGTTCATTACCGACAAGGATCGCTTCTGCTTCCATTGGGTGCAGCATCCCGACCGGCTGACGAAGCCGCTGCTGCGCCGCGGGTCCGGCCGGTCCCTGACCGAAACCTCGTGGGACGAGGCCCTGGCGTTCGTCGCCGAAAAGCTGCAGGCGGTCCCGTCCCAGGCCACGGGTCTGATCGGCAGCCCCAAGCTGAGCAACGAGAGCAATTACCTGCTGCAACGGCTGGCCCGGGAGGTGCTGCACACCAACCATGTGGATCATCGGCAAGGCGGCGACGCGCAGACCGGAGTCACCGGGTTGCCGGCTCTGACGCATTTGATGCAGCCGCAGTCCGGCCCCCCACCGGCCGCGGAAGTGGTCTTCCTCTTCGGCTTGGATCCCAGCGAAGAAATCCCGATGCTGGACGTGCATCTGAAACGAGCCGTCAGCCGGGGCGGCTTGCGCCTCTTCGTCGCTCATCCCCGCCGGATCGAGAGCAGCGGCCGCGCCGAGGCCGCGGTGCAGTATCTGCCCGGCGACGAACTGATTCTCGTCCAGGCGTTGGCACGGCACGTTTTGGCCCAGCGCGAGACGACGCCCGCCGCCTATGCCGATTGGTACGACATGCCGGAACTCCCAGCCGGCATCCCCGACGAAGCAGTGCGCGACATCGCCTTGGCCCTAGACCGGTGTGAACACGGGATCATCGTGTGCGGCCCCGAGATCGGACATCAACGCAACGGCCAGGCGGTGCACGAGGCGTTGCGGCATCTGGCGGCGTTGACCGGCCACGCGGCCCGGTTGGCCTTCGTGGGATTGGACGCCAACAGCCAGGGATGTCGGGACATGGGCGTGTTGCCGACCCGCCTGCCGGGCGGCTTCGTCTTGGACGACGAGACGGCCCGGCACCGGCTGACGGCTCTGTGGAACGCCCCGCTGCCCACGGCCGCAGGGCAGACCTACGCTGCCATGTTGGAAGCCGCCGGTCAATCCATACAGGCTCTGTACGTCATGGGCGCGGACCCTGCCGCCGAAAATGCACGCTGGGCGCAGAATTTGGGCAACTTGGATGTGCTGGTGGTGCAAGAACTGTTTCTGACCGCTACGGCAGAAAGAGCCGACGTGGTGTTGCCCGCCGTGAGCTGGGTCGAAACCGACGGGACCTTCACCAATTTGGACCGCCGGGTCCAGCGCGGCCCCAAGGCCATCGGCAATCCGGCTTCCGCGGCGGCCCCGGACTGGAATATTCTGGATCATGTGGCGGCCCGCCTGGGGCACGACTGGCAGTACCGTTCGGTCCGGGACGTCACGGCCGAACTGGGCCGCGCCATCCCGGCTTACGCCGGCATCACCTGGGACAGCTTGGGAGTCGCCGGGCGGCAACGGCAGGCCGACGCCGCGGCCCCTTTGTCCGCGTCGTTGCCGCGGTCCGCCCCCGTCTCTCCGCCCGCGCAGAATGCGTTGCGCTTGTACCGCGGGCGCCTTTTCTACGACGCCGGCCGCATGTGCGCCCTGACGCCGGAAATCCAGAACATGATCCCGGACGACTTCCTGGCCGTGCATCCGGCCGATTTGGCGGCCCGCCGCTTGGCGGACGGGACCACCGTTACGGTGACCAGCCGCTACGGCGCGGTTTCGGTACCGGTCAAGGCCGACGCCAGCGTAGCGGCCGGCAGCGTGTGGTTGCCGGAAAGTCTGCGGGACACCGCTGTGGGTACCGTGCTCGACGGCAACTACTGGGAATGGGTGACTCTCTCCGCGGCGTAGGCCGGAGACGAGGAAGGCCATGGCTGCTCAGGACATCCTGCTGGTGATCGGGCGGGCTCTGCTGCTTTGTTTCGTGGTGATCACGGGCTTCGCCTATCTGACCTGGGTGGAGCGCAAGCTGCTGGCCCGCTTCCAGGTGCGCATCGGCCCCAACCGGGCAGGGCCCTTCGGCTTGCTGCAGCCGGCCGCCGACGCCGTCAAAGCCATTTTCAAAGAGGAATACGTGCCACGCCACGTAGACAAAGTGGTCTACGTCATGGCTCCGGCTCTGGCGTTGGCGCCGGCGCTCATCATCTGGGCCGTCATCCCCATCGCCAAAGGCACGCCCGCCATCGCGGACGTGAACATCGGGTTCCTGTGGATTCTGGCCGTCGCGGGCATTGAAAGCTTCGGCGTCATCCTGGCCGGCTGGAGCAGCAACAACAACTACGCGCTGCTGGGCGCGTTGCGCTCCGCGGCTCAGATCATCAGTTACGAAATTCCCCTGGGACTGTTTCTGGCCAGCATCGCCATGCTGGGCGGCACCTTCAGTCTGGTGCAGCTGGTGGAAACTCCCCGGGCGGTCTGGGAATGGATCTGGGTGCTGCTGGCCTTCCCTTTCTTTTTCATATCGGTGTTGGCGGAGACCAACCGCTCGCCCTTCGACTTGCCCGAAACCGAAAACGAGTTGATTGCCGGTTTTTTCACGGAATACGGCGGCATGAAGTTCTCCATGTTCATGATGGCCGAATACATCAACATGATTACGACCAGCACGGTGGTCGCTACGCTGTTCTTCGGCGGTTGGCGCGGCCCCCTGGCCGATGAGATTCTGTGGCTGGGTCCGGTGTATCTGGGCGTGAAGGTGCTGGCGCTCCTGTTTCTCTTTATCTGGATCCGGGGCAGCGTCAGCCGACCCCGGTTCGATCAGGTGATGCGCTTCAACTGGAAGGTGCTGATCCCGCTGGGTTTGATCTACTTGATCGTGACCGCCGTCTTGACCGTCTTCGTGAAATGAGTGAGGAGCCTACGGCCGTGGGAGTGGAAGATTACATCAAAGGAGGGATGGACCTGGCCAAGGCCATGGGCATCACCTTCAAGAACTTGCGCCGCCGACCGATCACGGTCGAGTACCCGCGCGAGGCCGTACCGGTCTATCCCCGGTTCCGCGGCAAGCACGAGCTGCGCCGCTACGAAAACGGCATGGAACGGTGCATCGGCTGCATGTTGTGCGAGGCGGCTTGCCCCACCAACGCCATCTACGTAGACGCGGCGGAGAATCCGGCGGACCAACCCTTGTCGCCGGGCGAACGGTACGCCACGGTGTACGAAGTCAATCTGCTGCGCTGCGTCTTTTGCGGGGACTGCGAAGAAGCCTGCCCGACCGAAGCCATAGTGCTGGGGCACGACTTCGCCATGGCCAACTACGACCGCCGCGATTTCATTCTGGACAAGGAGCAGTTGCTCAATCCGCCAGCCGCCAATGTCGTCGTCCGCGCGGAAGGGTAGGCCGGGACCCGGCCGCAGCTCGTGAATACGCTCTTTTTCGTCGGGGTCGGGGCGGTCGCCTTGGCCGCCGCCTTGGGGGTTCTGCTCAGCCGGCAGCCGGTACACAGCGCGCTGTTCCTGATGGCCAATTTCGCTTCCCTGGCCGTCCTGTACGTCACGTTGGACGCACAGTTTCTGGCGGCGGCCCAAGTCATCATCTATGCCGGCGGCATCGTGATCTTGATTCTCTTCGTAATCATGCTGATCGGCCATGAGGCCGACGATCAACCCGACAGCCGCCGGGGCTGGATCAAGGTCGTCAGCGCCGTGCTCGCTCTGCTGCTGGCGGCCAGCCTCGGCTCCCAGCTGCTGGCCAGTCGGAGCGCCAACCAAGGCATCCCTTCCGGGGGAACGCCCGCCGACGTCGGCGAAGTCCTCTTCACCCGCTATCTGCTGCCCTTCGAGTTCGTGGCCGTGCTGCTGCTGGTGGCCTTGATCGGGGCTCTGATCATGGGCCGCAAGCTGACGCCCTCGGAAGCGACGCAGGAAGAACAGGCGACGTAATGGACGTCAACGCGTATTTGATCCTGAGCGCCCTGATCTTCACGATCGGCGCCTTCGGCGTCCTGATCCGGCGCAACGCCCTGATCATCTTCATGTGCGTCGAGATGATGTTGAACAGCGTCAATTTGAGCTTGGTGGCCCTCAGCCATCGCTGGGGCAACGTGGACGGACAGATTTTCGTCTTTGTCGTCATGGCCGTCGCGGCGGCCGAGGTCGCCATCGGGCTCGCCATCCTGATCGCCAATACACGCCACAACCAGAACGTCAACGTCGACAAAATCAATCTGCTGCGCTGGTAGCCCGGCAATCTCCCAATGACCCGTAGGTTCTCCGCATGATTGGATATTCCTGGCTGCTGCTGGCGCTGCCTCTGGCCGGTCTGCTGCTGAACACCTTCGCCGGCCGCTGGTACGGCAAGACGCTCGCCGGCCTCGTCGCCGCGGGGGCCGTGGGCGCCGCCTTTCTGGTCGCGGTCCTGATGGGGCCGGACGTCTACGGCCATCACGACGAGCCGGTCGGCCACGTGCTGCATTTGTGGGACTGGATATCGTTGGGCGCCCTGCAAGTGCCGCTGGCCCTGCTGCTCGATCCCTTGAGTCTGACCTTGACCCTGGTCGTCACCGGCGTAGGCTTCCTGATTCATCTCTACGCCATGAGCTACATGGCGGACGATCCCCGCTTCCACCGCTTCTTCGTCTATCTCAATTTCTTCATCCTGGCCATGCTGCTGCTGGTCCTGGGCGACAGTTTCGTCACCCTTTTTATCGGCTGGGAGGGCGTGGGACTGGCTTCCTACCTCTTGATCGGCTTCTGGTTCGATCGCGAAGACGAACTGTACGGCTCCTATGCGGACTGCGGCAAGAAGGCATTCGTAGTCAACCGCATCGGCGACGTGGGCCTGATCCTGGCCATGGGGCTGATTTGGACCACGGTGGGCACCCTGAATTTTCAAGAGGCCGCGCAGGCCTTGGCGACGCGGCCCGCAGCTCCGACCGTCCTGATTTGTCTGCTGCTGCTGTGGGCGGTGGCCGGCAAAAGCGCCCAGTTTCCGCTGTACGTCTGGTTGCCCGACGCCATGGCGGGCCCGACGCCGGTATCGGCTCTCATTCACGCCGCCACCATGGTCACGGCCGGCATTTACCTCATGGCGCGTACGCACGGGCTGTGGGAATTAGCCCCGGTGGCCGGCACCATTGCCGCTTGGGTCGGCGTGGGTACGGCCTTTATGGCCGCGACCATGGCCATGGTGCAGATGGACCTGAAGAAGGTGCTGGCCTACTCCACGATCTCGCAGCTGGGCTATATGGTCCTGGGGGCAGGCGTAGGCGCCTTTTCCCTGGCCGTTTTTCATTTGGTGACCCATGCTTTCTTCAAGGCTCTGCTCTTCCTCAGCGCCGGGAGCGTACAGCATGCCACGCACGAACTGGACATGCGCAAATTGGGCGGGCTGCGGCTCAAGATGCCGCACACGGCCCGCAATTTCCTGGTCGGCAGTCTGGCCTTGGCCGGGATTCCGCCGCTGGCCGGGTTCTTCTCCAAAGACGGCATTCTGCTGTTCGCCTTTCAGCACCATATCCTGCTGTATGCGCTGGGTCTGGCGACGGCCCTGGCTACCGCCATCTACATATTTAGGGCCTATTACCTGACCTTCATGGGCAAGCCGCGGGATGCGCACGTGGACGCCCATGTCCACGAAAGCGGCCGCCTCATGCTGGTACCGTTGTGGATCTTGTCGGCCCTGGCCGTCTTGGGGGGAGTCCTCAACTTGCCGCGCGTGCTGACCTTGGAGTACGCCTTGGCTCCGGTAGTGGGCGAACTGGAACCCCCCGGCGCCTCACTGGAAATTTCGTTGCTGGTCGTCAGCGCGGTCGTCGCCGTCGGGGGCGCCCGTCTGACCTGGAGCGCCTATCACCGGCGGACGGCTTGGGTGGACTCCGTGCGAGCCACCCTCAAGCCGCTGGCCAAACTGGCCCAACAGCGCTGGTACGTCGACGCCTTGTACGACCAGCAGTTGTTGCGCAGCAGCCACAGGCTCAGCCGCTGGCTGACCACCGCGGTGGACCGGCAGGGCATCGACCGCGCGGTGAACTGGAGCGCGGAGACCGTCCTGGCTTGGAGTCGGCATCTGCGGCGGCTCAACGACGGCTTGGTGCCCACCTACGCCTTCAGCGTCTTTGTCGGAGCCGCTTTGATGGTGGCGTACTTCTGGTTTGCGTCCTAGGCTCCCTTCAACCTGCGCCGCGGGGTTCCCATGTTCGATCTTCTGACCCTCGTCACGTTCCTGCCGCTGTGCGGTGCGCTGGCGCTTTTTGCCGTGCGGGACGAAATGTTCCGCAAAGTCGGAGCCTTGGCGGTTTCCTTGACGGCTTTTGTGGTCAGTCTGTTCCTGCTGGTCGACTGGAATCCCGCGGTGCCCGGGGGCTTCGCCCGCGAAGTACGGTTCGACTGGTTTCCGGAAATCGGGCTCGCGTTCCATCTGGGCGTGGACGGCGTCAGCCTGTGGCTGGTGCTGCTGACCACGTTCATGATGCCCATTGCCGTGGCGTTCAGCAATCTCTACGTGACCGACCGCATCGGTCAGCACCTGATCCTGTTGCTGCTGATGGAGACCGCCTTGATCGGGGTCTTCCTGGCTCTCGATCTGGTGCTTTTCTTCGTCTTCTTCGAGTTCACCCTGATCCCCATGTATTTCCTGATCGGCCAGTGGGGCAGCGAAAACCGGGAGTACGCGGCGATCAAGTTCGTGATGTACACTTTGCTGGGTTCCGCCTGCATGCTGGTGGCGGTGGTCGGCGTGTACGTGCTGACCGGCACTTTCAGCATTCCGGAGATCACCCGCGTGTTGCCGGCTACGGCCGGCCTGGGTTTCCAGAGGCTGGGCTTCCTGACTTTCGCGGTGGCTTTTGCGGTCAAGATTCCCCTTTTCCCCTTTCATACCTGGCTGCCGGACGCCCATGTCCAGGCTCCGACCGCCGGCAGCATCATACTGGCCAGCCTGCTCCTCAAGATGGGCGCCTACGGGATTTTCCGCTTGGCCATTCCCTTCTTCCCGACGGCGGCGGCGGAGTTGTTGGGGTACGTCGTGCTGCTGGCCTTGGCGGGCATCGTCTATGGCGGCTTGGTGGCTCTGAAGCAGAGGGACGTGAAAAGTCTAGTGGCCTACAGCTCCGTGGCGCATATGGGCTTCGTCGTGCTGGGCTTCTTCGTCTTCAACACGCAGGGCGCGAGCGGAGCCGTGCTGCAGATGGTCAATCACGGCTTGAGCACGGGGGCGCTTTTTCTCCTGGTAGGGTTCTTGTACGAACGGCGTCATACTCGCAATTTCGCCGACTTCGGCGGTTTGTGGCACAGCATTCCGGTGTACTGCGCCTTCTTTCTGATCGTCGCCATGAGCAGCGCGGGATTGCCCGGGCTGAACGGCTTCGTCGGCGAATTCAGCATCTTGATGGGGACCTACGCCTTTAATCCCTGGTACGCCCTGGTGGCCAGCCTCGGCGTGGTGTTGGCGGCTTGGTATCTGCTCACGGCCTACCGCCGGTTGGCCCAGGGCGAAATCGTGCATCAGGAAAACCGCGCGGACGTCCTGCCGGACCTGAACAGTCAGGAATTGTCCATGCTGGTGCCCCTGGTCGTAATGTGCTTCGTAATCGGCCTCTTTCCTAATCTGCTGCTGGACAAAATCGTGCCGGCCGTAGAACTGTGGCTGCCCCAGGGGTAAGGCTCCCGGAAGACGGCGGGGAGGGTATTCGTGAATCTCACCTACAGCGCGGTTTTGCCTGAGATAGCCGTCTTCGGCGGCGCCGTTTTGGTGCTGCTGGTGGACCTGTTCCGGCGGACCACCGGCTCCCCGACCCGCGATTCGACGGTTCTGAGCGCTCTCAGTCTGACCGCGGTGGCGGTGGCCGCGGTCCTGACGTTCGCCGTCCCGGAGGACGGACGGGTCCTGATGTTCCAGACCTCTGCGGTAGCGGACACGCTGACGTTCGCCGTCCGGCTGGTGGTATTGGTCACGACCGCGTTGGTGCTTCTGATCGGATCCCGCTACGTGCCGTCCTTTACGCACCAGACCGGAGAGTACTACACCCTCCTGCTGATCTGTGCCGGCGCCATGATGGCCATGGCCATGGCCGCGGATCTGATGATGCTCTTTCTGGCCTTGGAAACCTTCTCCCTGAGTCTCATCTTGCTGGCCGGCATGTTCCGCGAGAACCCGCACAGCACCGAGGCCAGCATGAAATACTTCCTGTTGAGTGCGTTCGCGTCTGCCTTTTTCGTCTACGGGGGAGCCCTCGTCTACGGAGCCACCGGCACCATCAACCTGGCCGAAATGGCCTCCTTCCTCGACTCCCAGGGCACGGAGAACCCGCCGTTGCTGCTGTTTGTGGGCGTACCGCTGCTGCTGGTGGGCTTCGGCTTCAAGCTCAGCGTGGTGCCGTTTCACATGTGGACCCCGGATGTCTACCAAGGCGCGCCCACCACGGTTACGGCCTTCATGAGCGTAGGGACCAAGACCGCGATGTTCGGCGCCTTGATCCGCCTGTTTGTACTGGCGCTGCCGACGACCTGGACCGCAAGCGCCGCCGTGCTGACGATTCTGGCCGTGCTGACCATGACGGTAGGCAACCTGACGGCCCTGAGTCAGACCAGTCTCAAACGCATGTTGGGGTATTCCGGCATCGCGCATGCCGGCTATCTGCTGGCGGGCTTGGTGCCGGGCACGGCGGATGCGGTCGACGGCGCCCTCTTTTACCTGTTCGCCTACGCCTTTATGAACGTCGGGGCCTTCATCATCATCGTCGCCATCGAGCAGACCGCCGAGACCGACATCGAACGCAGCCAACTGCGCGGAGCGGGCCGGAAGATCCCCCTGCTGGCCGGGTTCATGGCTCTGTTCCTGTTCAGTCTGAGCGGCATTCCGCCGTTGGCCGGGTTCTTCGGCAAGTTTCTGCTCTTCCGCGCCATCGTCGCCGGCGGCTTCGTGTGGTTGGCCGTAGCCATGGTGCTCAACAGCGCCGTCAGCGCCTACTACTACCTCAGGGTCATCGTCACCATGTACTTCCGTGGGGACGAGAAACCGTTGCCGACGACCCAAAGCACGCGGGGTCTCTATCTGGGCGTGGCCGCGGCCGGCCTCATGGTGCTGGTCATCGGGTTCTTTCCCTCCTTCTGGTTGCAGTTGCTGGCCCTCTGAGGTCGCGGCGGCCCGCTTGTCCCGCGCGTCGGGTCTTCCCCACAGCATTCAGCCGCCCGGAGGCGGCTGAACAAGGGGCTCGCGGCGGAGCCCCTATCGTGAGGCGGCGCGGGCTGCGTCGGTTTCAGGAGTCGCCGCCCCGCCCCTCGGATCCGAGGGTTACCCTGCAATCGGGGCCAAGCCGGTTTTCTCGGCAAACAGATCCCGCAGTTCGCCTTCGTTGGCGTGTCTGCCGTTGGCCGCTTTCGAATAAATCAGGTCGCCATCGACCTCGACTTCGAAACGTCCCCCGCCAGACGCGATCAAATTCATGCTTTCGATCTGGCCTTTGAAGGCCGAGAAGAGTTCTTCGGCCGCACGGGCCGTCATGGGCGCGTAGTTTCACCTCATGCAGAATTCGATGGACACCTTGTATTGCTTGTCGCTCATGATTGCCTCCTAGATGGTCGACCTGCAGTCCACATGTTACCCAAAACAGGCACAAAAAGTAAAGGCGACGCTTGCGATTCCCATACCGAACTTCCCGCACCGACAATCCCGGATTGTCGTCTGCGGACTCCCCCGCCGCGGGTGTCCGCAGGCCGGCGCCGCGCTGCCGGAGTGGGTGGAGGCGGGAGCCGGACGGTCGCCGCCGCGCTAGACGGATCGGCGGAGATTGATGCTCTGGGTCAGACCTAAGGCAAACATCATGGAAATCAGACTGCTGCCGCCCGAACTGACCAGGGGCAAAGTCATGCCGGTCACCGGCACGACCCGCAGATTCATGCCTACGTTGATGAACACCTGAAAGAGGACCAGCGCGCCGACCCCCCCTACGAGCAACCGCCCAAATTCGTCCTCCGCCTGGTCCATGGTACGCGCCAAGCGGAAGAGTACGAAACCGATCACCCCCAGGAACAAGGCGCACCCGAGAAAGCCGAATTCTTCGGCGATTACGCTGAAAATGAAGTCCGTGTGGCGCACGCGCAGGAAAAAGAGCTGGCTTTGGGTGCCTTCCAGCCAACCCTTGCCGGTCAGACCGCCGTTGCCTACCCCGATCAGAGCCTGCTCCACGTTGAAAGCGGCATCCGCATTCCCGGCAGGATTCAGGAACATGGTCAGCCGGTCCAGCATGTACTGCTGCAAGGAGATATAGATCCAAGGCAGACCGGCCAGCCCTATACCCGCCAAGAGCAAGGCCTGCGACCAGGGCAGACCGCTCATCAGGATCATAGCCCCGATAATGAACGACAGGGTTACCGCCATGCCCAGATCCGGCTGGCGATACACCAGGAAGAGCGGGACGGCCATGACGACCATGCCCAGCAACAACACCGGCAGCCGCTTGCGTTCCGTGTAGAAACGGCTCAGAAACCAAGCCATGATCACAATCAACAGGAACTTGCCGGCCTCCGTGGGCTGCACGTTGGTATTGGCGATCCGGAGCCAGCGGCGCGCGCCGTTGAGTTCCACCCCGTTGAGTTCCACCAACACCAGCATGGCCAAGAAGATCACGAACGAGGGGATGCCCAGAATGCCCAGCAACCGGTAGTCGAAAAGAGAACCCACGCCGAAAGCCACGATGCCGATCAGCAAGAAAACGAACTGCGCCTGCCAGCGGGTACGGACTACCGGATCCACGACGCCATGCGTCGCGCTGTAAATCATGGCCACGCCGAAGGCCGCGAGGCAGATCAAGGCGAGAACCAGCCACCAATCCAGATTGGCGAAGGTCAGCCGGCGGTGCGTGGCGTAATACATAGGCTTGGGTTCAAGAGGTCGGTTCGGCCGATGCCTGCAAGAGGAAGTACGCGTTCAGAATTTCCGAAGCCACCGGCACCGCCGAATCGGACCCTTCGCCGCCGCCGTATACAAACACCAAGACCGCGATTTTCGGATCTCGAAACGGCGCGAAGGCCAGATAAGAGGCATGGGTAGGCAAATTGCCTTCCTCGTCTCTGACGCAATCCTGCAGGTCCCGATCGTATTCGCAGTATTCTGCCGTGCCGGTCTTGCCCGCCACGGTCACCCCGAGAATTTGGCCCCGCGGGGCCGTGCCGTAGCTGGTATTCACGACATCCCGCATGCCTTGCCGAATCTCCGCAAGGGAAGCCGGATCGACGTTCAAGCTCCGGATCGTCTCCGGCACGAATTCCTGCATAATGCGGCCGCTGTCCGAGTCCACGATGCGCAAAGCCAGTTGCGGTCGATACAAAGTGCCCCCGTTGGCAATGGGCACCACAGACTGCAATACCTGCAACGGCGTAGCCAACATGTAGCCCTGCCCGATCGCCATGTTGTAGCTGTCGCCCGTCACCCAGCTGCTGGCCCAGATGTTGCGCTTCCATTGATCGTCCGGTACGGGGAAGCTGACTTCCCCAGGCAAGTCGATGCCGCTGACTTCGCCGTAGCCCAGTTTCTGCGCCCAGCCCACGAGTTGGGACTGTTGCAGGCCGATAAAGGAACCGGGGTAGCCGCCGCCGACTTGATAGAAGTAAATGTCGTTGGAAACCGCCAGGGCGCGCCGCAGGGTCAGAGAGCCGTGATTGAATCCTCGGGCATGATTCCAGCTCACGAATTCCTGCGCCAAGGCCGGGTCGTCGGGGGCGAAGCGGTTGGGCAGATAGATGGGACCGTGGTCTACGATGATCGTACGCGGGCCAATCACCTGCTCCTCCAAACCCGCCAAGGCCGTCACGATCTTGAAGGTGGAGCCCGGCGGGTACAGGCCCCCTATCGCATAATTGATGAGGGGACGCCGTTCGTCCTGGACGATGCGGACGTATCCTTCCCGCAGACCTCCCGAAAAGACGTTGTTGTCGAAGGACGGCAGACTGACCATGCCCAAGACCTGGCCGTTGCGCGGATCCATGGCGACGGCGACGGCGCTCTCTGCATTCTTCAGGGCCACCATGTCCCACAGGGCGTTGAACATGATCTGCTGCAGGTTCACATCCAGGGTCAACGAGATATCCTGCCCCGGAACGGCCTTTTGCATTTCGCCGACGGTGCGCCGCTCTTGGCCGAAGATATCCACTTCGATAGTCTTGAGGCCCGGAATGCCGCGCAGATTGTCTTGATACCAAGCCTCGATGCCGGAAAGCCCGATTTCCTCTTCCAACAGATACCCGGCTTCCAGATATTCGGCAATAGCCTTGACGGGGATGGGGCCCATGAAGCCCAGGACGTGACTGACCATCTCCCCGTAGACGTATTCCCGGACCGATGTTTCCAGCACCCGCATGCCGGGCAGGCGAAAGCCCTGTTCGGCCACCGCAAAGACGTCGTCCCGATGCGCATAGCTGAGAATGGGAATAGGCGCCGAAGCATTGCCGTGCTGCCGCTGCTGCACCAGATCTTGGATCAAGGCGGCCAGTCCCTCCATGGTCGTCGGCTGCTCGAGATCCGGCAACGGCACGACGTCCTCGAGCGTGGCCGCCAGCGACAGACTGGGGGACGGCTCCGGTATGAGGAGGGCTACGGGGGCATTCACGCGTTGCAAGGCCTTCAGGTAGTCTTGCGCTTGCAGATATCGGAAGAAAGTGGTCTGTATACGCACCGCGGCATCCCGGTCGTTCCCGACGTCCATAGCGGCGAGGATGTCGAGAATGGCCGCGTATTCCTCGTCGATCGCGTCCGTTTCCACGTCGTCGTCCGGTAATTCTCCGGGCACTATGGCCAATTGGTACACGGGCCGGTTGCGCGCCAAGAGGGTTCCGTTGCGGTCGAACACCAGCCCGCGCGGGGCCGGCACGGAAATCTCCCGCAGGCGGTTGGAATCCGCCAGCGCGACGTAGGTGTCGTGCTTCAGCACCTGCAGCTGGAAAAGACGCCCCAGCAGGAAGAGCAGGGCGACGGCGATGCAGAACCGAATGCCCCACTTGAGAATCAGGGAATGTTCGACTCGGTCCGGACTATCCCACATGGATGGTTTCGGGAGACAGCCGCTGCGGGCCGTAATACCACAACGGGACGAACAAAAACATGAGCCCGGACTGGTAGAGCAATGCCGTGTACCAGTGGGCGCGCAGTTCCCAGAGCCACACCCAGGTGCCTTGGGTCAAGGCCAGCAGCAGATGAAACGTGAGGGTATACGCGGAGGTGCCGACGACGGCCGTCCACAAAGGGATCAAAGGATGGGTGATCACGACCCCGCGCCGGCCGGTACCGGCCAAGTACGAGGCGGCAATCAAGGCCACGCTGGAGATGCCCAGAGTACCCAAAGCCAAAAAATCCAGCCAAAATCCGCCCACGAAAGCCACCACCATGCCTTCCCGGCGGCCCCGCATGACGGTCCAGACCAAGACGAGCAGCAGCACGAAATTGGGTTTGACCTGAAACAGCGCCAGCTGCTGGCCCAGCGTGCCCTGCAGCATGGCCAGCAGGCCCAAAGCCGGAAACAGCAGGAGCAGCAGGACAGGGTTGACGAGCACCTGTGGTTGCATGGATCCCCGGCATTCCGCTCAGGCGCCGTCTTCGGAGCGTGTCGTCCGCACGGGAGTTTCGTCGTGGGTCGAGTAGCTGGTGACGACCATCACTTCTTCCAAGCGCGCGAAATCCACGGCCGGGCGCAGCGGCGCATAGATGATCGTGGAGTTGCGCTGTTCCTCCAGAGACAATACGGTACCGATCGGAATGCCGGGGGGCACGCTGACGCTCAGACGCGATGTGACTACGCTGTCTCCCACCGCCACCGGATCCGAGGAAGTCAAGAACTGCATCCGCAGGCCACCGCCGGGGGTGCCGACCACTTGGCCATTGACCCGACTGCTCTGCATGAGGCCGCTCACGGAACTGGAGACGTCCTGAATCAGCAGCACCCGGGAGGTATGCGGGCCCACCTCGGCGATGCGGCCTACCAGTCCCCAAGGAGTCACCACCGGCATGCCTACTTCGAGACCCTCGGGAATCCCGACTCCGATCAGAATGTAGTCGAGAAAGCTGTGCGGATCATGTCCCAGCACCTGCCCTACCACGTAGGCCCCGACAAAGGTGAAGCGGGGATTGAGGGCGACGTATCCGAGCTGCGAGCGCAGACTTTCGTTCTCCCGCAGAACCTCTTGGAGCACCATGTTTTCCGCGGCGAGCCGCTGGTTCTCCGCCTGCAAGGCCAGATGGTCTTCCCGGGTCAGCTGGGTCTGCGCAATCTGCCCAAACACTTTGGGCAAGCGCAATGTTTCCATGCTGAGGCGCCACTGCAGGGGAGAAGCGATCTGGGACAGCCCCCGCGTAAGGAGAGCCAATTGCCCCGAGCGCTGCATGGCCCACAGCAAACCGGAGGCCAGCAGCAGCGTGAGCAGCAGCAGACTCAGATCAGACAGGGAGCGAGGGCGCATCAGCCGACAAGCAAACGGACAAGGTAGAGGTCCGGACGAGATGCCGACAGCATACAACTCAGCGAATGCCGCGGCGGCGGACGCTGGTCAGCGTATCACGATAGTAGTCGGGTCTCTCCAGAATCATACCGGTTCCCAATACGACCGAAGTCAGGGGCTCGTCCGCCACGTATACGTTGATGCGCGTCTCGTCCTGCACGCGTTGGGCCAGACCCTGCAACAAAGCTCCGCCGCCGGCCAGCACGATGCCGTGCTCCATCAGATCCGCCACCAGTTCCGGGGGCGTCTCGTCCAAGGTGTTGCGGACGGCTTCCACGATGACTTCCAGGCTGGCGGAGAGGGCGTCTCGCACCTCGATGGAACTCACTTCCACCGCCTCGGGCAAGCCGGTGATGAGGTTGCGGCCGCGCAGAAACATGGTGCGTTCCTGTTCCAGCGGATAGGCGGAACCCAATTCGATCTTGCAGCGCTCCGCCATGCTTTCGCCGATCAGCAGATTGTATTTTTGCCGCGCAAAAACGCTGATGTCCTGGTTCAATTCGTCTCCGGCGACCCGTATGGAACGGGAGACCACTATGCCGCCCAGAGAAAGCACCGCCACCTCCGTGGTGCCGCCGCCAATGTCCACGATCATGGACCCGACCGCTTCCGCGACCGGCAGACCCGCTCCGATCGCCGCCGCCAGCGGTTCTTCCACCAGCTGCACCTCACGGGCCCCTGCACTCAGCACGGCTTCGCGCACCGCCCGCGTCTCCACCTCCGTGACTCCCGAGGGAATGCCGATGACCACGCGCGGTCTGGCTCCCCCCATAATGCGGTTGCCGTGAATGCGCCCGATAAAATGATGGATCATCTTCTCGGTCACGTCGAAATCCGAGATGACTCCGTCCTGCAACGGCCGGACGGCCATGATGTGGTCGGGCGTGCGGCCTACCATTTCCTTGGCCTGCGTACCGATGGCGCGTACCCGGGTGCGCTGCTGCGAGGTGCGGTCGATGGCCACGACCGAGGGTTCGTCGATCACGATGCCACGCCGAATCACATGGACTAACGTATTCGCTGTGCCCAGATCGATGCCAATGTCGAAGGAGAATAGACCTAAGAACCAATCAATGGGGTTGAACACCCGACCGGTCTCCCCTTATATAGTGTAGGGTCGCGAGGTATTCCAAGCAGGGCTGAACGGAGTTGGTCGGTCGCCACAGGCCGGCGCCTCCAGCACCAGACCCACCGATGGGCATCGCGCTCAGTATATCACGGGGATTACGTCGCCCAGGTCGAGCAGCAAGGCGCTGGGCCTCCTGATTTTACGGGGACTTGCGACCCACGCGCCGCCGGTCTGGCCGTAGAATTACCGCATCAAGCTTCCCTCGGTACCAAGACCCCGCCGTGTCGCCCCAAGACGTGTCTGCTCCGCAATTCGAAACCCTGGCCCGTCAGATCGTCCGGGCGCTGGGACAGACGGCGCCCCAGACCCGGCCGCCGCCGCTGGTGGCCGCCAGCGTCAGCGGGGGAGCAGACAGCTGCTTTCTGCTGCGGGCTCTCGTGGCAGCGCAAGGACACGGGGAATTGGAGCTGCACGTTCTGCACGTAGACCACGGCCTGCGACCCGACAGCCGGCGAGACGCCGCATTTGTGGAAGAGCTGGCCGCGACTTTGAATCTGCCCTTTCACCGCCATACGCTGACCGCGGCGGAGCGGCAGACGAGTTTTCGGTCCAACCTGCCCAGCGAACTCCGTCGCGGACGGTATCGCTGGCTTTCCGTCCAGGCCCTGGCCTTGGCCGGTCCCGACCGCATACCGGTATTGGCGACCGGTCACCACGCGGGGGACCAGGTAGAAACCCTCTTGCTGAATCTGGTGCGCGGCGCGCATCTCTACGGGCTGCGCGGCATCCAGAGCTGGCAGACTCTGGCGGCTCCTCTGTTCGCGCTCGAAGCGTCGCGGCAGACCGCCCGCATACATCTGTTTCGCCCCTTGCTCGCATGGGACCGGCCCCGCATCGAAGCGCAATTGCGGCGACTGGGACAGGAATGGCGGGAAGATCCGTCCAATCGCAACCTCTCGTTTACGCGTAATCGCGTTCGACACCAGCTGGTGCCCGCTCTGCAGGAACTGAACCGCCGATTCGTCCCCAATCTGGCCCGCCAGAGCCTGGAATGGACTGCGGAGATCGAAGCCGTTTTGTCTTCGCACCGCGAGACCCTGTCGGCGCTGGACCCACGGCCGGCAGACAGACAGACCCCCTTGCGGGGCGTCGTACTGCTGGACCAGACCCGGTTCCAAGAGCTGCCGCAGTGGCAGCAGAAAGGCGTGCTGCACGCGGCCTTGCGGCATGTGCAACCGGACGGCCAGGGCATTTCCACCCAACGCCTAGACAATCTCAATGGCACGCTATGTAGCCGGGAAAAGACGGGCGGGCCTTGGCGTTGGTTCGGACAGACGGCCTGGTCGCTCTGGGCCAGAGCGCCCCGGGCGGCCATGGAACGGGCGGCCGGCGGCGGTATCGTCAGCCTGCACCGATGGGGGATCAATCCTTTTCCCTTGGATCTGCCGTTGCTGGGTACAGAAGATTGGACAGCCACCTCCGCACCAGACGGACGGCACGAGTTCTGCTCTCTGCCCGCTGCCGATCCGACCCAGAGATGGGTGCTGCGCGTGACTGTGCTGCGGCAAGACGCACCCATAGTCTTGCCGACCCGACCGGTGCGACGCGTCTGGGCTACCATGGTACCCTTGGAGACGTGGCGCCGAGCCGGCCGCCTGACCTTGGCCGCCCCCTTGCCGCACAGCCGTATGCAACCCATGGGCATGCATGGCCGGAGCAAATCCTTGCAGCACATTCTACGGGACCGCAAGATTCACCCCGCGCTTCAGGGATTGTGGCCTACGCTTTATGCGGAAAGCGGCTTACCTTTCTGGCTGTGCGGGCTGCACTTGGATCGGCGCTTCGCGTTGCGGCCCCAAACCCGTCACGCCATGCGCCTCGTCTGGCAAAAGGAACCTCTGACGACGCCGAATCAGAGCCATGCCCATCCCTGACGCCATGCGCCAATTGGCCGCAGCACTGCAACACCACCTGCCAGGACCGGAAATCAGGCAAGCCATGGCTCCCAGCCAGCGCCGCAACAATCTCATGGCAGAGGACCGCGCAATCCGTACGGCGGGCGTGCTGATGCTACTCTATCGGGAGCAGAACGCGTGGCACATGCCGTTGATCGTGCGCTCCCGTTACGAGGGGCCGCACAGCGGCCAGATTGCTCTGCCTGGGGGGCGCAGCGAACCGGGCGACACGGACCTCTGGCATACTGCTACGCGGGAGTCCGAGGAGGAGGTGGGAGTGGCCCGGAACGGCGTGCAGCGCATCGGTGTCCTGCCCTCCATCTTCATCCCCAATAGTCGGTACGAAGTCACGCCCTATATCGGCTGGGTCGACGGTACCGTGCAGTTTCGACCGGCAGCCTCCGAAGTCGCCGAGGTGTTGCCTTTGCCCCTGGATTTGCTGCTGGATCCCCAGTGGATTCGGCGAGACGTCTGGAAGATCCGGGGACAGGACATCGAAGTTCCCTACTATCAGTTCGGACCGCATCAGATCTGGGGCGCCACCGCCATGATGCTCAGCGAATTTCTCCACTGCTGGGGAATGCTGCAGCGCCGACAGGAAACCCGGCCCTTCTGACCATATGGAGAATTCGGAGGTTTTGCATTAGATTCAAGAACGAGTCGGCAGGCCGATTCCGGGCTCTGCGTTGAAATCAAGTTCTGTAAGAGGCCGCCGCTATCCGCGACGAGAGCTTTGCTGCCGGTGAAGCCGAAGAATTCCTGGCCAATGTCGAGGTTTTGATCCCGGCCGGGGAGATTCAAGCCCGTGTCCAAGAGATAGGGGCTGAGATCTCGCGAGCCTATGCGGACAAAGAACTGGTGGTGGTGCCGCTGCTGAAAGGCAGTTTCATCTTCGCGGCCGACCTGCTCCGCAACATGACCATCCATCCGCAGGTCGAATTCATCAATGCCAGCAGCTACGGCAACAGCATGGTCTCGTCCGGGACCGTGCGATTGTATTGGCCCCCGGGGCTGGCTCTGGAAGGCAAGGACGTGCTCGTGGTCGAGGACATTGTGGACAGCGGCACCACGTTGGCCCATATCGAGCAGCAGGCCAAAGTCCTGAAGCCGGCTTCGATGCGCTATGTTTCCTTGCTGTACAAGGATCGAGGCCCGGACAGCTGGCCCGTGGACTGGTACGGCTTCAAAATTCCCGACGTGTTCGTGGTGGGATATGGCTTGGATCACCAACAGTTGTTTCGCAATCTGCCTTACATCGGCGCCGTGGGCAGGGTTGCGGAAGCGGCGCTGCCCTAAATCCCGGGCGGAATCTCTCCCCTACCCGCCCCGGGTACCGCTTCGGCAGACATGGGGCTGCCGGCATCAGCGGCACGCGCTACGAGCCGGCAGCCTGTCTCTGGCCGTACTGCTGGCTTGGCTGGGGCTGGCCGCATCGAGTCTGGCCCAAGAGCCGGAGCCCGTCTATCACTTGATGCTGGTCCCGGGGCAGGCACAGACTCTGTCCGCCCTGGCCTCTTTTTACGAAGCGGATTTGTCGCGGGCCGAATCCCTGAACAATCTGGACGCGGATCAAAAGCTGAAAGCGGAACAGGTCGTAATTCTGCCGATCCCGATAGACATCGCCGTGGCCCAAGGCCATGTCCGCGTGACGCGGCACGCGGCGGCTCCAGGGCAGAGCCTGGCCATGGTGGCCGCCGAACTGGATCTGCCGGGACCCCTGCTGTCCGATATGAATCGCATGGCTCTGGACGAACGGCTTTTCCCGGGACAACCGGTGCGGGTCCCCGTACCGGTCCGGACTACGTCCCGGCTGACCCTCGGCCAGATGCAGGTGGAGTACCTTTCTCCGTTGATAGCGCAGGGGACAACCGGATTTGTCGCCGTCGCCTTGCCCAAAGGCTTGAGTCCCACGCTGGCGTGGCACGGCAAGATCATCCGCATGTCTCCCATAGCGGCCGCCGGCATCCAGCCGGAGCAACGCTTTCTGGCTCCGTTGCCGGTCCATCCATTGGCAATCCCCGCCTTGCGGCCGCTGCACTTAAGTTATGTCAACCGTCAAGGCGTCAGGGTAGCAGGCGAAATCCGCAACGAAGTCTTTGCGCCTCATTCTTACAAGTCCGAAACCATCAAGATACCGCCGGAGATCGCGGAACGACTGAATGCGGAGGAGCTGCAGGCGGAACAGGACATCCTGAACCGAGTCTGGAATATATTCAGTCCCGGCCCCTGGCCCGCGTCGGGCTGGCAACGTCCCGTGGCCCCCGAATTCCTCACTTCCTCGCCTTTCGGCGCGCGGCGTACCTACGTCTCCGCCTTTCCGTACCCCTACAACTTTCATTCAGGGCACGATTACGCCGCGGTGCTGGGTTCACAGGTCCTGGCCGCCGCCGCCGGTACCGTCGTCTTGGCCGACGAACTCCTGACCAAAGGACGGGTCCTGGTCGTCGATCATGGTCAAGGGGTACTGACCGGTTACTGGCATTTGAGCCGAGCGCTGGTCGCTCCGGGGGACGTAGTACAAGCCGGCCAGGCGATCGGTCTGGTAGGCAATTCCGGCATCAGTACCGGCGCGCATCTGCACTGGGAGCTGCGGGTCCAAGGCGTCCCGGTGGATCCCCTGCAGTTTCTGGTGGAACCGTTGGTACCGCCCGCCGCGCAGCAATAAGGTCGCCGCGCCGCGGGGGTAGGACTACTCCTCGATTTCGGCGGCCGCGTCCGGGCTGTCCACGGGTTGCGGCGGCACTTCCTCGCCCAGCATCTCTTCGGCGACGGTATCTTCATCTTCTGTGCCCGTGCGGGACAGACTGGCAATGACCTCGTCGGCGTCTTGCAAGAAGTCCACACCTTCCAGAACGGTCAGATCGCTGACTTGAATGTTGTGTTCCAGGGTCAGCAAAGAGAGGTCCACTTCCAACGCGTCGGGAATGCGGTCCGGGAGAGTCTCGACCATGATGTGATCCAGGTTCTGGATCACGATGTATTCGGAGGGAATCTCGGTACTGAGCCGTCCCGTCAGGTGCAACGGAATCTGCAGAGCCTGCTTCTCGTCCATTTGCAGAGCGTACGCATCCACGTGCAGCAGGGTGTGCTGAACCGGGTGGCGCTGCACCTCACGCAACAGCACTTGCACCGCCACATCGCCGATGCGCACTTCCACCAGCTGGGACATGCCGCTGGCCTGTACGACGCGTTCCAAAGCCCGCGTGTCCGCCTGCAGCGAACGCTGGGCGACGGTTTTCCCGTACAGCGTAAGGGGAGTCAAGCCTTGGCGGCGCAAATGGCCCAACCCCCGCCCGATGCGGGTGCGGGGTTCGGCATTGATGACAAAAGCGTCCACGATCGTACTCCTGAATTACCCCCTAGGGCCACGCCAAGTCGCCGCGGGCGACCCGCAGGCAACCCAGTATAACGGCCTGACCCGCCATTATCAACATCCGCAGCGGCGAGTTTGCGCTGGGCGGCCATGCCGAGCGGGACTGAGGGGGAGTATGGCACAACAGATCGAGGAGCCAGCCGGTGCCGACAGGCCGTGTTCCGAGGTCCGTGGGCCGGGATGGATGCAAATTTTCGGAGATGGAACAACCCGAGCAACCCCTACGCCGGCCCGCCCAGGAAGAAGCCCGCAAGGAACCCGCAGCGCGTGTGAATCGGAACTCGATGCGACAGGTAAGGGTCCATTTCCCCGGAGCCAACTGCTGGCATGGGCTCTTGGGGGTCTGGCGTCCGGCGCCCTCGTGCACGTGCCGGCGCCTATGTTTGACACACCTACACCCAGGGGATGCAATGCGTCGTCATACGCGCGCGAGCGGCGCCCAGACGACGCCAGGCCGTGTACATGCGCTTGTGCCCGCATATACTCCCCCGCGCCGAGTATGCGACGCCCGAGCACCGAGCGTGCATGCCGGCGGCATGGACATGTCTGGGTAGGTCCAGGCTTCGTCCGTCTAGACTTTACGGCTTGATCGTACAGGCTGGCGGACAAACTCCGGCACGGCGGCAGAGCCGCCAGCCGGTCGTCGACTCCGCTGCTCGTTCCCTCGAATGCTTTGAACGCGCCACGCCGCTCTAGGCCTAGTCTGTGCTTCCCCTGCCGAGACGGCGGACAGACGTTGTATCAGGTTTTCGTAGGCAACAGTCGGCCAGAGATTGCGGGTCGGTCCTCGGCAGGTGCAAAGCCGTCCGACGGCGAACCCGCAGACCGTGCCGTCGCCGCGTCTCATGTATCTCTTCCATAAATCTAACGCTTCGCTGATGTGGCGTTCCTACGATCCGTGTATACAAGAAACATATTGCAGGAAAAACCACCATGAACATGGAAAGATACACGCAAAAAGCACAGCAAGCCGTCATAGCTGCCCAAGGCGTAGCCAGGGAGCACCGCCACTCGACGATAGACCCGGAGCATCTATTGCAGGCATTGATTACGCAAGAGGACGGGATTGTGCCCTCGGTGCTCTTGCGTATCGACGGGAATCTGGGAGGACTGGAGAAATCGCTGGCTCAGGCGTTGGCCCGAAAGGCCCGCACAGGTACTGCCGTGCAACCTGGTCTAAGCCCAGATGCGGCGGCCGTTCTGGACGAAGCCGCCAAGATCGCCCATGACATGAAAGACGAATATGTCTCTACCGAGCATATTCTGCTCGCCGCGGCTACGTCCTCTGGGAAAGCGACCGAAGAGCTCCTGACCGCAAACGGCATGTCCTATGCTGCCATTCTGGCGGCATTGGCCAGCGTACGCGGCCGCCAGCGGGTAACGAGCGACAATCCGGAAGACAGCTATGAAGCCCTGACCAAATACGGCACGGATCTGGTGGAGGCAGCCCGGAAAGGCGATCTGGATCCGGTGATTGGCCGCGACGAGGAAATCCGCAGAGTCATACAGATCTTGAGTCGACGCTCCAAAAACAATCCCATACTGATTGGCGAACCC
Source organism: Anaerolineales bacterium (assembly GCA_034421855.1). GTDB lineage: Bacteria > Chloroflexota > Anaerolineae > Caldilineales > Caldilineaceae > Bin34. Next base: position 105,901 of record DAOUKB010000096.1, read on the forward strand.
GGCGTGGGCAAAACCGCCATTGCCGAAGGGTTGGCCCAGCGGATCGTCCAGGGGGACGTTCCGTCCTCGCTCAACGACAAACGCATCATTTCGCTGGACTTGGGAGCCATGGTGGCGGGAGCCAAGTATCGCGGGGAATTTGAAGAACGCTTGAAAGCAGTCTTGCACGAAGTGAAGGCGGCCATGGGCAACGTCCTGCTGTTCATCGACGAGATTCATGTCTTGGTGGGTGCGGGCGCCGCCGAAGGAGCCTTGGATGCGGGCAACATGCTCAAACCCATGTTGGCACGGGGCGATCTGCATGCCATCGGCGCCACCACGCTGGACGAATTTCGCGAGAACATCGAAAAAGATGCGGCTTTGGAACGCCGGTTTCAACCCGTTTTCGTATCCGAGCCTTCCATGGAAGACAGTGTGAATATCCTGCGCGGCCTCAAAGAACGGTACGAGGTACATCACGGCGTGAGGATTACGGATGCCGCTACCCTGGCTGCGGTGAATCTAAGCCAGCGCTACATTTCCGATCGGCGGCTGCCGGACAAGGCCATCGACCTGGTGGACGAAGCCGCGAGCGCGCTGCGGGTGCAGATCGACTCTAAGCCGCAGGAACTGGACGAATTGGAGCGGGAGACCATTCGCCGCGAAATCGAGATCGAGGCTCTGCGCCAGGAAAAGGACGAGAAGAGCCGGCGCCAGATGCAGAAGCTGGAGGGCGAACTGGCGGCCCTCAACGTGGAGCGGTCGCAACTGGCATGCCGATGGGAAGCCGAAAAGACCGCCATCACGCGGGTCCACACGCTGAAAGAGGAGCTGGAAGACCTGCGTCTGCAAATAGAGCGGGCCGAACGGGACTACGACCTCGAAAAAGCCGCCAAACTCCGCTATGGGCGTCTGCGGGACCTGCAACACGAATTGCAGACGGCCGAGGCGGAATTGCAGGCGAAACAAGAGCAAGGAGCCCTTTTGAAGGAGGAAGTGGGAGTCGACGAGATTGCGCTCGTCGTGAGTAGGTGGACGGGAATTCCGGCCACTCGCCTAATGGAGGGGGAAAGGCAGAAGCTGTTGCGTATGGAAAGCGAATTGGAGCAACGCGTCAAAGGCCAGCATGAAGCCCTGCGCATAGTATCCGCGGCTATCAGACGCAGTCGCGCGCGATTGGGCAATCCCAAACGGCCCATCGGCAGCTTTCTGTTTCTGGGGCCTACCGGCGTAGGCAAAACCGAACTGGCCAAAACTTTGGCCGAATTCCTCTTTGACAGCGAAAACGCCATGGTACGCATCGATATGAGCGAATTCCAGGAACGCCATGCCGTGGCGCGCCTCATAGGGGCGCCTCCCGGGTATGTGGGTTACGAAGAGGGAGGACAGCTGACGGAAGCCATACGGCGTCGGCCCTATGCCTTGATCCTATTGGACGAAATTGAAAAGGCCCATCCCGAAATATGCAATGTGCTCCTGCAAGTGTTGGATGACGGGCGATTGACGGACGGTCAAGGCCGCAACGTAGATTTTCGCAACACCGTCATCATCATGACCAGCAACATCGGGAGTCAACGCATTCTGGAGGCTCAGGGCGACATGGACCAGTGTCGTGCCGATGTCGTGCAGGAGCTGAGGGCGGCTTTCAGACCCGAGTTTCTGAATCGTATCGACGACATCGTGTTTTTCCGCTCCCTGGACAAAGCGTGCGTGGCGCAGATAGTAGAGAAGCAATTGGAGGAGCTACGAGTCTTGATTCAGGACCAAGAGCTGGATCTGACCTATACGCACGACGCCGTAGATCGGTTGACGCAGAAAGGCTACAATCCGGCTTTTGGAGCCCGACCCCTACGCCGCGTCCTGCAGAAATGGGTCATGGATCCCCTGGCCAATCACGTCTTGGACGGTACTTTCGGACCCGGCGCCACGATCACCGTCGCCATCCGAGACGGCGAAATTTCTCTTGAGGCCGAAGCGA
>DAOUKB010000097.1:0-1512 GCA_034421855.1 Anaerolineales bacterium
GCATTGCCCAGGATTTCCACCGCTTCCCGCAGAGCATATTTCAGATCCGCCGATACGCCGTGAGCGTGCAGGCGAGATTCCTCGTCGAACCGTTCCATGCCGCGCGCTTCGCCTTGCGGCACCAGGGATTCTCGATGCAGCAGGGCCCGCGTGGACTGCCAAGACCCAGCCGCAGGCTGGGTCAGAACCGTCTCCAACTCGAAGTACAGCAACCGTTCGTCCGCCCACTTGTAGCGATCCAGCAGCACGATCTGAGTCATGGAAAGCACCAGAATCCAGCGTGGGGGCCGCGGTTCGTTGAAGATGCCGCCGTCGATCACCACCCGTACGGTCGTGTCTGCTGCCGGCAACGCCAGCTCGCGGGCAGGATACAGCTCGGGAGCATAGGCAAGGGAGAGAGGATCCTGACCCCATTGCTCGAAGCGTCCGGCTTCGCGGATTTCCAGAATCCACAAAGCATCCATGTCTTCGCCGCGTCCGACCCGTGCCAATACCGGTATCCCTACGGGTCGACCCTGTATGTTCACCACCTCTTGGGTGAAACGGCGATCGTAGCCCAAGGCGTTCAGCAGGGCATGCTGAAACTCTCCCGCCGCCGTCGGCAGAGTCCGTTCCTGGTGTCCTTCCCGCAGGGCGTTGCGACTGCGCAGAAACAGAGTCTGCAGGCGACGATAGGAGATCGTCTTCTCCGTATCGGGATCGGCTTGCCGTTCCCACTCCCGCCGGTGTCTGTCGAACAACGTCGCCAGGTAGTGATCCGAAAAGAAGCTGTTGGCGTTGGTGATGCCCGGAAAGGCCAGAGTCGTCATTCCCTATCTCCTCGCGGCGGTCTCAACTGCCCTGCAGCACGGCTACCAGCCGACAGTGCGGATGAATCCGATCGTCGGTCTTGCGCAGGCGTTCGTACCAGTCCCAGAATTCGTTTCGCCAACGCTCGACGGTCTCCTCTTCCCGCTTCCGTTCGGCCTCGTTCACCTGCTGGATCCCGGTCCGCCGAGCATACTTGCGCTCGATCCGGGCATAGTGCTTGGCACACAGTTGGTCCAGCTTCTCGCTCTCTGCCAGCGTCTGATCGTCGATCTCGTCGGTCAACGTCTGGACCTGGGCATGAAAGCGCTCCTGGGCGCGCGCCACGGCTTCCGCTACGAGCGGCTGCAGATCGCCTGTCTGGTCTTCGCCGGCGTTCACGTGACGATCGGGCCGGAGATCGGTGGTCTGCAATACGGCATCGATATCCATATAACCCTGAAACGTGTTGCCCTGAAAGTGCACGCCGATCCACGAGTCCAGCAGCGTGGAGCCCTCTTGGTTGGGAATCCGGCCCAAAAACAGGAACAGGGATTCATCGGCTTCGAGTCCGTGTTGCAGCCGCGCCACGGGTACTTCCTTGCGCTGGAACAGCCGGTGCATCTGCTCCCCCAGCCATTCGGCGAAGGGATGTACTTCCCACAGAAACTGGGTGCCGGGCCAGCGGCTGTCGGCGGCCAAGGCCCGCTTCACGTCTGTGCGCAC